>CAWGJV010000028.1:0-28899 GCA_963822975.1 uncultured Alphaproteobacteria bacterium
TTCTGCTATTGACCCAAAGCGGACCTGGCACTCTTAGAGTTCTGGCGGCGCATGACGGCTAGACCAGTCGGCCATCTGACGGACGCGGAAATTAACGCCCAGACAAGCCGCTCTCCGGTAATGCGCTGACAACTAGACCGAACCACTCAGTGGCGTTGGCCACCATTACTCCGGCCCGGCCGACACCTGCGGCGACAGTTCCAGGGAACATACCCATGCCTGCCTAACCGGCAGCTACTAGCTCGCCATGGTCACCAAACGCCGCTTGCTCCACTGCGTGAACACCAGCGGCGCGATCAGAGCGGCGCCAACTCCCATAGACACCAGTCCCGGGGCTACAAAGAGCAACGACACCAGCCCCGCCCATATACGTTCAAGAGTATTCAGTCGTGCCAGCATGAAACCGGAAAACGCCACGCCCATCAGTCCGATGCCAACAATGGCGCCGGCAAGGGTGATGACGAAGGCATGCATCGTGAATCCGTCCGCAACAATCAGCAGCGATGGCGAATAGACGAACACGAAGGGCACCAGGGCCTTGGCGATCCCGAGGCGGAAGGCCGCATTGCCGGTCCGAAACGGATTTGAGCCCGCAATGCCCGCAGCAGCATAGGCGGCAAGCGCGACCGGCGGCGTGATGTCCGCCAGAACGCCATAGTAGAATACAAAGAAATGGGCGACGATGTCCTGCACATGCAGGGCCGCCAGGGCCGGTGCCGCGACCGAAACCAGAATGATGTATGTGGCCGTCGTCGGAATTCCCGCGCCCATGAGGATGCAGGAGATGGCGATGAGAACCAATGCCACGAACAGCGCCCAACCCTCGACGCCGAAATAGGAGAGCGGCCACATCGAGGAAAAAAAGCCGCCAATATCACTTGCCGTCTGCACCACCATGAAGCCGAGGCGAAAGCCGACCCCGGTCAGGGTCACCACGCCCACGATGATCCCGACGCACGCCGCTGCCGCGCCAACCGCGATCGTGCCGCGCGCACCCGCTGCCATAGCGTCCCAGAGCCCGGGCAGGGTCAGTCGGTTCTTCTTCTTGATCACCCCGACAACGACACAGGCGATGATGGAATACACGGCCGCAAAGTCGGGCGTACGGCCCGTCACGATCAGGTAGATCAGGATGACCAGAGGGACCAACGCCAGCCAGTGCTCGCGCAGCACCTTGATGGCATCGGGAAGCTCATTCTTGTTGAGGCCGCGCAGCCCGAGTTTGCGCGCCTCGAGATGGACCATGGTGAAGATGCCGAAATAGTGGAGCATTGCCGGAACGAGCGACGCGAGCAGGATGACCCTGAGAGGAACCTGGAGGAATTCGACCATGATAAAAGCGGCGGCGCCGAGAACCGGGGGCGTGATCTGTCCTCCGGTCGATGCGGTCGCCTCAACAGCGGCCGCAAAGTGCGCGGGATAGCCCACGCGCTTCATCGCCGGAATCGTCAGCGCGCCGGTGGTCACCGTATTGGCAATGGAAGATCCTGAAATCGATCCCAAGAGAGCCGAGGAAAAGATCGCGACCTTGGCTGGGCCGCCTGAGTAACGCCCGGCAACGACCGTCGCCAGGTCGATGAAGAGCTGACCAAGCCCGATACGCGTCGCCAATACGCCGAACAGGACGAAAAGGAACACGTATTGCGCCATCACGCCGACCGCGATGCCGTAGATGCCCTGATTGGTCATGTACAGGTGATTGATCAGTCCCAGCCAGCTTGTGCCGCTGTGGTTGAGCACACCGGGCATGTTGCGGCCGAAAAGGGCGAACAGCATGAAAATGATGGAAATTGCCGGCAGGGTCGGCCCCACCGACCGTCTCGTCGCCTCGAGCGTGACAATCAAAAGGATCGTGCCCATGATGACGTCGATTTGGGCGGGGTTACCGACACGCTCGCTGACGATTTCGGGCGGCAGGAGCGGCAGATAGAGGGACGCCGCAATCGCAATGATGCTCAACGCGATATCGCTGTAGGGAACGCCGTCGAAGCGATACCACTTCGGCTTGGGGGTGGCAGCGTCCGGCGCCGCCCGGCGGAAGCCGAACATGAGAAACGTCAGCCCCAGCACGAAGGACAGATAGATGCCGCGATGGAGCAATTCGCGCACCAGGCCGAAGCCAGAGGCGTAGAAGAAGTAGGCGGACATCGCCGCCAGCGCCACGGTTGTGACGACCGCAAGAATCTTGCCGGTGGGCCTGAATGCGAGTTCGGGATCGTATTTGCGTTCGATCTCGGCCAATTGCTCGGGAGTCAGCTGACCGGGCCCGGTGGCGGAGTCGGTGTCAGGGTCGGTCATCACGCGCGCCCGGTAAATCGAAGCCCGGACGCTTTGGCGCCCGGGCCGTTGCTTGACAGCAGCTGCGGTCCACCTACTTGATCAGACCCGCTTCTTTGTAAAAGCGCTCGGCCCCCGGATGCAGGGGGATGCCGATCCCGTCAAGGGCGGTGTCGAGCGTGATCACCTTGCCTTTGGCGTGGCCGGTATCGAGCAGGTGACGGGTGTTCTCGTTCCACAGCGCCTTGGTGATGCCGTAGATCAGGTCGTCCGGCTCATCGACGCTGGTCAACCATTGCGCGCCGACGGCGACGGTATGCGTGTCACCCACCCCCTCATAGGTGTCGGCGGGGATATCGCTGGTCGAGAAGAACCCGTATTTGTCGGTCAGGGCCTTGGCGACGTCGCCGTCGATGGGCACCAGTTCGACATCGACGGCCGAGGCCAGATCGACCAGAGAGCCGATGGGATAGCCGGCGACGATGAAGAAGGCGTCAATCTTGCCATTGCGCAGGGCATCGCCGGCCGGTCCTGGCTTCAGGGCTTCGGCGCTGATGTCATTCTCGGAGAGTCCGGCGGCCTGAAGGATCAGGAGGGCGTCAACCCGCGTGCCCGACCCGGGCTCGTCAAGCGAGACACGCTTGCCCTTGAGATCGGCGACCGACTTGATGCCGGAGTCCTTGAGCGCGATCAGATGGATGTGCTCGGGATAGAGCGCGGCGATCGCGCGCAGCTTGTCCATGGGCGGCTTGCCCTCGTTCGTGCCGGTCCCGGTATAGGACCAGTAGGCCACATCCGACTGGACAAATCCGGAGTTGCGGAGGCCTGACATGATGCCGTTCACATTGTCGACCGAACCGCGCGAGGACACCGCGGAGGCAATGAGACCGTCGACCCCGCAGCTGCCCCCCTGGTCGCATTCGCGCGAGCCGGGCGGCTTGGAGATGGCATTGGCGATGAGACCGCCGATCGGGTAGTAGGTCGCGCCGGTTCCCCCCGTTCCGATGGTGAAGTACTGAATGTCCTGGGCAGTTGCGGCGCTTGCGCCGGTCATCGCAATGACTGCTGCGACGGCAATGGCCCTTCTGGCGTCTCGAAGATTCATAATGATCTCTCCCTCATATCTTTGAAGCATGCGAGCGTGGATTGGGGATGCTTGCGCGGTATGCGTATCACCCGAATGAATGGAGCCTCCGCGGTACAGTTGCCATTGGCAGAGGCGGCCGTTCTTGGCCGTTCCATATACTCAATCTGAACCCTGGTTCCCTCCGTGGAATTGGCAACAACTACAATAAACCTGCTTTGGGACCTAACCACAACTCTACGCGCCGACCCCCGCCTTGGCGTAGCCTTCCCTGATCCGCTCGGCGTCGGCGGGGTTGGTGAAGGGCAGGCGCGCCAGATGGCCCGCGAACGAGTATTTGGGGCTGAGCGCCTTCAGCTCGGCCGCAACGCGCCGCGCCTCCTCGATCTCACCGAGATGGCCGAGGGCGGAGATCAGCAGGCCGCGCGACAGGTCGGTCTTCGGCGATATCCGGATACGCTCGCGGAAGGTCGCCGCCGCCGTCTCGTATTTGCCGGCCACCAGATAGGCCGTCCCGAGGAAATGCAGGGTTTGGTGGACGAAGCCGGGATCGAGCCGCATCGCCCGCTCGGCCAACGGGATCGCCGCCTCGGGGTTCCCTGAATAGATATCGACAAGGCCCAGCGTACCGAGCGCGGAGGCATAGTTCGGATTGACCGCGAGCGCTGCCTCCGATTCCTGCTTCGCCTTCGGCAGGTCTCTCGACCAGATCGCCATCACCGCCGCGACGAAGCGTGCATAGGGCACATTGGGCCCCTTCTCGACGGCCAGCGTCGCGAAATGGATCGCCCTCTCGAAAGCATCCGGCGCCCCCGTCCAATGGTTCTGGAAATCGAGATTGTGCGCCATGCCGAGGCCGGCATAGGCCTCGGCATAGTCGGGATCGAGTTCGACGGCGCGGCCGAGGAGCGAAACGACCCGATCGAACATTTCGCGGCCGCTCCTCTGCCCGAAGAGGAGCTCGCGCGCTTTCAGGAACAGGTCGTGCGCCTCCAGATTGTCGGTCGGCATATCGGCGATGCGCGCTGCCTCGACCGCCGTCAGCTTGACCTTGAGCGCGTCGACGATGTGACGGGTCACCTCGTCCTGGACAGCGAAGATGTCGGTCAGGTCGCGGTCGTAGCGGTCGGCCCAGACATGGCCGCCGGTCGCGGCATCGATGAGCTGGGCGGTTATCCGCACCCGGTTGCCGGCGCGGCGGATCGAGCCCTCCAGCACCGACTTCACGCCAAGCTCCCGGCCGACGGTGCGGATGTCGGGGCTCTTGCCCTTGTAGGCGAAGCTCGAATTGCGCGCGATGACCAGCAGGCCCGGCCACCTTGGACAGGTCGGTGATGATGTCCTCGGTGATGCCGTCGGAGAAGTATTCCTGCTCGGGGTCGTTCGACATGTTGTTGAAGGGCAGAACGGCGATGGACGGCGGTTCCGCCTCCTCTGCCGTTCGCGACCGCAGCTTTCGCCGGCTCGGGCGCCGACGCCGCGGCCGGGTCGTGGTCGGGGTGCCACTTCCACACCCGAACCGGCCGGGCGATGTTCTTGACCGTAACCTCGCCACCGTCGCGGAAGACGACCGCGATGCGGTTGCCGACGCTCTCGTTGACGATGGACGAGATGCATACGCCACCAGGCTCGGCGAGCGGCTCCAGCCGGGCCGCGACGTTGACGCCGTCGCCATAGATGTCGTCGCCGTCGATGATGATGTCGCCGAGGTTGATGCCGATCCTGAGAACGATGCCGCTGCCCGCGGTCTGCGCCTTGACCGCGCGCTGGATGGCGAGGGCGCAGTTGACCGCATCGACGACGCTGGCGAACTCCGCCAGGGTGCCATCGCCGATCAGCTTGACGACCCGGCCCTTGTACCTCGCCACGGCGGGATCGAACACCGTCTCACGGTGTGCCTTGAGCGCCGTCAGCGTGCCGGACTCGTTGGCGCCCATCAGGCGCGAATAGCCAACGACATCGGCCGCCAGAATGGCCGCGAGCCGCCGGTTGGTTTGGTCCTCCGCCATGGGCTGATTTCTATTGGAAGTTAGCCGGCTCCGCCAGCGATCGGGCCGCCGGAGTCGGCACGCCGGGCCACGGCGCTACCTGGAGTCCGCGGTCTTGGCGGCCGGGCGCAGCATCTTCCAGTTCTTGTAGAACACGCGCATTGATCTTCTCGACCACCACCGCGACGACCGAAACCAGCGCCGACAGGAACGCCGGAAAACGCGTCGGCCGCACCATGTCGATGAACACGCAATAGCGGCGGGCGTCGTACTCGTTGACGGATCTGTGCATCAGCGTGTCATCGAAAATGTACAGCGGGTCGTCGTGCCAGTAGTGCCGACGGCCCTGGCACTCGATGTAGATGCCGTCGTGACGGACCGGCGTCAGGTTGTAGAGGACGCGCAGCGTCAGGCGCAGCGGGCCGTAGTGGAAGGAGGTCGACTCCTTGCCCGAGAAGATCGAAACGGCGATCGTCTTGATGAAGCGGAAGTCCCGCTTGAACTCGGCGATGTCGTGCGGGTTCTCTTTGCCGTACCAGGTGTAGACATACATGCCCCGGCGGCCGCCCTCGAACGTCCGGTCGATGTCGGCGATGATCTCGTCGTGGCGCTGACGGAACACCTCCAGCACGCCGTCGAGCTCGGCGCGCCAGGCCTCCGGCAGATCCTCCAGCTTGTAGATGCCCTTGTTGCGGTAGCAGATGAGGTCGACGATGAGATTGAACGGCGACAGCAACCAGGTCGGGATGCCGTTGCCGAGGAAGTAGCGCTCAAGGACCCTGGCGTCGCGGCGCTGGTTGCGCAGGACGTCGATGAGGCCGGCGCCGACCCAGATGATCGTGACGACGGGAACGAAATAGAGCCCCGCAATCAGGACGACGATTGCGACGGCGAGTTTGCGGGCAAGCCGCGGCGTGACGTTCATGAGAGCCTCCGGCCCGTCTTGTCGCCCTCCCCCCATGCCACGTCAAACGAAATGCTGATCGACCCGATTTTCGGGCGATTCTCCGGGCGTTTGCCCTGGCCATCCAATGCCGGTAAACGGATGCGCCTGCCTGCCTTCCTGCGGAGTCCCCTTGTCTCTTATCCAGCCCTTTCGCGCCCTGCGCCCGGCGCCCGGTCGCGCCGCCGAAGTCCTCGCCCCGCCCTACGACGTGCTGTCCAGCGCCGAGGCGCGCCAGCGCGCCGCCGGCAAGCCCTGGAGCTTTCTGCATATCTCCAAGCCCGAGATCGACCTCGACCCGTCGATCGGCCCCTACGAGCCGGCGGTCTATGCCAAGGCCGCGGAGAACCTGAAACGCATGACCGACGCCAAGGTCATGATCCGCGACGCCGAACCCCGCTACTACGTCTACCGGCTGACCTGGCGCGACCGCCAGCAGACCGGCCTCGCCGCGGCCGCCTCGATCGCCGACTACAACACCAACCGCATCCGCAAGCACGAACTGACCACGCCGGCGAAGGAAGACGATCGCGTGCGCCAGATCGAGGCGGTCAACGCCGAAACCGGGCCGGTGATGATCGCCTACCCCAAGGCGCCCGAAATCGACGCCATGCTGGCGCTGATCGCCGAAGGGCGGGCCGAGGTGGACGTCACCGCCGACGACGGGGTGCGCCACGAGATGTGGGTGGTCAGCGACCCGGCCACGATCGACGCCCTCACCGGCGCGATTGACGCCCTGCCGGCGCTCTACATCGCCGACGGCCACCACCGCTCGGCGGCGGCGGCGCGCGTCGCCGCGGCCCGCGGCCCGGAGGCCGGCCCGCACGACTGGTTCCTGAGCGTGATCTTCCCCGACCACCAGATGACCATCCTCGACTACAACCGCGTCATCCGCGACCTGAACGGCCAAAGCGCCGAAGAGCTTGTGGCGGCGCTCGAAAAGAGCTTCACGGTGGAGGTCGCGGGCGAAGCGGTGCGCCCGACAAGCGCCGGCGAGTTCGGCATGTTTGTCGGCGGCCACTGGTATCGCCTGACGATCCGCCCGGACCTGATCCCCGCCGACGACCCGATCGGCCGGCTTCCGGTCACCCTCCTTTCCGCCAACGTGCTGGAACCGCTGTTCGGCATCGCCGACCAGCGCACCGACAAGCGCATCGACTTCGTCGGCGGCGGGCGCGGCCTCGGCGAACTGGAACGCCGCGTCGCCTCCGGCGACATGGCGGTCGCCTTCGCCCTCTACCCGACCACCATGGACGACCTGATGGCGGTCGCCGACGCCGGCGCGATCATGCCGCCGAAATCGACCTGGTTCGAACCCAAGCTCGCCGACGGCATGGTCAGCCACGTGCTGGACTGAACGTGCCGCCGGGCGTCCACATCGAGACGGAGCGGCTGACGCTTCGCGACTGGCAGGACGAGGATGCGGCGCCGTTCGCGGCGATCAATTCCGATCCGCGGGTCATGGAGTTCTTCACCAGGGCGCTCAGCCGCGAGGAATCGGACGCCTTCCTCGAACGCAACCGCGCCAACATCGCCGCCGAGGGCTGGGGCCTGTACGCGGTGGAGGAAAAGGCTGCGGCCAGGTTCATCGGCTATGTCGGCCTGGCCCGGCCGGGCTTCGAGGCGCATTTTACGCCGGCGATCGAGATCGGCTGGCGGCTGGCGCGCGAGGCCTGGGGCAGCGGCTACGCCACCGAAGCCGCCCGCGGCGTGGTCGCCCACGCCTTCGGGCCGCTCGGCCTCGATGCGCTGGTCTCGTTCACCGCCGAGTGGAACCGGCCGTCGCGCCGGGTGATGGAAAAGATCGGGATGAGCCGCGACCCGCGCGAGGATTTCCTGCATCCGCGGCTGCCGGCGGATCACAAACTGGCGCGGCACGTCCTCTACCGGATCGACCGGAAAACCTGGCAGGCTTCGCAACAGTCCGGCTGAGGCCGCCTACTGCTCCAGCGGCAGCACGACCCAGCGCACGATGCCGTCCTTGCCCTTGAGGGTCAGCCGCGCGTCCTTGCGCCCGTCCGCCTTCAGCTTGTCGATCGCCCGCTGGACGTCGTCCGGCGCCTTCACTTCCTCGTCGGCGACGGCGATGATCACATCGCCGGGCTGCACGCGCTTGTCCGATGCCGGACTGCCGTCGAGGACGCTCGCCACCACCACGCCGTCGGTCACCGTATCGGCGATGCCGAAGCGGCTGCGGGCGTCGGGCGAAAGATCCGACAGCGTCAGGCCGAGCGGGCCGGCGGAAATCATCGGCGTCGGCGCGGCGTCCTTGCCGTCGGGCTTCGGCCGGCGTCGCGGCGGCTGCCTTGTCGGCCTCCTCCAGCCGGCCGAGCGTGACGTCGATCTGCTGCTCCTTGCCATCGCGCAGGACAAGTACTGTTGACCTGCTTGCCCACCGCCTTGCCGGCGACCAGCCGCGGCAGGTCGTGCATGGCATCGACCGCCTCGCCGTCGAACTTGAGGATGACGTCGCCGGCCATGATGCCGGCGGCCGCTGCTGGCCCCTTGCTCGTCGACGCTGGCGACCAGCGCGCCGTGCGGCGGGCCGCTCATGGCGAGGCCCTGGGCGACCTCATCGGTGACGTCCTGGATGCGCACGCCCAGCCAGCCGCGACGCGTCTCGCCGAACTGGCGCAGCTGGTCGATGACGCCGACCGCGACTTCCGACGGCACGGCAAAGCCGATACCGATCGAGCCGCCGGTCGGCGAGATGATCGCCGTGTTGATGCCGATCACCTCGCCGTCCATGTTGAACAGCGGCCCGCCGGAATTGCCGCGGTTGATCGACGCGTCGGTCTGGATGAAGTCGTCGTAGGGGCCGGAATTGATGTCGCGGTTGCGCGCCGAGACGATGCCGACCGTCACCGTGCCGCCGAGGCCGAACGGGTTGCCGATCGCCATCACCCAGTCGCCGACCCGGAGCTTGGTCGGAATCGCCGAGGCTGACCGAGGTGAGCGGCTTGTCGGCGCTGACCTTGAGGAGCGCCAGGTCGGTCTTGTCGTCGTAGCCGATCACCGTGGCGGTCAGCTTGCTGCCGTCGGTGAAGTTGGCCGTGATCTCGTCGGCGCCCTCGATGACGTGATTGTTGGTGACGATGATCCCGGTCGGATCGATGACGAAGCCCGACCCGAGGGACTGCACGCGACGCGGCAGCGCCTTGCCGCCGTTGTTGTCGCCGAGGAACTCATCGAAATAGTGCTGGAAGGGCGAGCCCTCCGGCAGTTTCGGCGCCGGTACCGGGTTGTTGGCGGCGGCGACATTCTGCGAGGTCGCGATATTGACCACCGCGTCGAGCAGCGGCTCGGCAACATCGGCGACCAATTCGGGGCCGCGCGCCGCGGCCGGCGGCGCCGACCAGACCACGATGGCGCCGGCGACAAGAAGCGCAGCTGCCCGCCCAAACCCGAATGACGGCCTTGTCATGGGTCCTACCTCCTGAGAGCACCCGGCGCCGTCCAGGGGCGACACCGCCCCGGCGTCCACGCCCGGTCGATCGTAACCGAACTATGCTCGATCAATCATGCGCGAAATAGGGCCGAAAGACGACAACCATGATGCCGTCTTCCGACACGAATGCGTTACGAACTCCAGGCGCCGCCCGCTTCTATTGAGCGGGCGCCGCGGGCGGTTGTGTCTGCGCCGCTGGTGGCGACGACGCCCCCGGCGTCGGCGACGCGGCGCCCAGGACGCCGCCCTGCACGGCGCTCGAATCGCCGAAGAACCTGAAGAATTCCGAGTTCGGCGACAGCAACATGCGCGTATCCGACGCCTTCAGGCCGGTCTGGTAGGCCTGCATGGAGCGATAGAAGGCGAAGAATTCCGGATCCTTGCTGAAAGCATCCGCGTAGATCTGGTTGACCTTGGCCTCGCCTTCACCGCGCAGCTGCTCCAACTCGCCGTTGGCTTCGGCGACGATGACGGTCGCCGTTCGGTCGGCTTCGGCGCGAATCCGCCGCGCCGCCTGCTCGCCCTGCGCGCGGATCTCGGTCGCCTGGCGCTGGCGCTCGGTTTGCATGCGTTGATAGATCGCCTGGCTGTTCGCCTCCGGCAGGTCGGCGCTGCGGATTTTCACGTCGACCATCTCGATGCCGAGGCCACGCGCCTCGCGCCCGACCTGCTCGGTGATCTTCGCCATCAGCTGGGCGCGTTCGTCGCGCACCAGCTGGATGAAGCTGGCATCGCCGAGCACGCGGCGCACGGCGGAGTTGAGGATCACCGAAAGCCGCGAGTCGGCGACCTGGACGGTCCCGACCGACTGGAAGAACTTGCAGCGCGTCGACGATCTTGTAGCGTCCGAAGGCGTCGACGACGAGCCGCTTCTGATCGGAGGCGATGATCTCCAGCGGTGGCGAATCGAGATTGAGGATGCGCCTGTCGAAATATTCGACGTTGTCGATCAGCGGCAGCTTCCAGTACAGGCCGGGCTCGGTGACCGGCTTCAGGGGCTTGCCGAGCGGCGCGACAACCTGTCCGAAGCGCAGCACGAGCGCCTGCTGCGTCGGGTCGACCGTGAAGAAGCTCATGTAGAGCAGGAAGCCGATGACGGCGACGATGACGAGGCCGACGCCTCCGAAGAGTCCGGGTCTCATTATTGGGTCCCCCCGGTCGATGACGCCGACGGGCCGGTCGTCGGCGGACTTGACGATGGCTTGCCCAGCGCGTCGAGCGGCAGATAGGGCACCACGCCGTTGGTGCCGCTCTTCTCGTCGATGATGATCTTGTCCATGCCGCCGAAGACCTGCTCCATGGTCTCCAGATACATGCGCTTGCGCGTCACGGCCGGCGCGGCCTTGTAGCTTTCGTAGACCTGGTCGAAGCGCTGCGCCTTGCCGGTCGCTTCGGCGATGAGCCGGTCACGATAGGCGTTGGCCGCGTTGGTGATCTGCGAGGCCTGGCCGCGGGCTTCGGGAACCACCTTGTTGGCGTAGGTCTGGGCCTCGTTCTGCGCCCGCTCGGCATCGGCGCGCGCCGCCTGCACGTCACGGAACGACGCGATCACGTCGGCCGGCGGGTCGACCTTGAGAAGCTGCACCTGCGTCACCAGGATGCCGGCCTTGAATTCGTCGAGCGTCTGCTGGATCAGCTTCTGCACGTCGGTTTCGGTGATCTGCCGGGCCTGGGTGAGCAGCGCCTCGACGACCGAGCGGCCGACCACCTCGCGCATGGCGCTCTCGGCGACCGATTTCACGGTGCCGTCCGGGTCTTCCATGTTGAACAGGTAGTCGGCGGCGTTGTTGATGACCCAGAAGACCGAGAAGTCGATATCGACGATGTTCTCGTCGCCGGTGAGCATCAGGCTCTCTTCGGGAATGTCGCGGCCGGCTGACGTTCGTGTTGCGGTCGTCCGAGCACCTGCCCGATCGTGACCCGGTTCACGCGCGTGACCTTCGGCGTGTAGACGACCTCGATCGGGTAAGGCAGGCGGAAGTTCAGGCCGGGCTGAGCCGTGCGGTTGAACGCGCCGAAGCGCAGCACCACGCCCTCTTCGTCCGGCTGCACGCGGAACGTGAAGAAATAGTAGGTTCGCCAGCGCCATCGCGACGATCAGGATGGCGATCAGCGTGATCGGATTCATCCGGCCGCCGCCACCGCCTCCGCCGCCCGGCAGCACACGCCGCAGCCGGTCCTGGCCGCGCCTCAGCAGTTCTTCGAGATCGGGCGGGGTCGAACCACCGCCCCCGGTATTACGCGGTCCCTGCCCCCATGGACCGCCGTTTCCACCCCTCCAGCCACCGCCGCCAGTCTGATTTTCCCAGGGCATCTCGCTCCTTTAGGGGCATGAACACACGAATGCCGTGCCGCTTGAGCCGCCACGGGGATTGGTCCGGTTTATAGGCATGTTGCCGGGGCTTTTCAACGCGAAGACCGCTTTGCCGTCCGGCACGCGTCGCCGACACGTGGGGTGTCGCACCGGTCCCGTCAACCACCGGGCCGTTCGCCGATGCGCTCATAGACGCTGAACACGCTGGCCGCGCTGTCCCGTTCGCCGGCCGGCACGCGCTCGCGTCGAGGCCGCTCGCCACACCGCCGGATCGATGGGCGGGAAGGCGAACCGAACCGTCCGGCTCCGCTTCGACATGGGTGATGTAGAGGCGGTCGGCACGGTCCATCGCCGCCGCGTAGATTTCGCCGCCGCCGAGCATCATGACCTCGTCGCCCCCGGCCTCGCGGGCCGTGTCCTCGGCGAGCGCCAGCGCGGCATCGAGGCTGTTCGCGACGATGGCGCCCTCCGGCCGGTAGTCCTGCCGCCGGCTGACGACGATGTTGGTGCGGCCGGCAAGCGGCTTGCCGAACGTCTCGAAGGTCTTGCGGCCGACCACGACCGGCTTGCCCATGGTCAGCGCGCGGAAACGTTTCATGTCGGTGGACAGGCGCCACGGCATACCCGTGCCGTCGCCGATCACGCCATTGGCGGCAACCGCCGCGATGATGGACAGACGGACCGGCGCCACACCCTAAACCGCGATTTCCGCCTTGATGTGCGGGTGCGGCTCGTAGCCGGCGATGGTGAAATCGTCATAGACGAAATCGAACAGCGAATTGACCTCGGGGTTGAGGGTCATGGTCGGCAGCTGCCGCGGATCGCGCTGAAGCTGCAGCCGCGTCTGATCGACATGATTGAGATAGAGATGCGCGTCGCCAAGGGTATGCACGAACTCGCCCGGCTTGAGGCCGGTCACCTGCGCCACCATCATGGTCAGCAGGGCGTAGGAGGCGATGTTGAAGGGCACGCCGAGAAAGATGTCGGCCGAGCGCTGGTAGAGCTGGCAGGAGAGCCGGCCGTCGGCGACGTAGAACTGGAAGAGGCAGTGGCAGGGCGGCAGCGCCATCTTGCCGACCTCCGCCGGGTTCCAGGCCGTGACGATCAGCCGGCGCGAATCCGGGCTTGTCCGAATCTGCTCGACCACGTCGCGCAGCTGGTCGATCGAGCCGCCGTCCGCCGTCGGCCACGAGCGCCACTGCGCCCCGTAGACCGGTCCGAGATCGCCGTTTTCGTCGGCCCATTCATCCCAGATGCGGACGCCGTTTTCGTTCAGATAGCGGACATTGGTGTCGCCGGCGATGAACCACAAAAGCTCGTGGATCACCGATTTCAGGTGGATCTTCTTGGTCGTCACCAGCGGAAAACCGTCCGCGAGATCGAAGCGCATCTGATGGCCGAACACCGACAGCGTGCCGGTTCCGGTGCGGTCGCGTCTTGCGGACGCCGCGGTCGAGCACGAGTCGCATCAGGTCGAGATATTGGCGCATCCGGCAATTCTACCGCGATTCCCGGCGGCCGGGTAACGCCAGCTATTCCGCCGCTTCGGGGACGGGCTGGCCGGCGCCGTTCAGCGTGATTCGCCCGAGGACGAAGGCGATCACGGCACAGCCGAACATCGCACCGACCATCGGCAGCAACGTGCCGTTCGCCACCGTGCCGAGGACGGCGACCACCGAGATACCCGCCAGAAGTTGCAGCGTACCCATCAGGGCCGAGGCCGTTCCGGCGCGCGGTCCATAGTTCTCCAGCGCCAGCACCGCCGTCGACGGGATGACGAGGCCCATGCTGCCGAACGCGACGAACAGCATGGCGATCAGGGCAAGCACGTTGTCGAGGCCCGCCAGCGTCGCCGTCAGCAGAACCCCAATCGCAACGAGGTAGAAAGCCAGCGCCGCCCGAACCATGGTCCTGAGGCCGAAGCGTCGCCCGAACCGGCCGGTGAGCTGCGCCATGCCGATGAAGGCGATGGCGTTGATCGCGAAGGCGAAGCTGTATTGCGTCGGGGTCAGGCCGAAATGGTCGATGTAGATGAAGGACGAGCTCGACAGGAACGAGAAGAAACTCGCCATGCCAAAGCCGCCGATGAGGCTGACACCGAGGAAATACCGGTCGCCGAGCAGGTTCAGATAGCCACGTCCAACGCTGGCGATGTCGATCGGCACGCGCTTTTCGGGCGGTCGCGTCTCCTTGAGAACGAAGTAATTGGTGGCGATGCCGAGGATCCCGATGAGCGCCACCGCAAAGAAGATCCAGCGCCAGCTGGCGAGCGCGATCACCGTGCTGCCAAACAGCGGCGCCAGAATCGGCGACACGCTGAAGACCAGCATGATCAGCGACATCAGACGGGCGGCGTCGGGACCGGTGTGCAGGTCGCGCACGACGGCGCGCGGGATGGTCATGCCGGCGCACGCCCCCACCCCCTGGACGAAACGCGCCACGATCAGCCACTCGATCGACGGCGCCAGCCCGCAGCCGATGGCGCCGATCGAATAGAGGCCCATGCCGAAATAGAGCGGCGCCTTGCGTCCGTAGCTGTCGGAGATCGGCCCGTAGATGATCTGGAACAGCGCCACCGCCAGGAAGAAGGCGACGAGGCTTCCCTGCGTCGCCGCGGTCGACGCCTGGAAATCGGCGGCGATCGACGGCAGCGCCGGCAGGTACATGTCGATCGCGAAGGGGCCAACGGCGGAAAGCAGGCCGAGAACGATCGCGTTTCTCGCGAAACTGGGGCGCATGGCAGTGATCTTTCGGGAGGCAGCGGCGCAATTCGTCGCGAGTCGCGCTTGGCTGACGAAGCCAATCTAGCGCGCGACATGGTGCGCTGCAACAAGGGCCCCACGAGCGCGGCGCAACCTGCTGACAGGTTTCGACCCGATCCGATTCCGACGTGCCCGGGAGGAGCCGACGAGGGGTCCGCCCGGCCAACGACTTGTTCGCAGGCCCATCCGAACAGGACGGCCCGGTGGCCGGGCGCGCCGGGCTGAATTTCCGCGTCTGAGCGAGCAAACGGCCGGGGAAGCGCCGCGCTTCCCTTCCTGCCGCCGAATCCCTATATTCCGGGTGCCGGAGCAATCCGGATATGGCGATAAACGGCCATCGTAATAAACCCTGCGGACCCGGGGGCAGTACCCGGCGCCTCCACCATATGGGGGCGAAATAGGATCGACGAGGGCGTAAAGGATGGGCTTTTGCCCGGCATGGTTCCGCCGTTATCGGGCCGAACATATAGTTGCCAACGACAACTATGCCGAGGCTCGCCTCGCCGCGTAATGCGGTGATGCAACCT
Source organism: uncultured Alphaproteobacteria bacterium (assembly GCA_963822975.1). Lineage (GTDB taxonomy): Bacteria > Pseudomonadota > Alphaproteobacteria > Rhizobiales > Kaistiaceae > CAVSRC01. The sequence goes on from CAWGJV010000028.1 coordinate 15,344, forward strand.
CAATTCAAGCCCTTGCGGGTCGCACCGTAAGGCGGGGTTCGGAGGCACCTGGCAACAGAAGCCTCCACTTTCTTTCTCCGGGGCCGCCCATTGCATCCAGATGCCGGCCCCGATTTGGCATCGGGGTTGCGCCACACGCCATGGCCGAAGATCTGATCCGCTACGACATCCTCGCCCAGGACGCGCTGCGCGGCGTCATCCGCAAGGTGCTGTCCGAAGTGGCGCGTACCGGCCTGCCCGGCGAGCACCACTTCTTCATCAACATCGCCACCCAGGCGCCGGGCGTGCGCATCTCCAGCCGGCTGCTCGCCCAGTACCCACAGGAGATCACCATCGTTCTCCAGCATCAGTATTGGGACCTGACGGTGAGCGAGCAGTCCTTCGAGGTCGGCCTCTCCTTCAACGGCGTTCCCGAGCGCCTGCTGGTGCCCTTCACCGCGATCAAGGGGTTCCTCGACCCGTCGGTGCAGTTCGAACTGCGCTTCGAGGTCGCCGAGCGCCCGGCCGCCGACATCCCGGCGGACGACGACGGACAGCCGGCCGAGGCAACGGCGCCGGTGCCGATCGCGGCAGCCAAGGCGAAGCCCGCCGCCGCGCCGGCGGCCGATGGTGAAGACGAGGACGCGGCGGAAGCCGCCCCCGTCGCCGAGGTCGTCAGCCTCGACGCGTTCCGCAAGAAATAGCCGGCGCGCCCGACTCAGGTGCGCTTCTGCTGGACGATCGCGGCAAACGCCTTGCCGATCTCAGCCACGGCATTGCCGAAGAAACCGGTCAGCGTCCCACTGATGACATAGTTCATCCTCGTCGCCGGCCGCGACTTGAGGAAATTGGAATAAGCCGCGAGATCGTCAGTGGAAATTCCCGCGTAGATCAACTCGTGGCCGGCCAGGATGGCTTGCCGTGCCGCCTCGACGATGTCCTTGTGCATCAGCGCCAGCCGGACTTTCATGTCGGTGATCTGGCTGTCGTCCGGATCAACTCCGTTGGCTTCACTGATGCTGATGGCGATCGAGAGCATGATGCTCTCCGTGGTCAGAGCCGCGGCCACCGCGGATGACGTAGCGCTTTCGATGCTCTCGTAGAGGGCAAGGCGTCTCGGGTCCTTCCTGGCTTTGGCAAGCAGTTCGTCCAGCCGCTGCTCGATTTCGTCCTGGAATGAAGCGGCGGAATTCTCCGCCGCAACCATCCGCCGGCCGAGATCGGAAGAATAGAAAGCGGTGAGCACCGCCACCTCCTCGTCGTCCGTCGCCGCCGCCAGGGCGTCCTCCACGGTGCTGAACAGTCTGTCGCCGTCGAGCGCCTTGCCGACCACCGCGGCAAAGGCCGCCGCGTATTCGGGTGGGATTCCGTCGGGCGGCGAAGCGCGAAGCTGCTGCTCCGTATTCGGCCCGATGAGCGCGAGCTGCGCGGTGGTTCCCGATTTCTCGAGCAGATTGACCACCGCCGGGTCGGCGGCGAGCGCCGGCGCGACAACCAGCCCGGCGAGACTGGCAATGACCGCGACAAGGCCGATCACAGCCGCGCGAGCGACCTTGAGCACGTCCATTGCGGATCTCCCTTTTCCCGGAAAGCCGCAGCCTAGCGACACGGCGCGCGCGGGCAAGCCCGCCGGCATTATCCCGTTAACGGAGCCTGTCTTCCTGCGTGCCCGGCCGATGACATCCTGCCGCAGGCGACTGTCAGCCTCCTGTCAGGCCGCGCCGCCTAGCTTCGCGCCTGCAACGCCGAAGCCACCTGTGCGATTGGCGGATGCAAGTCAGTTCACTCTGGAGACTATTGATGAAACACGCATTCCTGCTCAGCGCCATCGCCGTCGTCGTTGCCAGCCCCGCTTTCGCGGCGGGCAACGGGTGCAGCACCGCCCCGCAATCCGCCTGGCAGCCGCAGTCCAAGCTCGAAAGCATGCTCAAGACCGACGGCCTGACCGTCAAGCAGGTCAAGGTCGAGAAGGGCTGCTACGAGGTCTACGCGACCGACAAGAGCGGCAAGCGCATCAACATGGCCTACAACGCCGAGACGCTGCAGAAGCTCAACAACGCCGAAGCCGGCGAGAATTGATCGGCAGCGCGTTCCCCACATGACCGGTGACAGCGACAACGACTGGGTCCGCGTCTGGGACCCGCTGGTGCGCTTGTTCCACTGGAGCCTGGTGCTGAGCTTCGCCATCGCGTGGCTCAGCGCCAACGCCTGGGAGGACATCCACACCTGGGCCGGTTACGCCGCCGGCGGGCTTATCGTGCTGCGCCTCGCCTGGGGGTTCATCGGCACGCCCTATGCCCGCTTCTCGCACTTCGTTCGTTCGCCGCGAACGACCCTCGCCTATCTCAGGGCCGTCGTCACCGGCAGCGAGTCCCGTCACGTCGGCCACAACCCGGCCGGCGGCGCCATGATCGTCGCCCTGCTGCTCGGCATGGCCGCCACGGCGTTCACCGGCTGGCTGCTGACCACCGACGCCTTCTGGGGCGTCTCCTGGATGCAGCATCTGCACAACTGGTCGGCGCACGGCCTGATCCTGCTCGTCGGCCTGCACCTTGCCGGCGTGGCGCTGGCGAGTTACCGCCATCGCGAGAACCTGGTCGGCGCGATGATCGTCGGGAGGAAACGGGCCGCGGACACGGTGGACTAGCAATCCTGCGCTTGCGCTGCGGTCGAGGCGGTGGGAAAACGCCGCACGCGCCCGACCGGAGAAAGCCGTTTCCGCCATGTCCGACCGCAAGAAGGCCACCCGCACCGAGACCGATTCCTTCGGAGCCATCGAGGTTCCCGCCGACCGCTACTGGGGCGCCCAGTCGGAACGCTCGGTCGAGAACTTCCCGATCGGCTGGGAGAAGCAGCCGGCCCCGATCGTGCGCGCCCTCGGCGTGATCAAGCATGCTGCGGCTGAGGTCAACATGGACCTCGGCAAGCTCGACCGGAAGGTCGGCGGGGCAATCGTCCAGGCGGCTCAGGAAGTCGCGGAGGGCAAGCTCGACGCGCATTTCCCGCTCGTCGTCTGGCAGACCGGCTCCGGCACCCAGTCGAACATGAACGCCAACGAGGTGATCGCCAACCGCGCCATCGAGATCCTCGGCGGCACGATGGGCTCCAAGACGCCGGTCCATCCCAACGACCACGTCAACATGAGCCAGTCGTCCAACGACACCTTTCCGACGGCCATGCACATCGCCTGCGCCGAGGAGATCAACCACCGCCTGCTGCCGGCGCTGGCGAAGCTCAGGAACGCGCTCAACGACAAGGCGCAGGCGTTCGCCTCGATCATCAAGATCGGCCGCACGCACACCCAGGACGCCACTCCCCTCACCCTCGGCCAGGAATTCTCCGGCTACACCCAGCAGGTCGAGAACGGCATCGAGCGGCTGGAGGCGACCATGCCCGGCCTCATGCAACTCGCCCAGGGCGGCACCGCCGTCGGCACCGGCCTCAACGCGCCGGTCGGCTTCGCCGAACGCGTCGCCGACCGCATCGCCGCGCTGACCGCCATGAGGTTCACCTCGGCGCCCAACAAGTTCGAGGCGCTCGCCGCCCACGACGCCATGATCTTTTCGCACGGCGCGATCAACACGGTGGCGGCAAGCCTCTTCAAGATCGCCAACGACATCCGCCTGCTCGGCTCCGGCCCGCGCTCCGGCCTCGGCGAACTGTCGCTGCCGGAGAACGAGCCGGGCTCCTCGATCATGCCCGGCAAGGTCAACCCGACCCAGTGCGAGGCGCTGACGCAGGTCTGCGTGCAGGTCTTCGGCAACAACACCGCCATCACCTTCGCCGGCAGCCAGGGCCATTTCGAGCTCAACGTCTACAATCCGGTGATGGCCTACAACTTCCTCCAGTCGGTGCGCCTGCTCGCCGACGCGGCGGTGAGCTTCACCGACCGCTGTGTCGTCGGCATCAAGGCCAACGAGAAGCACATCCGCGCCCTGATGGAGCGCTCGCTGATGCTGGTGACGGCGCTGGCGCCGACCATCGGCTACGACAAGGCGGCCGAGATCGCCAAGACGGCGCACAAGAACGGCACGACGCTTGCGCGAGGAGGCCGTGCGCCTCGGCTACGTCACGGCAGAGGACTTCGACCGCATCGTGCGGCCGGAAGACATGATCGGCCCGAAATAGCGGAGCGGCCGATGACCGCCGACATCGTCAACCTCCGCCGCGCGCGCAAGGCCCGGACGCGTGCCGAGCGCGAGCGCGAGGCGGAACAGAACCGCCGCCTGCATGGCCGCACCGGCGACGAAAAGAAGCGCCAGGCGGCGGAGCGGACACGCGCCGAGCGCAACATCGAAGGCCATCGCCGCGACGGCGAGCCGGACTGACCGCGCCCCGATGAGCAAGCGCTCGATTTCCATCGCCGGCCACCGCACCAGCATCTCGCTCGAACAGCCGTTCTGGCAGGCGCTGGCCGAGGTCGCCGCGGCGCGCGGCACGAGCATCGCCGCCATCGTCGCCGAGATCGATCGCAATCGCGCCGACGACATCAACCTGTCGGCCGCCATCCGGGTCTTCGCGCTCGGCTGGTATCGCGACCGGGCGCGGCGGGACTAGCGCGGGGCGAGGATCAGGGGCCGGCTGGCCGGCGCCGGCCGCGGCACGATCCGTATTGGCGCGCGTTGCGGCACGGGCACCGTCACCGACGCCGTCGTATCCGTGGACACCGCGTTCACCGGAGCCAGCGCCGCGCCCTGACGGGTCGGCGTGGGAGACACGACCTCGATCGTGCCGGTCGAGGCGGCGTCGGCCGCGGCGCTCTCGGCGAGCTTGCGCGCGCCTTCCGCCTTGGTCGCGGCCTCAGCCGCGGCCATTGCGGTCGATTTCGCCACCGCCTCGGCCGTGTTGGCATGGCGCACCGCGTCGTCCGAGGCCGCCTGCGCGGCCACGCGGGCCTGCGTCGCCTCGTTCGCCAGCGCCCGGGCCGAATCGAAAGCGTCCGACTTCGCTGCAAGCGTCTTGCTGGCATTACCGGCATTGGTCCGCGCCGCTGCCAGTTTCGCCGTCGCCGTCTTGGCGGCCGCCTCAGCCTCCTTGCGCACCGACGTGGCGCGTTGCAGATCGTCGCCGGCCTTGGCCGCCGCTGCATTCGCCGTCGCCGCAGTGTCCTCCGCCGCCGCCTTGTCGGCGAGCGCCGCATCCGAAGTGGCGCGCGCCGTCTTGGCGGCTTCGCCGGCATCGGACGCGACAGCCGCCGCCTTGCTCGCCGCTGCGGTCGCCGTTTCGGCGGCAGCCTGCTTCTCGGCCCGGATCTTTGCCGCGGCATCACGCGCCGCGATCGCCTGCGACAGTTCGCTCAACGCCGCATTCTTCGTCGAACTCAAATGCGCCGCTGCGGTGACCGCCGCATCCACCGCCTTGCCGGCCGCAACGGCAGCAGCAGCCGTCTCCTGCGCCCGTTTGGCCGCGGCGTCGGCCGCCTGCTCGGCCTGCGCGACGGCAGCTTCCGCTTCAGTCACCGCCGTCGCGGCGCCAGCAGCATCCGCCTTCTTGGCCTCGGCCTGCACGGCTGCGCGATTGGCGACGACCTGCATGTCCTTGGCGTTCGCGATGGCCTGCTCGTCGGTACCAGCACTTTGCATCAAAGATCCGCCGCCGCAGCCGCGAGTTCGGCGCTCTTCGCAGCGGCTTCGGCTGTGGCCTGCGCAGCATCTGCCTTGGCCTTGGCGTCCGCCAATTGCCGAAGCGCCGCATCGCGGGCATCCGCCGTCGTCGACACGGCTGCCGCGGCGGCCTCCGCGGCCGCCTCGGCGCGCAACTTGGCGTCCTGCGCCGCGGCAACCTTGCCGCCAAGGTCGGCGTTGTTCGACGTCACCAGATCCAGCTTCGCCCGCGCGTCCGTGACGGCGGTCTCGGCGTCCGCCAGCGCCTTGCTGGCATCGTCGCCCGCCGTCATGGCGGCGGTCGCCGCCGCGTCGGCCCTGTCCTTGTCGTCAGCGGCGGCACCGGCGGCAAGCTCCGCCTTGTCGGCGGCAGCGGCGGCAGTCTTCGCCCGCGCCGTCGCATCCTTGAGCGCGGCGGCCGCAACGGCCTTGTCGCCGGCAGCCTTGTCGGCGCTCGCGCGAGCCTCGGCCTCGGCGGCGGTCGCCGCGCCAACCGCCTGGCCCGCCGCTTCCGCCGCCTGCTCCAGTTTCGCAACCTCGGCAGCGGCGGACGAGGCAGCGTCCTTCGCCGCAACCATCGCCTGTTCGGCCGCTTGCGCCTGGGCCTTCGCCGCCGCCTCCGCGCTGACCGCAGCGGCCAGGGTTTTGGCCGCGGCATCCGCCCGCGCGCGTTCCGTCTTGGCAACCTTGGCGGCCTCGGCGGCAATCGCATCGGCATCCGCCTGCCGGCCGGCCATGCGCTCCGCCAGCGCCGAAAGCGCCGCCACCCTGCCCTGCTCCACGCGGACCTCACGGTTGGCGTGGAACGACTCGAGCGTCATCGCCTGGGCGATCGCCGCCGCCCGCCGCGCCGCCTCGCGTTCCGCGGCGATGCGCGCCTGCTCGGCCTGCCAGGCGGCGTCCTCGCTCAGGTAGCGTGCAAGCCAGCCGAGCCGCTGCTTCTCCGCCCGGGTCGCCTGGTCGAGGGCGATGATCTCGTTCATGCGCGCCGCTTCGCGCTCGTTGAGGTAGGCGGCGAAGGGCAGCACGTCGATGCTCCGCGACGGCGCCGCCAGCGGCCCGCGGAAAACCAGGCCGGCCTTCGGGTCGATGCCCTGCACCTTGTTGTCGACCGGATCGAAGGTCAGGCTCCAGTCGCTGTCCAGCGTCATGGCATTGAGATCGACCACCGCGTTGCCGTTGGCGGCCAGCCCGTCGGCCTTGATGGCGAGATTCTTCAGCCGCACCGCCCCGGCAACGATGGCGAAGGCGCCGCTGGCCTCCTTGAACGACAGGTCGTCCGCGTCGATGCGCTGACCGAAGGCGATCTTCAGCGCGTCCTCGCTGTATTGCTGGCCGAGATCGGAGGCGCGCACCAGCTCGCGCACGGCATTGGGATTGACGTAGCGCGCCCGCCCGTCGCGGACCGTGAGGACGCCGCCGCCGGTCATGGTCGAGACGATCCCCGCCAGCGACCGGCCGGTCGACTCGAAATTCGCCGACAGGTCGAGCGTGCCGGTCGCGACCGAGCGGCCGTCGCGCTGCCAGACGAACGACTCCAGGGCGGCGCCCTTGAGGTCGAAGCGCCCGCCGAGATTGGCGTTGCCGCCGACGTTGTGGATCGACATGCCGCCGGTGACGGTGCCGCCGGCGATCTGTCCGGCGGTCAGGTCGACGTCGATGCGCTGCGGCTGCAAGGCCATGTCGAACGACGTGCCGGTCACGGCCAGGTTGCCGACATCGAGCCGGTCGGCGGCCACCTTGAGCTTGCCGCTGACCTGGCCGTAGACCGGCGCGGCGAACGGCGAGCGCGACCACGGCGCGGCGGGATCGCCGGTCGACACCGGCGCGAAGCCCAGACCGAGCGCGGCCAGCCAGCCCAGATCGACCTCGTCGGCATGGAGATCGCCACCGACGCGCCAGCCGCGGTCGCCATCGGAGGCCAGCGTGAACTTGCCGCCGGCGATCGCCGGGCCGACCTGGCCGGTCAGCCATTCCAGCGTCACGCCGTCTCTCGACGCCGCCGCCTGGCCGTCGATATCGACCGCCGTTCCCACCGGATCGCCGGGAATGTGGAGCCCGGCCATCGCAATGAGCGGATCGATGTTGGTGGATTTCAGCCGGGTCTTGCCGGCAAAGGACGGCGCCAGATCCTCGCCCACCTTGAGCTTGCCGGTCAGCCTGGTCGTCAATCCGGCGACGTCGGCGTCCACCGACGTGTCGAGCCCCTCGGCGGGGACACCGCTGCCCTTGATCGTCACTTGCGAACCGGGGTCGTTCCCGATCGCCACGGCGCCCATGCCGAATTGCCGGGCGAGCGCGGCGGAGTCAGGCGAATTGAGCGTGAGGCTGACATCGGCCGGCTTGCTCCGCCAATCGGCGAGGCCGCCGGCGGATTTCACCGCCAGGTCGAACGTCGTCGAGCCCGCGACGCCGTTTTCGACCGTGACGGCAAAGCCGTTGTCGGCGTTGGCCGGCGGCGCCACGATGCGCACGCCGATCTGTGCCGGGCCGAGCGCCGGCGCGGCGGTGCGCAGCCAGCGCGCCACACCCGAATCCGGCGCGAACCGATCGACAAGGCGCGTCAACCCGGCGAAGGACTCCGCCCCCAGATGGGCGTTGAGCCGGCCGCGCGGATTGCTCGACAAGGCTTCGATCTTGCCGCTGGTTTCGTCGAGGCGGGCGCCGCCAATGTCGTCGATCTCGAGCTTGGTGACGGTCAGCGCGTCGTTCTCGTAGTCGGTGTTGATCTCGATGCCGCGGACGGTGAGGTCCTCGAAGGCGAAAGCATCCGCCTTGACGTGCAGCTTGTAGGTATCGGCAAGCGACGAGGTGTTGGTCAGATTGTGGCCGACAAGCAGTTCAGCCAGTGCCCGCAACTGGACGAAATCGATGCTGCTCGCCTCGAGGTCGGTGCCCAGCTCGCGCGATCGGCCGCGCTGCGCATCGCCCCACCAGAAGCGGCCCTTGATGGTGGCGTCGCCGATCCGAGCGGCGACCTTGTCGACCGCAATGCGCCCCGGCCCGACATCGGCGTGGCCGGCGAGATCGAACGGCGCCAGCAGCCGACCTGAGCCCTCCTGCTCGTGACCGCGCCACCAGGTGGCGAAGGTCGCGGGCTGGTCGACGGCAAGATGGACATCGCCGACGAAGCCGAACTTGTCCTCGGTGGTCAGCACGCCGCTGGCGGCCAGCCGTGCCTGCCCCGGCAACCGCGCCGCGAGCGAGCTGATGTGCCAGCCGTTCGGCGCCGGTTCGGCGGCGAGCGCCACGTTCTCGATGACGCGCCCGCCGACGACGATGGCCGGCACGTTGAGGGCGATCGTGCCGGGAATGCCCGGAACCGGAACGTGGCTGAGATAGGCGACCAGGCTGTCGGCGGCCACCGACACGTCAACCGGCTCCGTCGGGCCCTTGCCAAGCGTCCGGTCGAGGTCGATCTGGCGTGCCTCCGCCGTCGCGGAGAAAGACGGCGCCTTGCCGAAATCGACCGTGAGCGCGCCGGCCAGGCTGAACGAGCGCTCGGGCGGGCCGTTCGACAGGACCGCCTTGGTGATTTCCAGCCGGCCGCTGACCAGCGAGAAAGCCCCCTCGCTGCGCCAGCCCGTACCCGGCCCACTCTCGCCGCCGACGATCTCGTTGACGTTGTAGGTGCCGCTATAGGCCACGCGCCTTGCCGGATCCGCGGGATCGATACCGAGCACGCCGTCGGCGCCGACGGTCACCGGCCAGCGGGCGGGGCTGAAATCGACCTTGACGCGCAGCCGCCCGTCGTCGAGCACGCGGCCGGTCGAGGCGCGGAACTCCACCTGGTTGCCCTGGTCGAGGTAGAAGCCGGAAACGTGCCAGGGACCGTTGAGCGCCCGCGCGTTGATGTCGGCGCGGACGCCGTCGAAGCGCTGGACAACGCCGTTTCGGGCGTCCTGATAGACCAGCGTGCCATCGCGAATGGACACGCTGTCGAGGACGACCTTCTCCGGGTCGAACGGCTCGGGCGCCTTCGCCCGGCGCATCCATGCGATGCCGCCCGCGGTGTCGACGTCGATATGCACGACCGGCTTCTCGAGCGTCATCGAAACGACGCGGATCTGCCCCTGGAGAAGCGGCATCAACTCGATCTCGACGTCGAAATGCCCGACGGTCATGATCTCGGCGCCGTCGTTGTCGAAGACCTTCACGTCGGTGAAGGTCAGCGAGGGCGATGGCAGGATGGTGGCCTTCTCGAAGCCGGTGACCTCCACCTTGTGGCCGAGAATCCGGCTGGCTTCGGCCTCGAAGCTGGCGCGATAGCTGTCCCAGTTCATGTATTGCGGGACGATCAACGCGGCGAACAGCGCGATGACGATGGCACCCCCGACAATCAGGAAGAGCCTGCTCAGAATTTGCCTCCGCTACCGATCGATCGTCAGACCGGTCAACCCGGCGCGACGATCTTGCCCGGATTCATGATCCCTCGTGGATCGATGGCCTGTTTGATCGCCCGCATGACTTCGAGACCGGCGCCGTGCTCGATCCCCAGATACTTCATCTTGCCCTGCCCGATACCGTGCTCGCCGGTACAGGTCCCCTCCATCTCGATGGCGCGCAGGTTGAGCCGCGAGATCAACCCCTCGCAGCGCGCCACCTCGTCGGGATCGTCCGGATCGACAAGGATCGACAGATGGAAATTGCCGTCGCCGACATGGCCAACGATCGGCGCGATCAGCCCCGTCCGCGCGATATCGGCAACCGTTGCGGCGACGCACTCCGCCAGCCGCGAAATCGGCACGCAGGCATCGGTGACATTCGCCTTCGATCCGGGCCGGAGCGTGAACGAGGCCCAGTAGGCGTCGTGGCGCGCCTGCCAAAGCCGGTTGCGCTCCTCGGCTTCATCGCCCACGCAAACTCGCCACCGCCGCACTCCGTCGCGATCTCGCCGAAGGCCGCCGCCTGTTCCTGGACCGAGTGCGGGCTGCCGTGCAGTTCGACGAAGAGGTGCGGCACCTCCGGCAGGTCGAGCTTGGAATAGGCGTTGCAGGCCCGCACCATCAGCGAATCGAGCAAGCTCGATGCGCGCGACCGGGATCCCGCTCTGGATGGTCAGGATCGTGGCATTGCAGGCCCCCTCGACGCTGTCGAAGGGCACCACGCCGCCGGCAATCGCCTCCGGGATGCCGTATAGCCTGAGAACCAGTTCGGTGATGATGCCGAGCGTTCCCTCCGAGCCGACCAGGAGGCGCGCGAGGTCGTAGCCGGCCGAGGATTTCCGCGCCCGGTTGCCGGTCCTGACCACCGAGCCGTCCGCCATCACCGCGGTCAGGCTGATGACGTTGTCGCGCATCGTGCCGTAGCGCACCGCATTGGTGCCGGAGGCGCGGGTCGCCGCCATGCCGCCGAGCGAAGCATCGGCACCGGGATCGATGGGGAAGAACAGGCCCTGGTCGCGCAGGTAGTCGTTGAGCTGCTTGCGCGTCACGCCCGGCTCGACCACCGCATCGAGGTCCTCGGGATGAACGGAGATAACGCGGTTCATCCGGCTCATGTCGATCGACACGCCGCCGAAGGGCGCATTGACGTGGCCTTCCAGCGACGATCCGACGCCGAAGGCGATGACCGGCACATCGTGCGCGGCGCAGGTTCGGACGATCTCGGCGACGTCTTCGGTCGATTCGGGAAAGACCACGGCGTCCGGCGGCTGGTTGACCAGCCACGTCGTCTGGTGCCCGTGCTGCCGTCGAACGGTCTCCGAATCGACACAGCGATCGCCGAAGCGCTGCCGCAGAATCGGCAGTGCGGCCGCGATGCCGGCGTCGTTCCGCGCCGCCGCGCCAACTGCAAGCTGAACCGTCATATTAGCCGAAGCGCCTCAAGCATCCGGTGAAGTCCCGCACAGCGTAGCAAAATTCGGCGAGTTTAAGCCAAAAGCTCGCAGATGGCCGCCTTTGGCCCCCGGCGCACCTGCAAGAAACGGAATGCACGGCAACCCGCGCGGTCCTATGGTGCGCTCCCTGCCACCCCGGGCCCGCCATGCCGACCGCATCAACCGTACCATGACGCCCGCCGAATGGGCGCTGCTCGTCACCTGTGCGCTGCTGTGGGGCGGCTCCTATCTTCTACAACGCGTCGCCGTCAACGCCCTGCCGCCGCTTCGCCATCGTCGCCTTCCGCGTGACGCTTGGCGCGCGCGCTTCTCTACCTCGTCGTCCGCGCCACCGGCGCCCGCATGCCCGCGCGACCCGGCGACCTGGCGCGCCTTCTTCGTCATGGGCTTCCTCAACAACGTCATGCCCTTCAGCCTGATCGCCTGGGCGCAGAGCCACATGGCCAGCGGCCTCGCCTCGATCCTCAACGCCACCACGCCGCTCTTCGCCGTCGTGTCGCCCATTTCTTCACCAGCGACGAGACGCATGACGCCGGCCCGCGTCGCCGGCGTGATCATCGGCTTCGCCGGCGTGGTGGTGATGATCGGCCCGGACGCGCTCGGCACGGCGCGACGCGACCTGCTGGCCGAACTGGCGCTGCCTGCTCGCCTCGGTAGCTATGCCTTGTCGGTCGTCTTCGGCCGCCGCTTCTCGCCGCGCGGGCCTCCCGCCGCTGGTCACGGCAACCGGCCAGATCGCCGCCGCGGCGGTGATGATGGTGCCGCTCGCCTCTTCGTCGACCGGCCGTGGACGCTGCCGATGCCCGGCGCCGGCGTCTGGGCGGCGCTGATCGCTCGGCGGCGCTCTCCACCTGCCTCGCCTACATCATCTACTATCGCATCCTCGCCACGGCCGGCGCGGTGAACCTGATGCTGGTGACGTTCCTGGTGCCGGTGAGCGCCATCCTGCTCGGCGCCGTCTTCCTGCAGCGAACGGCTCGGCCCAGCCATTTCGCTCGGCATGGCGGCTGATCGGCCTCGGCCTCGCCGGCGATCGACGGCCGCCCGCTCACCATGCTTCGCCGACGGCACGCCTGACGCCGATCAGTTCCCACCTCTCAGTCGGCCAATCGACTGAAAGCGCTGGCGATAGCGCGCTGGCGTGACTCCGGTTTTCCGTTTGAACAGGCGGCGGAAGAACGCAACGTCCTCGTAGCCGACCTCGTGCGCCACGGTGTCCGTCGCATCGTCGGTCGTCTCCAGCATCTGTTTCGCTTCCTCGATCCGCAGCGCCTGCACGTATTCGACCGGGGCGTACCCTGTCACCGCCCTGAAGCGCCGCTTGAACGTGCGTTCCGGCAGACCGGAAGCAGCTGCCATCCGCGCGACGGGCCTGGCCGCCGCATAGTGTTCCGCGATCCATGTCTGACCGGCAGCGACCGCCGCATCCTCATGACGGTCGGTCCGGCGCATGACCGCATAAGGCAACTGGCCTTCGCTGCGATCCCCGAAGATGTAGACCTTGGAGGTGCGCACCGCCTCCGCCTGACCTGCAAAGCGTGCGACCAGGTAGAGCGCCAGATCCTCCCACGATGCCGAGCCGCCGCTGGTGACGATCCTCCGGTCCGGCCCGGCGACCAGAACGACGCGCTCCGGTCGCAGCCGGACGGCGGGAAAGTAATCGGCGAACAGCGGGCAAGCACTCCAATGCGTCGTCGCCTCCAGGCCATCGAGCAGCCCGGCGTCGGCCACCAGAATCGAGCCGGTGCACACCGAACAGATCACCGCCCCGTTGTCGAACGCACTACGCAGCCACCTGCCGGCCGCCGGCCATTTGCCGCGAGGATCGATGCCGGGCGCGAGCGTGAGATCGGTTACGATGGCGATATCCGGCGACGGCATTTCGTCGAGCGCCGCGTCCGGTGTGATCGGCACACCCATGGCGGACGTGAATTGTCGGCGCGTCGGCGCCACGATGCACACGTCGAAACGGGCGCTGCCGGCCGCTTCTCCCATCAGTTCCTGCCACGCGACCCCGACCGTCGAGAGCACCTCGTACAGGCCGTAGAACGCCGTCGGCGTGCTCTCGGGCAGCGCGAGCAGGGCCACGGTTATCGGTCGGTTGGCGGGTCTCGTCCTCATGCGCGGACAGTGGC
>CAWGJV010000029.1:0-54073 GCA_963822975.1 uncultured Alphaproteobacteria bacterium
TTTCATCTTCCTGTGGGAGCCCAATTTCAGTTCGGTCGTGCGCTCGCGTGTCGGCACGGTGACCGGCGCCGTGGATTTCCCCAATGTCTGGCACGCCTTCGGCAATTCCGTCCTGCTCGCCGGCACCCAGACCGTCATCGTCGTCGTCGTTGCCTCGCTCGCCGCCTACTACCTGTCGCGCTTCCAGTTTCCCGGACGCGCCGGCATGCTGCGTGCGCTGCTGGTGCTTCACGCCTTCCCGGTGCTGACACTGATCGTGCCGCTGTTCCTGATGCTCTACTACATCGGCCTGCTGGATAGCCTGTTCGGCGTCATTCTCGTGCTGGTGGCCTTCGAGTTGCCCTTCGCGATCTTCATCATGAAGGGCTTCTTCGACGCCGTGCCCTGGGACATCGAGATGAGCGCGCTCACCGACGGCGCCTCACGGCGTCAGGCGTTCGTGCGTGTCGTGCTGCCGCAAGTGACCAACGGCATGCTGGCGATTTCGGTGTTCACCTTCATCCGCGGCTGGGAGGAGTACATCTTCGTTCTCACCTTCCTCATCCGAAACACCAACTGGACCATGAGCCTCTACATGTTCTTCGTCCGCGACGACATCATGGGCGTCGACTACGGCGTCGTGTCCGCGGTCGGGGTCTTCTATCTGGTGCCCAGTCTGCTGCTCTATCTCGCCGCGCAGCGATTCCTTCTCCAGATGTCCATTGGCGGCGTGAAGGGCTGAGACGATGGCCAGAATCGAGTTCCGCAACATCGCGAAAAGCTTCGGCGACGTCTCCGTCATTCCGGGCATGGACCTCGCCATCGAGGACGGCGAGTTCGTCGCCCTGCTCGGCCCGTCGGGCTGCGGCAAGTCGACGAGCCTGCTGATCCTCGCCGGCATCTACCAGCCGAGCGGCGGCGATTTGCTGTTCGACGGCCACGTGGTCAACGAGGTCGAGGCCAAGCGACCGCAACGTCGGCATCGTCTTCCAGTCCTATGCGCTCTATCCGCACATGACGGTGCGCGACAACATCCTGTTCCCGATGCGCTTCAAGAAGACGCCGCGGCCGGAAGCGATGGGCCGCGTCAAGGCGGCCGCCGAACTGGTGCAGGTCGACCAGCTTCTCGACCGTCGGCCGGGCGAGCTCTCCGGCGGCCAGCAGCAGCGCGTCGCCCTGGCGCGCGCGCTGGTCAAGGAGCCGCAGCTCCTCCTCCTCGACGAGCCGCTGTCGAATCTCGACGCGACGCTGCGCCTGTCGATGCGCACCGAGATCAAGTCGCTGCAGGAGAAGCTCGGCATCACCACCATTCTGGTGACGCACGATCAGATCGAGGCCACGACCATGGCCGACCGCATCATCTGCATGCGCGAGGGCCGCATCGAACAGGTCGGCACGCCCAACGACCTTTACCTGCGCCCGTCGAGCCTGTTCATCGCCGGCTTCATCGGCTCGCCGCCGATCAACCTCGTGGCCGGTCAGGCGCGCGACGGCGCCCTCCATGTCGGCGAGGTTTCGCTGCCGCTCAACGGGGCAAGCGGCGAGACGACCCTCGGCCTCAGGCCGGAACACCTGTCTTTCGCCGACACCGGCCTGCCCGGAAAGATCGCACAGATCGAGCCGATGGGCCGCGAGGTCCTCTACGTGGTGGAGACGGGCATCGGCTACATCCGCCTTCTCGAGCAGGGCGCCGCCATCGCGCGCGCCATCGGCGCGCCGGTTTTCGTCGCCTTCCAGCCGAGCGATTCGCTCGTGTTCGAGACCGCCACCGGGAAGCTGATCGACGGCGCCGAAGCCCGGCCGGTCTAGGTTCTCCCGCAAGAATCGTGACGCGGCCGGACCGTCACGCTCCAATCACAAGGTCTATCCGGCGAGACGACCTGCCTGACGAAAGGTCCAGAAATGCCGATCTCGTTCCGCGCCGCCGACAACGGCTTCACCCATGTCTGCGCGCATCGGGGCTATTGCCTGCACTACCCGGAGAACACGCTGCTTGCCTTCGAGGCGGCCAAGGCGTCCGGCGCGACCACCTGCGAGATCGACCTCCAGCTCAGCCGCGACGGCGAGGCGATCGTCATCCACGACGAAACGCTGGACCGCACTACCAGCGGGCACGGCTTCGTCGGCGACCACGATCTCGCCGCGATCCGTAGCCTCGACGCCGCAGCCCATATGCCCGGCTCCTTCGGCAAGGTCGGTCTTTCCACCTTCGCAGAAGTCGTCCAGTGGGCGAAGAAGGCCAAGATGGGGCTCGTCGTCGAGATGAAGGAATACGAGCGTCCCGACGAGCTGACCGACCGGGTCCTGCAGGTCCTCCGCAAGGCCGACGGCTTCGGCAACGTGCTGATGCTCTCCTTCAACCACGTCGATCTTCTCAACATCAAGAAGAAGGAGCCGACCATCCGCACCGAGGCGATCATCCACGCCCGCCATGTCGATCTGCTCGGCGTGCTGCGCGCCTGCAAGGCGGATTCGGTTTCGATCGAGCTCAACATGTTCGCGCCCGAGGATGCCGCGGAGCTCCACGACGCCGGCCTCTACAACCGCGTCCACTGCCCTCGCCCGTCCAAGCTGCGCCGTCACTGGGCCCACGGTCGCGACCCGCGGGTCGCCATCGGCCAGTGGCTTTCCGCCGGCCTGATCAACTCGCTCTCCGGCGACGACGTGATCTTCCTGCGCAAGCTGGTCGACCAGAACCCGATCCAGGGTGCGACCGCCCGCAAGCGCCGCGCCGCGGCCTGAGGCATGACACCATGACGGCAGCCCCCCGGTTGGCGGCGTCTCCATCGCCGCCGGTGGCCGCCGCGTCTGGCTGAAGTGGCACAAGCTCCGGCAGGCGGCCAGCGAGCCGCCGTTCTCGCCGGCGAATCTCGTCGCCGGCCTCGCCGCCGGCGCGTCGCTGGAGATCGACGCGCGCGCCCTGGCGGACGGCAACTGGGTCTGCCTCCACGACGATGGGCTCGACGGCGAGACCAGCGGCCACGGCCCGGTGAACGAGGCCGACGCGGCCACGATCCGCGGCCTGCGCATCGCCGGTGGAGACTTCGCGCCGCCCCTGCTCGCCGATCTGGCGGACATCGTGGCCGACGCACCTGCCAGTGACGCGCGGCTTCAGATCGACCTGAAGCAGCCTTTAGCCGGACTGACCCAGGCTGCGATCGATCGCTTCGCCGACATCGTCACGCCGATTGCGGAGCGATGCCTGCTCAGCGGCACCGAATGGGAGGCCGTGCGCGTACTCGGCAACGCCGTGCCGAAGCTGGCGCTGGGCTTCGATCCGCTGGACCTGGCGCGTGGCCGCCGCGCCGCCACGCGCGACGAGATCGCCGCGCTGGTCGAGGAGGCGGCCGCGATCGCACCCGACGCCGCGGCGTACTACCTGCACTACAAGTTCGTGCTCGCCGCCCTCGCCCACGGTGAAAATCCGATCCGGCGGCTGCAACGGGGCGGCGCCGCGATGGACGTGTGGACGCCTCGATCCGACGACACCGGACATCGAGGCGGTGCTGGCCCGCGTGATCGCGGCCGGCGCCGACCAGATCACCACCAACGATCCCCTGGCGATGGCCGCGCTCTGGCAGCGGGCCGCAGCCGGGGACACGAAATCCAAAAAAACAACCAATTAGGACAGGCCGCTAACATTTAGCCATCAAAGGATTATATTGGCTGAACTATGGACCAATTGGTCGATTTTCGACGGCGGGTTGGTCGTCGCTAACCGGGGGCGAACGGCCTTGTCGTCGCCCCGGGCAGGATGAGCTCGGAATGTCCGCTACGCGCGTACTGATCAACGTCATCGGCGAGATCGCCCTGCTCCTGTGGGGCATCCACATGGTGCAGAACGGGCGTGATGCGGGCGTTCGGCACGGACTTCCGGCGCGTCCTCGACCGCAGCCTGTCGACGCGGCTGCGCGCCTTCCTCGCCGGCCTCGGCATCACCGGCGTCCTGCAATCCAGCACCGCGACCGCGCTGATGACGACATCGCTTGCCGCCGCCGGCCTGATGGACCTCGATGACGCGCTGGCGGTCATGCTCGGCGCCAATGTCGGCACGACACTGATCGTCCAGGTCCTGTCCTTCGACATCACGCTGCTCTTCCCGATTCTGATCGTCGGCGGGCTCATCGCCTTCCGT
The DNA here is from genome assembly GCA_963822975.1 of uncultured Alphaproteobacteria bacterium. Lineage (GTDB taxonomy): Bacteria > Pseudomonadota > Alphaproteobacteria > Rhizobiales > Kaistiaceae > CAVSRC01. The sequence goes on from CAWGJV010000029.1 coordinate 4,115, forward strand.
CGCGGCGGCACGACGCGCATCCACGATCTCGGCCGCGTTGCCATCGGCCTCGGCCTGATGCTGCTTTCGCTGCACCTCCTCGGCGACACGGTGCGGCCGGCCGAGGAGTCGCGCGCCGCCCGCGAGATTCTGACCGCGATCACCGGCGATCCGATCCTCAATTTCGCGCTCGCGGCGCTCTTCGCCTGGGCGGCGCATTCCAGCGTCGCGGTCATGCTCACCATCATCTCGCTCGCCGCCACCGGCATCACCAGCCCGGAGGCGACGCTGGCCATGGTCCTTGGCGCCAACATCGGCACGTCCATCAACCCGATCCTGGAAGGCACCAACGGCGATCCGGTCAAGCTCCGCGTTCCGGTCGGCAACTTCGCCATGCGCGCCGCGCTCGCTGTGGTCCTCCTGCCGCTGCTTGGCCCGATGGCGGATTTCCTGGCCGGGCTGGAGCCCAATCCCGGCCGCATGGCCGCCGACGCGCACACCGCCTTCAATGTCGCGGTAGCCATTGTTTTCATTGGTCTTTTGCCGTTCGTCGGACGCCTCCTCGTCCGCCTCCTGCCCGAGCAGGAACGGACGCTCGACCCTGCCGCGCCGCTCTACCTCGACCGGAACGCGCTCGACACGCCGGCGGTCGCGCTCGCCAATGCGGCGCGCGAGGTCCTGCGCATGGCCGACATCGTCGAGATCCATGCTGACCGGCGCCCAGGCCGCGTTGCACAACGACGACCGCAAGCGCATCGCCGAGACCAGCCGCATGGACGATCTCGTCGACCGCCTCCACCAGGCGCTTCAGCAGTACCTGTCGTCGATCGCCCGAAACGGACTGGGCGAGGACGAGTCGCGGCGGCTCTCGGAGATCCAGGCCTTTGCCATCAACCTGGAGCACATCGGCGATATCATCGACCGCAACCTCAGCGAACTGATCGCCAAGCGGATGCGCCTGAAGCTCAGCCTGTCGGTGGAAGGCCTCAATGAAATCGACGCGATGTTCTCGCGCCTGATGGACCACCTGCGACTGGCGGTGGCGGTGTTCATGTCCGGCGACATCGGCGCCGGGCGCAAGCTGGTGGCCGAGAAGGAACAGTTCCGCGATCTGGAGCGCGAAGTCGACCGAGAGGCACTTCCTGCGCGTCCGCGAGGGTCACGTCGCCAGCATCGAGACCAGCGGCCTGCATCTCGATCTCGTTCGCGACCTCAAGCGTATCGATGCGCACCTGGCCGCAACCGCCTATCCGCTGCTCGAACGCAGCGGCACGCTGAAGCCGACCCGCCTGGTGTCGTAGCCGTCAGCCGGAAAGCGTGACGGGCTTGCCGGTCGACGCGGCTTCCGTGGCGGCGTCCGCCAGTCGCTGCGCCTTCAAGCCGTCGTCGCCGCTCGGACTGATCGGCGTGCCGTCGAGAACGCTGGCGACGAAGGCGGCAAGCTCGCCGCGATAGGCGTCGGCATAGCGCTCGAGGAAGAACGGCAGCGCCGGATCGGCGGCGTAGCCGTCGCCATTGGCGCGCACCACGGTCGTGGCGGTGCGATTTCCGGCGGCCAGCAGCCCGAGGCTGCCGTGCACCTCGATGCGCTGGTCGTAGCCATAGGTGGCGCGCCGCGAATTGGATATCTGCGCGATCTTGCCGGACTTCGTCCTGAGCAGCACCGCGGCGGTGTCGACGTCGCCGGCCTTGCCGATGGCCGGATCGACCAGGCAGGCGCCGACCGCATGCACCTCGACCGGCTCTTCGCCGAGGAGGAAGCGCGCCATGTCGAAATCGTGGATCATCATGTCGCGATAGAGGCCGCCGGAGCGCTCGATATAGCTGACCGGCGGCGGCGCCGGATCGCGCGACAGGATGGTGACCAGTCTCGACCGCGCCGGCCTCGCCGGCCTCGATCCGGCGCTTGACGTCGGCGAAGCTCGGGTCGAAGCGGCGGTTGAAGCCGATCATCAGCTTGCCCTTGGCGGCGCGCACGACCTTCAGGCAGGCTTCTATCCGCGCCGGCGTCGAGGCTGACCGGCTTCTCGCAAAACACGGCCTTGCCGGCCTTGACGGCGCGCTCGATGAGATCGGCGTGGGTGTCGGTCGGCGTGCAGATCAGCACGGCGCCGATGGACGCGTCGTCCATGATCGCGTCGACGGTCGAAACCTTCGCACCGGTCGATCCCGGCAAGCGATTTCGCCGCGCCGGCGTCGGCATCGGCGAGGGCCGCCAGCGTGGCCCGCGGGTGGGCGACCACGTTCCCGCCGTGGATCCGTCCGATCCGCCCGGCGCCGAGAAGTGCAATCGTCAACATGGGTTACGAGGCTCCTGAGCGTGCCGCCGTCAGCCGGTCGGCTTCAGCATCCATTCGTGGGCCGGGTCGTTGTGGAAGCGCCAGATGCGCCGCGGGCCGGCCATCACGTTGAGGTAGTAGAGGTCATAGCCATGCGGCGCGCCGCACGGGTGGTAACCCCGCGGCACCAGCGTCACGTCGCCGTTCGCGACGGTGATCGTCTCGTCGAGCGAGCGGTCGTCGCTGTAGATGCGCTGGAAGGCAAAGCCCTGCGGCGGGTTGAGGCGATGATAGTAGGTCTCCTCGAGCTGCAATTCTCCCGGCAGCGCGTCGCGGTCATGCCGGTGCGGCGGATAGCTCGACCAGTGACCGCCGGGCGTGATGACCTCGACCACCAGCAGGCTCTCCGCGCTGTCGTCGCCCTCCGGCAGGATATTCACCACGCGCCGGAGGTTGGTGCCCTGGCCGCGCTCCTCCACCGAAAGCGCGTCGGGCGCGATGACCCGCGCCGTCTTGCCGCCCTCGGCCGGCGCCGAGCACACCGCGAATTCGACGTCGGTTTCCGCCGTCACGCGCCAGCGCGAACCGGCGGGCACATAGACCGACCACGGCTTGCCGTCGAAAGGCGACGTGCGGCCGCCGACCGAGCCCAGCTTCGTGTCGCCGGCCTCGACCGCCGCCTTGCCCGACAGGAACACGATGCAGACCTCGCGCCGCGCCGTCATCGCCGAGGCGGAACCACCGGCCGCCAGGCGGTAGGCATCGAACCCGACATAGGTCCACCCGGCGCTTTCCGGCGTCACATGGGTCACCCGTCCGTCGGCGTCGGGCTTCGACGGCCTGACCAGAAGCTTCGATGTCATCGTCCCCTCCTCCCGTTCACGCCAGCAGCCCGGCTTCCTTTGCGAAGCGGCGGAGGTTCGCGTAGCCCATCCTGGCGTAGGTCAGCGGGTTGGCCTTCTTCGGGTCCTGTTCGGCCTCGACCACCAGCCAGCCCGAATAGCCGGGCAGTTCCTTCAGCACGGCGACGAAATCGACGCTGCCGTCTCCCGGCACCGTATAGACGCCTTCAATGACCGACTTGTGGAAGGTCCAGTCCTCGCCGATCGATTGCTCCATGCGCGCCTTGCGCACGTCCTTGCCGTGGACATGGCTGATGCGCGTGCGGTAGCGGCGCGCCAGCGCCGCCGGGTCGGCGCCGCCCCAGGTGGCGTGGCCGGTATCGAGCAGCAGGTGAAACGACGGCCCGGTTGCCGCCATCATGGCGTCGATATCGGCCTCGGACTGAACCACCGTTCCCATGTGATGGTGGAAGCAGAGCCGGACGCCCTCGGCCAGGGTCATGTCGGCCATCTCCGTCCAGCGCTTGCCGAGGTCGGCCCATTGGGTCTCTTTCAGCACCGGACGCTTCGATTGCGGCTGGTCGTGGTGGGTGTCGGTGGTCTCGGCGAAGACCAGGACATTGGCGCCGAGCGCCTTGAGCAGGTCGAGGTGGGGGCGCAGGCGCTCCATCTCCTGCGCCGGCGTCCGCCGCAGGAGCTCGGCGGAATACCAGCCGGAGACGAGATCGAGCTGGTGTGCGGAGAGCACCTTGCGCAGCGCCGCCGGCTCGCGGGGGAACTTGTTGCCAAGCTCCATGCCCTCGAACCCGGCCTGCCTGGCCTCCGAAAGACATTGCTCAAGCGGAATGTCGCCGCCGAGTTCGGGCAGGTCGTCGTTGGACCAGCCGATCGGGTTCGTGCCGAAACGAATGGACATGCTTCCTCCTAGTCGCCAAGCCGCCGGCCGGCGAGCGCGCCCTCATAGGCGCTGCGTGCCGCCTCGACTTCCGGTCGTTTGGACACTTCCGGCACGACGACGTCCCACCAGTGACCGCCAGCCTCGGTGGTGACGAAGGGGTCGGTCTCGATCACCACGACACTGGTCCGTTCGTGCCCCCTGGCGCGGTCGAGCGCCGCTTCCAGCTCATCGACCGTCGTCACCCGCTCGGCGATGGCGCCCAGCGATTCCGCGTGCGCGCGGAAATCGATCGCCGGCAGCGCCGTGTGGTGGGTGTCCTCGAAAAGGTTGTTGAAGCGCGCACCGCCCGTCGCCTGTTGCAGGCGCGTGATGCAGCCGAAGCCGTGATTGTCGAGGACGACGATGGTGAGCTTCTGGCCGAGCAGGACCGAGGTCGCGATCTCCGAATTCAGCATCAGGTAGGAGCCATCGCCGACCATCACCACGACGTCGCGGTCAGGCATGGCAAGCTTGACGCCGATGCCGCCGGCGATCTCGTAGCCCATGCAGGAATAGCCGTATTCGAGGTGGTACCCGCCGGGCCGCTCCGCCTGCCAGAGCTTGTGCAGCTCGCCGGGAAGACCGCCGGCCGCGCAGACCACGACCGTATCCGGCGACGACCGCCGCTGGACGGCGCCGATCACCTGGGCGTCCGACGGCGGCACCGTGTTGGTCCGCCCGGTCGCCTTGCCGCCCTCCTCCATCCACCTCGCCCGGCCCGCGCCGATCGCCTGCTGCCACGCGTCGTCCGTTCGCCAGCCGGAAAGCTTCGCCGACAGCTCGTCGAGACCCACCCGCGCGTCGGCGACGAGCGGCAGGGCACGATGCTTGAGCGCATCGAAAGGCTGCACGTTGAGCGCGACGATGCGGCGCTCGGGATTGCGGAACAGCGCCCACGAACCGGTGGTGAAGTCCTGCAGCCGGGTGCCGACGGCAAGAATCAGGTCGGTTTCCTCGGCGAGCGCATTGGCCGCCGACGTTCCGGTGACGCCGATCGAACCGACGGAGAGCTTGTGGCTGGCGGCGATGGCGGATTTCCCGGCCTGGGTTTCGGCCACGGGAACGCCGTGGGTCTCGGCGAAGCCGGCGAGCGCGTCCATCGCCTCGCTGTAGAGCACGCCGCCGCCGGCGATGATGATCGGCTTCTTCGCCCGGCGAAGCGCTTCGGCAGCGGCGGCGAGTTCGCCTTCGTCGGGGCGCACGCGGCGCGGCAGCCAGAGCCGCTCGGCGAAGAAGCTCGCCGGATAGTCGAACGCCTCCGCCTGGACGTCCTGGCAAAAGGCCAGCGTCACCGGCCCGCACTCGGCCGGATCGGTCAACACGGTCATCGCCCGCTGGAGCGCGGCGATGATCTGTTCGGGGCGCGTGATGCGGTCGAAATAGCGTGAAACCGGCCGGAAACAGTCGTTGGCCGACACCGTGCCGTCGCCGAAATCCTCGACCTGCTGGAGCACCGGGTCGGGCAGCCGGTTGGCGAACACATCGCCGGCGACGAACAGCACCGGCAGCCGGTTGACGTGCGCCACCGCCGCGGCCGTGACCATGTTGGTGGCGCCGGGACCGATGGACGAGGTGCACGCCATGAAACGCCGCCGGCGCGACGCCTTGGCAAAGGCGATCGCGGCATGCGCCATGGCCTGCTCGTTGTTGCCGCGATAGGTCGGCAACCGCTCGCGCTCGGCGTAAAGCGCCTCGCCGATCGCGGCCACGTTGCCATGACCGAAGATCGCCCAGACGCCGGCGAAGATCGGCAGGCGCGACCCCGTCGACCTCGGTCATCTGGGCGGCGAGGAAGCGGACGAGGGCCTGTGCCGCCGTCAAGCGAACCGTTTGCATGTCTCCTCCCAAACTCAGGCGGCGCGCGCCTTCTCGACGGCGCCCTGCCACGCGACAACCAGGCGGTGGAAGCGCGTCGCCATGTCGGCGATCGCTTCCTCGTCGCCGATGCTCCCGTCGAGCCACCGGACGGCGGCGTCGCCGAAGATCGTGCGCCCGACGGCAAAGCCTTTCACGCGGGGACTGCCCGCCGCAACTGCAAAACTGCGAACCAGATCGGCTTCGGGCGCTTCGAGGCCGAGAAGCACGACGCCGCGGCAGCGCGGATCGTGCTCCGCAATCGCGGCGTCGACGGCCCGCCACGCCGCGGCGCTCTCCTGCGGCTCCAGCTTCCACCAGTCGGGGCGGATGCCCACCCGGTACAGGCGGTCGACCACGCGCGGCACCGTATCCTCGCCGAACGGCCCGTTCTTGCCGGCGATGATCTCGATCATCACCTCGCGGCCGACGGTGCGCGCGGCGTCGAAGACGCGCTGCAACTCGCGCTCCTGGCGCGCCTTCAGCTCGTCGGCATCGTCGGGATGGTAGAAACACAGGCACTTGACCGTCTGGGTCACCGGCCACTCGACAAGATGCGACCCGAGGTCGCCGCCGCCTTCGAATTCGAGCGGCCGCGAGCCGGGATGCTCCACCGGCCGGCCGATCCAGAACGCGTGTCCCGCCGCGGCATAGAGCGCCTTCGTCCCGTAGAGCCCGTCGAGCAGCATGCCGAAACCGGGCCGGCCGGCGGCGACGCGGGCCGTGGCGTCCACCGCCAGTGCCTTGAAGGCGGCGATGCGCTCGCGCGGGGCGCCGACGCGGTCGGCCATCGCCTCGAACTGGCTGCGGTGATCGATGGCCAGCGCCATCAGCGTTTCGGGCTGCGGCCGGCGCGTCTCCGCCCAGTGGATAGTGTTGAGGTCGGCGTCCCGACGCAGGGCGCGCGTCGGTTGCGTCGCCCGCCCGAGGAAGAAGCGCAATTCGTCCATGGTCGGGTATTCGGGCGAGCACAGCAGGCGGGAGACGGCAATCGCTCCGCAGGCATTGGCCCAGGCGCAGCTCGTCTCGATCGGCTCGCCGGTCAGCCAGCCGCGCAGGAAACCGGCCATGAACGCGTCGCCGGCGCCGAGCGTGTTGTACACGTCGACCGGGAAGCCCGGCCCGCGAATGCCGTCCTCCAGGTTCGCCGGGATCGCACCGGGAAAAACGACGCAGCCCATCGGCCCCTGCTTGAGGACGATCGTCGCCGCGGTCATTTCCCGGAGCCGCCGCACCGAGCCCGGCAACGTCTCGGCGCCGCCGACGATCATCAGCTCTTCCTCGGTGCCGACGATCAGGTCGACATTGCTCACCACCTTGTCGAGGCGCCTGGTGACCTCCGGCGAGCGGATGTAGCGGGATTCGCCGGCATCGTGACCGGCAAGGCCCCACAGGTTCGGGCGATAGTCGACGTCGAAGACCACCTTGCGCCCGGCCGCCCGCGCGATGCGGATCGCCTTGTGGCTCGCCGCCTCCACGCCCGGGGTCGAGAAATGCGTGCCGGTGACGACGACGGCGCCCGCCGAAGCGACGTAGTCCTCGTCGATGTCGTCCTCGACCAGCCCCATGTCGGCGCAGTCGCTGCGGTAGAAGATGTGCGGAAACGTGCGGTCGTCGCGGACGCCGAGCAGCACCAGGGCGGTCAGCCGGTTCGCGTCGGTGACGACGCCGTCCAGCGCCACGCCTTCGCGCGCCAGTTGCTCGCGGATGAAGCGCCCCATCTGCTCGTCGCCGACGCGGGTGATCAGGCCCGCCTTCAGGCCGAGACGCGAAGCGCCGATGGCCATGTTGGTGGGGCTGCCGCCGACCGATTTGGCGAACGACCCGACGTCCTCCAGCCGCCCGCCGATCTGCTGTCCGTAAAGGTCCACGGACGAGCGGCCGATGGTGATGACGTCGAGTTGTTGGGCCGCGGCCATCGGGAAGCTTTCGTCAGTTAGCCGGCTTCGGCGGTGCGGCTATCAGGCGTGATAAAACAAATCTTCCAGAGGACAGTCAATATGGAATGGAAATTCTACGGCTCGTTCCGTTTCGCGGCGGTCGCCACACCGAGGGCCATGGCCACGCAGAAGGTCGCCGCCATGGAGCGGAATCCGGCGTAATCCCCTTCCGGGATCTCGAAAGTCACGGTCGCCTTGGGCGACAGCGGCGAGAAGGGGCTGTCGGTCAGGGCGATCACCGGCACGCCGCGATCGGCCAGCCGGTCGGTCAGTTCCACCGTCATCGGCGTATAGGGCGTGAAGCTGATGGCGATCAGCGCATCGTGCTTGCCGGCCTCGGTCAGCTGCTCCGGTCCGAGCCCGGCGAGGTGGTCGACCAGCATGGTGCGAATGCCCAGCTTGCCGAGCGCGTAGGCGAGGTAGAACGTGACCGGGAATGCCCGGCGCATGCCGAGCAGGTAGATGACCTCGGCGCGTGCCAGGATATCCGCGGCGCGGCCGATGTCCTCCTCCGAGGCCTGCGCGACCAGCCTTTCCAGCGAGACCATCGCGCTCTCCGCAAATCCGGAGAGCAATGGATGCGGCCCACCCGCTTCCCGGGCAAGCTGTACGCGCGCCAGACGCTCGCGATAGTCCGGCCAGTTCGACCTCAGTTCCGATCGGAAGACGCCCTGCAGGTCCGAGAACCCGGAATAGCCCAGGCGTTTGGCGAAGCGGATCAGCGTCGACGGCTGGACGGCGGCCTGGGCGGCGATGCTCGCCGCCGTGCCGAGCGCCATCTCGTCCGGATTCTCCAGCGCGAATGCCGCCAGCTGGATCAGGCGCGGCGGCAGGCTGTCGCGGCTGTCGAGCAGCATCGTCTTCAGGCCGTCGAAGTCCCTCGGCGGTTGGTTGGTCGTGCCGACCTTTCCGTCCATGCTCATTGGCCTCTCGTCATGGATGCCGATGCTTGACACTATGGAATGAAAATTCCACAGTATCGTACAAGAGCCCAAACATTCCGTCCAGTTTGGCCGACGGTATGAATAGACCATTTCAGGCCCGGCGCGACTTCCGTCGGTACGTGAGAGTTCGAGCGAAATTGAAGATCGGCCTGATCGGATCGGGGTTCATGGGCCAGGCCCATGTCGACGCGTTTCGCCGCGCGGCGCTGCTTTATCCGAACCTCGCGGCGCGGCCGACATTGACGATGCTTGCCGATCGCGACGAGCCGACCGCCAGGGCCGCCGCCGAACGCCTTGGCTTCGCGCGCTGGACCGGCGACTGGCGTCGCGCTGGTCGAGGATCCCGGATATCGACGTGGTCGACATCACGTCGCCCAACAACCTGCACCATCAGATGGCGCTGGCGGCGCATCGCCGCCGGCAAGCACGTCTATTGCGAGAAGCCGCTGGCGGTCACGGTCGCCGAGGCCGAGGAGATGGCCGCTGCCGCCAGGCAAGGGCGGCGTCCGCACCATGGTCGCCTTCAACAACGTCAAGACCCCGGCGGCGATGTTCGCCAAGCAACTGATCGAGGAAGGCGCGATCGGCAGGCCGATCCGTTTCCGCGGCTGGTTCGACCAGGGCTTCTACTCCGATCCCGACCTGCCGTGGTCGTGGCGCTGCTCGCGCACCGAGGCCGGCTCCGGCGCGCTCGGCGATCTCGGCTCGCACGTCATCTCGGTGGCGCAATACCTGATGGGCGACGTCGACAGCGTCGTCGCCAGCCGAGCAGACCTGGTTCGAGACGCGGCCGGTCGCCGGCGCCGGCGAGGGCTACTCGGCCAAGGCGGCGAAGGCGGCCGAACGCCGCGAACGTGGAGAACGAGGACCAGATCCAGGCGCCTGCTTCGTTTCACGCTCCGGCGCCGCCGGCGTGATCGAGGCCTCGCGCGTCGCCGTCGGCAAGGTCTTCGGCATCCAGTGGGAGGTGAGCGGCACCGAAGGGCACCATCCTGATGGACGGCGAGCGCTTCAACGAACTGAAGGTGGCCCGCCTGTCCGACCCGAAGCCCGAGCGCGGCTTCAAGACGCTGCTGGTCGGCTCGCAGGTTCCGCAGTTCCGGGCCTTCCTGCCCTTCGACTACGGCGGCGGCGGCCTCGGCTATTTCGACGTCAAGGTGATCGAGGTGCACGACCTCATGGCGGGCATCGCCGGCGAGCGGCTGCTTTCCGGATTTCGCCTTCGGCCTTGCCAATCAGCGCATCGTCGCGGCCATCGAGGAATCGGCCCGAAGCCGGCGGATGGGTGAAGGTCGCCGGCTGAACGCCAGCCGGCAAAACAGGGAGGGAACCGTGACTGACATGCGGTCACTTGCGGGCAAGGTACGCGGTCGTCACCGGCAGCACGCAGGGGCTCGGCGAGGCGACGGCGCGGCTTTTCGCCGAGCGCGGCGCGGCCGGCATCGTCATCACCGGCCGCAACGCCGAAGCGTGGCAAGGCGCTCGCCAAGGAACTGACGTCGAAGAGCTGCCGCGGCGGTCTTCCAGCCGGCGGAACTCGTCCTCGGTGGACGAATGCCGCGAGCGTCATCGCCGCCGCCGACAAGGCGTTCGGCACGCTCCACATCCTGGTCAATGCCGCGCGCGCTCACCGATCGCGGAACGATCTGGGACACCTCGCCGGAACTCTTCGACCGGATGATGGCGCATCAACGCCCGCGCGCCGTTCTTCCTGATGCAGGACGCGATCAAGCTGATGGAGCGCGAGACGGTCGCCGGCTCGATCGTCAACATTTCCAGCGTTTCGTCCTACGGCAGCGTGCCGATGCTCGCCGTCTACGCCGCCTCCAAGGCCGCGCTGAACATCCTGACCAAGCAACGTCGCCTATTCGGTGATGCGCCATCGCATCCGCGTCAACGCGCTCAACCTCGGCTGGATGGACACGCCCGGCGAGGACACGATCCAACGGCGCTACCACAGCGGCGGCAAGGACTGGCTCGCCGCCGCGGAAGCCAGCCAGCCCTTCGGCCGGTTGCTCAAGACCGACGAGGTGGCGCGCGCCATCGCGTTCCTGGCGTCCGACGAGTCGGGCATGATGACCGGAGCGCTTGTCGATTTCGACCAGTCGGTGCCCGGCGGCGGACCGCAGCCGGTGCCGCCGCCGATGGAGGAATGGGCGAAAGTCGTCGGCGTTTCGTACGCCTGAACTCAGCGCGCGGCGCCCGCCGCCGGCGCGACGTCGAGCCGCGAGAACGCCTCCGCCGGCGCGTCGTTGGCGCGCATCAGGTCGGTCATCAAGCGGATCATGCGCGCCTCGAGCGCCGGATCGGTGATCGGCCGCTCCTGGCCGGGATCGCTGGCCAGATCGTAGAGCCGCGTGTCGCTCTCCAGCAGCGCTCCCGGACCGTAATTGTTGAACATGGGCGAGCGTTCGATCACCGGCACCTTGAGGAGCCTGGCGCCCTTGGTGAACGGAAACGGCTCCGACAGCGTCGCGGTCGACAATTCCTCCGGCGTGAACCGGGACCTCAGGTGCGTCGGCATCACCGTATACTGGTAGATGTCCTGCGCGCGCAGGTCGGCCGGGAAGCGATGATAGCTGTGGCTGCCGTCGGTGACGTTCACCGCGCCGCCGAAATAGCCGAAGATGGCGGCGTCGCGCGCCGCCGCTCCTGACCGCGTCTTCGAGCAGCGAATGCCCCTCGTTTTCGGCCGGCGGGGCGACCCCGAAAAGGTCGAGGAAGGTCGGCGCCAGGTCGATCGACTGGGTGAGCGCGGCGGATCGCGTGCCGGCGAGGTGCGCCGCCGCAGGATCGTGCACGAACAACGGAATGTGCACGATCTCCTCGTACATGTTCATCCGGTTCTTCGCCCAGAAGTCGTGCTCGCCGAGCAGGAAGCCGTGGTCGGTGGTGACCACCAGCGCCGTGTCCTTCCACATGTCGTGCTTGTCGAAGTCGTCGAGCAGCTCGCCCAGCAGGAAGTCGCACATCGCGACGACGGCGTAGTAGTTGGCGCGCAGCTCCTCGCACTCGGCCGGCAGTTCGTCGACGCGGCCGTAGCGCGGCCAGTCGCGGATCGGGCCGTTCCAGCCCGTCTCGAACGGCTTCTTGAAGCGCGCCGGCGCATAGAACGGCTCGTGCGGATCGAAGGTCTCGATCTGCAGGAACCAGTTGTCGGCATCGCGATTGCGCTCGAGGAACTCGAAGCCGCGGGCAAAGCACTGGACCGACGGGAACTCGGACTCTTCCCGGATGAATTCACGGTTGACGATGTTGTGGCTGAAATAGCTGCGCGGGTCGGTGTCGAACTGACGGGCGTGATACATTTCGCGCAACCGCTCCCAGTGGGGCTGGACCATCGCCTTCCACGGGTCGCCCTCCTGGCCGCGCACGAATTCGTATGAGCTGTAGCGGTTGTGATAGGTGGCGCCGCCATCCTCCCAGTAGTGATAGTGATCGGTGATCAGGTGGCTGTAGACGCCGGCGTCGCCGAGCAGTTCCGGAAAGGCATTGTCGAAGGGCTCCAGAGGCCCCCAGCTGCGATGCAGGAACGTCAGCCGGCCGGTGAGCATGTCGCGGCGCGCCGGCATGCAGGGCAGGCTGCCGACATAGTGCCTGTCGAAGGCCACGCTGCGGGCGGCAAGCCGGTCGAAATTCGGCGTCGGGATGCGCTTGCCGCCATACGCGCCGAGCATGTGGCGGTTGAGCGAATCGAAGAGAACGAAAACGGTTTTCATTGGACCTGTCCTGGCTGGCGTGACCTGATAGCGCGGTCGTCAATCCCCGGCATTGCGCGTGGCGAGGATAGCCGAAAGCGTGACGCGGTGCGGCACCGCCTTGCCCGGAAGCTCGGCGAGCCGCGCGTCGTGGCTGCCTGTTGAACCGCGGGGCCCGGCCCGCGATACTGCGTCGGCGGGCGCGGGTGGTTCAGACAATGTTCTCTTTCTTGCGGGCACGGCATTTCTACGCGGGGCTGGTGCTCGCCATCCTGGCCGGCGCGGCGCTGATCCGCATCGCCGATCCCTTCTTCGTGCAGGCGCTTCGCCTGATCGCCTTCGATTCGTACCAGAAGCTGGCGCCGGCGGTCTACGACCCGGAACTGCCGGTCAGGATCATCGACATCGACGAGGAATCGCTGTCGCGCATCGGCCAGTGGCCGTGGCCGCGCACGACGATGGCCGACCTGCTGCAGCGCCTCCACGCGGCCGGCGCCGCCGTCGTCGCCTTCGACATCCTGTTCTCCGAGCCCGACCGCACCTCGCCCGAGCAGGCGCTGAAGTCGATGAACGCCGCGGAACAGGCCGCGCTCAAGCCGCTGTTCGCCGGCAAGCAGACCCACGACGAAGCCTTCGCCGCGGCGATCGCCGCCGGCCCGACGGTGCTCGCCACCGCCCTGTCGCCGCGCGCCTCGCCGGCGCCGCCACAGAAGGCCGGCTTCTCAATCGTCGGCGACGATCCCAGGAACTTCATTCCGACCTTCGCCGGCGCCTCCGACAACCTGCCTGAACTCGACGCGGCCGCCGCCGGACTCGGCTCGATCAACTGGATTCCCGACCGCGACCAGGTGGTCCGCCGCATCCCGCTGATCTATCGCGTCGGCGACCAGTACGTGCCGACCCTGACCACCGAAGCGCTGCGCGTGCTCCAGTCCGCCGGCAGCTACGTTCTCAAGGGATCGAACTCCAGCGGCGAAACCGCCTTCGGCCAGCAGACCGGGCTCAATCATGTCCGCGTCGGGGCGCTCGAGATCCCGACCGACGCCGACGGCGGCATCTGGCTGCATTTCCGGCCGCACGACCAGCGCGTCTACATCCCGGCCTGGAAAGTGCTTTCCGGCCAACTCGAGCCCGGCGCGCTCGACGGCCTCATCGTGCTGGTCGGCACCAGCGCCCCCGGCCTCATCGACCTCAGGGCGACGCCGCTCGATGCCGCCATTCCCGGCGTCGAGGTCCATGCCCAGGCGATCGAGCAGATCCTCGTCAATGCCAGCACCGGCGCCTCGCTCAGCCGGCCCGACTACGCCATCGCCGTCGAGATCGTCATCACCTTCCTGCTCGGTCTGGGGCTGAGCGCCATCATGCCGCGCGTCAACGCGCTGGCCTCGGGGATCATCGGCATCGCCGTCATCGCCATCCTCCTGGCCGGCGGCTGGCTCGCCTACCAGCGCCTCAGCTTGCTGTTCGATCCGACGTTCCCGGCGATGACCCTGTTCATCCTGGTCACCACGGCGACCATCTACGTCTTCCGCCGGACCGAGAAGCAGCGCGGCGAGATGCGCCGCGCCTTCGGCTATTACGTCGCCCCGGCGGTGGTCAACGAGATCGTCGCCCACCCGGAGAAGCTGGAACTCGGCGGCGTCGTGCGCGAGCTCACGCTGCTCTTCTGCGACGTGCGCAACTTCACCACGATCTCGGAGAGCATGACCGCGCACGAGCTGACCCAGTTCATCAACGATCTGCTGACGCCGCTGTCGGACGTCATCCTCACCAAGCGCGGCACCATCGACAAGTACATGGGCGACGCCATCATGGCGTTCTGGAATGCGCCGCTCGACGACCCCGACCACGCCGCCCACGCCTGCAAATCGGCGCTGCTCATGATCGAGCGCATGAAGGCGCTGAACGAGGACTGGCGGGCGAAGGCGAAAGCCGCCGGCAAGCCCTATGCCGACGTCAATATCGGCATCGGCATCAACTCCGGCGACTGCTGCGTCGGCAACCTCGGCTCGGTGCAGCGTTTCGACTATTCGGCCATCGGCGACGACGTCAACGTCGCCTCGCGGCTCGAGGGCATGTCCAAGGTCTATGGCGTGCCGATCGTCATCGGCGAGTCCTCGGTCGCCCGCATCCCCGGCCTCAAGACGATCGAACTCGACATGATGCGGGTCAAGGGCAAGACCCATCCGGCGCGCATCTATACGCCGTTCACCGCGCTCGGCGGCGGCGACATCTGGGACCGGCTGGCGCCGTCGCACGCGGCCATGCTGGAGGCCTATCGCGCCCGCGACTGGGATGGCGCGGAGGCGACGATCGCCACCTGCGAGGGGATGGGCGTCGAGCGGCTCAAGCACCTTTACGCCATCTATCGCGGCCGCATCGCCGAATGGCGGGAGAACCCGCCGCCGCCCGACTGGGACGGCACCTTCACCGCCACGTCGAAATAGCCGAACCGGCGATCCGGTTTCCGCGGCCCGGCGGCCAGGCGCCCGGCCGGCGCGTTTACCACAAGGACCGCGGATTGCCCTTTCCCCTTGTGACCGAGGTCACAGTCTTGTTAACCCCCCCTGCCCTACTATTAGGCAGGCGGGCTGAAGGGGACTGGGGACAAAGGGGATCATGGATCCGAACGTATCGGCCGCGGCAGTCATCGCTGTGCTCACGTGGCTCGAAATCAAGCATCTCGCCTTCGACTACGTGTTGCAGACGCCGTTCCAGTTCCGCAACAAGGGGACCTACGGCCATCTCGGCGGCGTGCTGCACGCCGGCATGCACGCCCTTGGC
The DNA here is from genome assembly GCA_963822975.1 of uncultured Alphaproteobacteria bacterium. Classification (GTDB taxonomy): domain Bacteria; phylum Pseudomonadota; class Alphaproteobacteria; order Rhizobiales; family Kaistiaceae; genus CAVSRC01. Next base: position 19,372 of record CAWGJV010000029.1, read on the forward strand.
ACCGTTCCGGCCTTCTTCATCCTGCCGCCCGGCTGGCTGCTCGGCATCCTCATCGTCGTCGGCGAGTTCATCGTCCACTACCACGTCGACTGGTCGAAGGAGCAGTCGTTGCGGCGCTTGAAGCTGACCACCACCGACGCCTGGTACTGGCGCATCTACGGCCTCGACCAGTTCGCCCATCAGGCGACCTACGTGGTGATCGCCGGACTTCTCGCCCACGTCTTCTGAGACCGGCCGGAGCCGCCCGCCTTCGCCTCAGCCGGCGGCCCGGCCGATGCGGGCCGCGCGCCGACCGGTGCTGGCCCGCTCCATGATCCTGAAGCCCAGGTCGATGACCGGATTGTCCGGCCGCTTGCCGTCGCCGCTGATGATGCGGGCGACGATCTCGGCGCTGCGCGCCGCCATCTCGTAGCGCGGTGTCGCCACCGACGACAGCGCCGGGAACGCGCTGGCGCAGAACTCCAGATCGTTGAAACCGATGATCGACACGTCCTCGGGCACGCGGATGCCGCGCCGCTGGCACTCGAACATCGCGCCCAGGGCAAGGTCGTCGTTGCAGGTGAACACCGCCTCGACGTCCGGGTTGCGCGCCAGGACGTCGCGGAACAACTCGGCGCCCAGCGCCACCGTCGACGGCAGCGCCGAGGCCCCGATCAACGGCGTCGGGTCGATCTGCGCCTCCTCCATGGCCTGGCGGTAGCCCTCGTAGCGCCGCCGCGAGCGCGCATCGAGGCGCGCCCGCAGGTGGGCGACCCGACGGTGGCCGCGATCCAGCAGATAGCGTGTCGCCGCCCGGCCGGCCGCCTGCTGCGAGAAGCCGATGTTGATGTCGATGGGATCGTCGGTGATCTCCATCGTCTGCACGACCGGCACACCGGCCTGCTCGAGCATGCGCCGGCTCCGGTCGCTCTGGTCGATGCCGGCGAGGATCATCGCCTCCGGGTGCTGGCCGAGCATGGTGGCGATGGCGCGCTCCTCCTCCTCGGGTCGATAGCGCGAATTGAGCACCATCACCTGGAAGCCGGCGGGCAGGAAGGCGTCATGCAGCGCCCGCAAATAATCGGCGAAAACGCCGTTGGTCAGCGACTGCACGAGCACGCCGATCGTGCCCGTGCGCGCCGAGGCGAGCGCGCTGGCGAAATGGTTGGGAATGTAGCCAAGCGCCTGCACGGCGCGCTCGACGCGCTCGCGCAGCGCCGCCGAGACCATCTCCGGGTGGCGTAGCGCCCGCGACACCGTCACCGCGCTGACGCCGGCATCGGCGGCGACGTCGTTCAGGGTCACCCGCCGCGGCCGCGACCCGTTTTCCGGTCTGGGCAGTTCGTTCATGGGCCCGCACGCAACTGCGATGACCAGCGAGTGCCGGCCTAGCCGTTCCCCGCGGCTTCCTCAAGTTGACAGCGCTTTCATGTAAACTTATAGCTCGGTGGGCACCACGGCGGAAGACACCTGCTGGGAGGCAGGGGGGCGCCAGAGCCCAATCGTCACCACACACGCAAATCGCGAGCCCGCCATCCACCTGTGACGTGGTGCCAATTCAGGGCTCGCTGGGAGGAAACCACATGAAGACATCGTCATTCCTGCGTCTCTTGACAGGTACCGGCGCCGCGGTCGGCGCCCTGCTTGCGTTCCAGACGGCGGCCTCGGCCGCCGGTCCCGCCGTCGTCTCCGGTCCGTCGGCGGAGCCCGAATGCTTCGCGCCGTGGGCCGCCGACACCAAGTTCTTCAAGTTCCCGGCCAAGAAGGGCCCGTTTCGCATCGCGCTGGCCAACGGCTACATCGCCAACACCTGGCGCATCCAGATGATCCAGACCGCCAAGGCCTATGCTGCGCAGCCCGAGGTCGCCGCCAAGCTCAAGGAATTCAAGGTCGTCTCCACCGGCGAGGACGTGCCGGCGCAGATCTCCGCGATCAACAACTTCATCAACTCCGGCTATGACGCGATCGTCGTCAACGCGCAGAACCCGACCGCTTTCGGCCCGGTCATCAAGCGCGCCAAGGATGCTGGCGTCATTCTCGTCGCCTTCGACAACATTCTCGACACGCAGGACGCCATCAACGTCAACGTCGACCAGAAGGGCCTCGGTGAATTGTGGGCGAAGTGGCTGGTCGATCACATCGCCCGACGGCGGCAAGGTTCTCGAAGTGCGCGGCGTCATCGGCACCTCGGTGGACACTGACCGCCACAACGGCATCCACGAGGTTCTCGATGCCTCGGGCAAGAAGTGGAACGTGACCGAGGTGATCGGCAAGTGGGACGACGGCGATCGCCCAGAAGGTGACCGCTGACGCGATCGCCACCAACGGCCCGTTCGACGGTATCACCGCCCAGGGCGGCGACACCGGCGTCGTCCAGGCGATGATCGACGCCAAGCATCCGATGGTGCCGTTCGGTGGCGAGACCGAGAACGGCTTCCGCAAGTTCTGCGCGAAGTTCTCGGGCGACGGCCTGAAGTGCACCTCCGCCGGCACAGGTCCGGCCCAGGTCGCTGTGGCGATCAAGACCGCCATCGCGGCGCTGGAAGGCAACGTCGTCCCGCAGTCGGTCAAGCTGCCGCTGGCGGTTGCCGCCGACCCGAACATGAAGGCCGGCGCAGGACTACTTCCCGGACCAGTCCGACAACTTCTTCGTCGGCAACTCCTTCCCGACCTGCGGCATCAACTTCACGGCGCAGGAAATCATGGGCCAGTCGAAAGAAAACCAGTAACATCGGCTGAACGCTTGCCCAGCGCCGCGGGGCCTTCCCCGCGGCGCTTTTCGACAGAAGAATGCGAGCGAGCAACGTCGGGAGGGGCCGATGGAGAGCGCGGTTCCGCTCTTTCGGATGGAAGGGATTTCCAAACGCTACGGCGGCGTGCGCGCGCTTGAGACGGCCGAACTGACGGTCGATACCGGGCGCATCCACGCCATCCTCGGCGAGAACGGCGCCGGCAAATCGACCCTGATCAAGATCATGGCCGGCGTCGTCGCACCCGACGAGGGCCGCATGACGCTGGAAGGCCGCGAGGTCAGCTTCGCCGACCCGGCCGCCGCCAACGAAGCCGGCATCGTCGTGCATCTTCCAGGAACTGTCGCTGCATCCCCGAACTGACGGTCGCCGACAATATCGGCATCTCCCACCCGCCCACGCGCTTCGGCCTGATCGACCGGCGTGCCCAGCGCCGCATCGCCGAGGAGGCGCTGGCCCGCGCCGGCGCCGCCGACATTCATCCGCGCGCGCTGGTCAAGGATCTGCCGCTGTCGCGCCGGCAGATGGTCGAGATCGCCAAGGCGCTGGCCCGCAATCCGCGCATCCTCATCCTCGACGAGGCGACCTCGGCGCTGACCGCCGGCCGATGTCGCCAAGAGTCTTCGAGGTGCTCAAGCGGCTGCGCGTCGAGGGGCTGGCGCTCCTCTACATCTCCCACCGCATGCACGAGATCGCCGAACTCGCCGACGAGTGCACCGTGTTCCGCAACGGCCAGCAACGTCGCCACCTACGAGGCCGGCACCAAGACCGACAACGAGGTCGTCGAGATGATGATCGGCCGCGAATACAGCCACGTCTTCCCGCCCAAGCCGCGCGCCCGGCGCCGCCGACCGAACGCCGGCGCTGGAGGTGCGCAACCTGTCCTGGACGGACCGCCTGCAAGGACATCTCGCTTGCTGTGCGGCCCGGCGAGGTCGTCGGCCTCGGCGGCCTCGACGGCCAGGGCCAGACGCGAACTGCTGCTCGCGCTGTTCGGCGTCCTCCGCGGCGCCAGGCGGCAGCCTGCAGATCGACGGCGAGCCGGTGACGATCGATAGCCCGCGCCGGCCAAGGCCGAGGGCGTCGGCATGGCGCTGATCCCGGAGGACCGCAAGACCGAGGGGCTGATGCTGCCCATGTCGGTGCGCGACAATCTCTCTTTCGCCGCCCTCGACCGCTTCGCCACGGCGGCATCGTCGATCGCGGCGCCGAAACGCGCGCTGATCGACGAGGTGATCAAGCTGCTCGCGATCCGCACCGCCGGCACCGACATCCCGGTCGGCGCGCTGTCTGGCGGCAACCAGCAGAAGGTCGTGATCGCCAAATGGCTGATGCGCGAGCCGCGCATCATCCTGCTCAACGATCCGACGCGCGGCATCGACGTCGGCACCAAGCAGGAGATGTACCAGCTGCTCGCGCCGGCTGGCCGACGGCGGCGCGGCGATCGTCTTCTACTCGACCGACTACGACGAACTGATCGGCTGCTGCGACCGTGTGCTGGTGCTCTACGACGGCGCCATCGAGGCGGAACTGGCCGGCGACGAGATCACCGAGCACGCGCTCGTCGCCAGCGCGCTCAACATCGACGACCGGGGACGGCCGACGCGGCCGGCCTGCGGTCGGCACGTGAAGGACTGGCGCTACATGGCTCGCCGAGCAGCGCGGCACGCTGCTGGCGCCTCGCGCATCTTTCGTCGTGCATGTTCGCGATCTACCTGTTCGACCACCCGGCAGATCGCCAATCACGGCTTCACAGACCGGCCTCAGCCAATGTCGTGAAGACGGCCGCCAACAAGGGCGTGCTGCTCGCCTTCGTGGCGATGGCGCAGACGCTGGTCGGTGATCACCGCCGGCATCGACCTGTCGGTCGGCATGATCTTCGTGCTGACCAACTGCCTCGCGTCGTGGATCGTCGTCGGCACGCCGCTGGAGACCGCGCTCGGCGTCGTCGGCGTGCTCGTCGCCGGCGCGCTCTGCGGCGCGCTCAACGGGCTGATCGTCATCTACGGCCGCCTGCAGCCGATCGTCACGACGATCGCGACCGGCGCCGTCTACTACGGCATCGCGCTGGCGCTGCGTCCGGTGCCCGGCGGCAGCGTCAACCGCGATCTCGCCGACGTGCTGACCGGCAAGATCTTCGGCTTGTCCCGGCGCAGCCTCGTGATGCTCGCGCTGGTCGTGCTGGTCGTCTGGGTGCCGTTCAGCCGCTCGGTCGCTCGGCCGCGCCGCCTATGCGGTCGGTTCGTCCGAGCAGGCCGCCTACATGTCGGGCGTGCCGATCGCAGCGGGCGAAGTTCGTCGCCTACACGCTGTCCGGCGTGCTCGCCGCCCTTGGCGGGCTGTTCCTGACCTTCTTCACCTATTCGGGCGAGGCCGTCGGCGGCCACGGCAACACCTACACGCTGTTCCGATCGCCGCCGTCGTGCTCGGCGGCGTATCGCTGTTCGGCGGCGTCGGCAGCGCCATCGGCGCGATCTTCGGCGCGCTCGCCTTCCGCACCATCGGCGATCTGCTGTTCGTCTTCGACCTCGAACCCGCTGTGGCAGCCGCTGTTCCAGGGCGTCGTGCTGCTGCTCGCCGTCAGCCTCGGCTCGTTCCGGTTGCTCCGGGTCCGCAACCGGCTCGATATATTCGGATAAGCGACGCGAGCACGATGGACAGTCGATCTCACCTGCCCGGTTTCGGCCGGTTCGACCCGGCGGTGGCGATCGCCTTCGGCTGCATCCTCGCGCTGCTGCTCGTCGGCAGCCTCTATTCAGCCGAACTTCCTGTCGCCGGAATACCTGCTCCAGCAGCTCAAGGTCGGCCTCGTTCCTCGGCGTCATCGCGACCGGCATGATGATGGTCATCCTGCTCGGCCAGATCGACCTGTCGGTGCCCTGGGTGGTGGCCGTCGGCGGCATGATGGCGACCGGCGCGCAGGCCTGCCTAGGGCCGTATCGGCCGGCGTGCTGATCTCGCGATTCCCTTCGGCATCCTGTGCGGCATGGCGCTCGGCCTCGTCAACGGCATCGGCGTCGCCTATCTGCGCATCCCCTCGATGATCATCACGCTGGCGTCAACGCCGTGGCGCAGGGCCTGATGGTCTGTCTATACCGGCGGCTTCTCGCCGCAGGACTCGGCCGCGCCGCCGATGCGCTATCTGGCCGCCGGCTTCGCTCATCCCCGGCGTGCCGAACGCCGTCCTCGTCTGGATCGTCGTCGGCGCCGGCGCGGTCTTCGTGCTCACGCCGCACGACCTTCGGCCGCGCCGATCTACGCCATCGGCAACCAGGAGCGCGCCGCCTATCTGTCGGGCGTCGACGCGCGCGCGTGGTGATGCTCATCTGTTCGCCATCTCCGGCGGCTGCTCGCGCCTTCGGCGGCGTGCTGCTCGCCGGCTAGGCCGAAGGTCGGCCAGGCGATGGGCGATCCCTACCTGCTGCCGGCGATCGCCGCCGTCGTGCTCGGCGGCACCTCGATTCTCGGCGGCCGCGGCAGCTATCTCGGCACCGTCGCCGGCGTCATCCTGATCACGCTGCTGCAGTCGATCCTGTCGGTGCTCCAGCCCAGCAGATGCTGGCGGACCTGGGCCTCACCATGCCGGCGGAATCGTTGCGTCAGATCGTGTTCGGCGTCGTCATCATCGGGATGATGCTGATCTACGGTCGCGAACGCCTGGTGCGCTGAGCGGCAGCGGGTTGTCCTTGCCGCTGGCGGGCGGCGCGACGCTGTCACGCACCACCAGCGAGCACGGCAGGCGCTGACGGCGCGGCGAGGCCTCGCCCGCCATGCGCCGCACCAGCGTCTCGGCCGCCAGCCGGCCGAGCTCGGCGCGCGGCTGGTGAATCGTCGTCAGCGCGGGATCGAACAGCGCCGCATAGCCGATGTCGTCGAAGCCGGCCACCGACACGTCGCGAGGCACCGACAGGCCGGCATCGCGCACCGCCTTGATGAAGCCGATGGCGCTTTCGTCGTTGCCGGCGAACACCGCCGTCGGCGGCTGGTCCAGGGCGAGAAAGGCGCGCCCCGCCGCTTCGCCGCCTTCCGGCCGGAAATCGCCTTCCCAGACCAGGCTCTCGTCATAGGCAATGTTCGCCGCCGCCAGCGCGTCGCGGTAGCCGAGGATGCGCTCGCGCGCCTCGACATTGCGCACCGGTCCGGTGATATGGCCGATGCGGCGATGGCCGACGCTCACCAGATAATCGACCAGCTGGCGGGCCGCCTCGCGGTCGGCAATCTCGACCACCGGCAGGTCGGCGATTTCCGGGATGTCGTTGCACATCATGGTGATCGGCGTGTAGCGGTCGAGCTCGGCGAAATCGGGGTGCGGCAGCCGGCCGGACAGCAGGAGAACGCCATCGACCTGGCCGGAGCGCACCAGCCGGTCGTAGTGCCGCTCGCGCCCGGGATCGTCGCGGGTATCGCCCATCAGCATGCCGTAGCCGGCCTCGAACAGGACCTCTTCCACGGCGTTCAGGATGGCGGTGTAGAAGGAATCGCCGAGCCCGGTGAGGAGCGCCAGCACCATCTTGGTCGAGCGCGCCCTCAGGCTGCGGGCGGTGGCGTTCGGCGTGTAGCCGGTTTCGCGGATGGCGGCGAAGACGGCGGTACGGGTCTTCTCGGCAACGCGGTCGGGCGAGGCCAGCGCGCGGCTGACCGTGGCGGTGGAAACCCCGGCGCGGCGTGCGACATCGAGAATCGTGACGGCGCGGCGAAGCCGGCTCGCCGGTCTGTTCTCGCCGTCATCTCCCCCACCCATGCAGCAATTCCCCCCGGGCGGCCCGCGCCAGGATTGACAATAGACCGTCTTTCTCTACACTTGAATGTAAACGTTTACACACTTGCTTGGCGGGTCGACTTTCGCCAGCGGCGGCCGATGGGTTGCACGACTGTGTAGACGAAGAAGAAAGCGCCGCCGACAAGGCGCGTGACATTCAGGGAGGGGGGCCGGCGCATCCGACGCGCCAGTTTTTTTCACGATCTTCTTGAGCGGATCCCGGGCGGCGCCGGCGCACGGCCCAGCCTGACACCCGCGTTTCGTTGAGGCGGCAGCGTGCCGACGCCCGCGGCTCGCCACGTCATCCATTCTTCCGGAGGCCGAGATTCCATGACGACCTACCGCATATCCTTCCAGCTCTATTCGGCGCGCAAGTTCCCGCCGATCGAGGCCCATCTCGAGGCGCTTGCCGCGATCGGCTACGATTCCGTCGAGCCCTATGGTGCGATCGTCGACCCGAACCCGGAGGTCCTGCGCAAGAAGATGGACGCGGTCGGGCTGGCTTGTCCGAGCGCCCATGTGCCGCTCGCCATGCTCGACAAGGACCGGGCGCACGCCATCGCCGTCTCCCAGGCGCTGGGCCTCGAATATGTCATCATGCCCCACATCGCCGCCGACGAGCGGCCGGCCGATGCCGCCGGCTGGACGGCGCTCGGCCAGCGGCTGAGCGGCCACGCCGCGGCGCTTGCCGAGGCCGGGCTCAAGTTCGCCTGGCACAATCACGCCTTCGAGTTTGACACCCTCGCCGACGGCTCGCGGCCGATCGACCACCTGATCGGCGCGGCCGGCGTCAATTGGGAACCCGACATTGGCTGGGTCGTGCGGGCAGGCGCCGACGCCAGGGCCGAGATCGCCAAATTCCCCGGCAAGGCCGTCGCTTTCCACATGAAGGACGTGCGCGCCAACGGCTCGACCGAAGAAGACGGCTGGGCCGATGTCGGCCACGGCGCGATCGACTGGCAGGACCTGTGGCCGGCGATCGCCGGTTCAGGCGCCGATCTCCTGGTGGTCGAGCACGACAATCCCGCCGATTGGCGGCGTTCGGCGGCGCGCTCCTTCGAGTTCGTCACCAAACTCGTCGGCGCGGGGAGCAACTGACATGGCGCGCTCCGTATCGATCGGCATCATTGGCTGCGGCGTCATCTCGGAAGCCTATCTGAAACTGTCCACGCTCTTCGCCGGCATCGAGATCGTCGCCGTTGCCGATATCGTGCCGGCGGCGGCCAGGGCGCGCGCCGCGCAATACGGCGTTCGGGCGCTGACGGTCGACCAGATGCTGAAGGACGATTCGATCGCCGCCGTCATCAACCTGACCGTCCCCGATGCCCACTACCAGGTCAGCCACGCGATCCTCACCGCCGGCAAGCACGCCTATTCGGAGAAGCCGCTGGCGCTCACCGCCAGGCAGGCGCTGAAGCTCGTCGCCGAGGCCGACAGGCGCGGCCTCAAGCTCGGCGGCGCGCCCGACACCTTCCTCGGCGGCGGCGGCCAGACCGCGCGGCGCCTGATCGACAAGGGCGTCATCGGCAAGGTGGTCGGCGGCACCGCCCACGTCATGAGCCACGGCATGGAGCACTGGCACCCCAACCCGACCTTCTTCTATCAGCCGGGCGCCGGACCGATGTTCGACATCGGCCCGTACTACGTCACCGCGCTGGTCAACCTGCTGGGGCCGGTCGGCACGGTCACCGCCATGGCAGGGCAGGCCTTCTCCCACCGCCTGGTCACCGCCGAGGGGCCGATGCGCGGCAAGAAGGTCAAGGTCACCACGCCGACCGCCATCAACGCCGTGCTCGAATTCCGCTCCGGCGCCCAGGTGACCATCGCCACCAGCTGGGACGTGTGGAAGCACGGCCACGTCAATCCGATCGAGCTCTACGGCACCGGAGGCTCGATGCTCGTGCCCGACCCCAATTTCTTCGGCGGCAAGATCCTTCATTCCGACCGTGACGGCGACTACACCGAGGTCGACTCGGCTCTGGCGCCGTTCGGCGCCGAAAACTGGTCCGGCCGTCCCGGCACGCCGAAGCGCTCCAACTACCGCATGCTGGGCGTCGCCGACCTCATCGACGCGGCACGGCGCAACCGCGAGCCGCGCTGCTCGGGGCGGCTGGCCGCCCACGTCGTCGACGTCATGGAATCGGTGCTCCGCTCCGCCGCGACCCGGAAATTCGTCGCCGTGAAGTCCGAGGTCGAGCGGCCGAAGCCGCTCAGCGCCGCCGACGCGAAGCGGCTGGCGAAGCCGGAGGTGCTGCCTCCGGCGTCATAGCCCGACCCGCTTCTGGCACAAGCGGCGCGGACGCCGTACCTTGCGCCTCTGCCGTATCGCGAGCCGGTCCGATAGCCGGCAACAAGGGGGACCTGCTGCATGAAACGCATTCTCATCACCGGCGCGGCGGGCGGCGTCGCGACGATGATCCGGCCGATCCTGCGGGCCGAATACCGCCTTCGCCTGTCCGACGTGAAGCCGGTCTCCGACGCTCGCCGAGGGCGAGGAGGAGATCACCGCCGACCTCGGCGACATGGCGGCGCTGCGCAAGGCGGTCGCCGGCACCGACGGCATCGTTCACCTCGGCGGCTACGCGCGCGAGACCGACTGGGAAACCATCCACGCCGCCAACATCGTCGGGCTCTACAACCTCTTCGAGGCGGCCCGGCTGGAGGGCGTCAAGCGGGTCGTCTTCGCCTCCAGCAACCATGCCATGGGCTTCTACCCGCGCGCGCCAGACGATCCCCGTCGACGTCACCGTGCGGCCCGACTCGCGCTACGGCCTGTCCAAGGCCTTCGGCGAGGCGGTCGGCAGCCTCTACGCCTACAAGTACGGCGCCGAAGTCATGTCGATCCGCATCGGCAACGTCGCCGTCAAGCCGGCAACGACCTCCGCCAGATCGCCGATCTGGGTCAGCCCGCGCGACCTCTGCCAGTTGATCCGCATCGGCCTGGAGCGTCCCGGCATCCGCCACGAGATCGTCTACGGCGCATCCGACAACAAGCGCGGCTGGTGGGACAATTCCAACGCCTATCGGCTCGGCTACAAGCCGCAGGACCAGTCGGAAGACCATGCCGCGCGGCGTCGCCGCCGACGGTCTGACCGGCGATCCCAGGGCCGACCTCAACCAGGGCGGCACGTTCTGCGTCGCCGAAAAGCTCTAGGCGGAACCCGCCACGAAGCGCGGCCGCCGAGTTCGCACGCGGCGCGCCGTGTCTCGAAGCGCACCGGAAATCCACAGTATGCACAAATTGGAGTCTTGCAATTGCGATCAGCGGCTTGCACCATTTCGGCGTGGCAGATTCGGGCGATTCGCGGCGGCTGTTTTTCAGCGAAGCCAATTCGCCGCTGAAACGAGAGCGGTTCTGTATGCGTTGATATTATCGTGTGGCGTCTTTGTCAGTAACGTAGGTCATTTGGTTCAAGTCGTTCTTGCAAGTCCTATTGGGTCCGGTTTTTTCGCCCGGGCGACAGGTTGTTAAGCTGGAAACAGATTAAGTGTTGAGAAAGCCGCCGGGTCGCGCCGGCGGCTTTTTCTTTTGTCCGCTGCGACAATCCACCCGCCGGCCGACCCGTTTTGCATGCCTTACGCCAGGCGGCGTACACTCGCCCTCAATGCCAGGGGCAACCGTGATGCTCGCGCAAATCAGGCAATTCTTCGATCGCCTCTCCGGCGACGACGAGCCGGCCAAGGTCGATGAGGACGAGATCCGCCTTGCCGTGGCGGCGCTGCTCTATCACGTCATCGCCGTCGACGGCGTCGTCTCCGAGGCCGAGTGCGCCATGCTGACCGAGCTGCTCAAGACCGCAGTTCGACCTCGACCCGACGGCGACCCGATCCCTCGTCGAGGCGGCGGAGACCGCCGATGCCGAGGCGATCGACCTCTACGCCTTCACCAGCGTGCTCAAGCGGCGGCTCGACATCGCCGACCGCGAGCGCATCATCGAGATGATGTGGCGGCTGGTCTATGCCGACGGCGGCGTCCACGAATTCGAGGACAACGTGGTGTGGCGCGTGGCCGAGCTGCTTGCGGTGCCGTCGCGAGGTGCGCATCCGGCTGAAGCAGGCGGCCCGTGGCGATGGCGGCGCTGAGTCCGCAGCGGCCGGTCCTGATCGTGCTGCACCAGGAGCACTCGACGCCCGGGCCGGGTCGGCCTTCGCCTGACCGCCCGCGGCCACACGCTCGACATCCGCCGTCCGCGCTTCGGCGATCCCCTGCCCGAGACGCTTGCCGACCACGCCGGCGCGATGATCTTCGGCGGGCCGATGAGCGCCAACGATCCCGACGAGTACATCAAGGCCGAGACCGACTGGGTCGGCGTGCCGCTCGCGCGAGGGCGCGCCGTTGCTCGGCCTCTGCCTCGGCGCGCAGATGCTCGCCCGCCATCTCGGCGCCGCCGGTCGGCCGCACGCCGACGGGCATATCGAAGTCGGCTGGTTCGGCCTGACGGCCGACCGAAGCCGGCGCGCGCGCTGCTCGACTGGCCCGACCACGTCCACCAGTTCCACCAGGAGGGCTTCGGCCTGCCCTCCGGCGCGACCTGCTCGCCGAGGGCGCCGCCGAGACCTTCCCCAACCAGGCGTTCTCCTACGGCGAGAGCGACCTTCGCCATCCAGTTCCACATCGAGCTGACCACCGCGATGGTCGGCCGCTGGACCGGGCGCATCGGCGAGCGCGCCAAGCTCCCCGGCGGGCAGACGCCAGGCGATGCACCTCGAGGGCCGCGCCCTCCACGACTGGAAGACCTCGGCCTTTCTCGACGCCTTCCTCGACCTGTGGCTGACGCGCGACCAGCGGCCGCTCGAGGCCATGCCGCAGGCCGCCGAGTAGCCAGTTCGTCGCAAATTGCGAAGTTCCTCGCAATTTGCAATGCCCGGCCGGTTACCGAACTCTTAACAAGATCAATAAATTGCGATCGGACAGCCGACGCCCACCACAAGGGCTCGTGGCGGCCAGGCTGGCAAGCCGTTTGCCATGCGATGGCACGCTGATTTCCTGGTTGTGCGTGGTCAGCGAAAAAACTGGGCGGAGGAGCAGGGGTAAGCCGACGACCCCCGGCGCCCGTGCTTCCTCCGTCCCGGTCGACATCTCCCTCACGTCCTGCACGCCGGGCACCGACGCCGCATCGCGACGGTCAGTTCCATTTGCCGTCGCCAGCGATCGCCTTGGCGAGATCCCGGTACTGCTCGCATCCGGTGCCGCACAGGCCGCGCAACGTGTCGAGCTCGGCTTCCGCGAGATCGACACGGCCGGCGTCGATGTAGCCCTCGCCGAGATACTCGTGGGTGTTGACGTTGTTCGGGTCGATGGCGAGCGCCTGATGGTAGATGGCGATGCCCGCCTCGGCGTCGCCGAGCTTGCGGGTCGAGTAGCCGATCATGGTCAGCACCATCGCGTCGTTCTTGTCGCGGATGGCGTTGAGCGTATCGAGCGCGCTTCTCGTAGTAGCCGGCAAGCGCCAGCGCCCGGCCCTGCCGGTAGAGCTGCTGATCGTTGAGCGACTGGTTCTCGCTCGCAGATCTTCTTGTCGGGTTGTAGGTCCAGCCTTGCCGGCACTGGATGGGCGCGTTGGGATCGCCGCCGCTGCCGCCACCTGCCACCTCCACCGCCACCGCCACCGCCGCACCGCCATCGGCGGCCCAGCGGCGAGCGGCGATGGCCAGCGCCAGCGCCACGCCGACGGCCTTTCAATTTGAATCGATTTGCCAAACATGCTCGTGCCTCCTGTTTCGGAACCCGGGGCAACTCGGATACAGTCGCGCTCCGTAAACACGGGCAGCCACCGCTTATTCACGGGGACCATGGCAGGCAAGGCTCACGATGCCGTGATGGAAGGCCTCGCCGCGCCTGCTGCCGCGGCTGTGGCGCTATGGGCTGGTGCTGTCGGGCAACCGCGACACGGCCGAGGAACTGGTCCAGGCCACCTGCGTCCGGGCGATCGAGCGCGCCGCCCAGTTCACCCCCGGCACCCGGCTCGACCGCTGGCTGGTTTCCATCCTCCACTCGATCTGGCTGAACGAGATCCGCTCCCGCAAGGTGCGCCAGGGCCAGGGGCTGGTGGACGCCGAATCGGCGCTGATTTTCGACGGCGTCCGTGAGATCGAGACGAATATTCTGGCCTCTCAGGTGTTGAGGCGGGTACAGGACTTGCCCGAAGTGCAGCGCGAAACCGTCTATCTGGTCTACGTCGAGGGCATGACCTACCGCGAGGCGGCCGACCGCCCTGGCGGTGCCGATCGGCACGGTCATGTCGCGCCTTGCGGCGGCCCGGGCAAAGCTTGCCGGCGCCGCCGACAACGCCGCCGATAATGTGCAGGAAAGCAGTGGGAAGCATGGCCGATCCGGTCGATAGCAGCCGTCCCGACGACGGCATCCTGACCGCCTATCTCGACGGCGAACTCGAGCCGGCCGAGCGCAGCGCGCTGGAGGCGCGGCTTGCCGGCGACGCCGAGCTCAGCGCCCGCCTCGAGCACCTGCGCCGCGGCGGACTTGCCTTCGCCGAGGCTTATGACCTGCTGCTCGCCACCGCCCCGGACGACCGGCTCGGCGAGATCCTCGCCGCGTGCCAGGCCGCAGCAATGCGCCCGCCACGCCGCAACTGGCGTCTGGCGGCGATCGCCGCGGCGCTTGCCATCTTCGTTGCCGGCGCGGCGGCCGGCTATCTGCTGCCGCTCGTCACCGGCGTCACCGAACCGGTCAGGGTGGCCGAGGCGCCCGGCTGGCGGCAGGTCGTCGCCGAGTACATGACCTTCATCACGCCCGACACCCTGGCGGTTGTGCCGGACAGCCCGGCGGTTCTCGCCGACGCGCTGACCGCCGTCGGCCAGAAGATTTCGCTCGGCCTGACGCCCGACAAGCTGACGCTGCCGCACGTCTACCTGAAGACCGCCCAGCTTCTCGAGTTCCGCGGCAAGCCGCTCGCCGAGCTCGCCTACCTGTCGCGCGACGACGGTCCGCTCGCCTTCTGCATCATCGCCAACGGCCGCCCCGATGCGACGATCGATTTCGAGCAGCGCGAAGGCTTCAACATCGTCTTCTGGACCAAGGACGGCCTCGGCTACATGCTGATCGGCAAGGCCCCGCGCGACAAGCTGGAGGCCTACGCCGGCGACCTCGCCAACCGCGTCTCCTGACCCGGCTTTCAGGCCAGGGCGGCCACCCGCTCGCTCAAGTCGCCTGCCACCGCCTCAACCTGAGAGCCGAGGCTCTGCCAGACATCTTCCTCCAGCCCCAGATAGGCCAGTCCGGCACGATGGAGAAGCGTCGCTGATTGTCCTGACAAGCGCGCCGCCGCCCATTCGGCTGCCACGTCCTTGGAAACGATCATCCCCGTCTGCAGGGTGCACCACATACGCGCCAGGGTGAGGAGAACGTTGCGCTCGTCGCCATGCAGATTGGCCATCAGGTCTTGCCGCGCATCTCCGATCGCACGCCGCAGGTCCCGATCGGGAATCTCCGGCAGCAGGTCCCTCGGCTGCGGCCCGAGGAGGATCAGGGCGGCCTGACGCGTCTGAGCGATGACAACGACGAAGTCCGGATTGGCATGCGGCTGCGGCACCGCTCCCGCCTCGAATCCCGCGCGCAGCCATTCCCCATAGACGAATTCGCTGCGCGGCGGATACGGCATCGCGGCCAGATCGGCAGTGCTGAAGACGACCAGTTCGAGCGGCCGCTTTGCATCGGCTGGATTCGGACGCCCGGATATCCTCAACAGGTCGGCCAGGAACAACCGGCGCGTCCGATCGTCCATCGGCCGGTCGACAACGAGCATGACGTCGACATCGCTGTCCGGCCGCAGGCCCCCGGCCACGGCAGAGCCGTGGAGATAGGCAGCGACGAGCGAAGCCCCGAAGCGATTCAGCGCCGCCGCCACCGCCGCGCTTGCCTCGACTGGCACCGAAGGTCTGTTGTGGTTCATCGCCGGCATGCCATCGCCGCTTCGCCGCCGGACACCCGATCCCGACCCGCCGCGCCTGGCCTAGACCGTCACGTAGGTCGACGGGCCGCGCACGTTCTCGTCGATGTGCAGCTTCTGGTGCAGCGACGGCATGGCGCGTTCGGTGCAGTCGGTGCGCGGACAGGTGCGGCACGACACGCCGATCGGCGTGACCACTTGCGGGTCGGCGACGTTGAGGCCGTCGGCATAGACGATCTCCGAAGCGAAGCGGGCATCGCAGCCGAGGCCCACGGCGCGCTGGCCGATGCGGTGCGGCAGGCCGCCGGCGGCGGCAAACCCGGCCGGGCGCCCGGTCGTGCGCGCCACGCAGAAGAACGTTCCGCCGTCCGGCATGCGCGACACCTGGACGCGCAGCATGCCGGGCGTTGAAAACGCGTCATAGACGTTCCAGCGCGGGCAGGCGGCGCCGAAGCGGGCGATGTGGATGCCGGACGCCGAGAAGCGCTTGGAGATGTTGCCGGCGATGTCGACCCGGATGAAGTGGAACGGCACCCCCTCGGCGCCCGGCCGGCGCAGCGTCGTCAGCCGGTGGCAGACCTGCTCGAAGGACACCCCGAAGCGGTTCTTGAGGATTTCGATGTCGTAGCGCGTCGCCCGTGCCGCGTCGCGGAAAAGCTTGTAGGGCATCAGCACCGCCGCGGCGAAGTAGTTGGCGAGCGCCGTGCGCATCAGCGCGCTTGCCTCCTCGCCGGCGAAACCGCCTTCCCTGATGAGGCGGTCGAGCACGTCGTGATAGCCGAGATAGGCGATCTGGTGCGCGATCTGGAAGAGCCGGCTCGACGGATGGAGCATCTCGGAGACTTCCAGCCGCCGCGCCAGCCGGTCGAAATGACGGAAGCGCCCCGGCATGGAATCCGCCGGGCGCACCTCGACGCTCACCGAATGACGGCTGCGCAACAGGTCGATCAGCCCCTGGTGCAGGGTGTGGATGGACAGGCCGTTCTCCGCCCACAGCTGCTCGGCCGCCTCCTCCAGGTCGGGGAAATAGTTCATCCGGCGCTGGATGAAGTCGGTGACTTCCTCGGAGGGAATCGCCATCGGCGACGGCCCGTCGGCCGCGTCGTCCCCCGCCCCGCCCGGTTCGTCGAGCGGGCGGTTGCGCCGCCATGCCCCGTATATGTCGAGCACCGCGCGGCCGACCGCCGGCAGCGTCGCGACCAGTTCCTGCACGTCGCTCGCCTTGACCTCGGCGCTCTCGAACACCGGATCGGAGAAAGCCTCCATCAGCTGCAGGGACAGGCTCTGGTCCGTGTCGGCGGCGAAATCCTGCAGGTCGACGTGGAATTTCTCCACCAGCTTGAGCAGCACGCGCACGGTCACCGGCCGCTGGTTGCTCTCCAGCAGCGTCAGGTAGCTGGCGCTGAGACCCAGCTCGCGCGCCATTTGCGCCTGGGTCAGACGCTTCTCCTGTCTCAGCCGGCGGAGCCGGCCGCCAATGCGCATCGCCTTCATGGCGCTCTCCTTACAACAATTACTAAGTTACAAGCCAGTGTTGTGTGTTTGTTGACAGAATTCAGAATTTCACAGTGATTTCAGATATTTATTGACCAGAGCCGGTTGTCAATGGAAATTCCGCTCCACGCAAAAAGGAGCGCTCGCCATGACAAACCATACAAACCGCTTCACCGGCATCCGCCGCGACTACACCCAGGAGGACGTCCGCAAGCTCCAGGGCTCGGTCGTTGTCGAACACACGCTGGCCCGCCTCGGCGCCGAGCGGCTGTGGCGCCTGCTCCAGGAGCGCCCGATCGTGCGCACCCTCGGGGCGCTGACCGGCAACCAGGCCCTGCAGCAGGTCAAGGCCGGGCTTGAGGCGGTCTACCTGTCCGGCTGGCAGGTCGCCGCCGACGCCAACAATGCCGGCGAGATGTATCCCGACCAGTCGCTCTACCCGGCCTCGTCGGTGCCCGAAGTGGTCCGCCGCATCAACAAGACCTTCATGCGCGCCGACCAGATCGCCAAGCTCGAGGGCGACACCTCGACCTACTGGTTCGCGCCGATCGTCGCCGACGCCGAGGCCGGCTTCGGCGGGCCGCTCAATGCCTTCGAGCTGATGAAGGCGATGATCGAGGCCGGCGCCGCCGGCGTCCACTTCGAGGACCAGCTCGCCTCGGAGAAGAAGTGCGGCCATCTCGGCGGCAAGGTTCTGGTGCCGACACAGACCTTCATCCGCACGCTCAACGCCGCGCGGCTCGCCGCCGACGTCTGCAACGTGCCGACGCTGGTCATCGCCCGCACCGACGCCCATTCGGCGACGCTGATCACCAGCGACGTCGACGAGCGCGACGCCGAGTGGATCTCCGGCGAGCGCACGGCGGAGGGTTTCTACCGCCTCAAGCAGGGCGGCAAGCATTCCGTGCCGCACGCCATCGCCCGCGGCATCGCCTATGCCGACTATGCCGACCTCGTCTGGTGGGAGACCTCCGAGCCCGATCTCGGCGAAGCGCGGGAATTCGCGGCGGAAATGCATCGGCAGCATCCCGGCAAGCTGATGGCCTACAACTGCTCGCCGTCGTTCAATTGGCGCGCCAAGCTCGACGACAAGACCATCGCCCGCTTCCAGGAAGAGCTGGCGGCGATGGGCTACCGCTTCCAGTTCGTCACGCTCGCCGGCTTCCACGCCCTCAATCTCGGCATGTTCGAGCTGGCCAGCGGCTACCGGAGCCGCGGCATGGCGGCCTATTCCGAGCTGCAGGAACGCGAATTCGCGGCTCAGGATCGCGGCTTCACCGCCGTCCGTCACCAGCGCGAAGTCGGCACCGGCTATTTCGACGCCGTCGCCATGGCGGTGTCCGGCGGCAAGTCGTCGACCGTCGCCATGACCGGCTCGACCGAGGCGGAGCAGTTCACATCAAGGCAGCCGGAAAAGGCCGACGCGGCGTAAACCCGCGCGGCCTCCCAAGCTCGATGGAGGTTCGTGATGATTGAGGAATATTGGGTCGTCGGCGGCAACTATCGCGACGCCGAGTTCGCCGCCCTCAAGGAAGGCACCGCCGAGGTCTACGGTCCCTTCGTCACCTATGACGAGGCGCTCACCTCGTGGAACGCCCGCACCGAGAAGACGCGGGCCGAGGCGACCCGACGCTATTCGGTTGTGGTCACCGCTTCGCGGCGGTAATCGCGACCGGGCACGGCCCCGACGGGAGGCGGGGCCGTGCCGCGATCTTGCCGCAATCGGACGCGCGGCCATCTGTTTCCCGGGCCGAATCGAGCGATTCCCCGCGGCTACCCATGAAGAATTTGTAACCGGCGCTGTCAGCGCCCTGTCAGCCTGATCCGACGACAATGCGCAAGTAACGGCCCGAACCCGATACGGGCCAGCGCAGATTGTCCGGAACTCAGGCAAGGCCCCATGAAAAAGGTTGCACTCTCCCTCGCCGTCCTCGCCGCGTCCGGCGCCTATGTCTGGAGCCAGTGGGGCACGGCCGAGCCCGATCTGCTCGCCGCGGCCGTTCCCGGCAGCGACATCCGCACCGGCAGCATCCAGCGCCCCCTGCCGGCCTCGACCGGCAGCACGGCGCCGCTGGCGCCGCGCATGGTTCCCTTCATCGTTCACGACGCGCCGGGCGCCACCACCCCGGATTCAGCGACGGCGACGGCCATGGCCGCCCCGCAAGCCGAACCGCCGCCCCTGCCCGCCCCGACGGAGACTCCGGCACAGGCGCTGGCCCAGCTTCCCGCCGCCGACACGCCGCCGCCCGCCGCGCCGCCGCCACAGCCGCCGGTGGTCGCCAACGTCCCGATGCCGCGCCTGCGCCCGGCCTTCGCCCGGCCGCCTGCCAAACCGCCGGTGATACGCACGGCCGCGGCGCCGACCGCCATGCGCATTGCCGCCGCAACCGGCACCTATGCCGACGGCACCTATGACCGGGCCGGTGGTCGACGCCTATTACGGCCTCATGCAGATCCAGGCGATCGTCCAGGGCGGCCGCCTGTCGTCCATCAGGGTGCTGCGATATCCCAACGATCGGCGCACCTCGATCTTCATCAACCGCCAGGCCCTGCCGATGCTGCGCGACGAGGTGATCAGCGCGCAGAGCGCCAATGTCGACATCATCTCCGGCGCCACGCTGACCAGCGAGGCCTTCATCCGCTCGCTCGGCGGCGCCCTGGGCAAGGCGCGCGCCTAGGGCCTGCGATGCGCGAGACGCGGCTCCTCATGGGCATGCCGATCACGGTCGACATCGTCGGCGCGACCGACCATGCGGTCCTGTCGAGGCGGTCTTCGCCTATTTCGAATGGCGTCGATCGGCGCTTCAGCACCTACAAGACCGACAGCGAGATCGCCGCGATCAACCGGGCCGGATCTGCCGAGGCCGACTACAGCGACGAAATGCGCGAGGTGCTGGCGCTGGCCGAGCGGACCAGGCGCGAGACCGACGGCTTCTTCGACATCCGCCGGCCGGACGGCTCGCTCGATCCGTCCGGCATCGTCAAGGGCTGGGCGATCCGCAATGCCGCCGCGATGGTCGCCGCGACGCGGCGCCCGCGATTATCTTCATCGACGCCGGCGGCGACATCCAGTCGGCCGGCAACAATGCCGACGGCGAAGCCGTGGAGCGTCGGCATCCGCAACCCGTTCGACGCGACCGAGATCATCAAGGTCGTCTATCCGCGCGGCAAGGGCGTCGCCACCTCCGGCACCTATGTCCGCGGCCAGCACATCTACAACCCGCAGCGCCCGACCGGCCCGATCGACCGACATCGTCAGCCTGACGGTCATCGGCCCCGACGTGCTCGAGGCCGACCGCTTCGCCACCGCCGCCTTCGCCATGGGCCGCGACGGCATCGGCTTCATCGAACAGACGCCCGGGCCTCGAAGGCTATGCCGTCGACCGCGAGCGGCCGCGCCACCCTGACCAGCGGCTTCGGAGACTATTGCGCGCCATGATCAAGATCCGTCGACCGCTTCCTCGACCACATCACCATGTACCGGCTGGTGCTCTACTACCTGATCGCGCTCCTGGCGTCGCGCCTTGGTGCTCGAGCTTCTTCGGCGTTCGTGCCGCACGATCCCGATCGCGATCGCCTTCTCGACGGCGCTCATCCTGGCCGTCTGCTGGCTCACCAACCTCGTCTTCGCGCGCGTCTTCGACGTGCCCGCCAACCGCGAGTCGGTCTACATCACCGCCCTCATCCTGGCGCTGATCATCGAGCCGGTCGCGCCGACCGACGCTGCGCGGCGTCGGCGCGCTGGTCTTCGCCTCGGTCTGGGCGATGGCCTCGAAGTTCATCTTCGCCGTCGGCCGCAAGCACATCTTCAATCCGGCCGCCTTCGGCGTCGTCCTGCCGGCGCTCCTGCTCGGACCAGCCGGCGACCTGGTGGGTCGGCGGCAACCTGCCGCTTCTGCCGGTCGTGCTGATCGGCGGCGTGCTGATCGTCCGCAAGCTGCAGCGCTTCGATCTCGTCGCCACCTTCATCCTGGTCGCTCTCGGCACCGTGCTCGCCACCACCGCGCCGGCCCAGCTACGCCATGGCGCTTGAGCGAGACGCTGAGTCCTCGCCGCTCTTCTTCTTCGCCTTCGTCATGCTGACCGAGCCGCTGACCGCGCCGACCATGCGCTGGCCGCGCGATCGCCTTCGCCGCGCTCGTCGGCTTCCTGTTCGCGCCCAACGTCCACATCGGCTCGTTCTACTTCACGCCCGAACTGGCGCTGCTCGTCGGCAATCTCTTCGCCTATGCGGTCAGCCCCAAGGGCCGCTTCGTGCTGACGCTGGAGCGCATCGAGCGGGCGGCCGCCGACACCTACGACTTCATCTTCCGACCGCCGCACAAGCTCGCCTTCGCAGGCCGGCCAGTATCTCGAATGGACGCTTGGCATGGATCGCGCCGACAATCGCGGCAACCGGCGCTACTTCACCTCGCCTCGGCGCCGACCGAGGAGTCGGTCCGCCTCGGCGTCAAGTTCTATCCGAAGCCGAGCGCCTTCAAGCGCGAGCTCGGCCGCGATGGCGCCCGGGCGACACGATCCACGCCTCGCAGCTCGCCGGCAGCTTCACCCTGCCCGCGGATCCCGACCGCAAGCTCGCCTTCCTCGCCGGCGGCATCGGCATCACGCCGTTCCGCAGCATGCTGCAATATCTGCTCGACCGCGGCGAGGCGCGGCCGATCGTCGTGCTCTACGGCAACGAGACGCGAGGAGGACATCGCCTATCGCGACGTGCTCGACGCGGCCGAGCAGCGAGCTCGGCATCAGGACGGTCTATGCCGTCGCCAACGGCGCCGCGGCGCGGCCAGTATCCCGGCTTCATCGACGCGCGGCTGATGCGCGACGGCGATCCCCGACTACCGCGAGCGCACCTTCTACATCTCCGGCCCGCAGGCGATGGTGCAGGCCCTCCGCCATACGCTGACGCGGATGGGCGTCCACCGCTCGCACATCAAGGTCGACTTCTTCCCGGGCTTCGCCTGACAGCAACGGCCGTATCGGTCAGGCCGGCTCGCGGCAGCGAAGATCGTCGACCTTCAGGCCCGGGCTCGGCATCGGTCATCGTCAGCCGGCCGCCATAGGCGTCGACGATGTCGGAGACGATGGCGAGCCCAAGCCCGCTGCCGCCGCCATTGCTGTCGAGCCGGACGCCGCGCGACAGCACCGACGGCTTGTCGGCTTCGGCAATGCCCGGGCCGTCATCGGCGATGGTGATCGTGGCGCCATCGGTCGCGCGCTGCGCGCTGACCCGGATCGACGATTTCGCGAACCGGGCGGCGTTCTCGATCAGGTTGCCGAGGAGTTCGGTCAGGTCGCCCTCGTCGATCGGCGCCATGAGGTCTTCCGGGACGTCGACCTTGAAGCCGATCCGCTCGCCTTCCGGCGTCCGCCGCACGACCGAGACGATGCGGCGCGGCGATCTCGGCCACCCGGGACGCCGCCTGGGCGGACACGCCGGGGGCAAGGCGGGCGCGCGCCAGTTCCAGCTCGATGTGGCGGCGGATGCGCGCCGGCGCTCTTCTCGATCTCGCCGGCGAGCTCGCGTCTCGCCCTTCTGGCGAAGCGCGCGGATGTCGCCGGACAGCACCTGCAGCGGCGTCTTCAGGCCGTGCGCCAGATCGGTGGCCCGCGAGCGGGCGCGCGCCAGCGCCTTTTCCTGCGCTTCCAGCAGGCGATTGATCTCGTCGGCGAGCGGCTGCACCTCCTTCGGCGCGGCCACGTCCAGCCGTGCGTTGCGCCGGGCGACCACGTCGCGCGACCGCCGACCCGCAGGCTCTCCAGCGGCGCCAGGCCGACCGTGATCTGGACGAAGATCGCGGCGAGCAGCACCGCGGCGAGGAAGGCCAGCGCCGGCGCCAGTTCGCGGACGTATTCGCTGACCGAATCCTCGATCGTCCGGTGGTCTTCCGCCACCACCGCGCGGAACGCGTTGCCGGTGGCGTCGTCGATGATCCGCGCGCTCCAGCGCGATCAGCAGCGTGCCGCCCGGTCCGGCGATCTCGTGCAGGTGCGCGCCGCCGTCGCCGCCGTCCTCGGGCAGTTTCAGCGTCGTATCCCAGAGCGAGCGCGAACGGGTCACCGCGCCGGTAACGCCGTCCTCGACCTGCCAGTAATATCCCGACAGCGGCGTGTCGAAGCGCGGATCGGTCAGTACCGGCGGCACGGTCAGGTCCTGGCCGACGAAACCGGTCGCGGCGATCAGCAGGTTGAGGTCGACGGTCAGCTCGCTCTCGACCCGCCGCTCGACGTGCCGCTCGAACAGGTAGCGCAGGCCCGACGCCGGCGATGGCGAGCGCGATGAGGATGGAGATCGGCCGCGGCGGACCACAGGCGAAGGCGGATGGACCCGCCTCTCATGCGGCGTCGTCCGGCACGAGATATCCGAAGCCGCGCCGCGTCTCGATGATGTCGCTGCCGAGCTTGCGGCGCAGGCGCGCGACGATCACCTCGATCGCGTTCGGATCGCGGTCATTGCCCGAAATCGTAGAGGTGCTCCGCCAGCTCGGTCGGCGCCACGACGCGGCCGGCGTGGTGCATCAGAAAGGCCAGCAGCCGGTATTCGAGCGGCGACACGTTGACCGGCACGCCGCGCAAGCGAAATCCGCATCTGCCGCGTGTCGAGCGTCAACGGCCCCGACACCAGCACCGGCGCGGCCTGGCCGGCCGAGCGGCGCAGGAGCGCCCGAGCCGCGCGATCAGCTCCTCCATCTCGAACGGCTTGGGCAGGTAGTCGTCGGCGCCGGCGTTGATCCCTTCGACCCGCTCGGTCCACACGCCGCGCGCCGTCAGGATGAGCACCGGGAAGCGGCGTTCGTTCCGCCCGCCAGCGCTTGAGCACGGTCAGGCCGTCGATCTTGGGCAGGCCGAGATCGAGGATGGCCGCGTCATAGGTCTCGGTGTCGCCCTTGAACCAGGCGTCCTCGCCGTCGGTCGGCGACATCGACGGCCATGCCGGAGGCCTTGAGAGCCGTCGAGATATCGGCCGCGATGCGCGGCTCGTCTTCGACAACCAGGATCTTCATCAGTCGTCCAGCTTCCTGGGTCAGGATCGTCCCCGCGCCGGCATCGACATCCACTACCATGCGGTGGCCGTCGGCGGCGACGATCTGGAACCGATAGACCCATTTGTCGCCGATCTTGATGAGGTCGATCCCGACGATATCGCCCGGCGCGCGCTCGCTGACGGTCCGCAGGATGTCGGCGAGCGCGTGGATTTCGCCGCGCTCGTAGAGGTCGCGCGCCCGGTCGTGATCGTTGTCGCGGTCGCCACCATGATCGCCGGCATGCACCGGCGGGGCCGCCAGGACAAGCCCGACGACGCCAAGGATAGCCGCAACTCCTGCCATTTTCCTCATGGGACCACGATATGCCACGTTGAAGCTGTCAATTTGCTGGCAGGCGCCGCCCGGCCGGCGATTGACCGGCTTCTCCGGAACCTCCAAACAGGCGGCCGGCCGGACCACAAGGCCATCATCGCGCTCCGGGAGCTTTGCCCATGCCGAATGCCGACACACCGTCAGCCGAACTCCTCGCCGAGGAGGCGACGCTGCAGCTTCCGCGCTTCAATGCGGAGGTCGCCTGGCAGATCGGCAGTCGCATCCGGGCGCGGGCCGCGGCCGGGAAGCTGCCAATCGCCATCGAAGTATCCATGAGCGGCCGTCCGCTGTTCTTCTGCGCCATGCCCGGCGCCTCGCCGAACAATACCGAATGGGTGCGGCGCAAACGCAACGTCGTCGACGAGTTTCAGCACAGTTCGCTTTACATCAAGGCCACGCTCGACGAGCAGAAGCGCACGATGATGGACCGCCACGCCTTGCCGCCGCAGGACTATGCCACAAGCGGCGGCGGCGTTCCGATCATCGTCAGAGGCACCGGCTGCATCGGCGCGGTGGTCGTCAGCGGCCTCAGCCAGTACGACGACCACCAGCTCGGCGTGGACGCCATCCGCGAGGTTATCGCCGAACTGGCGGAGACGGACTGACGGGTTCGGCCCGGCGGTTGCTTGCCGGCCGCACCGGCACACCCGCCAAACCGGCTCGGTCGATCGCGGCGCGCCTGCCGGTCGTCAGCTTGTCGGGTAGCCGAAAAACCGCGCCCATTTCTTGAGGGCGTTGGCTTCCGGTGTTTCGAACAGGAAGCTGTAGTTCTTCCAGGACGATTGCACGCCGAGCGACAGGCCGCTGCGCACCTTCTGGTAGCTCGGGGTCCTGACCCTGCGGCCTTCCGACGCCGCGGCGAAATCGAGAACGCGATCGTCCCAGGCGACCCCAAGGAAGTCGCAAATCGCTCTTGCCTCGCTCTCGAAGTCGGTGACGAGCTTGTCGTAGCGCACATAATGGACGCGCGGGTCGTCCTCCAGCCCGTAGCGCGAGAACCATTCCGTCATGGTGAAATCGTAGAGGCGGATCGCATCCGGGATCGTGTGGAAATTCGCCATGGCGGTATTGGGCTTGAAGTCCTGCTTGAAGCAGCTCAGCACCACGTCGAACGGATGGCGGATCGAGAACAGATACTTCTTCTCGGGAAAGAGCTTGACCAGGAACTTTGCCTCAGCCGATCGGATGGGCAGCTTGTCGACGAGACAGGCGGCCTCCGGCTTGACCCGTCGACGATCGATTTCCGCGTAGTAGCGCTCGCGGGCGATCAGGCCGGCCTCGACGCTTTGCGCCGCCTGAGGCCCCTTTTCCTTCATGAGGAGGTCATAGAAGAAGCTCGCGCTCGATCCTGACGGAATCTCTTCAAACGTCTCGATCAGCGGATGAGCGGCGAGCGCGTTCTCCAGAAGAGTCGTGCCCGATCGCGGAAACCCGACCATCATGTGGCAATTGACGCGCGGATCGTCGGGCAGACTCGGGAATCGGCACTTCGGCGTGCCTGAGAATTGCTCGGGCGAAATTGCCCGCGTCGATGCTGGTATCCTGCGTAAGCTTGTTGCGTCGTTGATGCCAGGTGTAGGCATCCCGATATTCGCCAAGCGCTTCGGCCGCCCTTGCGCGAAGACCGACAAGATAGGGTTCGACCCGCTCGGGACGCGATTTGGGCAAGCTCCTCAGTAGCTTGATGCACTCCTTGGGATCGTCCCTCTCCAGGGCGAGAGCGGCCCCGTAGATCTGGCGCACGGTCGGATAGGCGTGGCTGTTTTCGAGCAATTCGACAAAGCTGGTCAGCGCCTCGAACTGGTTGGCGTTGATGAGGATTTGCCCCAGACGGGTGGGCGCGGTCGCTTCGATCGGATGCAGGATGGTCGCGCGAACGATCCATTCGGCGGCCGCGCGCCAGCCGCCGGCGGCTTCGGCATGGGTCGCGGCGGCGTGAAGCCGGGTTATGTTGCCGTCCGCCAGGAACGTCAGGCGTTCGACCTCGACCATAGCCTTCTCGTCGTTGTGAAATTCCGCGAGCATCCCGCGGCGCACCAGTCCGGAAGCCTCGACGGGCTCGTTGGCCAGGACCTTTTCCGCCATGTCGTGAGCAAAGATCGACTGGAAGAAGTGATAGGCCCGCATCTGCACGGCGCCATAGCGCGCCAGCTCGAGCACATTGTCCCAAAGGCTGCGTGGCGCATGGCCAAGATCGAGCAGCGCCCCGTAGGCCCCCACCTTGACCACCAGGTCCGGCGATTCGATCAGAGCCTCGTAGTAGGCCGGCAATCCGAGCGGCAGTCGAGTCAGCGCGGAAAGCGGCGCCAGTACATCAGATGTTGGTGTGGCGTCCAAGATCGATCGTGCACCTCTTGAGGGGCTACCGCAGCTATACGGCGGCAAACAAAAAAAGGACAGCCCGAGGGCTGTCCTTTGATTGCAAGGCGCGCTCTTAGAAGTGGAAAGTCGCGCCGAACTGGATGGCGTGCACGCCGAGTGTCATGTTGGTTGTGTTACTACCCCAAGCGGACACTTCGTTGTAGCTCGTCTCAACTTCGGCATTGGTGGCCGTCATCACCGGGACGTTTGTCGCCACCTTGTAGCGATATCCGATGTCGAAATCGATCATCGGCGACACCGCGATCTTCGCGCCGACGCCGACCTGGAAGGCAGGCACCCACGAATCGAGCGACTGGTTGAAATAGCCAACCGGATCATTCGGGTTGGAGAAGTTCCCATTCGGGGCCCAGCCACGGAACATGCCGGTCACATGGGCAACACCGGCGCCGCCACCAATATAGGGCGTAATACCACCGATGGGTTCGAAGTCGTACCAGAGGTTGGCGAGAATGAACGTGGCGTTCAGCCGGTCATGAATAGAGTTTGTGGCAAAATTAACAGTGTTGTTGAAGTTAATGTTGCCAAAGTTGGTATTGAAGTAGCCGTTTCTCTGCGTCCCCATCATGGTCGTTTCGAGCGACGCATAGGACAACTCGAGCTCGGCCCGCACATTGGGCGCCAAATTGGTGCCCAGCGCCGCACCCATGAGCCAGCCGTTGCCGACGCTGCCGCTGAAGTCGGCGTACTCGAACCACCCATAGTTGTTGTTGTTGCTGTCCAGGCCCTCGACCTCATGGGCCCAGCCGCCGGTGCTGCCGCTGCCCATGGCCGCGCCGCCGAACAGGCTGAAATACACGGTCGACGGCATCGAGCCGGCTGCCAAGGCGCCACCAGCCGTCGCTGACAGCAGCACCGCCGCTGCCGCGCCGAGCATGAGCGCCTTCCTGAATTTCCGCATGGCCTTCACCCCCTCGAGGATAGTCACAATTACGGATCAATTTTGCTCCTTCGCCGCGTTTCTCGCAAGATCGCAGGCGGCAGACTTTTGGGTTGCAAATCCGAAATCCGCACAATTGCAGCAATTCGGCAACAGTCACGGCATGAGGCCGCTGCTGGCCCGCTTGCGGGCGGACGGATCGCTTGTTTCGGGGCCGCTGATATAGTCGGCCGGACGAACAAGGGTCATATTCTGTCAAGGGCGATGTTTCGCATGCACTCCGCGTTCAATCCCTTTGGTGCTGTCGCTGCTGCCGCAGCGGCGCGACCGGACCATCCCGCGCTCAAGACCCAGACCCTGAGCGTCTCCTATGCCCAGCTTCGCGACCTTGTCGTGAGCTTTGCCCACCACCTCCGGGATCGCGGAGTTGACCGGTCGTCATTTGTCGCCATTCGCCCGCCGGACGTCGTGGCGGCCGTTGCTGCGATTTATGCGACGGCTCTGCTTGGCTGCCGATGGACGAAGGCGACCAAGGCGGCAGTCAAGAGCCGGGAAGCGCTCGGCATCACCCACTTGCTGGTCGGGCGGACCGAGGGTGGCGACGGCGATGCCGGGATTGTCGCGATCACCCCGGACTGGCAGCGCCCGCCCGACGGTCGCGACGCGTCCGATCTGTCGGGGTTCGAAGGATTTGCCAGTCCTGACGACATCTGGGCCGTCGCCCAGTCGTCGGGAACCACCGGCTCACCGAAGTTCATGCAGGTCACCTTGGCACACCAAGAGTGGCGGCTCATCTTCTACAGCGGTCTTGACGAGCAATTTCGACTGGGCTTTCCGGCGGAGTTCGTCAGTGTCAGCCTGTTTCCGCCGTTGGCCCCGGTTTTCGTGTCAGCGTGCCTGGTCACCTTCGCGAAAGGCGGCACGCTCCTTTACGGCGCGGACTATTCGTTCCTTGCGGCAAACGGTGCGGCCTTCGTGGCTGGCTCGCCGGGACATGTGGCAGAGCTCATCAGAAACGTGCCGCCGCCCGCCCGGCCGCTGATTCCCGCGCTCGTCGTCGGCGGCGGGGCGTCATCGGCGGATTTCCTCGCAGGGTTGAGGCGCTACTTCGGTTCGGTTCTCAACGCCTATGGCTCCACTGAAGCCGGTTGGTATTGCGCGCGCCTGGTTCTGCCGGGCGAGTTCGAGCGGGTTTCGGTTGGCTTTCCGATGACCGATGCGCAGGTTCAGATCGTCGGGGAAGACGACGAGCCGCTGGCGGACGGTGCGGAAGGAATTGTCCGTATCCGCACGGCAGGCATGGTCTCCGGGTATCTCAACGCCCCGGCGGCGAGCGGTTCGGTGTTCCGTGACGGCTGGTTCTATCCTGGCGACCTCGGCATGTGGATGGCCGGTGAAGGGCTGGCCATCACCGGCCGCGTGACCGACAGCCTCAACGTCCGCGGCGTCAAGCTCAATGCCGCTGCCATCGACTCTATGTTGCAAAGCGTCCAGGGCGTCGAGGAGGCTCTGTGTTTCGTCGAGCCCGCGGCGGACGGCCTCAACGCTCTCAGCATCCTGGCCAAGCCGGTGCAGAATGCCGATCCGTCCGCCGTGGCGGAGGCAATCCGCGGCGAGTCTCGTCTCGGCCTTCACCGCTGGCGCGTGCCGACGCGTGTCTATTTCACCGGCGAATTGCCGCGAAACGCCAATGGCAAGACTTTGCGGCGCGAGGCCTTCAAGATGACGCGCGGTCTCACACCGGTCGAGATAGCGGCGACACGCTGACCGGACGTCATGCGGCTTCAGCACCGCCACGCCTGGTGGAGCCCCGCTGCACCGGGATGAGCGGCGTCTGAGCAACCTTACGGCCGCAGCATGGCCAGCGCGATGTCGCGATAGATCAGCGCCGCCTGCGGCAGGTCGTCCTTCGGCACGTATTCGTCAGGCTGATGCGCCACTTCGAGCGAGCCCGGCCCCAGTATGATGCCGAGGCTGCCGGTGGCGCGGAAATGCACCAGATCGCAGCCGCCGGTGAACCCGTTCGGCTGGGGCAGGGTGACGCCGTGGCGCGACGCGGCGAGCGACCGCCGCGCTGACGATGGGCTCGCCGACAGCCGTTTCCGCCGGCCCGGCGGCCGTGCGGACGTGGACCAGCTCCGCTTCGATCCCGTGATCGTGCCGGGCGCGCTGCAGCAGGGCACGTAATTCCTCGATCGCGGTATCGATGTCCTCGCCGGGAAGCAGGCGCTGGTCGATGACGATCTCGCAACTGTCGGGGACGATGTTGTCGGCGATGCCGCCGGCTATGCGGGTGACGGTGAGCGCGGCGTTGCCCACCAGCGGATGGGTATGGGTGCGCAGCGTTCGGTCGCGCTCGTCGAAAAGCGCGACCAGACGAGCCGCCTGAACGACCGCATTGACGCCGAGGTGCGGACGGCTGGAATGCGCGGCCCGGCCGGAAACGCGGATCAGCGGCCGCAGGCATCCCTTGTGCGCCGCGCACACGGCGTTTCCGGTCGGCTCGCCGACGACCACCATGTCGATCTTGGGCGGCTTCTCGACCAGGGCCCTGGAGCCGGTGCCGTTGACCTCCTCGTCGGCGACGAACGCGAGAAGAACCGTGCCGCGCCAGGCATCGCGTTGCGCGGCGAGCATCCGTCCGGCCTCGGCCATGGCGGCGACCGGTCCCTTCGCGTCGCAGGCGCCGCGGCCATACAGCCTGCCGTCGCGCTCCGTCAGGCGGAAGGGGTCGCTGGTCCAGCCGCTGCCGACCGGCACGGTGTCCACGTGGGAGTTGAACGCCAGACAGGGGCCAGCGCCGTTGTCGAGGCGGCCGACGACATTGGCGCGTCCGTCGGCGACGGCTCCGAGCTCGGTGGCAAAACCGTATCCCGCGAGTTCGCTCGCCAGCATCTTCGCGGCTTCGGCTTCGCGGCCCGGCGGGTTCTGCGTGTCGATCGCCACGAGGCGTTCGAGCAGGCCGATCGTGCGGCCGACATCGGGGGTTGCGGTCATCGCGCCCGGCGGCGAACTCACTGGACCTTGCCCCGCGCCGACACCTGATGGAAGGTCTCCACCCTGCCCTGTCGGACGGCGTAGACCCGGTCGAAGAGATTGGTGACGACGCAGGCATGATTGGGGATGACGGTGACGCGCTCGCCCACCTTGGGTCGCGCCGCGCCGGGCGGTACGTGCACATGACCGTGCTCCTCGCTCAAGCCCCGGATTTCCCAATCCGGATGCTCGACGATGTGCCCGTGGTTGTGCATGCCGAGCAGATCGGACGACAGGCTTTTCGACCCGGCGTCGATGATGCAGCGGTCGGCGGCGGCGCTGGAGACGACCCGCGCATGAACGCGCAGCGCGCAATCGTCCCAGGTGCCGAAGCCCTGGCGTTCGACGAGAGAGCGGTCGCTGTAGATGTAGGTGCCCGGCCGGTGCTCGGTGGCGGTGGTCACCGAATGGGCGCTGTAGAGGTCGGGCGTTCCGCCGTTGCTGACCACGGCCACCGCGAGTCCCGAGCGCTTGCACAACTCAACCGCCTCGATCAGCCAGGCATCGGTCTGGGCGACGGCGTTTTTCGCCGGATAGGTCATCAGGCCGCGAAATTCGACCCCCGGCGCGCGGTCGATCGCCTGCGCCAGCGCCAGAGCCTCCGCCTGCGTCGTCACGCCGCAACGGTTGGCCCCGGTGTCGCATTCCACCAGCACCGGGAGCGTCAACCCGGCGCGCGACATGGCGGCCGACAGCCCTTCCACCACCGTGGCCGAGTCGGCCACCACCTTGATGTCGGCGCGATGGGCGAGCGCGACGAGCCGGTCGAGCTTCGTCTGGCCGATGATGTTGTAGGTCACCAGGATGTCGGTGATCCCGGCATCGACCATGACCTCCGCCTCGCCGAGCTTCTGGCAGTTGATGCCCTTCGCGCCGAGTTTGAGCTGCAGATGCGCGAATTCGGGGATCTTGTGGGTCTTGATGTGGGGTCGTAGCGCCAGCCCGTGACCGTCGAGATACGACTGGCAACGCCTGAGATTGTTTTCCATGACGTCGAGATCGACCACCGCGCAGGGCGTATCCAGGTCCTCGCTCAGCATTGCATTCTCTCCCTCACACGGCGCCGTGCCGGTATTCGCCAACCCTGCGGGGCCGACCAGATGGCGGCAGCATACCGGGAATCCGATAGTCCACGAACTGCGCTGCGCGACCTGGCTCGACGAATTGACGGCGGTTGTTCGAACCGCTCGAACACCATAAAGCGGATGCCAGTTCGCGTGCATCCCGTGCGACACATGGGCGCCGCCAACGGAGGCGAAGGAAGACGCATGATTGCCATCGGCGACATCGAAGCGGCCGCGGGCCGGATTGCCGGCCACATACGGCAAACGCCGGTGCTGCGGGTCGATCAGTGCGCCGCCCCGGTGACGGAGGGCGACTTCTGGCTGAAGCTGGAGTGCCTGCAACCGACGGGCTCGTTCAAGGCGCGCGGCGCGACCAACAAGCTGTTGTCCACGCCGCCGGAGCAACTGGCGAACGGCATCGTCACCGCCTCGGGCGGCAACCACGGGCTGGCGACCGCGCGCGCCGCCCGCCTCGCCGGGGTGCCGGCGATCGTTTTCGTTCCGCAGAGCGTCACCACCGAGAAGGTCGAGAAACTGCGCAAATGGGGCGCCGAGGTACGCACCGTCGGCGCGATCTGGGACGAGGCCAACCGCGAAGCGATGGCCTTCGCGCAAGACAAGGGCGCGGTCTATCTTTCACCCCTTCGCCGATCCGGCGGTGATAGCCGGCCAGGGCACGATCGGTCTGGAGATTCTGGACCAGTTGCCCGATGTGGAGACGCTGCTGGTGGCGATCGGCGGCGGCGGCCTGATCGCCGGCATCGCCACCGCGATCAAGGCGAGGAAGCCGGATGTGCGCCTCATCGGCATCGAGCCGGTCGGCTCGCCGACGCTGCAGGCGTCGATGGCGGCCGGCCATGTCGTTCGGCTTCCCGAAATCACGACAGAGGTCGCCACCATGGCGTGCGGCAAGACCGAGGAATCGGTCTTCGAAATCGTCCGGCGGACCGTCGAGACCATCGTGCTGATCAGCGACCGGGAAATGCTGGAGGCGGCGCGCTGGCTGTGGTTCGAATTCGGCATCGCCGCCGATCTCAGCGGGGCCGCTGCCGCGGCGGCGCTGCAATCCGGCCGTGTCCGGCTGAAGCCGGGCGAGCGCGCCTGCGGCCTGGTCTGCGGCTCGGGATCGGAAGGCGTGGTGAGCGCCGCGTGAGGAGGAGAGCGGCGTGACCGGCCTCTACGCGGGACCCATCATCGACGCGCATCATCATCTCTGGGACATCGGCATGGACCGCCATCCCTGGCTGCGTCCGGCCGGCGGCGCGGTCGTCGGTGACCTCGGGCCGATCCGGCACAACTATCTCGTCGAGGACTATCGCCGCGACTCGCGGAACCAGAACGTCGTCGCCACGGTGCATGTGGAAGCGGACTGGGACAAGGCCGACGATCCGCTCGCCGAGATCGACTGGCTGGAGACGCTGGACAAATCCTCCGGCGTCGCGGCGCGCTATATCGGCTTCGCGCCGCTTGGCGCTGCGGAGGCGAGCGGCGTGCTGGAACGCCTGGCCGCCGTGCCGCGCTGCGTCGGCATCAGGCAGATGCTGAGCTGGCATCCCGACCGATCCCGGCAAATGCTTCGCCCCGCGCGCCGGCATTGCCGACGATCCCGACTGGCGACGCGGTGTCGCGCTGCTCGCGCGGCACGAATTCCTGCTCGAATTGATGCTCTATCCGTACCAGGCGGAGGAAGTGGCGCGCCTCGCGCACGACTTCCCCGACCAGCGCTTCATCCTCAATCATTGCGCCAGCCCGGTCGATCGCGACGCCGATGGCATGGCACGCTGGAGGCGGAGCCTGACGCTGCTCGCGCGCCAGCCCAACGTCAGCATCAAGATCTCCGCGCTGAACGCCTACGATCCCGATCCGACGCCGGACAGCCTCGCCGGCGTGATCCGGCATTGCATCGATTGCTTCGGCACCGAGCGCGCGATGTTCGGCAGCGATTTTCCTGTCGGCCGACTGTGGACGACCTTCGATGCGATCTTCGACGGCTTCAGGACCGCCGTCTCGGACGTGTCCGACAGCGAGGCGCGGGCGCTGTTCCACGACAATGCCAGGCGGCTCTACCGCATGGACCTGCCGGCAGACGGATAGACTATCCGGTTCTCGCGTGGCGCTTCGATTTGTCGCGGTCGGCCGCCGCGTTCAGAGCGGCTTGTAGGCAACCGCCTCGATCTCGATCCTGATGTCGATCATCAGGCGCGCTTCGACCGTCGTGCGCGCCGGCGGCTCTGTCTGGAAGTACGCCCCATAGGCACCGTTGAAGGCGGCGAAATCCTTCGCATCGGCGAGGATCACCGTGGTCTTGACGACGTCCTCCAGACCGCATCCGGCGAGCGCAAGCGCCGCCTTGACGTTGTCCAGCGTCTGCTTCGTCTGCGCTTCGATGCCGCCATCGACGATCTTTCCACCGGCGCCGACCGGGACCTGGCCTGAGACGAAAACGAAATCGCCGGCGCGAACAGCCGGCGAGAGGGGCACAGCGGCGGTGCCGAAAACCTGCTTCATTTTTTGACCTGCTTTCCTGACGACATATCCGCGGCGGACTTATCGGCCCGCGCCGGCGGCCACAACAATGCTCCGCACGATACCGCCGCCCCCGGACAGCCGTCAGGTGTCTTCCGGAGTCAGTTCGCGCGTCATGACGACGTTGCCCGCCATCAGCCCGCAGTCGACCGGCAGCGCCACGCCGGTGATCGCCGAGGCGGCATCCGAGGCGAGAAACGCGACAGCCCGCACAACCTCGATCGGCTCGACGATCCTGCCGAGCGGATACCAGCGCCCGAGTTGATCGAGCACCTGCGGATTGATGGCGATGCGGTGCGCCCACACCGGCGTGCGCACCGTTCCCGGGCAGACCGCATTGGCGCGGATGCCGTACCGCCCGAACTCGACCGCCAGCGATCGCGTCAGGCTGATCATGCCGGCCTTGCCGGCGCTGTAGGCGGGATCGCCGAGAGCGGCGAGGCCGTTGACGGAGGCGATGCTGACGATCGCCCCGGCCTTCTTCGCCTTCATCGCCGGCAGGACCGCGTAGCAGCAATTATAGGCACCGTTGACGTTGGCGTTGACGTCGTCGGCGAAGTCGCGCGGCGTCGT
>CAWGJV010000030.1:0-7861 GCA_963822975.1 uncultured Alphaproteobacteria bacterium
GCGCCGAATCAGTACGCCCTCAGCAATACGTGCTTCGTTCGTTACATACTCGCCAGACGGACCGCCTCGGCGGCGGCGGCGTAGCCGTCCTCGAACCGCTTGAGCTTCCTGAGCGCCATCGCCCGCGCCACGTGGCCTGGCGCGTCGGCGGCGTCGCCGGCGACAAGTTCGTCCGCCACCGCCAGCGCCTCGCCGAAACGCCGCGCCTGAAGCAGGACGTTGCTCCGCGCCGACAGCGCGGCGCGGCTGTCGGGGGCGAATTCGCGCACGGCATCGAGCGCCGCCAATGCCAGATCGAAATTGCCGAGGGCGCGCTCGGCCATGGCCACGCCGACATGGGCCGCCACGTAGTCCGGCCTGATCCTGACGGCGTCGCGAAAATCCTTCAGCGCGCGATGCGCTTGCCCCATGTCGAGAACGAGGTTGCCCCGGTTGACCAGCGCCTCCGCCAGACGCGGCTGATGCCTGAGGGCGCGGCCAAAGGCCTCGACCGCCTCGCCGGTCCGGCCGAGATCCCTCAGGATGTTGCCGCGATTGAAATGGGCCGTGGCGTAGTCGCGGCGATGGCGCAGCGCCCGGTCCTCCGCCGCAAGGGCATCGTCGAGCCGGCCGAGCTCCTGCAGCGCCACGCCGCGGTTGCAATGAGCCTCCGGAAAGGTCGGCGCCATGGCGAGCGCCGTGTCGAAATCCTTGAGCGCCTCGCGCGGCCGTCCCTGCTTCAGGCGGATATCGCCGAGGATATTGCGGCCGACCGGATTCTTGAGCGCCGCGCCGCCGCCGGCTTCCAGCGCCGCGACCGCCTGATCGAGACGGCCGGCGCCGATATGTTCGACGGCCGTGGTCAGGACGCGCTGCAGGGCGCTCTGCGCGGCATTTCCGGTGGGGCGGATATTGCTGTTCATGCGGCCGGCAAACTAGAGCCTTTCCCGGCCAGATGGAACAATTCCGACGGAGCGATCTTGGGACAGGACCAGGCCGCCGCAAACTGCGAGCCGCCAGGACCGCCGGTTTTCACTGCCGCGTCAGGTCGCCCAGCAGGTTCGAGGCCACCACCAGCCGTGCCACGGTCAGGTCTTCGCCCTCGGTGATTCCCGCCACCACGCCGAGCAGGCGGTCGGCCTTCGCCTTGTGGGCCGCCAGCCACGCCTCCAGCGGGGCCTGCGCCCCGGCGGCGCCGGTCAGCACCTCGCTGGTGATCCGGCGATGGGTGGCGGCGAGGGTTTCCAGCGCCCGGTCGAGGGCCAGGCCGTCGTAGTAGTCGGTCACCGGCAGCGCGTTGCCCAGCGCCGCGACCCGGGCGATGCGCAGCCGCTCGGCGACCTCGAAATGGACCGCCGCGGCGCGGGCCAGCGGGCAGCCGGCCGCCTGCGCCACCAGCAGGATGTCGGGCGCATCGCCAAGCACCGGCAGCCGTGCAATCCGCCGGGCAAGGTCGGCCGGCACGCCGGCGGCCGCCTCGGCCGCCGCCCGCTCGCCCGCCTGCGCGGCGATCCGCTCCGGCATCAGGCCGTCGAGAGCGCCATCGATCTCGGCGATCGCCGGCCGGAACCGCTCGACCACGGCGCCGATGCCGTCGGCGAAGCTGGCATTGCGCAGGAACCAGACCGTGGCGGCGAGCAACAGATCCTGGACGGTACGGTAAAGCGCCAGTTGCCTGTCGCCGGCGATACGGTTGTCGAGCCCGTCGATGGCGCCGTTGAGGTCGCGCAGTCCGAAGACATCGCGCGCCGCCACATAGGCCCGCGCAATCGCCGCCGGATCGGCTCCGGTGCGGTCGGCGACGCGGGTGAGAAACGTCGCGCCGCCGCGATTGATCATGGCATTGGCGAGCATCGTGGCGATGATCTCGCGCCTGAGCCGGTGGCCCTCGATCTCGCCGGCCCATGCCTCGCCCATGCGCTCCGGGAAATAGCGCATCAGCTCGACGCCCAGCGCCGGATCGCCGGTCACGTCGGTGGCGAGCAGGTCGTCGAAGAGGACGATCTTGGCATAGGCGAGCAGCACGCCGATCTCGGCGCGGGTCAGCGGCTTGCCGGCCTTCTGCCGCTCCACCATCGCCGCATCGTCGGGGAGCGACTCGACGGCGCGGTTGAGCAGGCCGCGCCCTTCCAGCTCCTGCATGAGGCGGAGCTGGAAGGCGAAATCCTCGAACCCGCGCCGCTCGGTCAGCGAGATCGCCAGCGTCTGCTGGTAGTTGTTGCGCAGCACCAGCGCCGCGACGTTGCCGGTCATCGCCTTCAGCAGCCGGTTGCGCCGGCCCATGGTCGATGCGGCCGTCGGCAAGCGCCTTGCGGAAGGCGATCTTGATATTGACCTCGACGTCGGAGGTGTTGACCCCGGCGGAATTGTCGATGGCGTCGGAATTGCAGCGTCCGCCGGCAAGCCCGTAGTCGATGCGCGCCCGCTGGGTCATGGCGAGGTTGGCGCCCTCGCCGACCACCCGCGCGCCGATCTCGACCGGCGGTGATGCGGATGGCGTCGTTGGCGCGGTCGCCGACCTCCTCGTCGCTCTCTCCGGCGGCCTTGACGTAGGTGCCGATGCCGCCGAACCAGAGCAGATCGACCTTCGCCTTGAGGATCGCCGAGATCACCTCTTGCGGCGTCGCCCGCTCGTGGCCGATGCCGAGCAGCGCCTTGGCCTCCCGGCTGAGGCGGATCGACTTGTCGCGGCGCGAGAAGACGCCGCCGCCGGCGGAGATCTTCGCCTTGTCGTAGTCCTGCCAGCTCGAGCGCGGCAAGCGCGAACAGGCGCTGCCGCTCGGCGAGGCTCACCGCCGGGTCGGGATCGGGATCGATGAAGATGTCGCGATGGTCGAAGGCGGCGACCAGCCGGGTCGCCGGCGACAGCAGCATGCCGTTGCCGAACACGTCGCCCGACATGTCGCCGACGCCGAGCGACGGTGAACGGCGTCGTCTGGATGTCGATGTCGAGCTCGCGGAAGTGGCGCTTGACCGCCTCCCAGGCGCCGCGCGCCGTGATGCCCATCTTCTTGTGGTCGTAGCCGGCGGAGCCGCCGCTGGCGAAGGCGTCGCCCAGCCAGAAGCCGCGCCGCCGGCGATGCCGTTGGCGATGTCGGAAAAGGTCGCCGTGCCCTTGTCGGCGGCGACGACGAGATAGGGATCGTCGTCGTCGTGGCGGACGACGGCGGCGCGGCGGCGTCACGGTTTCGCCGTCGAGATTGTCGGTGATGGTCGAGCAGGCTGGCGATGAAGATGCGATAGGCGGCTTCCCCTTCGGCCAGGATCGCGTCGCGGGCGCCGTCGACCGGCAGCTGCTTCGGCGACGAAGCCGCCCTTGGCGCCGACCGGCACGATGACGGCGTTCTTGACCTGCTGCGCCTTGACCAGGCCGAGGATCTCGGTGCGGAAATCCTGCGGCCGGTCGGACCAGCGGATGCCGCCGCGCGCCACCTTGCCGAAGCGCAGGTGCACCCCGTCGACGCGCGGCGAGTGGATGAAGATCTCGCGGAACGGCCGCGGCTCCGGCAGTCCCTCGACCTTCCGCGAATCGAGCTTGAAGCTGATCTCGGCGGCCGGCTGCCCGTGCGCGTCCACGCTGGAAGAAGTTGGTGCGCAGCATCGCCGTCGATGAGATTGGCGAAGCGGCGGATGATGCGGTCCTCGTCGAGGCTGTCGACGGCTTCGAGGCCGGCCTCGATCGTCGCGCGCGCCGCCGTCGACGCGTTCCTCGTCGCATCGATTCGGGATCGAAGCGGGCGCGGAACAGCGCGCACCAGTTCGGCCGCGATGGCCGCGTGGCGGTTGAGCGTCGTCGCCATGTAGTGCTGCGAATAGGGCGTGCCGGCCTGAGCTGCAGATAGCGCGAGAGCGCTGCGCAGCAGCGCCACGTCGCGCCAGTCGAGCCCGGCGCCGAGGACCAGGCGCGTTGTAGCGGTCGTTCTCCGCGCCGGCCGTACCAGACCGCCAGTCAGGCAGGCGGTGAGCGCCTGTCCGACAGCCCGTCGAGATCGACGGCGGCGCCGTCGGCGCTCTCCAGCGCCATCTCGTGGAGGTGAATCGGCGGCCGGCCGTCGGCGGCGTGATCTCGTAGCTGCGCTCGTCGATGACGCGGAAGCCCATGTCCTCCAGCATCGGCACGCGCTCCGACAGCGCGATCGGCGTGGCGCGGTGGACGAGCTGCAGGCCGACCGCGCCGGCGATCGCCGCGATGGGCGGAGTGGAAGGCGACGGCGAGCGAGCGCGGTTCCGACGAGCCGTTCGAAAATCTGCGATGTCGGCGACCGCCGCCGACGGCGGAAAGTCGTCGCGATAGGCCGCGGGAAAGCGCCTTGCCGTAGCGGGCGACGAGCGGCCGTCGCGATCGGCCTCGCTCTTGCCGGCGAAAAGCAGGTGGCGGA
Source organism: uncultured Alphaproteobacteria bacterium (assembly GCA_963822975.1). GTDB lineage: Bacteria > Pseudomonadota > Alphaproteobacteria > Rhizobiales > Kaistiaceae > CAVSRC01. The sequence continues at coordinate 4,359 of CAWGJV010000030.1, forward strand.
GGTCGTCGCTCCAGGTGCGCACCAGCGCCGCCACGCCGGCCTCGAGCGCCGCCTGATCGGCGTTCGGCGTCTTGCCGCCGTCGCGGCCGATGATGAAATGCACGCGGGCGAGCGGCATCGCTTCCGGGAAGGCCGGGTAGTAGGCCGAGACGTGCCCCTCGAACGATCTCCTTCAGGTATTCGCCGATCCGCACGCGCACGGCGCTGTCGTAGCGGTCGCGCGGGACGAAGACGATGACCGAGACGTAGCGGTCGAACTTGTCGGGCCGGACCAGCACGCGCACGCGCGGCCGCTCTTCCAGCGCCAGGATTGCCAGCGCGAAGGTGAGCAGCAGGTCGTCGTCGATCTGGAACAATTCGTCGCGCGGATAGGATTCCAGCACGTTGACCAGCGCCTTGCCGGAATGGCCTTCCGGATCGTAGCCGGCGCGCGCTCAGCACGCGTCCGACCTTGCGCCGCAGGAACGGGATGGTGCGGGTCGAATCGGTATAGGCGGTCGAGGTGAACAGGCCGACGATGCGCAGCTCGCCGCGCAGCTTGCCGTCCGCCGGCGAACTGCTTGACGCCGACATAGTCCATGTAGACGCGGCGGTGGACGCGCGAGTTGATGTTGGTCTTGGTGACGATCAGCGCTTCCGGCCGCATGAGGAATTCGCGGAGCGCCGGCGTGGTGGTCACCGCCTCGCCGCCCCGCGCTTGAGCACCCGCACGTCCGGATCGCAGAGGATGCCGAGACCCGGCGCCTCGGCGCGCACCAGTTCGCCGCGCCGTCCGGCCGCCGACGAAATCGTAGTCGCGCATGCCGAGGAACGTGAAGTTGTTGTCGAGCAGCCATTCGAGGAAGGCGATCGCCTCGGCGACTTCCTCCGGCGGCAGCGGCGGCGGCATCGTCCTGTAGTCGTCGATCGCCGCCTGCACCCGCGCCGCGCATCGGTCTGCCAGCCGTCGACGGCGCGGCGCACCTCGGTGAGCACCAGTTCGAGCTGCCGCGCGAGCGTCGTCGCGCGCCTCGGCGCCGCGCAGCCGGTCGACATGCACCGTGCATCAGGCTTTCGCGGATCGCGCCGCTGCCGGGATCGGCCGGCTCGACGCCGCCGAAAGTCCTTGAGCCGCCCGCGCCCGTCGCGCGTGACCGTGACGACCGGATGGGCGACCAGCCGGATCTCGGCGCCGAAGTCCTGCAACTCCGCCATGATCGAATCGACCAGGAACGGCATGTTGTCGTTGAGCATCTCGACCAGCGTCACCGCCTGGTGACGGTGGCCGTGCGGCCCGAATTCGGGATCGCTGATGCAAATCTTCGGCTGGCCGGGAACGCGCTGTTCCAGCAGGGTCGCGGCCGACGATGCGAACCCGGCGACCTCGGCCGGCACGTAGGGCTCAAGGTCCTCGACGCTCACCCGGCCGAAGAGCGACCCGAGCAGCACGGCGGGGAAGTCGTCGCCGGCGCCGAACCGGCGACGCGCCGAGGCGAGGATGCGTCGCCGGCGGACGGCGCTCGCGGCTTGTCTGGCTTTCATCGAATCGGCAGTGTGGACCGGCGGTTGTGACAAGACAACGACGAGCGGCGACCGTCAGGGCAGCGCGACGCCGTTGGCCAGTTCGTTCCGCTCTCCCGGCCGCGGCGGGAAGGAGCGGGCAGGCGGGCGCGTCCGCCCCCCGGCCTCGCTCAATTGACCTTCACCCCGGGCGCCTGCGCCTTGTCGTCGGGAACCGTGAAGGTCTCCATCGGTCTGTTGCCGTAGAGGAGCGCGTTCCACCAGCTTCCCGGAATCGTCCTCAGCTCGGCGTTGTAGAGCCGCACGGCCTCGATGTAGTCGCGCCGCGCCACGGCGATGCGGTTCTCGGTGCCTTCCAGTTGCGACTGCAGCGCCAGGAAGTTCTGGTTGGACTTGAGGTCCGGATAGGCCTCGGCGATCGCCATCAGCCGCGACAGCGCCGCGCCGACTGCGCCCTGCGCCGCCTGGAACCTGGCGAAGGCTTCGGGGTTGGTGAGGATGTCGGCCGGAATCTGCAACTGGGTCGCCCTGGCGCGCGCGTCGGTGACCTCGGTCAGCACCTTCTCCTCCTGCGGGGCGTAGCCCTTGACCGCCTCGACCAGGTTGGGGATCAGGTCGGCGCGCTGCTGGTACTGGTTGAGCACCTCGCTCCACGCCGCCTTGGCCTGTCCCGCATAGGTCGGGATGGTGTTGACGCCGCAGGCCGACAGCAGGCTCGCCAGGACGATGACGAAGACGACGGCAAGCGGACGGCGGCGGGCGATGGCCATCGATGGGCTCCGTGACTGAAGGCTGGGCGCAGGGCAGGTCTTGGGCGTGTCCGTACAAGCCGGCTCAGGGATGCGGCGACCGTCGTGGCGTTGGGGATGCCGTCGGCGCCCATGTAGACGGCGAGGATGCGCACCGGCGCATCGCCCTTGTTGGTGCCGTTGTGCGGCCAGTTCATCGCTTCCATGAGCGTGTCGCCCGGCTTGTAGGTGCGCGTGCCCTTGTCGCCGTAATCGACCGTCAGCTCGCCGTCGAGCATGTAGCCGAACAGCGGCACGGCGTGTTCGTGCCAGCCGGTCTCGCCGCCGGGCGGGATGGTGACGATGACGGCCGTCACCTTGGCCGTTCCCGCCGGATAGGCGATCGGCTGGTCGATGATCGTCCGGCTGGTTTCGATCAGCGGCGTGACCAGCGTCTTGTAGGAGATCGACTCCTCGGCAAGGGCGGGAGCCGCCGAGAAAGCGGCGATCAGGGCAAGGGTCGTGATGCGGAACATGGGCGAAGTCTCCGGGGAAAGAACCCTGCCTGCCACCGAACGGATGAAGGAGCCCTTAAGCGGCTTCGTCACCGATCGCCTTGCGGGCGGCCACCTGCAGGAAGCCCGAACGGGTCAGGCCGTGAGCCTTGGCGTAGCGGTCGATCTCGCGCAGCGTGTCCTCACCCATGGTGACGTTGACGCGAACGGTGCGCGAGGCATCGTTGAGCGGCACCAGAACGGCGGCACCATCGCGAAAGTCGGGATCGGCCATGACCGTTTCGAGATCGGTCGGCTCGGGGATCGCACTGCCATCCTCGACCATACCGCGAACGTGGAGCGCAAGCGCTTCCTCGCCCATTGCCCGCGCTTCGTCGAGCGTCGCGCCGGCACTGACGCAGCCGGGAAAATCCGGGAACGAAATGCCGTAGTCGCTGCCCCGGTCCTTGTGGATGATTCCGATATAGTGGCGCATGACTGTCACTTCAGTTTGAGGCTGGCCTGCTTCTCGATGCTGCGCAGGGTGCCGATCGGCAGGTCGCGCTTGGGATGAGGCACCGTGACCCGGCCTTTCTTGGTCGGATGGCGGAACTGGACGTGGCTGCCTTCCTGACCGACCTGAAACCAGCCGTCAGCCTTGATCCGGGAAATAACGGCTCGGCTGTCCACACTGTCAGTTATGGCAGTGTCACTCCTTTGTCAACACACGAATACACACTGCATCGACCGCTTGACTCTCGCTTTGTTCTCCGGAATCAAT
>CAWGJV010000031.1:0-14788 GCA_963822975.1 uncultured Alphaproteobacteria bacterium
CCTGTTGGACGACAAAGCGAACGCGATCGGCCACCGGCCGGTAGGTCGTGCCGCGGCTCATCCCGTCGCGCCCGAGCGGCACGTCTTCCTTGAACGACACCGCCCGCGTCAGCATGCGGCCATCGACCTCGGGCAGAACCACGTTCATGGTCAGGTCGCGCGGGCCGAGACCGCGGGCGCTCTCCCGCCACGCTTCCTCGCTCGATCCGCCAGCACGACCTGCAACACCGGACGTCCGGGCCGGTCGAGCACGCGTGCCGCCGTGATCGCCGCCGATCTGTGAGACGGCAAAGGAGGTTGTGTTGAGGACGATATCCGGCGGAACGGCGGCGAAGACGTCCTCGACGAAGGCCGCCGATTGCCGGTCCTTGAGGCTGGTGACGAAGACCGGCATCGCTGCGATGCCGCGCGCCGACAATTCCTCGACCAGCGCGTCGATGGGCGCGGTCGAATCGCCGAGTATCAGCGCCCGGTAGAAGACGATCGCCGCGACCGGCCGGCCGGGCACAAGCCGCTGAACCAGCTGCTCTTTCGCGATCTGCGCCGACGCCCGGCCAGTAGCCGCCGGCATGGGGCAGGACCATCGGCGGCGCCGGCCGCTCCGCCCGCCCAAGCAGATGGTCGAGGAAGGCCAGCGCCCGCCCGCAATTCGTCCGCGCCGCCTTCGACCAGATAGCGCCAGACGAGCCGCGCCTCCTCGCTCCCACGGTCGAGAAGGTCTCAAGGCTTTCGTCCCAGCGATCCTCGCCGGGCACGACGATCAGCTTCGGCCCGCCCGCCCGGGCAAGCGCCCTGAGGCGCTCCAGCCCGTAGGGCCAGTAGCCCTGCCCGCCCATCAGCCGCACGAGGATCAGCCGGGCAGGTAGCGAGCGTCTTGTCCGCATAGAGATCGACCGAGAGCGGATGGGACAGGCGGCCAAGATTGGCAAAACGGATGCTGGCTCCGCCGTCGCGCTGTTCCGCCGCGGCGGCGAGCGCCGCCAGTTCGCTGTCGGCCGCCGACAGGATAACGATGTCGCCCGGCGGCTGGTCGAGATCGACGGCGGCGTCGCCGTCGTCGATGCGCCCGGCCTCGGCCGCCAGAAGGTGCATCTACCCCGCCCTGCCCGCAAGCATGGCCGCGATGCTGCGGCTGGTCGATGTCCTTGAGCCCGATCACCACAAGACCGCCCGCCTCAGCGCCCGGCGCAAACCAGGTCTCCAGCCGCGGACCGACCGCCTGCACCACCGCCGGCGCGGCCTTGCCGGAGACGGCGACGCGCCCCTTCACCCGGAAGACGCCCTCAAGCGCCAGCACTCCGGCGACCCGCGCCCGCAACGCCTCCAGCGAGGCAACCGCACCGGGATCGACGACGAGACTGACGAAATCGTCATGGTCGTGCTCCTCGCCTTCCAGCTCGTGGTGGCTCTCGCGGCCGGCCATGTTCGCCTCGCTGGCGGCGGCGAGGCCGAGCAGCACCTCGGGCGGAACGCCGTCCTGCCGCGCCGCGCAGCATCGCCGTACCCGGCCGCGCCTCACGCGCCACCAGCGCCTCGACGGCCTCCGATCGTCATCCGCCGAGACGAGATCGGCCTTGCCGACGACGATCAGGTCGGCGCAGACGAGCTGGTCGTGGAACAGTTCCTCCACCGGGTCGTCGTGGTCCGGCGCATCGTCGCCAACGGCCGGAACGAGGCCGCTTCCGTTCGCCTGCGCCGCGACCGCCGCCGCGTCGACAACCGTCACCACGCCATCCACGGTCACCCGGTGGCGGACCGTCGGCCAGGAGAAGGCGCGCACCAGCGGCTGCGGCAAAGCCAGCCCGGAGGTCTCGATGACGATGTGGTCGGGCGCCGGATCGCGGGCGAGCAGCGCCTCCATGGTCGGCACGAATTCGTCGGCGACCGTGCAGCAGATGCAGCCATTGGTCAGTTCGACGATCTGGTCCGGCCGGCAGTCAGCGTCGCCGCAATCGGAAAGAAGTTCGCCGTCGAAGCCCATGTCGCCGAACTCGTTGACGATGATCGCGATGCGCCGGCCCGCGCGCCAGCGCGACCAGGTTGCGAATCAGCGTCGTCTTGCCGGCGCCGAGAAAACCCGTGACGATGGTTGCGGGAATGCGGTCCGCGCTCACAGGACAAGCTCCATGGGTTGCGCCGGCTTCAGCAGCAGCGGCTGGCCGGCGGCGACCAGCACGACACGATCGACCGCCGCGGCAACGCGCTGGTTGAGCGCGCCGAGCGCATCGGCGTAGCGCCGCGCCAGCGCGTTGTCGGGAACGATGCCGGAGCCGACTTCGTTGGAGACGATGACGACCGGACCGCCGGCGCCGGCGAGCGCTTCGAGGAGCCTGCCGGTCTCACCGTCGATATCGCGGCCGGCGCCCATCAGGTTGGAGAGCCACAGGGTCAGGCACTCGACCAGCACCGCATGGCCGGCGACCGCCTCCCGCGTCAGCGCTCCGGCCAGATCGAGCGGCTCCTCCACGGTGCGCCAGCGCCCGTCGCGGCGGGCCCGGTGCACCGGCGATCCGTTCGGCCATCTCCGCGTCACCGGCCGCGGCCGTCGCCAGATAGACCGGCGCCAGCCCGCTGGTCGCAACCAGCCGTTCGGCGAAGCGGCTCTTGCCGGAGCGCTGCCCGCCGAGCACCAGGACATGGCCGGGCACCCGCCGTCACGCCGCCGCGCGACAGGCGGGCGTAGAGCCAGCCGGAAGCCAGCCCCGACAGCGACCAGAGCACGGCGCTGACCACGATCGAGGCAATGACGAACTCTCCGGCCAGCGCCGGCCGGATAGGCCGCTTCGTGCGACGGCGGCTCGGGCGCGCCGATGGCATGGGGCGCGACGAGCAGCGCGAGGCCCAGAATCCGCCACGGCCAGCCCTTGCCGAAGGCGAGCAGAAAGAGACCGGCGGCGGAGGCGAAGGCCGTGCCCAGCCACCAGATTTGCCGGCTCAGGAGATCCGCCGCCGGCGTGCCGGGCAGTTCCGGCGGCAGACCCGAGGCTCGGCAGCAGCGAGGCGGCGACGAAGCCGGCCGCGCCCCACATCAGGCCGCGCCGGGCATCGATCGGATCGCCGCGCGCCAACATCGCGCCGAGCAGCATCAGCGACACCGCCATGCCGACCACGAGGTCCGCCAGCATCGTGTAGAGCGTCCGCTCCAGACCGTCCGCCGGCTCCCAGGCGTCCTCGTCGTGCTGATGGGCATTCGGCGCCGCGTCGTGATCGAGCGGTTCGGCCAGCGTGCTTCATGCGCGCTCGGTGCCCCGGCCTGCTCGAAGACCTCGGCGTGCAGGATCAGGGCGTCGGTGGTGACGAACTGCAAGCCCGGCAACGGCGAGACACACGGCGATGCCGGCGCCAGCGGCGCTAACGACAAGATTCCGGAACATGGCCCCGCCTTCAGTGACAGGGAAGGCCGAGGGAATGCCGGGTATCGTGGGTGGCGTTGTGGATCGCACTCGGCCAGGCAAAGCCGGTCGCCACGAACAGCATCAGACCGAACAGGAAGGCGGCCAGAGCGGGAATGGCGCGCGCCGGAACGCCGGCGAACGCACGCGTGGCAGTGGTATTTGCGGGGGAAGTGTTCATTCGCGTCTCCTTCTCCGTCCCACCGACGGAAGGGCTAGAGGGACGCGCCGGCCGGTCTCCTGGCTCGCGGGTCTCTGTCCGTTGCCCTCGCCTTCCCGGTTTCCCAGTGGCGGTTGCGGGCGGACTCTCCGCTTACAGTTGCGGGGGCAGCTGCGGCTTCGGCGGGTTTGACCCTTTTCCTCACCGCATTCCCGTTTCATCCCCGGGACTCATGCGCCCCAGGGAACCGACGCGCCTCGAAGCTACGTGTCGCCGGCCGGACGGGTCAAGGCAATGTGGACGCTTTTCCCCTGCCTCCTGATTAGGCAGACGCAATTGCCTTCGCTTGACGCGTTTGCTTAAACGATGGGCAGAGACGGGGGGAGAATCATATGATCGACACGGGCGACACAGCCTGGATGCTCACATCCACGGCGCTGGTCCTGTTCATGACCTTGCCGGGCCTGGCGCTGTTCTATGGCGGCCTCGTGCAGTCGCGAAACGTGCTGTCGGTGCTCGTGCACTGTCTGGCGATTGCCTGCGGCGCATCGCTTCTCTGGGTCGTCGTCGCTTACAGCATCGCCTTCAGCAGTGGCACCGGCCTGTTCGGCGGGCTGGGCAGGGCCTTCCTCGCGGGCGTGCAACGCAACGCCGTGCAATCGGGCACGCACATCCCCGAGTCGGTCTTCGTCATGTTTCAGATGACGTTCGCGATCATCACGCCGGCGCTGATCGTCGGCGCCTACGTCGAACGCATCAAGTTTGCAGCCGTTCTCCTCTTCTCGGCGTTGTGGCTGTTGGTGGTCTATGCGCCCGTTGCACATTGGGTCTGGGGCGGCGGTTGGCTGGCGGCGATGGGCGTCATGGATTTCGCCGGCGGCATCGTCGTTCACGTCACCGCAGGCGTGTCGGCTCTCGTTGTCGCCTGGATGCTCGGCACGCGCCGCGGCTTTCCGCATGGCATCAATCCGCCACACGCACCCTGGATGGTCATGGTCGGGGCCTGCATGCTGTGGGTCGGCTGGTTCGGTTTCAATGCCGGCAGCGCCGTCGCTTCCGGCGCCGATGCCGGCATGGCCATGCTGGTTACCCACCTCTCCGCGGCCACCGCTTCGCTGGTGTGGCTCACGATCGAATGGTCCCGCTTCGGCAAGCCGAGCATGGTCGGCCTCGTTACCGGCACCATAGCCGGCCTCGCCACGGTTACGCCGGCATCGGGCTTCATTGGCCCGATTGGCGGCATCCTGCTGGGCCTGCTCGGCGGCATCGTGTGCTACTTCGCCGTCAACCTCGTGAAGCATGTGGCCAAGGTCGACGACTCGCTCGACGTGCTGGCGGTGCATGGCTGCGGCGGCGCCGTCGGCACGCTGGCCACCGCCTTTCTCGCGTTGCCGTTCTTTGCCGGGGTCGGCGTGCCGGCCGGCGCGATGGCCCAATTCGGCGTGCAGTTTACCGGGGTCGTGACCGTCGCGCTCTGGTCGGCGATCGCCACCGTAGGACTCGTCTGGGTCACGCGCGCGCTCGTTGGCCTGCGGGTTGACGACGACGACGAGCTTGTCGGCCTCGACCAGACGGCTCACGGCGAGTCCGGCTACAACCTCTAGCCCAGGATCCCATCATGAAATTGGTCATCGCAATCGTGCAGCCGCACCGGCTCGATCAGGTGCGCGCCGCGCTCAACGACCTCGGCATTCACGGCATGACCGTGACCGAGGTCAAGGGATACGGCCGCCAAAAGGGCCACACCGAGGTCTATCGCGGCACCGAATACGAAATCAGCTATCTGCCCAAGACGAAAATCGAGGTCGCAATCGACGACGACCTGCTCGACCGAACGGTCGAGGCGATCCAGCATGCGGCCCGGTCAGGCAAGATCGGCGACGGCAAGATCTTCGTGTTGGACCTGCAATCGGCAACGCGGATTCGCACCGGCGAAAGCGGGGCGGAAGCGCTTTAGTCTGGGTCCGGCCGAGGGATCATCGGCGAGAGACGACCTACCCGGCCTCCGGCTTCGCCGGCTCGCGCCCGACGCCGCCGTTGCGCGCTGCCTTGCGTTCCTCATGGCTCTTGCGCTTGTTCCACCAGCCGACAATCCGCACCGTGGCGCGCCGGTTGAAACGACGGACCGCCGGGATATCGGCCGCGAGGATCAGAAAACCGACCGGCACCATCCAGTAGCCGAGCACCGGCAGCCAGCCGAAGAACAGGCCAAGCAGCACGAAGAGCACGCCAAGGCCGATGCGCACGGCCCGGTTTCCCGGCAACTCGACGGCGAATTTCCCGAAACGAACCTTGGCCAAGACGAGGACTCCGCGCTTGCGGGGGCAAGATGGGTCAGGCCGCCCCTGCCCGCAATGGCTATTTTCATGGCTTGCCAGTTGCCCGCCGCGCCATTCCCTTTGCAATGCCGGCGCGGTTTGCTATAGGCCAGCGCGCCACCAAGAAAGGCGCCGTTCCCCGGTAGCTCAGTTGGTAGAGCATTCGACTGTTAATCGAATGGCCGCTGGTTCGAGTCCAGCCCGGGGAGCCACTTTTCCGCCTTCATTCGATCCTCCACTGCCTGCCACGAGTCCGCGCCTGGCCGGAGTTGCATCCGGCCCATCACGCACCAGCGACCGGATCGCGGTCGCGAAAACGGCACAAAGGACCGAAATCCGATGACCATGAACAATCAGACCCCCACCAGTTCTGGCGGTCAGAACCGCATGATCGTCTACGCGGTTGTGGCTTTGGTCGCGCTTGGCATCATCTTCTTCGCTGCCCGCGCCTACTGGGGAGCGCCCGGAGAGGCGCCGCCTGCGGCGGCCACCAGTGAACCTGCGACAACGCCGAACGCCATGGCTCCCACCAACACGATGGCTCCCGAGGCACCGAACGCGATGGCGCCAAACACGATGGCTCCGGCCAACACCATGGCTCCGGAGGCTCCGAACACCATGGCTCCGGAATCTCCCAACACCATGGCGCCTGCCACGCCTGCCCCGGCTCAGTAACGCAGGGTCCGCTTCATTTTCGCTGCCCTGCCGGAACGACACCGGCAGGGCGAGTTTCGGCAGCGCCGCCACCCGCGGCGGCTTAACCCTAATCCTTGAAAATTCTCATCGAATTGGTCTGAAGGCGCCGCACGCTCCTATGATCGCCCGCACGTCCGGCAAGCGGAGGCCGGACCGAAGAGGCAGATCAAATGGACCGGCAGCGCGTCGCGTGGGTGGACTACGCCAAAGGCTTCTGCATCGTCATGGTGGTGACGATGCACACGACGCTTGGCGTCGAGAAGGCCGCAGGCGCGACCGGCTGGATGCACCATCTGGTCGATTTCGCCACGCCCTTCCGGATGCCCGATTTCTTCCTGATCGCCGGCCTCTTCCTCGCGCGCACGATCGATCGCGACTGGCGCGACTTTCTCGACCGCAAGCTCTTCCACTTCGGCTATTTCTATCTCCTCTGGCTGATCATTCAGTTCGCCTTCAAGGCGCCCGGCATCGTCTCCGCGGAGGGCGTCCACGGCCTCCTCGGTGAATTCGCCCTGTCGCTGGTCGAGCCATTCGGCACCATGTGGTTCATCTACGTGTTGCCGATCTTCTTCATCATCGTGAAGGCCACGCGCCGGCTCCCGTGGTGGTCGGTCTGGATCGCCGGCGCCGGACTGGAAATGCTGCACGTCCACACCGGCTCGACGGCGATCGACGAGACTGCCGCCCGTTTCGTCTATTTCTATTCCGGCTATCTGTTCGCGCCGCAGGTCTTCCGGCTGGTGGACTGGGTGCTCGCCCACGGCCGCAGCGCGGCGGCCGGCCTCCTGCTGTGGGCCCTGGTCGAGGCGGCAGCGGTCTCGGCCGGCATTTCGGCCCTGCCCGGCATCAGCCTCGTCCTCGGCTTCGCCGGCGCACTCGCCGTCGCCAGTTTCTCGGCGCTGCTCTCCAAGGCCGACCTGATGGCGCCGCTGCGTTATTGCGGCCGCCATTCCATCGTCATCTACCTCGCCTTCTTCCTGCCCATGGCGGCCGCGCGGACCGCGCTCCTGCGCACCGGCGTCATCGACGACCTCGGCACCATCGCGCTGATCGTCACTGCCATCGCCGTGGTCCTGCCACTCGTCCTGTTCTGGGCCGTTCGCAACACGCCGGCCCGTTTCCTGTTCGAGCGGCCGGATTGGGCGCATCTCCGCCCGGCGCGCACGGCTTTGGTTCCGGCGGAATAGATCGTTAGCGCAAATCGGCTTTCCCGCTTGCGTCGGGTCTGCCGACGCATGACCATGGCGGCATGGTCGATTCCACCGGCGCGAAGCCAACAATTGTCTGGTTTCGTGACGATCTCAGGCTTGCCGACAACCCAGCGCTGACGGCTGCCTGCCGCAACGGCGGCCCCGTGCTGCCGATTTACCTCCATGACGAACAGAGTGCCGGAACCCGCCCGCTCGGCGGCGCTGCCCGTTGGTGGCTGCACCACTCGCTGATCGCCTTCGCGGCCGATCTCCGATCGCACGGCCTCGCGCTCGTCCTGAAACAGGGCCGTGCCGCCAAGGTGTTGCCCGCCATTGCCCGCGAGGTCGGCGCCGGCGCGGTGGTCTGGAACAGGCGCTACGGCGCCGCCGGAGCCATCGACAATGCGGTCGAGGCCGCTCTCGCCCGCGGCCGCGTGCCGGTCGAGACATTCGACGCCAACCTCCTGTTCCCGCCCGGTACCGTGCACACGAATGCCGGCGAACCCTTCCGCGTGTTCACGTCGTTCTGGCGCGCGGCGCTGATGCTCGAACCGCGCAAGCCGCTGCCCGCCCCGCCGAGGATACCGCCAGGCGATTCCGCCGTTGTCAGCGACGACCTTGCGTCATACGGGCTGCTGGCGAAGGGCAAGGACTGGACCGCCGACATCCGCGCCGCCTGGCGCCCCGGCGAACACGCCGCCCTCGCCCGTCTGGAGGCTTTCGCCAGCCACGCCGGCGCCTATGCCGAGGCACGCGACCACCCGGCCGCCGAGGCGACATCGCAGCTTTCCCCACATCTCCGCTTCGGCGAAATCAGCCCCTTTCAGATCTGGCACGCCGTCTCCCGGCACGGCGGCCAAGCGCGCACGAAGTTCCTGTCGGAGCTCGGCTGGCGAGAGTTCGCCTGGCACCTGCTTGCCGATCGGCCCGACCTCGCCGAGCGCAACATCAAGCCGGCGTTCGACGCGTTTCCCTGGGGCGACAGCTTCGCCACCGACATCTGGGACTGGCGGCGCGGCCGCACTGGCTATCCCATCGTCGATGCCGGCATGCGCCAGCTCTGGCAGACCGGCTGGATGCACAATCGCGCCCGCATGATCGCCGCCTCGTTCCTGGTCAAGCACCTGCTTGCCGATTGGCGGATCGGCGAGGAATGGTTCTGGGACACGCTGGTCGATGCCGACCCAGCCAGCAATCCGATGAACTGGCAGTGGATCGCCGGCTCCGGTGCCGACGCCCAGCCGTTCTTCCGGATCTTCAATCCGGTGCTCCAGGGCGAGAAGTTCGATCCCGACGGCGCTTATGTGCGCCGTTTCGTGCCGGAACTGGCCGCCCTGCCCGACCGTTTCATCCACAAGCCGTGGATGGCCCCGGACACTGTGCTCACCGCCGCCGGCGTGCGACTGGGCGACACTTACCCCGGCCCAATCGTCGATCACGCCATGGCCCGCAAGCTGGCGCTGGAGGCCTTCGCCACGATCAAGCAGGCCGGCTAGGCCGACCGCGGATCAGTCGACCTTCGTCTCGTCCCGGTACATGACCTTGTGCCGCGTTTCACGAACCCATTCATCGATCTGCTCGACAGTCATGTAGTTCTTCATGTCGAAGCGATCCCAACTCATGATCTGCGGCAGGGTCTTTTTCCACCGCTTGTAGGGCGGCTTCGCCGGCACGCCGAACAGCATGATGTCGATGATGGCAAGGTCGTTTGGCACGCCGAGAAGCGGCCTGAGTGCCTGCTGCGCGTCGTCCTGCCCGATGGCTGTCACCCACCACACCTGATAACCGAGGGCCGCCGCGGCGAGATGCGCCGTCATCGTCGAGGCGGCAACGCTCTGCAGCAGGATGCGCTCGGCGTTCGCCCGATACTGCATGTCGAGCGGCGAGCCGTCGAGCAGCACCGGGAACGCCCGCACAAAACGGAAATCCGCCACCACCACCACGAAGCCCGGTGCGGTCTCAAGGCCCCGATAGTTGGGCGTCGGAAATTTCATCTTGAGCTTCGCCCGCTTCGTCGCTTCGGCGACGAAATACTCCGAAATCTGTTTCTTGACGGCAGAATCGGTCACGACGATGTAGTGCCAGGGCTGGGCGTTGGCCCCCGACGGCGCGTGTCGTGCGGCCTCGAGTACCATTTCGATATGCTCGCGCGGCACCGCGATGTCGGGCCGGAACGCACGACTGGTCATGCGGCTCCGGACCGTCTCCATGAGCGCCTCGTAGCGGGCGACCGTCGGCGTGAAACTTTGCTCGTTCATGGGCGACCCTCCCGGTTCAACGAGCCGCAGGATGCATCCTTTATCCCGGTGAGCCAAATGCCCGGGCATACGAAATTTCGTCCCGATGGCACGGATTGAGACGATAGTTCCGGTCCGGCGGGGCGCGGCAGGTTCGCCAACCTTGAAGCATCGCGGTGTGGCGCATAGGTTTGCCCGCCCCAACTCGCTCGCCCCGAACCTGCCCAACCCCATGTCCGTTCGCCCTTCCGTCGTCGAAGCCATCGGCAATACGCCGCTGATCCGCCTCCGCCGCGCGTCCGAGCGCACCGGCTGCGAGATCTACGGCAAGGCCGAATTCATGAACCCCGGCCAGTCGGTCAAGGACCGTCCCGCCCGCCAGATGATCCTTTCGGCGGAAGAGCGCGGCGAGTTGAAGCCCGGCGGGCTGATCGTCGAAGCGACCGCCGGCAATACCGGCATCGGCCTGGCGCTGGTCGCCGCGGCGCGCGGCTATCGCACGCTCATCGTCATCCCCGACACCCAGAGCCAGGAGAAGAAGGACACGCTGCGCCTGGCCGGGGCAACGCTGGTCGAGGTGCCGGCGAAGCCCTTCAGCGACCCGAACAACTACCAGCATGTCGGCCGCCGCCTCGCCGACAATCTGCGCAAGGACGAGCCGAACGGCGTCCTCTTCGCCGACCAGTGGAACAACCGCGACAACCGCCTCGCCCACTATCGGACGACCGGGCCGGAGATCTGGGAACAGACCGGCGGCAAGGTCGACGCGTTCATCTGCTCGATGGGCACCGGCGGCACGCTTGCCGGCACGTCGCTCTTCCTGCGCGAAAAGAAGAAGGACATCGTCATCGGCTGCGCCGACCCGGAAGGCGCCGCCATGTTCAATCTGTTCTCGACCGGCAAGGCGGAACCAAGCAAAGGCAACTCGATCGCCGAGGGCATCGGCCTCGGGCGCGTCACGCCGATCATCGACGACATCAGCGTCGAGCGGCCCTATCTGATCCCGGATTCCGAGGCCATTCCGTTCGTCTTCGACCTTGCCGAGCACGAGGGGCTGGTGCTTGGCGGCTCGTCGGGCATGAATGTCGCCGGCGCCGAGCGGCTGGCTCGCGACCTTGGCCCCGGCCATACGATCGTGACGATCCTCGCCGACAGCGGCTCGCGCTACCTCTCGAAGCTTTTCAACCCCGTGTTCCTGCGTGAGCGAGGCCTGCCGGTGCCGGCATGGCTGGCGCGCAAGGCGGACATCGCCATCCCATTCGCCTGACAGGCGGCATTGCCCACGGCAGCCAACGGGATAGTCTAGGAGCCGAGGCCACCCCTTCCCGGACTGTTGCCGATGCCCACCGAATTGCTCTTTCGCGACGACGCCTACCTGCCCGAGACCGAGGCCACGGTCGTCGCTGTCAACGACCGGCGCGGCATCGTTCTCGACCGCACGGTGTTTTACGCCACCGGCGGCGGCCAGCCGGGCGATTCGGGCGTCCTGCGGCGCGCCGGACGGCCAGATCGCCATCGCCACCACGGTCTACGGCGGCGACAAGAGCGAGGTCGTACACGTCCCCGGCGACACCGAGCCGCTCCCCGAGCCGGGCGAGACGCTGACCGCCACGCTCGACTGGCAGCGCCGCCACCGCCACATGCGCATCCACACCGGGCTGCATCTGCTGTCCGTGGTCCTGCCCTTTCCGGTCACCGGCGGCTCGATCGGCGCTGAGGAAGGCCGGCTCGATTTCGACATCGACGGCGAGGTGCCGGCCAAGGAGGAGATTGAGGAGCGCCTGAACGCCCTCATCGCCGCCGATTATCCGGTCAGCGACGAGTGGATCACCGACGAGGAACTGCTCGCCAACCCCGGCATGGTCAAGACGATGAAAGTGAAGCCGCCGATGGGCTCCGGTCGCGTGCGCCTGGTGCGGATCGGCGACATCGACCTGCAGCCATGCGGCGGCACCCATGTCCGCTCCACCGCCGAGATCGGCCGCTTGATCATCTCCAAGATGGAGAGCAAGGGCCGCCAGAACCGCCGCGTGCGGATTCGCTTCGCCGATGGAGCCTGAGTCCATGACCGACCGCTCGCGCTGGTTCGTGTCGACGGAGTGGCTGGCGTCGCACCTCGCCGATCCCGAAATCGTCGTCATCGACGGAAGCTGGCATCTTCCCGGGAGCGGCCGCGATGCGCGCCAGGAGTACCAGGCGGCCCACATTCCGGGCACGGTCTTCTTCGACATCGACGCCGTCGCCGACACCGCCAATCCCCTGCCTCACATGCTGCCGTCCGCAGCTGTGTTTGCCGAAGCGGCGGGCGCGCTCGGCATCGACGAGAAACAGAAGATCGTCGTTTACGACAGCGTCGGATTGTCTTCCGCACCCCGCGTCTGGTGGACGTTCCGGATCATGGGCGCGCGCGATGTGGTGATCCTCGAGGGCGGATTGCCGAAATGGCGGAGCGAGGGCCGCCCGCTCGACGAAAAGCCCGTCGCCCGTCCGCCGCGCCGTTTCGCCGCCCGCTTCGATCCTGCAACCGTGCGCGACATGGCCGAGGTCCGCGACGGTATCGCGGCGAAGACCTTCCAGCTTGTCGATGCGCGCCCCGCCGCGCGCTTTCGCGGTGAAGCGCCGGAGCCGCGCAGCTGGGTCAAGTCCGGCCGCATTCCCGGCAGCCTGAACGTCCCGTCGTCGGACCTCATCGCCGATGGCCAACTCAAGGGACCGGACGCCATTCGCCAGGCCTTCAACGATGCCGGCGTCGATCTCGCGGCCCCGGTCGTCACCAGCTGCGGCTCGGGCGTCAACGCGGCCATCCTGTCGCTGGCGCTGGAAACCATCGGCATCGGCAGCGCCCTCTACGACGGTTCATGGACCGAATGGGGCGGCCGCGACGACATGCCGGTGGCAACCGGGCCCGATCGCTGAACGGCACGTTCATCCCCAGTTCAACATGAAGCCGCCTATATGCGGCCGCGTTCCCGCCCCGAGCGCGGGTTACGACGCGAGTCTGCCGGGCGACACCCGACAGACGAACGCGAGGGACGTTGCTGCGACCCGCCAATTCGGTCGCGCCACAAAGTGAGGGTACGAGACATGAAATCGGCCAGATTCATCCTGCTCGCCGGAACCGCGATTGCGATCGCCAGCGGATCTGCATCCGCGGCCAATTCCGGCGCCGCCCGCCCGCTGCTGCTGGCCCAGGCACAGGCCGATGCAGCGGTGCCCGACGCCGTTGCCGCCGCCGAGGCCAACGTCGAGGCGGCCCGTGCTGCGCTCCGCGACGCGATCGCGGCCGGAAAGGGCATCAGGGAGGCCCGCCGGGCGCTCCGCGCGGCGCTGGCTGAACTGGACGACGCGCGCGCCACTGCGGGACTGCCGCCGAGCGACAAGTCGCCGTCGGACACTGCCGAGCAGCCTCCCGACGACCAGACCCCGCCAGCGAAAGCCGAGACGCAGCCGCCAACGGGTGAACAACAGCCGCCGGCGCAGGCCGAGACACCGCCGCCTCCGCCCTCGACAAAGCGCAAGCCGCCCGCATTTGCGAAAACGCCGCCGGTGCCGCCCGCCCCGAACACGCCGCCAGCCGCAGAGGCCCAAGGCCAGCCCGGACCGAATGGCCCTCAGTTCGATCCCTCGCTTCTCAAGAAGCCGCACCCGAAGTTCGGCGAGGCACCGCCTGCCGACAACAAGGTGGACCTGCCCAAGGACGAGGCCGCCATCCCCAAGGGCGGCGAGATCAATGCCGGCGCCGGCCGCCTGATCGTCAAGGAAGACAATGGCCAGGTGACCGTCCGTCATGACGACGCCGATCGCTTCCGCCGCACCGGCGGGCAGGTCAAGGAACAGCAGGGGCCGAACGGCACCACGACGACCACCGTCAACCGTCCGGACGGAACGCAAATCGTCACCGTCAAGGACGCCAACGGCAACATCCTGCAGCGCTATCGCAAGAACCGCGACGGCAGCATTCAGGTGCTGATCGGCGCCGCCCAACCGCCCGGTGGCGGCCGCCTGCCGCCCCCGCCGCCGAAGCCGTCAGGTCCAACGATCACCTTCGACTTCCACACGCAGCTTCCGCCGCTGCGCCTGACCATCCCGCGCGACCAGTACATCGTCGAGAGCAGCCGGGCCTCACGCCGGCAGCTTGAGCAAGCGTTCCGCGCGCCGCCCGTCGAGCAGGTCGAGCGGCCCTACTCGCTCGAGGAGATCCGCCGCAGCGACCGCATCCGCGAGAAGGTGCGCCGCGTCGATTTCGACACGGTGACCTTCGAGACCGGCAGCGCCGTGCTCCCCGACGACCAGATTCCGCAGATCCAGAAGATCGGCGAGGCGATCCACGACATCATCGGCAGTGACCCGAGCCAGGTCTTCCTCATCGAGGGCCACACCGACGCGGTGGGCTCGGACCTCTACAATCTGGCCCTTTCCGATCGTCGGGCGGAAACCGTCGCCGAAATCCTCACCTATTACTTCTCCGTCCCTCCGGAGAATCTGGTGACCCAGGGCTACGGCGAGCAGTTCCTCAAGATCCCGACGGCCGGAGCGGAGCGCGAGAACCGCCGCGTGGCGTTCCGCAACATCACCTCGCTGATGCACGTCGGATCGCGCTAGCGGCCCGGCACATGAAAAGAGGGCGCGCCACCAGGGCGCGCCCTTTCTGTTGCAGGTCCGCCCCTAGTGCAGGATCTGGCTGAGGAAGAGCTTGGTCCGCTCGTGCTGCGGATTGTTGAAGAACTGCTCCGGGTCGTTCTGCTCGATGATCTGGCCGGCGTCCATGAAGATGACGCGGTTGGCGACCTGGCGG
>CAWGJV010000032.1:0-22692 GCA_963822975.1 uncultured Alphaproteobacteria bacterium
TAACCATTCGCTATCGCCTCGCGCCTCGCCGCGCTGAAGGAGCAGGGCTGCGACCGCATCCTGGTGGCGCCGCTCTATCCGCAATATGCCGCGGCGACCACCGCCACGGTCAACGACGCCGCCTTCGCGGCGCTGGCCAGGATGCGCTGGCAGCCGGCCGTGCGCACCGTGCCGCCCTGTCACGACGACCCGGTCTATATCGACGCGCTGGCGGAAGTCGTTGCGGACGTCCGTCGCCGCCCTGCCGTTCGAACCGGAGGTGGTGCTCGCCTCCTTTCACGGACTGCCGCGCGCCTATCTCGACAAGGGCGATCCGTATCATTGCCAGTGCCAGAAGACGACGCGGCTCCTGCGCGAGACGCTCGGCTGGCCGGCGGAGCGGCTGCGCATCGTCTTCCAGTCACGCTTCGGACGGGCCGAGTGGCTGCAGCCCTACACCGACGCCACGATCGCCGACCTGGCGAAACAGGGCGTCCGCCGGCTGGCGGTGATCATGCCCGGCTTTACCGCCGATTGCCTGGAGACGCTGGAGGAGATCGCCATTCGCGGCGGCGAGACTTTCCGCGAGCAACGGCGGGCAGGAATATGCCGCGCTCCCTTGCCTCAACGACAGCCCGGCCGGCATGCGGGTGATCGAGGCGGTCGTGCGGCGCGAGCTGAGCGGGTGGGCTGCCGGCCCCGTAGCCGCCTGCCGATTTGGCTGGCGGAGGCGGTGCGGCATTCTTACATGTCGGGGGTCGCAGGCGGCGCAATCATGACCGATTCGCCGCGAGAGGGCCGTGCCAATGCGGTCGGCCCGCAGACAGGAGAACCGAAGGATGGGCCTCGACTGGGTCGTTATCGCACTCGTCATACTCGTCATTCTGGTGCTGCTCTCGGGCGTCAAGACCATCCCGCAGGGCTACAACTACACCGTCGAGCGCTTCGGGCGGTTCACCCGCTCGCTGACGCCGGGCCTCAGCCTGATCGTGCCGTTCATCGACCGCATCGGCCACAAGATGAACATGATGGAGCAGGTGCTCGACGTTCCGACGCAGGAGGTCATCACCAAGGACAACGCCACGGTCTCGGCCGACGGCATCGCCTTCTATCAGGTGCTCGATGCGGCGCGCGCCGCCTACGAGGTGCGCGGGCTGGAGAACGCCATCCTGCAGCTCACCATGACCAACCTCCGTACCGTGATGGGCGGCATGGACCTCGACGAACTGCTCTCCAAGCGCGACGATATCAACGACCGACTCCTGCATGTCGTCGACTCGGCCGCTTCCGCATGGGGCATCAAGGTCACGCGCATCGAGATCAAGGCGATCGATCCGCCGCGCGACATCGTCGAGTCGATGGGCCGGCAGATGAAGGCGGAACGCGAGAAGCGTGCCGTCATCCTGGACGCCGAGGGCTTGCGCCAGTCGGAGATCCTGAAGGCGGAGGGCGAGAAGCAGGCGCTGATCCTCGCAGGCCGAGGGGCGCCGCGAGGCCGCCTTCCGCGACGCCGAGGCGCGCGAGCGCTCGGCCGAGGCGGAAGCCAAGGCCACCGAGATGGTGTCGAAGGCGATCGCCAATGGCGACGTGCAGGCGATCAACTATTTCGTCGCCCAGCGCTACACCCAGGCGATCGAGAAGCTTGCCTCGGCGCCGAACCAGAAGGTGCTGATGCTGCCGGTCGAGGCCGGCGCCCTGATCGGATCGCTGGCCGGCATTGCCGAGATCGCCAAGGAGACCTTCTCCGACGAGGCGCGGGCGCGGCGGGCGGGCGGTAGCGTGCCGAGCACCGGCGGGGGAACGCGCTGATGATCTTCCATGCCATCCGCCAACTCGGGCCGTGGACGTGGTGGGTCGTCGGACTTGTCCTTCTGGCGCTCGAGATCGCCGTGCCGGGCAACGTTTTCGTCTGGTTCGGCGTCGCCGCCCTGCTGACCGGCGTCGTCGCCCTGTTCAGCCATTTCGGCTGGCAGGTGGAACTCACCGTCTTCGTCGTGCTGGCACTGGTTCTGGCGATTGCGGGCCGCCGGCTCTTCGCGCGCACGTCGGAACCGGGCGAGCAGCCGTTCCTCAACGATCGCGGCCACCGTCTGGTCGGCGGCAGCTACGTGCTCTCCGCGCCGATCGTCGACGGCCACGGCCGGGTGCGCATCGACGACACCAACTGGCGGATCACCGGGCCCGACCTGGCCTCCGGCACCAAGGTGAAGATCGTCGGCGCCGACGGCGCGGTGCTCAAGGTGGAGAAAGACGGCTAGGGTCTTCGGTTTGCGCCTCAGGCGACGCCCAGCCGCAGGAAATCGTGCATGTGGACGATGCCGGCCGGGCGGCCGTCCTCGACCACGAACAGCACCGTGAACGGCCGCGAGGCGAGGTTCATCATCGCCAGCGCCTCGCCGACGAGGCAATCCGGCGGCACCGACCTGGGCGTGGCCGTCATGACATCGGCGACCGACAACCCGGCGAGGTCGCGGTCGATATTGCGGCGAAGGTCGCCGTCGGTGACCACGCCGATCAGTTGACCGGCGTCGTCGACCACGCCGACGCAGCCGAAGCCCTTGTCGGTGATGGTGCGGATAGCCGCGCTCAGCGGCGTCGCCGGTGTCGCCAGCGGCAGCGCATCGCCGCGGTGCATGATGTCGCGCACGAAATGCAGGTTGGCGCCGAGCTTGCCGCCCGGATGGAAGACGCGGAACTGTTCGGCGGTGAAGCCGCGGCTCTCGAGAAGGGCGATCGCCAGCGCGTCGCCGAGGGCGTGCTGCATGAGCGTCGAGGTCGTGGGCGCCAGGCCGTGCGGGCAGGCTTCCTCGGCGCGGGGCAGGATCAGCGAAAGGTCCGCCTCACGGGCGAGGATGCTCTCCTTTGCGGCGGTCACGGCAATGAGCGTGACGCCGAAGCGGCGCGAATATTCGACGATGCTGCGGAGTTCCGCCGACTCGCCGTTCCACGACAGGACGAGGATGATGTCGCCGGCCGCGACCATGCCGAGGTCGCCGTGGCTGGCCTCCGCCGGATGGACGAAGAAGGCCGGCGTTCCGGTCGAGGCGAGCGTGGCGGCGACCTTGCGCCCGATATGGCCGCTCTTGCCCATGCCGGTAACGATCACCCGGCCGGTGGCGGCGTGGATCGTCTCGACGGCGCGGGCGAACGGGGCGGCAAGGCCGTTATCGAGGGCGGCGAGAAGCGCGTCGAGGCCGGCGCGCTCGGTGGCGATGGTCCTGAGCGCCGAGGCGGCGGCATTGTCGGGCCTCGCCTTCGCCGCCGATTTCAGCGTAACCGCCATCTCCGATCCCTGAGTTTTCTGCCGTTCGGCCGGTCTAGCAGGTTTCCCCCCGGGTCGGAACAGCGCCCGGCCGTCGGGCAGCCCGCAACCAAGCATTAACCAACAATCTTTACCGTCTGGAAACGATATTCACGTTTTTCATCGGTGCCGGCCAGCCCCATGCGCTCCCGCCTCTTTTCAGTTCTGGCGGCACTGTTCGCAGTGTCGTCGACGAGCGCCGTGGCACAGGACGCGGCCCTCAAGGGTAGCCTGGCCGACGACGAATCGCCGCTCATCCTGGCCACGATCCCGGCGCCGGGGATCGGCACACCGGCAGCCGGCCAGGCGGCGACCGACGACACAGGTCGCGCGGTGCGCCAGTTGCCCGTCGCCAAGGGTCCCGAACCCGACCCACTCGACGACACGGTGACCGGCAGCGTGGCTCGCGGCACCATCGAGCCCGAGGTGGATCCCTTCGCCGCGCTCGGCATTCGCGCCGGCGGCTTCATCCTCTATCCGTCGCTGACCACGACCATCGAGCACGACACCAACGCATCGGGCAGCGGGCCGACGACGACCCTGACGGTGACGCCCGAACTTCGCCTCGAGTCCGACTGGGCGCGCCACGAGGCGACGCTCACGCTCCGCGGCGCCTACGACAAACCACTCGACGGCAGCGGTCCGGACTCGCCCTCCGGCTCGGCGGAGGCGACGGGGCGCATCGACCTCAAGCCGGGCTGGGACATCGGCCTCGACGGGCGCTACGCATACACGCAGCAGGACGTCTCCGATCCGAACTTCCCAGCCGGGGTGGACGGCAGACCCGGCGTTCACGACCTCTCCGGCTCCGCGGCGCTCGACGGTCATTTCGGCCGCGGCGCCTTCACGCTGGAAGGCACTCTCGCCCGCACGGACTACGAAAACGGCACGTCCGGCGGCGCCGTCGTCGATCAGGGATACCGCGACAACAACATTTTCGGCGGGCGGCTGCGTCTCGGCTACGAGACGCCGCTCGGCCTCACCCCCTTCGTCGAGGGCGAAGTCTCGCGGCGGGTCTACGATCGCGTCACCGACAACAATGGCCTGATGCGATCCAGTCTGGCGACGGTCGGGCGCGCCGGCCTCGCCTTCGATCGCGGGCCGGTACTCACCGGCGAGATGGCGGTCGGCTACGGCCGACAGACCTTCGACGATCCCGGCCTGTCGTCGCTCGCGGCGCTGACGGTGGACGGTTCGTTGGTCTGGTCGCCGGTGCGCCTGGTCACCATCACCGTCGATGCATCGACCGCCTTCAGTGCAAGCACCGATCCGGCCTCATCGGGTTCGGTCGTTCACGACGCCTCGGTCGACCTGGCCTATGCCTGGAAACCGGGGCTGACGGTCAACTGGACGGCGAGCGCCAGCCGCGAGGCGTTCCAGGGCACCGGCCAGGTGGATACCGACGTCAAGGCCGGCGTCGCCGCGACGTGGAAGCTCAATCGGCGGCTCTGGCTGACCGGCGGCTATGAGCACGAATGGTCGGAGAGCACCGACGCCAGCCAGACCTTCCAGTCCGATGCGCTGAAGGTCGAGCTGCGCCTGCAGCACTAGCCCTTGCGCTCGAGGAGCGCGGTGAGCTCTGTCCTGAGATCGTTGGAGAGGTCGTCGCGTTCCAGAGCGAAGGCGATGTTGGCGACGAGGAAGCCGAGCTTGGCGCCGCAGTCGTGGGTGCGGCCATTGAAGCGGCACCCGTAGAAGGGCTGGGTCTCGAGCAGTGCCAGCATCGCGTCGGTGAGCTGGATCTCGTTGCCGGCGCCGCGCTCGTGACGGCCCAGCAGGTCGAATATCTGCGGCTGCAGGATGTAGCGGCCATTGATGAAGAGATTGGACGGCGCGTCCTTGGGCTGCGGCTTCTCGACCATGCCGGTCAGGCGGAAGGCATCGCCGCTGCCGCTCACCGGTTCGCCGACGCCGACGATGCCGTATTTGGCGGTCTCGGCGGGATCGCATTCCTCGACCGAGATCACGTTGCCACCGGTCTGGTTGTAGACTTCGACCATCTGCGACAGGCAGCCGGGCTCGCCCTGCATGATCATGTCGGGGAGCACAACGGCGAACGGTTCGTCGCCGATGAGCCGGCGGGCGCACCACACCGCATGACCGAGACCGTGGGGCGCCTGCTGGCGGACGGAGTTGATCTGACCGGGCCCCGGCATCAGGCTCCTCAGCTCATCCAGGGCCTCGGTCTTGCCGCGCTCGGCGAGGGTCTGCTCCAGTTCCACCTGAAAGTCGAAATGATCCTCGATCAGGCTCTTGTTGCGGCCGGTGACCAGGATGAATTGATCGATGCCGGCGTCGCGTGCCTCGTCGACGACGTACTGGATGAGCGGCCGGTCGACGACGGTCAGCATCTCCTTCGGCATCACCTTGGTGGCGGGCAGGAAGCGGGTGCCGAGGCCGGCGACGGGAAAGACGGCTTTGCGAAGTGGGGCGGTCATCGGGGCTTTCGTGCGAGAGAAGGGTCGATTTGTGGCGGTTTGTCGCCGCGGATACTAGAAAGATCACGTCAATACTCTTTTACTATCGTGGTGGCCAACGCGCCTGCGCGCAATGCGGTTGCAACATGAGCATCCTGGTCACCGGCGGTGCCGGCTATATCGGCAGTCACATGGTCTGGCATCTGGTCGATGCCGGCGAGGACGTGATCGTGCTCGACAACCTGTCGAGCGGCTTTCGCTGGGCGGTTGCGCCGGAGGCTCACTTCGTCCATGGCGATTGCGGCGACGAAGCCCTGGTCGGCCACCTGATCAAGGAGCACGGGGTCGAGGCGATCGTTCATTTCGCCGGCTCGGTCGTTGTGCCGGAATCCGTGGCCCATCCGCTTCGCTACTACCTCAACAATACCGTCAAGACCCGTGCGCTGATCGCCTCGGCGGTGGCCGGTGGCGTCGGGCGCTTCATCTTCTCCTCGACCGCGGCGGTCTACGGGACGCCGGCGGTCACGCCGGTTGGCGAAGACGCGGCGCTGTTGCCCGAATCGCCCTACGGCCGTTCCAAGCTGATGAGCGAGACGATGCTCGCCGACACCGCGGCGGCGCATGACTTCCGCTATGTGGCGCTGCGCTACTTCAACGTTGCCGGCGCCGATCCGCGCGGCCGTACCGGACAATCGACCAAGGGCGCCACCCACCTGATCAAGGTCGGCGGCGGAGACCGCGCTCGGCAAGCGCGAGGCGATCACCGTCTACGGCACCGACTACCCGACGCCGGATGGCACCTGCATTCGCGACTACATCCACGTCGCCGACCTCGTCGATGCGCACGGCGCGGCCCTGGCCTACCTGCGCGGTGGCGGCGCCAGCCGCGTCGCCAATTGCGGCTACGGTCGCGGCTACTCGGTGCTGGAGGTGATCGACACGGTCAAGCAGGTCTCGGGGCGTGACTTCCCGGTTGTTCTCGGCCCACGCCGGCCGGGCGACCCGGTGGCGATTGTCGCCTCGCCGGAGCGGATCAAGTCGGAGTTCGGCTGGAAGCCGCACCACGACGATCTCGCCGAGATCGTCGATCATGCGCTG
This sequence comes from uncultured Alphaproteobacteria bacterium, assembly GCA_963822975.1. Taxonomy (GTDB): domain Bacteria; phylum Pseudomonadota; class Alphaproteobacteria; order Rhizobiales; family Kaistiaceae; genus CAVSRC01. The sequence goes on from CAWGJV010000032.1 coordinate 6,796, forward strand.
AAATGGGAAGCGGCGCTGGAGCGTCGCAACCAGCGCGACTGAGCCTTTCCGGCGCGGGCGGGTTGCGGCCGCCCCCGCCGGCAATGTTATGGTCGCGGCCGAATCAGAACGGGCGGGGGACCAGCAGCGGGGGACCTGGGAGAGGCCGGAATGCACCTTATTGCCGGGATCGCAGCGAGGGCGGCGCACGCGGGCCGGACTCGTCGCTGCCGCGATCCTGCTGTCCCTGTTCGCGACCGACGGACATGCGGCGCAATCGCCGGAGCAATGGGTCAGCAGCTTCTGGCCGACCGCCAAGGCGGCCGGCGTCGCGCGCAGCACCTACAACAATGCGCTCGGCCATTTCGATCCCGACCCCGACGTGCTGAAGCGGGCCGGCGCGCAGCCCGAGTTCAACACCAAGATCTGGAACTATCTCGACCAGATGGTGTCGGACGAACGGCTCAGCGAGGGCAAGACGGCGATTGCCGAGAACAGCGCCTTGCTGGGCCGCATCGAGGCCCGCTATGGCGTCGACCGCTACATCGTCGCCGCCGATCTGGGGGATCGAGAGCCACTACGGCGCAGATCTTCTCCAACCCGCGGCTTTTCAAGAACACGATCCGCTCGCTGGCGACGCTGGCGTGGTCGGGCGGCCGCTTGGCGAAATACGGCCGGCAGCAGCTGGTCGCCGCCCTGAAGATCGTTCAGCGCGGCGACATCACCGCGGAAGGCATGAACGGGTCGTGGGCCGGCGCCATGGGCCACACGCAGTTCATCCCGACGACGTTCGAGGCTAGCGGTGTCGATTTCGACGGCGACGGCCGGCGCAACATCTGGACGTCGGTGCCCGACGCCCTGGCCTCGGCCGCCAACTATCTCAAGAAGTCCGGCTGGGAAACTGGCGAGACCTGGGGCTACGAGGTGACGCTGCCGGCAGGGTTCAACACCGGCAAGACGGCGAACGGTCGCTGGCGTCATGGACGAAGCTTGGCGTGCGGCGGGCGAACGGCGCGGCCTTTCCGCGGCCCCGCGATAAGGCGACGCTCTATCTGCCCAATGGGCCCGACGGGCCTGTCTTTCTGCTCCTCAAGAATTTCCGCGTCATCAAGCGCTACAACAACTCCAACTTTTATGCGCTGGCCGTCGGCCATCTCTCCGACCAGGCTGCGCGGCGACGGTCCGTTCGTGGCATCTGGCCGGCCCACGAGAAGCCGTTCACGCTGGAAGAGAGCAAGCGGTTGCAACTCCTGCTCACCATGAGCGGCTATTATTCCGGCGATATCGACGGCGATATCGGCAGTCGGCAGCCGCGAGGCGATCCGCAACTACCAGCGCAAGATCGGCCTCAATCCCGATGGCGTGGAGACCCGCGACCTGTTGCGGCGGCTGGAGGCGTGCCGCTAGGATAGCGGCGCGCGGGGGCGTCCGTCGTATTTTCGTCGGTGATTTCTGTCAGACCGGCAAGGCGTTAGTCCGCTTGCCGATCGGACCTGAAGATGACGCGCCGCCCGTTCTGCATTGCTGATGGTTGTGGCGGTCGGGCTTGTCGCGGCCTGCCACTCGGCGCCAGCTTTGCGCAGCATCAGGCGCCGCCGCCCCCGGCCCAGCAGCAGCCGATGGGCTTTTTCGACTTCCTGTTCGGTCCTCGCAACTTCGGCCCGCCGCCGCCTCGGCGTCAGGCGCCGCCGGTGTCGCCGCGGCGCGAAATGCCGCGCGCCGCCGGTCGCCATCGCCGATGTCGCGCCAAAGGACGACAAGGCGCGCAAGATTCTGGTGGTCGGCGATTTCGTCGCCGGCGGCCTCGCCTGGGGCCTCGAGCAACGCTTCGCCGAAGAGCCCAAGATCGCCGTCATCGACAAGTCGAACAATGCTTCCGGCCTGGTGCGCGACGACTATTATGACTGGAACAAGGAACTGCCGGGCTTGCTCAACGATGCCAGGCCGGACGTGGTGGTGGTGGTCATCGGCGCCAACGACCGGCAGCAGATGCGTTCCGGCAAGGCGCGACTGGCGCCGCACTCGGACGCATGGGAACAGGCGTACCTGGCGCGGATCAAGGGCATGGCCGACACACTCAAGGTGTTCGGCCGGCCTTTCTTCTGGGTCAGCGCGCCGCCGATGAGATCGAGCGCGGCGTCGCGCGACATGGTCTATCTCAACGAGTTGTACAAACCGATCGTGACGGCGGTCGGCGGCGCGTTCGTCGATATCTGGAACGGCTTCACCGACGATAACGGCCGCTACACTTCGTCGGGCCCCGATGTCGACGGACAGCTCAGGGCGCTGCGCAGCAGCGACGGCATCAATTTCACCCGGGCCGGGCGATTGAAGCTGGCATTCTATGTCGAGCGCGAAATCCGCAAGCAAACCGGCATCGGCACCGGCGCGGTCGATCTGCTCGCCTCGGCCAGCCAGACCAGCCAGATCGAGGTCGGACCGGACGGAGTCAAGCGGCTGGTCGGGCCGGTGATTCCTCTGGGCGATCCGCTGCCCGGCGTCAGGCGCGACCTCGCCGGCGGCGCCGACAACCCGGACCCTTCGACATCGCCCGATTCCCCGCAATACCTGCTGATCGTGAAGGGCGCTGCGCTGCCGGCCGTGCCAGGCCGCGCCGACGACTACAGCTGGCCGCCGCATCAGCGTCCCTCGCTCGCCGCGCCGCCGCCGGCGGCGACAGCGCCGGCGCAGTAGGGCCGGCTCGTCCGAGCCAGTTTTCGTGAGGCCCGTGACAAGGGCTTCCGGCGGCCCATTTCAGTCCCAGCGCGAATAGATGGGCCGGATCAGCCGTTGTCGGCCATCAGCAAGAGGGAGAAGACCCCATGAAGCATCCTGTGACCGCAGCCCTGGCGGGAATCGCCTTGACGATGGCGTGCCTGCCCGCATTGGCCGACGACATGATCGCCACGGCAAAGGGCGATCTCGCCATCCATCCCTTCCACCACGCCTCCATGCTGCTCACCTGGAACGGCGTCAACATCCTGGTCGATCCGGCGCCGGCCTTCGGCGGGCCGAAGGGGACCGACATCACCGCGGAATACAAGGCGACAGCGGCGCCGGATATCATTCTCTACACACATGACCATGGCGACCACTTCAATGCGGACATTCTCTCCGCCGTCGCCGGCAAGGCGACGATCGTTGCGCCGAAGGAGGTCGCCGACAAGATTCCGGCGGCGCTGAAGGGGCAGGTGAAGGTGCTGGCGAACGGCGACACGGCGGAACTCGACGGCGTGCCGATCGAGGCGGTCGCCATGTACAACACGACGGCGGAGCGGCTGAAGTTCCATCCGAAGGGCGGTGACAACGGCTATATGCTGACGCTCGCCGACAAGCGCGTCTATATCGCCGGCGATACCGAGGAGACGCCGGAGATGAAGGCGCTCGCCAATATCGACGTTGCCTTCCTGCCGATGAACCTGCCCTACACGATGGACATCGAGCACGCGGCGCAAGCGGTGAAGGATTTCAGGCCGAAGATCGTCTACCCGTATCACTACTCGGGCAGCGACGTGACGGCGTTCAAGACGCTGGTCGGCGACGCGGCTGAGGTGCGGCTGCTGGAGTGGTATCCGAAGGCAGACATGTGACTGGAGAGCGGTGGCGGTGCTACTGGCGCGCCGCCCACGCCTTCATCGCGGTGACCAGGTATTGGGTGTATCCCGGCGCTATCGTCTCGAAGCGCGCCGTGAAATCGGGGTGGGCCAGGTACATGTCGGCGAGTCCGGCATAGGCCGGGGGCGGGCAGGGCTGGCGCCACATCTTTGAAACCCAGGCGCGGTGCGCCTCGACGATCGAAGCGTTTGCCGGATCGTCGGCGGCAACCCCGCTGTCGCATCGCGTCCACCAGCCGGTCGTCGATTGCCTTCAGGTCCTGCATAGCGGCCGCCATCTCGGGCGAGCCGGGCGATGGCGTTTCCGACCGGCTCTGCTCTATCCCGTCGCGCATCTCCGGCCCGTAGTTCTCTTCGAGCCAAGCCTCGTATTCCGCCTGCTTCTCTGGCGAGACGATTCCCGAATAGAGGTCCTTGTCGCTCATGGTGCGGCCTCCCTTGAGTTCAGCGATGGTGCGGTCGATCGTGCGAATCATCTCGGCATAGCGAGCCGTCGCCGCCGACAGCCTGTCACGCTGCTTTTGCAGCGCGGCGAGACGGTCGAATGTCGGATCGTCGAGAATGGCGGCGATGTCGGCGAGCGGGACGCCAAGTTCGCGGTAGACGAGGATCTGCTGCAGCCGCAGAAGCGCATCGCGACCGTAGCGGCGATAGCCGCCAGCGCCGGAACGTGCCGGTTTCAGCAGCCCAATGGCGTCGTAGTGGTGCAGCGTGCGGATCGAAACGCCCGCCAGCTCCGCAACCTGCTTGACCGAATACATGGTCGTCGTCCGCGTGCGATGTCTGTTTCGCGGCGGAGATAGGACCTGACGTTACGTGAGGGTCAAGGGCAGGCCGGGGAAGGTCCTAGCGCGGCAGGGTCGTCTCGCCCATCAGCGCCTTGTCGACGGCGCTGGCGCACTGGCGGCCTTCGCGGATCGCCCAGACGACCAGGCTCTGGCCGCGGCGCATGTCGCCGCAGGAGAACACCTTGTCGAGGCTCGACCGGTAGTCCTTGGTGCTGGCGGCGACGTTGCCGCGCGGATCGAGCGACAGTCCGAGATCCTTGATCATGCCGTCCTGGACGGGGCCGAGGAAGCCCATGGCGAGCAGCACGAGGTCGGCCTTGAGCACGAACTCGCTGCCCTCGATCGGCTTCATGCTTGTCGTCGACGCGGATGCAATGCAGCGTCTTGACCTTGCCGTTCTCGCCCTCGAAGCGCTGGGTCATCACGGCGAAATCGCGCTCGACGCCTTCTTCCTGGGACGACGAGGTGCGCATCTTCATTGGCCAGTTCGGCCAGGTCAGCGCCTTGTTCTCCTTGTCCGGCGGGCGCTGGAGAATCTCGATCTGGGTGACCGAGAGGGCGCCCTGGCGGTTGGACGTGCCGATGCAGTCGGAGCCGGTGTCGCCGCCGCCGATCACCACGACATGCTTGCCGCCGGCAAGGATCGGCATGACGTTGCCGAGCGGCTCGTCGCTGACCCGGCGGTTCTGCTGGGGCAGGAACTGCATGGCGAAATGGATGCCGTCGAGGTCGCGGCCGGGAATTGGCAGGTCGCGCGGCTGCTCGGCGCCGCCGGAGAGCACCACCGCGTCGTGTTTCGCCACCAGATCCGCGACATCGAGCTCGATGCCGACATGGACGTTGCAGTGGAAGGTGACGCCCTCGGCCTCCATCTGCTCGACGCGCCGGTCGATGTGCGTCTTCTCCATCTTGAAGTCGGGGATGCCGTAGCGCAGCAGGCCGCCGGGCTTGCCGTTCTTCTCGTAGAGGTGGACGTCGTGGCCGGCGCGGGCGAGCTGCTGGGCGCAGGCGAGGCCGGCCGGGCCCGAGCCGACGACGGCCACCGACTTGCCGGTCTTGCGCGCCGGCGGTTCCGGCTGGATCCAGCCTTCCTGCCAGCCGCGGTCGACGATGGCGCATTCGATCGTCTTGATGGTCACCGGCTCTTCGATGATGTTGAGCGTGCACGACGCCTCGCAGGGCGCCGGGCAGATGCGGCCGGTGAATTCCGGAAAGTTGTTGGTCGAGTGCAGGTTGCGCAGCGCCTTCTGCCAGTCGCCGCGATAGACCAGATCGTTCCAGTCGGGGATCTGGTTGTTCACCGGGCAGCCGGTCGGCCGGGGACGACCGACCCGGTGCCGTGACAATAGGGGATGCCGCAATCCATGCAGCGCGCCGCCTGGTCGCGAATCGCTTCCTCCGACAAAGGAATGACGAATTCGCGGTAGTGGCGCAGGCGATCCGCGGCCGGCGCATAGCGCCGGTCACGACGATCGATTTCGAGGAATCCGGTGATCTTGCCCATGATAGATTACTCGCCGGCGAGACGCAGCGGTTCGGCCTGTTCGCGCGCCTCGAGCTCTGCGAGAGCCCGGCGGTACTCAACCGGCATGACCTTGCGGAATTTCGGGAGCTACGCTGGACCAGTTCTCCAGGATCTCGGCGGCGCGCTTCGATCCGGTGAACCGGCGGTGGCGGACGATGAGGGCGTGCAGACGCTCGGCGTCGCGGCGCGACAGGTCGCTCATGATCTCGACCAGCCCGCTGGTCTCCATGTCGCCGGTCTGGTGCAGCAGACGCTCGCTCAGCATCTCCTCCTCGGGGATCGGCTCGAGGTCGATCATCGCCATGTTGCAGCGGCTTTCGAAAGTGCCGTCCTCGTCGAGCACGTAGGCGATGCCGCCCGACATGCCGGCGGCGAAGTTGCGCCCCGTGCGGCCGAGCACGACGACAACGCCGCCGGTCATGTATTCGCAGCAATGGTCGCCGGCGCCCTCGACCACGGCGGCCGCGCCGGAATTGCGCACGGCGAAACGTTCGCCGGCGACGCCGCGGAAGTAGCATTCGCCGGAGATGGCGCCGTAGAGCACGGTGTTGCCGACGATGATCGAGTCCTCCGGCACGATGCCGGAATCTTCCGGCGGGCGCACTACGAGGCGGCCGCCGGACAGGCCCTTGCCGACATAGTCGTTGGCCTCGCCGATCAGGTCCATGGAGACGCCGGCGGCGACCCAGGCGCCGAAGCTCTGGCCGCCGGTGCCGCGGAGCGTGATGGCGATGGTGTCCTCGGGCAGGCCGGCATGGCCGTAGCGCTTGGCGATCTCGCCGGAGAGCATGGTGCCGGCGGTGCGGTCGGTGTTGCGGATCGTTGTTTCGATCTTCACCGGCGTGCGGCTTTCCAGCGCCGGCTTCGCCTGCGCGATCAGCTTGCGGTCGAGGATGTCGTGGATCGGATGATCCTGCGTCTCGGAGTTCCAGATGGCGACGCCTTGCGGCGCGTCCGGCTTGTGGAACAGGCGCGAGAAGTCGAGGCCCTTGGCCTTCCAGTGATCGACGACCGCAGTCTTGTCGAGCATCTGCATCTGCCCGACCATGTCGGAAAACTTGCGGAAGCCGAGTTCGGCCATGGTCTCGCGGACTTCCTCGGCGAGGAAGAAGAGATAGTTGATGACGTGCTCGGGCTTGCCGGTGAAGCGCTTCCTGAGCACCGGGTCCTGGGTGGCGATGCCGACCGGGCAGGTGTTCAGGTGGCACTTGCGCATCATGACGCAGCCGGCGGCGATCAGCGGCGCCGTCGCCATGCCGAATTCGTCGGCGCCGAGCAGCGCGCCGATCACGACGTCGCGGCCGGTGCGGATGCCGCCGTCGACCTGCACGGCGATACGGCCGCGCAGCCGGTTGGCGACCAGCGTTTGGTGGGTCTCGGCGAGGCCGATCTCCCACGGGCTGCCGGCGTGCTTGAGCGAGGTCAGCGGCGAGGCGCCGGTGCCACCCTCGTAGCCGGAAATCGTCACGTGGTCGGCGCGCGCCTTTGAAACGCCGGCGGCGACCGTGCCGACGCCGACTTCCGAGACGAGCTTGACCGAGACGAGGCCGGTCGGATTGACGTTCTTCAGATCGAAGATGAGCTGCGCCAGATCCTCGATCGAATAGATGTCGTGGTGCGGCGGCGGCGAGATCAGGCCGACGCCGGGGGTCGAGTGGCGCACCTTGGCGATGATCGCGTCGACCTTGTGGCCGGGCAATTGTCCGCCTTCGCCGGGCTTGGCGCCCTGCGCCATCTTGATCTGCATCATGTCGGAGTTGACGAGATACTCCGTCGTCACGCCGAAGCGGCCCGAGGCGACCTGCTTGATCGCCGAGCGCATGGAATCGCCGTTGGCCATTGGCGTGAAGCGGTCGACTTCCTCGCCGCCTTCGCCGGTGTTCGACTTGCCGCCGACGCGGTTCATGGCGATGGCGAGCGTGGTGTGCGCCTCGCGGCTGATCGAGCCGTAGGACATGGCGCCGGTGGCGAAGCGCTTGACGATCTCCTTCGCCGGCTCGACTTCGTCGAGCGGCACCGGCTTGCGGCCGTCTTCCTCCGCCGAGCGGATGCGGAACAGCGAGCGGATGGTGAGGTGCTTGTCCTCGCTCTCGTTCACCAGCTTCGAGAATTCACGGTACTTCTCCTGCGCGTTGCCGCGCACGGCATGCTGCAGCGCCGATACGGTCTCGGAGCGCCAGACATGCGCCTCGCCGCGGAAGCGGAAGGCATAGTCACCGCCGACGTCGAGCGAATCCTCCAGCACCGGCGAATTGCCGAACGCGTCGCGATGGCGGCGGACTGTCTCGGCGGCGATCTCGGCGAGGCCAGCGCCCTCGATGGTGGTGGCGGTGCCGGTGAAATAGCGGGCGACGAAATCGGACTTGAGGCCGACGGCGTCGAAGATCTGGGCGCCGCAATAGGACTGATAGGTCGAGATGCCCATCTTGGCCATGACCTTCAGCGTGCCCTTGTCGATCGCCTTGATGTAGCGATGGATGACTTCCTCGGCGTCGACCTCCTCGGGGAAGTCGCGCGACATGGCGGCGAGCGTGTCGAAGGCAAGGTACGGGTTGATCGCCTCGGCGCCGTAGCCGGCGAGCACGCAGAAATGGTGGATCTCGCGGGCGTCGCCGGTTTCCACAACCAGGCCGACCGATGTCCTGAGGCCACGGCGGATCAGGTGATGGTGCACGCCGGCGGTGGCGAGCAGCGAGGGAATCGGTACGCGGTCCGGACCGACCATGCGGTCCGACAGGATGACGATGTTGATGCCGTCGCCGACAGCCTTCTCGGCGGCGGCGCACAGCGCGTCGAGCGCGCCGGCCATGCCGTCGGCGCGGTCGGCCGCCGGGTAGGTGATGTCGAACGTCTCGGAGCGGAAAGGATTGCCGTCCATGTCGCCGATGGCGCGGATCTTCTCGAGGTCCGCGTTGGAAAGGATCGGCTGGCGCACCTCGAGACGCTTGCGGCGGCCCTGGCCCTCGGTGTCGAACAGGTTCGGGCGCGGCCCGATGAACGAGACGAGGCTCATCACCAGCTCCTCGCGGATCGAGTCGATCGGCGGGTTGGTGACCTGGGCGAAGTTCTGCTTGAAATAGGTGTAGAGCAGCTTCGACTTGTCGGAGAGGGCGGAGATCGGCGCGTCGTTGCCCATCGAGCCAATGGCTTCCTGCCCGGTCACCGCCATGGGCGACATCAGCAGCTTGAGGTCTTCCTGGGTGTAGCCAAAGGCCTGCTGGCGATCGAGCAGCGACACGTCGGAGCGAATTTCCGTGTGCGGCACCGGCGGCAGGTCTTCGAGCACGATCTGGGTGCGGCCCAGCCACTGCTTGTAGGGCTTGGCCGTCGCCAGTTGCGCCTTGATCTCGTCGTCGGAGACGATGCGCTCCTGGTCGAGGTCGATGAGCAGCATCTTGCCCGGCTGCAGGCGCCACTTGCGCACGATGCGGCTCTCCTCCACCGGCAGGACGCCGGACTCGGACGCCATGATCACCTCGTCGTCGGCGGTCACCATGTAGCGGGCGGGCCTGAGGCCGTTGCGGTCGAGCGTGGCGCCGATCTGCTTGCCGTCGGTGAAGGCGACCGCGGCCGGGCCGTCCCACGGCTCCATCAGGGCGGCGTGGTACTCGTAGAAGGCGCGGCGATCCTCGTCCATGAGCGGGTTGCCGGCCCAGGCCTCGGGTATCAGCATCATCGCCGCGTGCGGCAGTGAATAGCCGCCGCGCACGAGGAACTCGAGCGCATTGTCGAAGCAGGCGGTGTCCGACTGGCCCTCGTAGGAAACCGGCCACAGCTTGGAGATGTCGTTGCCGAAGAGCTTCGAGGAGACGCTCGCCTGGCGCGCCGCCATCCAATTGACGTTGCCGCGGACCGTGTTGATCTCGCCGTTGTGGCAGACGAAGCGGTAGGGGTGCGCCAGCCGCCACGACGGGAAGGTGTTGGTGGAGAAGCGCTGGTGGACGAGCGCCAGCGCCGACTCGAAGGCGGGATCGTGCAGGTCGCGGTAGTAGGCGCCGAGCTGGTAGGCGAGGAACATGCCCTTGTAGACCAGCGTCCGGCACGACATCGAGACGACGTAGAAGTCGTTCTGCAGGCCCGCATAGGCCTCGAAAACGCGCGCCGAGATGACCTTGCGGACGATGTAGAGCCGGCGCTCGAAGGCTTCCTCGTCCTCGATGCCCGGGCCGCGGCCGATGAACACCTGACGATGATACGGCTCGGTGATGGCGATCTCGGGGGCGGTGGAAAGCTCGCTGTTGTCGACCGGCACGTCGCGCCAGCCGAGCAGCACCTGGCCCTCGTCGGCGATCACCTCGGCGACGAGCGTCTCCATGGCGGCGCGCTGATCGGCGTCCTGCGGCATGAAGATGTGGCCGACCGCATACTGGCCGGGGGCGGGCAGGGCGAAGCCCAGGCGCTGCGCCTCGCCGGCGAAGAACTTGTGCGGGATTTGCACCAGCATGCCGGCGCCGTCGCCCATCTTCGGGTCGGCGCCAGTGGCGCCGCGGTGCTCGAGATTGACGAGAATCCGCAGCCCGTCCTCGATGATGCGGTGGGACTTGCGGTTATGCAGGTTGACGATGAAGCCGACGCCGCAGGCGTCGTGCTCGTTGCGCGGGTCGTAGAGACCCTGCGCGGTCGCGGCGGCGGGCAGGGAGGCGCGTTTGGCCGCCGGGCGAAGGCTCGCACCGCCGGTCGCAATCGCTCCGCTCCACTCCGCCTTCGTCGCCATGCTCGCCCTCGCTTGCGCCGTTGCGCCGCCCTTTGCCACGGTCAACCGTCAGGCTGAGTCCGCGACCAGGGACCGACGCATGAAAATCATAGACTGGCCGCACCCGGCGGCTTGAGCCCGTTCTTCCTTCCCGGCAGACCGCGGCTCCGGTTCAGGATTCCCCCGCGGGCCCTGTCGATCCCCGTCCGCGTGAAACCCTGCCGGCAGGCCGTCCCGCTGCGGTCGCCAATTGGACAGTAGTCCTGTCCTATTCAAGCCAAGATGACAGATTTCGCCTTGCTCGGCAAGATGGAGACGGCCGGTGCGATTATGTTGCGGTCCGGCGCGAACGCCAACCCTGTTTTGACCCGCACCTCCTGTCGATCCGCCGTCGCTGTCATGCCGCCCGCGGTCACGTCAGCGTGACGCCGACGTGTGAACGGCTAACACCGTCTTGATTTTCCATTGAAGGCGTCGGGCGAAAGACTGCCCCCGTCAGCAAGGGCCGTCCCGGCCATCCTTGAGGAGAAATTTCCATGTCAGTTACTGCAAGAAGCCTCACCTCCGCCGCGCTCGCCGGCGCCTTCGCCGCCGCCCTCGGCTCGTTCGTCGCCGCGCCTGCCTTCGCCGACGACGCCATGATGAAAGCCGGCGATGCGATGCACACGCCGGACAACACCAAGATGCAGATGGCCACCGGCAAGTTCGAGGAGTGCTACGGCGTCGCGCTCGCCGGCCAGAACGACTGCGCGGCCGGCGCCCATTCGTGCGCGGGCACGTCGACCGTCGATTACGACCCGGCGTCGTTCAAGCTCGTGCCGGTCGGCACCTGCACGACCATGATGACGCCGAACGGCGGTCACGGCACGCTTGAGGCCATGTAAGGGCCGCATTGCCCTATCCGGACGGGCGGGCGGCTTCGGTCGCCCGCCCGCGATTTCCGTGAAAGTCAGGGAGACGACGATGTCAGCCGAGCATCGCGAAAGCCGTTGGGAGCCGCGGCCGGTGCCGCCACGGGCCGGCGTCGGCCTCAAGCCCGAGCACTACGCCGCGATCCTCGATAGCGCGCCCGATATCGGCTTCTTCGAGATCCACGCCGAGAACTACATGGGCGCCGGCGGTCCGCCGCATCGCTACCTTTCCGCCATTCGCGAGCGCTATCCGCTGTCGCTGCATGGCGTCGGCCTCTCGATCGGCGCCGCGCGGCCGCTCGACACGGATCATCTCAAGCGCCTGAAGGCGCTCAACGAGCGCTACCAGCCCGGCCTGTTCTCCGAGCATCTCGCCTGGTCGACACACGAGACGGTGTTCTTCAACGACCTGCTGCCGCTGCCCTACAACGCCGAGTCGGTCGCCGCGCGTCGCCGACCATATCGACGAGGTGCAGGAGACCGTCGGCCGGCGGATGCTGCTGGAGAACCCGTCGACCTATCTCGCCTTCGTCGAGAGCACGATGAGCGAGATCGATTTCCTCAAGGAGGTGGCGCGCCGCACCGGCTGCGGCCTGCTGCTCGACGTCAACAACGTCCAGGTCTCGGCGGTCAACCAGCAGACCGACGCGGTCGCCTATCTCGACGCCTTCCCGGTCGAGCATGTCGGCGAGATCCACCTCGCCGGCTACGCGCCGGAGGACGACGGCAAGGGATCGCCGTTGCTGATCGACGCCCACGACCGGCCGATCGATCCGCTGGTCTGGGGCTCTACGAGCACGCGATTGCCCGCGCCGGGCCGGTGCCGACGCTGGTCGAATGGGACAACGACGTTCCCGAATGGCCGGTCCTGTTCGCCGAGGCGCGGCGTGCCGATGCGGTGCTCGCAAGCCGCACGAACCGGGGAGAAGTCGCTTGCGCTCGCTGGCTGACGTTCAGGCGGAGTTCGCCGCGGCGCTCCGCGATCCTGCCGCGGGCTGCCGGACGGCGTCGTCGGCCCGGATCGCGAGCCGGCGCCGCGCCGCTTCGCGGTCTACCGCAACAATGTCATCGTCGGCTTCGTCAATGCGCTGCCGTTGCGCCTTTCCGGCCGTCGAGCGGATCGTCGGCGAGGAGTTCTTCCAGGCGATGGCGCGTGCCTATGTGCTTGCCGAGCCGCCGCGCTCGCCGGTGCTGATGGACTACGGCACCACTTTCGCCGACTTCATCGCCGGCTTCGCACCGGCGGCCTCGCTGCCCTACCTGCCCGACGTGGCGCGGATCGAGCGGGCGTGGCGCGAGGCCTATCATGCCGAGGACGCCGAGCCACTGGGGCCGGAGGCTTTCGCCGGCATCGGCGCCGACGCGATATCCGGGCCTGGTGCTGAGGCTGCATCCGTCGCTGCGACTGTTGCGCTCGCGCTATCCGGCGCAGACGATCTGGCGGATGAACGCCCGCGACGGCGAGATCGTGCCGGTCGACATTTCGGTCGCCGAGGACACGCTCATCGTGCGTCCCGAAGCGGAGGTCGAGGTGCGTAACGTGCCTCCGGGCGGGGCGGCGTTCGTCGCCGCGCTCGCTGGCGGCGAGCCGCTCGGCGCGGCGGCGCCGCAGGCCTCGGGCCGACGAGCGTTTCGACCTTGCCGGCAATATCGCCGGGCTGATCGCCGCCGGGGCGATTGTCGGGTATTCACGTTGCGGGAGCGACCCAATGACGATGAACATGACCGACGCGACGACGATGGCGTCGCGTCGGCAGCGGCGGACGACAGGCGATGTGGCTCACGGCCTTTCTCTGGTTCCAGTCGCTGGCGTCGCTGGCCTTGCGCTTCGCCCTGGCCGTTCCGTTCTACCGGTCGGGCCTGACCAAGTGGGACGGCTTCCTGTCGCTCTCGCCGACGACGACCTACCTGTTCGAGAACCAGTTCAAGCTGCACATTTTCGGCGGCGTGTACGACTTTCCCTATCCCGACCTGATGGCGCATCTGTCGGGGACTCGGCGAGATCGTGTTCCCGGTGCTGCTGGTCATCGGCCTCGCGACCCGCTTGCGGCGCTCGGCACGCTCGGCATGACCGCCATCATCTTCCTGACCTACCCGGAACACTGGCCGAGCGAGGGCCTGCCGTGGGCGGCGATGGCGCTGGCCCTCATGGCCTTCGGCCCGGGCCGCATTGCGCTCGACCATCTCGTCGCGAAGATGCTCGGCCGCTGACCGCTTGCCACGGGTCGGCGTTCCGCTCCAAAAGGAGCGCATGATCTTCGCCAGCGACAATTGGGCGGGCGCCTCGCCGAAGGTCATGGCGGCGCTGGCCGAAGCGGCCGCGCGGCCGGCCATCCCGCCTATGGCGCCGACGACCTGACCAAGGCGGTCGAGCGCCGCTTCGCCGAATTGTTCGAGCGCGAGGTCGCGGTGTTCTTCGTCGCCAGCGGCACCGTCGCCAATGCCCTGGCGCTGTCGGCCTATGCGCGGCCGGGCGGCGTCGTCTTCTGCCACCGCCAGGCGCACATCACCGTCGACGAGGCGGGCGCCACGTCGTTCTTCGGCGGCGGGATCACGCTGACCGGCCTCGACGGGCGCGGCGGCAAGTACGCGCCGGCGACGCTCGCCGCCGCCCTCGACCGCATGACCGATCACGTTCCCCACAGCGGCCAGCCGGTCGCCGTCAGCCTCACCCAGATCACCGAGCTCGGCGTCGCCTAGCAGCCGGCGGAGATCGGCGCCATCGCCGACGTCGCCCAGGCCCGCGGCCTCGCCGTCCACATGGACGGCGCGCGCTTCGCCAATGCGGTCGCCGCTCTCGGCGTCGCGCCGGCCGACATCACCTGGCGGGCCGGCGTCGACGTGCTCTCCTTCGGCGGCACCAAGAACGGCTGCCTCGCGGCCGAGGCGGTGGTGTTCTTCGATCCGGCTCAGGCGCGCGACATGGCCTTCCAGCGCCAGCGGGCCGGCCAGGGCTTTTCCAAGAACTGGTTCATCGCCGCCCAGTTCGCCGCCTATCTCGATGACGGCCACTGGCTGCAGCTCGCCGGCCACGCCAATGGCATGGCGGCGCGGCTCGCCGAGGCGATCCGACGCTCGGGCACGGGCCGGCTGGCGGTCGAGCCGGACGGCAACGAGATTTTCGCGGTTCTGTCGAAGGATGCCGACCGGCGCCTGCGCGCCGCCGGCGCGGTCTATCATCCGTGGTCGGCCGATGGGCTCGACGAGGCTTCGCGCCCCGGCGCGGACGAGATGGTGGTGCGGCTGGTCACAAGCTGGCAGACGACGGACGCGGACGTCGACGGTTTCGCCGCGGTCCTGTCGGAAGGCTAGATTTCCGGGGCTGAATGAGAAAGAGCGCCCCGGGGGGCTGGGGCGCTCTTCCGCTGGAACAGGTCGCGAGGTCAGGCGGCGACCTGGTCGATCTGCGCGGGCTTGCTGCCCTTGCCGATCGCGATCGTGCGAGGCTTCATCGCCTCGGGAATATTGCGCACGAGATCGACGTGGAGGAGGCCGTTTTCGAGGCTCGCGCCCTTCACTTCGACGTGATCGGCGAGCTGGAAGCGGCGCTCGAAAGCGCGCGCGGCGATGCCGCGATAGAGGAACTCGTTGTCCTTCTGCTCCTCGTTCTCCTTCTTCTCGCCCTTCACGGTGAGCACGTTCTCCTTCGATTCGATGGTCAGGTCGGACTCGCCGAAGCCGGCGACCGCCATGGTCACGCGGTAGGCGTTCTCGCCGGTGCGCTCGATGTTGTAGGGCGGATAGGTGGGAACGCTGCCGTCAGTGCCGGCGAGCGAATCGAACAGGTTGAACATCCGGTCGAAGCCGACGGTCGAACGATAGAGCGGGCTGAGATCGAAAGTACGCATGGTCTGGTCCTCCATATGAGCGACTAGAGTTGAAGGGGAACCTTCGGCGACCCGCCATCTGGCCGGGCTTGTGCCGGTTCCCGCGGACCCGTTTGGCGTCCGCGATAATTAGGTGGGAATAGGCCGAGGCTCGAATCAAGACCCGCGGAAACCTGCGGAAATTCGGGGGTTCAGGCGCTGAGGGGAAGCTGAACGCCATATGAATGGCCGCTTCGGGCGGCGTTCAGCCGCCATCGGCCAGGATTGACCCCAAGTTCGATCGGCAGGCGGCTGTCCCCCACGCCCAAACCCCGCACCGCCGCCGGTCATTCCTGCAGGCCGGTATCGACCCGCCCCCCTCCGATGCCGGATCTGTACCGTCGGCGGCGTTTCCGAAAGGGAGGGCCGCCGATACGTTTCACGCGGCTTGCTTGAGCCGGTCGCGCGGCTGCTCTAATCAGGATTGACGAGCCGCAACGGCGCGCTCCGGCATCCCACGGCTACGCGCGGCATGGAACTCTTCGAAATCGCGGGCAATCCCGTTCCAGCCGGCGCCACGA
>CAWGJV010000033.1:0-111742 GCA_963822975.1 uncultured Alphaproteobacteria bacterium
CCTCCTTCGACAAGGCCAACCGCACCAGCCTTCGGCAAGCGCGGCCCCGGCCTCGACAAGGCGCTCGCCGATCTTCGCCGACCTGCGCGGAAGCTCGGCTGGCGGTCCTCACCGACGTGCACGAGCCCGAGCAGTGCGCCGCGGTCGCGGAGGTCGTCGACGTGCTGCAGATCCCCGCGTTCCTCTGCCGGCAGACCGATCTTCTGATCGCGGCGGCGGAGACCGGCAAGGTCGTCAACGTCAAGAAGGGCCAGTTCCTCGCGCCGTGGGACATGAAGAACGTCGTCGACAAGATCGTCGACAGCGGCAACCGCAACGTGCTGCTGACCGAGCGCGGCGCGAGCTTCGGCTACAACACGCTCGTCTCCGACATGCGCGCGCTGCCGATCATGGCCGAGATCGGCGCGCCGGTGATCTTCGACGCCACCCATTCGGTGCAGCAGCCGGGCGGGCAGGGGACGTCGACCGGCGGCGACCGGCGCTTCGTGCCGGTGCTGGCGCGGGCGGCCGTGGCGGTCGGCGTCGCCGGCGTCTTCATCGAGACCCACCAGGACCCCGACAACGCGCCCTCCGACGGGCCCAACATGGTGCCGCTCGACGACATGCCGGCGCTGCTCGAAACGCTGATGGCGCTCGACGCGATCGCCAAGGCGAACGCGGCTACGTCAGGGAAACGTGAAGCGCTGCTCGCGGCGCACCGCGTCCGTGTGGGTCGTGGTCTCGTCGTAGGCGACGAAGCCGTCGAGCACGGCGTGCCAGAAGGCGATGGCGCCGGTATTCACCTCGCGCTGGGTGATCTTCCAGCGGACCGGGATGCCGCGCGATCAAGCGGCGGGCTGCCGCCTGTCCGATGCCCCTCCGCCGATATGGACGCGCGACGAAGAATTCGGCGATCTGCAACGTCCCGGCGTCGCGGTGCAGGAGCGCGAAGCCGGCGTGTCTCGTCATCGGCCTTGAGCCAGAACGGCCAGCGCAAGTCCGGCTCGGTCCAGTAGAGATCGAAATAGGGATAAGGCTGGTCGGCGCGGGCGCCGGGCGCGAACGGCGCCAGTCTCGGCGATGTAGTCGCGCAGCATCGCGGCCGAGTCGCCTTCTCCGCAAAGGCGACCGGGACCTCGCCGGTGCGTCATTCGCGGACGACGCGCTCGATGCGGCGGTCGGGCACCAGCCAGATCGATCGCGACGCCGAAGTAGAGCGCCAGCGAGACCGGCGCGTAGAAGAACGAGGCGAGGATGCGCGGCCAGATAGAGAACCGGCGAGATCTGCCCTTGAAGTCGTCCGTCCGATGGCGATCGCAATGGGCGAGTCCTTGCCGTTCACGGCGATCAGCGCGCTGCGGCAAGGATGAAGTAGGCGATCGCCGCCGAAGAGCAGGACGACGCCGTAAAGCGCGACCGGGATCGGCGCGAAGTGGTTCTCGCCCATCCAGCCGGTGACGAACGGCACCAGCGACAGCCAGAACAGCAGGTGCATGTTGGCCCACAGCACGCCGCCGTCGACGTGGCGCGCGGCCTGCAGCATGTGGTGGTGGTTGTTCCAGTAGATGCCGAGATAGACGAAGCTCAGCACGTAGCTGAGGAAGACCGGCAGCAGCGGCGGCAGCGCCGACCACTCCTCGCCGTGCGGCACCTTCATCTCCAGCACCATGATCGTGATGATGATCGCGAGGACACCGTCGCTGAACGCCTCGAGCCGCCCCTTGTCCATCGCGCTCAGCCCCGCCCGCGATAGAGCGGCACGTCCTGGTCGGGCAGCCAGACGCCGGCCGGCGGCTTGCCGGTCTGCCAGAACACGTCGATGGGCATGCCGCCGCGCGGGTTGAAGTAGCCGCCGATCCTGCAGCCAGTGCGGTTTCAAGCAGGTCGGCGACCTTGCGCCCGATGGTCACGGTCACGTCCTCGTGGAAGGCGCCGTGGTTGCGGAAGGACTGGAGGTAGAGCTTCAGCGACTTCGATTCGACCAGCCAGCCTTCGGCACGTAGTCGATGACGAGGATGGCCGAAATCGGGCTGGCCGGTGACCGGGCAGATCGAGGTGAATTCCGGGAAAGGTGAAGCGCGCCAGGAACTTGGTTCCGGGCTGCGGGTTCGGCACGCGGTCGAGGACGGCCTTGTCGGGGCTGTCGGGGATCGGCGACCGGGCGGCCGAGCTGCAGGGGTTGTTTCGTCATGGCTCTTCTTGGCCAGTCGGACGGAAAGGCGATTCCGCTTTCTAACTGCACGTCTGCCGGAAGCCTCCGGCGACACAAGCGGCGCCGGCTTCGCGGTCGTAGCGCCAGACGGAGCGGCCGGAGAGGCGGGTGCCGGCCCACCAGCGGTCGAGGCCGCTGAGTTCGACGTGATCCTCCTCGCCGGCGAGCACGTCCTCGCCCGCCATGGTGAGCTCCAGTTCGGCCTCGTGGAAGCGCTGCACGTCCGTCGGCGTCCAGCGGCGGCGGCGCCAGGCCGGCGATCAGCGGCACGTCGCAGGAGGCGAGGTCGTCGAGGAGATGGAAGAAGCTCCAGTCGCCCATGAAGGCGGCTTCCTCGTCGATCAGCACGTCATGGAAGAGCTGGACCGGCGCGGCGGTGCCCTCGGAGATGGCGTCAAGGATCGACTGCTCGGTGCGGCCGAGGCCGTTGCCGGGCGCGGGCAATTCCTCAAGGAAGCGATGCAGCGCCGGCTCAGGAAGGGCAGGCGGCTCGTCCGCCGTTGCAAGCCGCGCGGCGATGGCTTCCGGCGTCGGCGCGGCGAGGTCGGCCCAGACCGCGGCGGCGAGTTCCAGGTCCGCGGCACCGACGGGTCGCGATGTCTGCGAAGCGCAGGATGGTCTGCGGTGTCTGGCTGCCGAGGAAATCGTCGGCCTGGACCAGCACCAGGCCATCGCGCGGTGGCTCGTCGGCGAAGAAGCGCAGGATCTGAACCAGTTGAAGCTGATCATAGAGGTCATGCTCGAACCAGAGTTCGATCGTGTCGAAGCTGCGGTGTGGCGCATGAAGCGCGGCGTCGCGCGCGGCGAACTCGGCCGCGATCTCGGCCGGGTCGATGCGGAAGCGGTGGGCGAGATAGGCCACGCGCGCGGCCGATGCAGGCGTCGAGCGCCGTCCGGCGGGATCGGCCCCTCGTGCAGCACGTCGCGCCACGGCAGGATCGCTGCCTGCCGCCCGGCAAGGCGCAGCAGTTCCGCCGCGCTGTCGCCGTTGGTGACGATCAGGTCGGCCATGACGGGCTGAGCATGGCCGGGGACGGCGGCGATGTCACGAGAGGCCTATCCGGGGCAGGCGCCGGCCCTCGGCGGCGCTGGCGGCTTGCGCCGGGACCCGCGTGAAAGCTAAACCGATCCATTGGGTTGCAGGGGGGATGCATGAACGACAATCGCGTAATCATCGCCGGCGGCGGCATCGGCGGCCTGGCGACCGCCCTGACGCTGCACCAGATCGGCGTGCCCTGCGTGGTCTTCGAGGCGGTGCGGGAGATGCGGCCGCTTGGCGTCGGCATCAATCTTCAGCCGAATGCCGTGCGCGAACTCTACGACCTCGGCATTTCGGCGGGCGATCTCGACCGGGTCGGGCTGCCGGCCAAGGAATGGGCGCTGGTCGGCCTCAACGGCAACGACATCTACTCCGAGCCGCGCGGGCTGCTCGCCGGCTACAACTGGCCGCAATATGCGGTTCATCGCGGCCAGCTTCCACATGCTGCTCTACGACAAGGTGGTGGAGCGGATCGGACCCGGTGCGGTCCGACTCGGCAGCTCGGGTTACCGGCTACCGCAAGACCGCCGACGGCGGCGTGAGCGTGTCCATCGAACATGCCGACGGCGCGACCTCGGAGGAGAGCGGCGCGCTGCTCATCGGCGTCGACGGCATCCACTCGGCGGTGCGGGCGCAGATGCACCCGGAACAGCCGCCGATCCATTGGGGCGGAGCCGTGATGTGGCGCGGCACGACGATGGCGAAGCCGATCCGCACCGGCGCTTCCTTCGTCGGCCTGGGCACCGATCGTCACCGCATGGTCTTCTATCCGATCTCGCAGCCGGATCCGCAAACGGGTCTGGCGATGATCAACTGGATCGCCGAAGTCACCATGGACAATGCCGAAGGCTGGAAGCAGAGCGGCTGGTTCCGGCAGGTCGGCATCGGCGACTTCGTCCACCATTTCGACGGCTGGGTGTGGGACTGGCTGGACGTGCCCGCCCTGCATCAACGCGGCGGATGGCGCTTTCGAAAATCCGATGATCGACCGCGATCCCGTGCCGACCTGGCAGGACGGTCCGGTGGCGCTTCTGGGGGACGCCGCCCACGCCATGTACCCGACCGGCTCCAACGGCGCGAGCCAGGCGATCGTCGATGCGCGCGTGCTGGGCGCGGCGATGGTCGAGCACGGGGTCACGCCGGCGGCGCTCGCCGCCTATGACGACAAGCTGTGCGGACCGATCTCGAAGCTCATCCTGCGCAATCGCGGCGCCGGTCCGTTCGGGCTGCTGAAGCTGGTCGACGAACGCTGCGGCGGCACCTTCGACAACATCGACGACGTGATCCCGCCGGCGGAGCGCGCCGAATTCATGGCGGGCTACAGCGCCGCCGCGGGCTTCGCCATCGAACAGCTCAACAACGCGCCGCGGACGATTGCAGAGGGCGCGCGGGTGGCGCCTGCGGTTGCCCATTCGTCGTAGGCCCGCACCCCGCCAGGCGCAGGAACTCCGCCGCGCGGTCGCCGTTGGTGATGATCAGGTCGGCCATTGATCGGCAGATGACGACGGGCTGGTGCGCTGTCACCTGCGATCAGCATTGCCCTGCCGCGGTGCTGCCATCCGGAAGGCCGCGTTTCACGGCAACAGACGAATCGGAGTCAATCGCAACCGGCGCGGTTTGATCGGTGGGATCAAAGCGGAGGCGGCTCAGCGTTCCTTGCCAGCCAGGCAATTCGCTCATGTCGATCGTGTAGGTGCGGTATGGCCCCGGCGTGATGGTGAAGCGCTGCGAGTTGGCCTCGCTGAAATCTCTGCTGGCGCTGCCTGTGAAGAAGAATTGCCCCACCGCCGGGAACTGGGTCTTCAGCCGGACCTCGATCTTTGTGTAGTGGCCGGCGTCGAAGCCGAGATCGGGCGATTCCATGTAAGGATCGTTGCCCGAGGGGGTGACCGTGAGCGCGCCATCGGCCACATCGAAGCTGGTGATCTGGTTGAGTGGTTTCCAACCCTCGTCGTCGCCCGCCGTGTTGAAATCCCACTGGTGCGACGGTTCGATCATCCGGCCAGTCAGCGCCACCGTCACACGCCGAAGTGCGGCGTCAGCCCAGCGGTTTCGCCAGTTCTTCGAGGCGGTGTAGTAGATGTGGAACGCATCGCCGGTGCTCAGCGGAACGCCCGCCTCGCCCACGATGGTGGGGTAGAACAGTTCCGCAGCGCGAGCCAGGATCGGCGTCCGCACCGACCAGTGGATGCCGTCCGGAGAGCTGGTCAGGTAGAGGGTCGTTCGGCGACCTCCCTGAGTCTCCGCAATGACCATGAGGAAACGATCGAGCGTCGTGTTGTAGGTCACCGCCATCCAGCGGTTCAGTGGATTGCCGGCCTCCAATGCGCTCGAGCGCCCGGCCAGACCCGGCTCCGAAAACGCGCCGCCATAGAATTTGCGGAAGCGCGGCGTGGCGCCTTCTTGCGCGGCGTGCAGGACCTCATCGACCGACGCCCGGGCAACCGCCAGATTGATCTGTTGGTCGGGGCGCATCGCGTCGCGAAAATAGACGTAGAAATAGCCGTCCCGGACAGCAAAAGTGCCACCCCCCATCTCCACGGTGGATCGGGACGACGGTGGGACGTGAGGCGACAGGACGATGCCGAGGTCGCGAAAGTGCCTTCCGTCGTCGGTCGATACCGCCATGCCGATCTCGCTGTAGAAGACGGCCCCGTTGCCGCCGAAGTGGCGCTCGGCGTGATAGAACATCAGCAGCAGGCCGGCGGTCGTGTCGTCCCGGTAAACGGGGCCACCGGCCCGGTAGGCGAATTGACCGCCAGCTCCGCTGATATCGAGCGCGGTTTGGGTCACCGTTGCGGCGGGGTCGTCGAGCGTTCCAACGGTGCGTGCGGTCCGTATGCTGTTGGCGGCCAGGAAGATTGTCCGGCCGTTCGCTGTCGGGACTGTTCCGATATTGCCGTCGGGCCAGTAGCGAAGACCGCGTGCCACGCGCTGAGCGCGCGTATAGATCGTTTCCGGCTCACCGACCTTGAACTCAGGGGTGGAGGACGACGCGGCTGGTGGCGCCTTCGATGGTGCCGTGCACCGGGCGGTACTTTTCTTGACGACCGCAAGCACCGCGTTGTCGATCGGAGGCCGGATGGTGATGTCGGACGCAATCGAAAACGCCGCTGCCGCGGCTTCCGTCATGCGACCCCAGCGTCCATCGATTGCACCGTCGTAGCAGTCACGCTCCGCAAGGACGGTCTGCAGCTGGAGAACCGGTGTTTCCGCAGCCGCCAGAGCACGGGATGAGAGGGTGGCAATCGCCGCGAACACGAGCGCGCCAACAGGCCAGAAGCGTCTGACATCGCGCCTGTCTTCGCAGAAACCCGCGACCGACTCGCGCCGCCGAATGCAACCGCGGCCGCGGCCGTCTATTCATGCGTTGCATCGCGACAACGGTCGGACATCTCGGGCACCTGGTCAACCCGTCGGCCCATTTGCGAACGATTCCGCACCGCGGCCGAGGCGCCTTCGGGCGTCAAGTCGGTGGCGTGCGAAAATTCGCGCCTTCCGCCAGTCCGGCGCGTCCTGTAGAAGCGGCGCCACAGCCCGCCCGCCGGACCATTTTGGGAGAAACCCCATGACCGCGATCATCGACATCATCGGCCGCGAGATCCTCGACAGCCGCGGCAATCCCACGGTCGAAGTCGACGTCATCCTCGAGGACGGCTCGCTCGGCCGCGCCGCGGTGCCCTCGGGCGCCTCCACGGGCGCGCACGAGGCGGTGGAACTGCGCGACGGCGACAAGAAGCGCTACGGCGGCAAGGGCGTGCTCAAGGCGGTCGAAGCGGTCAATGGCGAGATCTTCGAGGCGATCGGCGGCATGGAGGCCGAGAACCAGATCCACATCGACAAGACGATGATCGCGCTGGACGGCACGCCCAACAAGGGCCGCCTCGGCGCCAACGCCATTCTCGGCGTGTCGCTCGCGGTCGCCAAGGCGGCGGCGGAGGCCAACACGCTGCCGCTTTACCGCTATGTCGGCGGCACCCATGCACGCCTGCTGCCGGTGCCGATGATGAACGTGCTCAATGGCGGCGTTCATGCCGACAACCCGATCGACTTCCAGGAATTCATGATCGTGCCGGTGGGCGCGGCGACCTTCGCGGATGCCGTGCGCATGGGATCGGAAACCTTCCACGCGCTCAAGAAGGCGCTGTCGGACGCCGGCCACAACACCAACGTCGGCGATGAAGGCGGCTTCGCGCCGAACCTGCAGACGGCGACCGAGGCGCTCGATTTCATCCTCAAGGCGATCGAGACCGCCGGCTACAAGCCGGGCGACGATATCGCGCTGGCGCTCGACCCGGCGGCGAGCGAGTTCTTCAAGAACGGCAAGTACGTCTATGCCGGCGAGGGCGGCAAGACGCGCGATCCGGCCGAGCAGACCGCCTATCTCGGCGAGCTGGCGGCCAAGTATCCGATCGTGTCCATCGAGGACGGCCACGCCGAGGACGACTGGGACGGCTGGAAGCTCGCCACCGACCAACTCGGCGGCAAGATCCAGCTC
Source organism: uncultured Alphaproteobacteria bacterium (assembly GCA_963822975.1). Classification (GTDB taxonomy): domain Bacteria; phylum Pseudomonadota; class Alphaproteobacteria; order Rhizobiales; family Kaistiaceae; genus CAVSRC01. The sequence goes on from CAWGJV010000033.1 coordinate 7,729, forward strand.
GTCGGCGACGACCTGTTCGTGACCAACACCCAACGCCTGAAGCAAGGCATCGAGCGCGGCGTTGCCAATTCGATCCTCATCAAGGTCAACCAGATCGGCTCGCTGAGCGAGACGCTCGACGCCGTCGAGATGGCCCACAAGGCGGGCTACACCGCGGTCATGTCGCACCGCTCCGGCGAGACCGAGGATTCGACCATCGCCGATCTCGCCGTCGCCACCAATTGCGGGCAGATCAAGACCGGCTCGATGTCGCGCTCAGACCGCATCGCCAAGTACAACCAGCTCATCCGCATCGAGGAGGAACTGGGCACCCAGGCCGAGTTCGCCGGGAAAGCGGCCTTCAAGCGCTGAGCGGGCGCGAGGCGGCTACTTGTGGTGTTGCGTGATCGTGCGCGAGAGGACGTCACTCCGCTCAGAGACAATGACGGTCTGACCGTTGGTCGCTACTTCGAAGCGGAAGGACGCATATCCCTCTGAGGTCGCTCGACGTGAGGGGCTTTGGGCCTGCCAGTCAAAGATGCCCTCGACGGTGCAGAGTCCGTCAGATCGGCATGCCACCGTGATGGTATTAGGCCGTATCTGATACGAGCGTTCAGGCCAGCGCTCGATGAACGTACGCTTTTCGTCCAATATTTCGCGCTTTGATCGAAGCCTGCCAAAGTACCTGATCTTCTCGGGGTAGACGCTCTCCAGGAACGCCAGCGCCTCGCTGGCGGGGCCGGACCAAGTCGTGAAGAAACGACTGACAACCTCCTTGGCTTGATCTGCCCGCTGGCTCTGAGAAACAGGCGACGTCGGATTGCCTCTGGTGCCTCCCCATACTTCCCCCGCGAAACGGCTCCCTGTCGTGATGAGGCTGTCGTTCGGAATCTGCCCACGGCTCACCAATCGATCACGAAGGTCGGGAGCTGTGCCCGCTTCGTAAGGTCCAAGCACCACGACGTACCAGCCGTTGTCGTACCGATATACGGAGGCATTGCCGAAGGTTCGATCATATTGAGTGGCAAGATCGACAGCTTCCGAGAGCTCTTGACGGCTGAAGATCTGGATCCATTCCTGGCCACGCTGAACGGTGGTTGCGGCGCTCTCGCTCGGGAAGACACGCACGTCGATGCCAATACGCTCCGCATCCGCGAATGTTAGCCACGCAATATCCGTGGGCGGCGCTCCCACCACATAGGCTACCGCGGCGGTCGGCAAGCCAAGTGAGTTCAGGTAGGCACCAACGATTGCGTTTCCAACAGCGTCTGGACGCATGTTTGGGTCGTCTGCGTTCCACGCAGCGTGAAAGCCGACGCTGCGGCCGGTGCCCATGAACTTTACGCGCCCGCCGAGCCAAGCGAGCGCGCAGGCCGAGGCGCAGGCAAACCCCTCTGGAACGGCAGTCGCGAGTCCCTTTATCCTGATTGCTTTCCCGATCTCGATGCCGACCGCCACGTCGCCACCGGGGCTATTGAACAATACGATGCCATCGCGAACTCCAATCGCCTTGTTCGCAAAAGCCTTGTCGTCGCCGGCGTCAAACTCACCTTCAACTGTGATCAAGGTGATCTCCTTGCCGTCCACCGTGCTCGTTAGCGAGTCGATGATCGCCGCCTCTGCCGTCCTGGCGGCCAGAGAACACAAGAAGGAGAAAAACCCCAGCCGACCCGAGTGCGCGTGCCCACATGCAACCGAGGATATCGGCCCTTGGTGGAGCGGTCTATCGTTGATCAGGTCAGCACCGCGCCCGGGCGGGGGCCGGCGGTGGTCTGTCGGCCATCGTACGAGACTGGAAGAATCCGGCGCGTCGCAACGCTCCATTAAGCCTCATGGCGCATGGTCGCGGGATTGTTCCCGGCGTTGCCCATGATCACCCGTCAGCACAAGAAGCACCCTCTCCGTCGCCTGTGGATGCCGCTGATCGCGGCCGGCTTCCTCGCCTATTTCGGCTTCCACGCCTATAGCGGCTCGTTCGGCATCTGGGCGATGGATCGTCTGGAGACCGATGCCTTGCGGCTCAGCATCGAGCGTAGCCACCTCAGGGCCGAGCGCGAGGCGCTCGAGAAGCGCGTCGCCACGGTTCGCCCGGGCAGTCTCGACGCGGACGTGGTGGACGTCGAGGCGCGACTCGCGCTCAACGTCATGCGCGCCGATGAAGTGCTGATCCCGTTGGGTGCGCCGCAGCAATAGTTTCGGCTGGTTTGACAAGTCTGTGGGTTTGGCGCGGATAGCCTTCGCTTCCGCGCAAATACCATGACGTTTCAGCATAATAGACTTGCGTGAATGGCAGGGCCGCGACCTTGGATTGGTTGCGCCACTCCGCTAGTTTCCATCCAAATCAAGAACAAGTCATGCTGAGGGAGTCTGTGAATGCCCAAGGCCCAGCGCAAGGCCAATGACACCCCGGTAGCGGCCGCCGACCGCACGCCGTCGAAGCCTGTCGACCAGTTGGGCGCCGAAGTCACAACCAAGCCCGCGAATTTGAGCCGTGAGGAGGAGCTGCATGCCTTCTCGCAGATGCTGCTCATCCGGCGTTTCGAGGAGCGCGCCGGCCAGATGTACGGCATGGGCCTGATCGGCGGCTTCTGCCATCTCTACATCGGCCAGGAAGCGGTGGTGGTCGGCATGGAAATGGCGATCAAGGATGGCGACCAGGTCATCACCGGCTACCGCGACCACGGTCACATGCTGGCCGCCGGCATGGACCCGAAGGGCGTCATGGCCGAGCTCACCGGCCGCCGCAGCGGCTATTCGCACGGCAAGGGCGGCTCGATGCACATGTTCAGCCGCGAGAAGGAATTCTTCGGCGGCCACGGCATCGTCGCCGCGGCGGTGCCGCTGGGCACCGGCATCGCCTTCGCCAACAAGTACCGCGCCGACGGCCACGTCTGCCTGACCTATTTCGGCGACGGGGCGGCCAACCAGGGCCAGGTCTACGAGTCCTTCAACATGGCCGAGCTGTGGAAGCTGCCGGTCGTCTACGTCATCGAGAACAACCGCTACGCCATGGGCACCTCGGTGGTGCGCTCCTCGGCGCAGACCAATCTTTCGCGCCGCGGCGTCTCGTTCAACATTCCCGGCGAGCAGGTCGACGGCATGGACGTGCGCGCCGTCAAGGCGGCGGGCGACAAGGCGGTCGACTGGGTGCGGTCCGGCAAGGGGCCCTATATCCTCGAGATGCTCACCTATCGCTACCGCGGCCACTCGATGTCGGACCCTGCCAAGTACCGCACGCGCGAGGAAGTGCAGGACATGCGCGAGCATCACGATCCGATCGAGATGGCGCGCGCCCGGATCCTGACGAAGAAGTTCGCCAGCGAGGACGAACTGAAGGCGATCGAGAAGGCGACACGCGAGCGGATCGGCGAGGCGGCCGACTATGCCCAGGCCGCTCCCGAGCCCGACCCGGCCGAATTGTGGACCGACGTCTATCACTGAGCGCCGGCGCTTTCGGCGCCCGATGAGGAAAGCCCATGCCGATTGACATTCTCATGCCGGCGCTGTCGCCCACCATGGAGGAGGGCAAGCTCGCCAAGTGGCTGAAGAAAGAGGGTGACCCGGTCAAGTCCGGAGACGTGATCGCCGAGATCGAGACCGACAAGGCGACGATGGAATTCGAGGCGGTGGACGAGGGCACCCTCGGCAAGATCCTGGTCCCCGAGGGCACCGAGAACGTCAAGGTCAACACGCCGATCGCGCTGCTTGCCGCCGATGGCGAGAAGGTCGACGCCGCCACCGCTGCGCCGGCCGAAGCGCCGAAGCCGAACGGCGCGGCCGCGCCCGCGGTGGCTGCGAAACCGGCACAGCCTGCACCCAGCGCTCCGGCCGCGCCGCGCGAGGCACTCGCCGCCGATCCCGACCTGCCGGCCGGCACCGAGATGGTCACGATCTCCGTACGCGAGGCGCTGCGCGACGCGATGGCCGAGGAAATGCGGCGCGACGCCGACGTCTTCGTCATGGGCGAGGAGGTCGCCGAGTACCAGGGCGCCTACAAGGTGACGCAGGGGCTGCTGGAGGAATTCGGCGCCAGGCGCGTGGTCGATACACCGATCACCGAATACGGCTTTGCCGGCCTCGGCGTCGGTGCGGCGCTTTCCGGCCTCAAACCGATCGTCGAGTTCATGACGTGGAACTTCGCCATGCAGGCGATGGACCACATCGTAAACTCGGCCGCAAAGACGCTTTACATGTCGGGCGGCCAAATGGGCTGCCCGATTGTTTTCAGGGGTCCGAACGGCGCTGCCGCCCGCGTCGGCGCCCAGCACAGCCAGGACTACGCGGCGTGGTACTCGTCGGTGCCCGGCCTCAAGGTCGTCCAGCCCTACAGCGCCGCCGACGCCAAGGGCCTGCTCAAGGCGGCGATCCGCGACCCCAACCCGGTGGTCTTCCTCGAAAACGAAATCCTCTACGGCCACACGTTCGAGGTGCCGAAGCTCGACGACTACGTCCTGCCGATCGGCAAGGCGCGCATCGCGCGCGCCGGCAAGGACGTCACCATCGTCTCCTGGGGCATCGGCATGAGCTATGCGCTCAAGGCCGCCGACGAACTGAAGGGCATGGGGATCGAGGCGGAGGTGATCGACCTGCGCACGCTCCGCCCGATGGACCTCGACACGGTGGTGGAGTCGGTGAAGAAGACCAACCGCTGCGTCACCGTCGAGGAAGCCTGGCCGGTCGCCTCGGTATCCTCCTACGTCGCCTCCGAGATCACCATGCGGGCCTTCGACTGGCTCGACGCGCCGGCGATCAAGGTCACCGGCAAGGACGTGCCGATGCCTTACGCCGCCAATCTGGAGAAGCTCGCGCTGCCCAACGTCGCCGAGGTCATCGCGGCGGTGAAGGCGGTTACCTACACGGCCTGAGCGGGGACAAGCCGATGCCCATCAACATCCTCATGCCGGCGCTCTCTCCGACCATGGAGAAGGGCAACCTCGCCAAGTGGCTCAAGAAGGAAGGCGACGCGGTCAAGGCCGGCGACATCATCGCCGAGATCGAGACCGACAAGGCGACGATGGAATTCGAGGCGGTGGACGAGGGCACGATCGGCAAGATCCTGGTCCCCGAGGGCACGCAGGACGTCGCCATCAATGCGCCCATCGCCGTGCTGCTCGCCGAGGGCGAGGACAAGAGCGCCATCAAGGACGCGGCTGCCGCTGCGCCTGCTGCGAAGCCGGCTGAGGCCGCAGCGTCGGAGGTTACTGCACCGCCGGCACCCGCTGCCGCACCTGCGCCAGCCGCTGCGCCTGCGCCGGCCACCAACGGCTCCGCCGGCCGCGTCTTTGCCTCGCCGCTGGCCCGCCGCCTGGCGAAGGAAGCCGGCATAGACGTGTCCCGGGTGCAGGGTTCCGGCCCGCACGGCCGCGTGGTCAAGTCGGACATCGAGTCCGCCCGGACGGGCGGTGTCGCTCCGGCGCCGGCCGCCGCCGCGCCGACCCCGGCGGTCGCACCGTCGATGAGCGACGCGCAGGTGATGAAGCTCTTCGAGGAGGGCGAGTACGACATCGTCCCCCACGACAATGTCCGCAAGATCATCGCCAAGCGGCTGGTCGAGGCAAAGACCACCATCCCGCATTTCTACCTGACCATCGACACCGAGATCGACGCGCTGCTGGCGCTCCGCGCCCAGATCAACGCCGCCGCGCCGCGCGACAAGGACGGCAAGCCGGCGTTCAAGGTGTCGGTCAACGACCTGATCATCAAGGCGCTGGCGATGGCGCTGATGCGCGTGCCCGACGCCAACGTCACGTGGACCGAGGCCGGCATGCTGCATCACAAGCGCGCCGACGTCGGCGTCGCGGTGTCGATCCCCGGCGGGCTGATCACGCCGGTCGTGCGCCATGCCGACAGCAAGCGCATCTCCGAGATATCCAACGAGATGAAGGACCTCGCCGCCCGCGCCCGCACGCGCAAGCTGGCGCCGCAGGAATACCAGGGCGGCACCTCGGCGGTCTCCAATCTCGGCATGTTCGGCATCAAGGATTTCGCCGCGGTCATCAACCCGCCGCACGCCTCGATCCTGGCCGTCGGCGCCGGCATCGAGACGCCGGTGGTGCGCGACGGCAAGGTCGAGGTGCGCACGATCATGACGGTGACGCTGTCCACCGACCACCGCGCCGTCGACGGCGCGCTCGGCGCGCAGCTCATCAACGCCTTCAAGGACTACATCGAGAAGCCGGCCGGCATGCTGGCGTAGGTGGCTGCGGTGCGATGAATCCGTCGCTGTCAGCCATTGTGGCCGTTGTCCTGTGGGTTCTTTCCACGATGTGGGTGATGGGTGCATTTTCCGGACATGGGGATCCGGTAAGCTTTCCGGCGGCCATCCTGTACCTCATTACCTACGGTCTTCCCCTGACCGCCATTCTGACCGTCAGTTCCTACGTCGCGCGTGGATCCAGCGTGCATCTGGGAGTCAGGACTCTGGTCTTCGTTGGCGTTGGAGTAGCGCTGACGGGATGCGCCCTCGGGGCGTTCTATCTTTCCATGCCTTATCCAGCCAAACGTGGTGCGGCTATCGCCGGCCTGCTGCGCACCTTCGTCGTGCCAGCGGTCTTGGTCGTGGCCGCATTCATCCCATCGCTCTCTTACGCGGGACGTCGGGGGTGACCGACGTTCCCATCCGCCCCGCCACCCGCGACGACGCGATGGACCTCGTCGCCTTCGTCGACATGGCGGGGGAGGGGTTCGCCTCGTATTTCTGGAGCACGCTGGCCGCGGCCGGCCAGTCGCCGATCGAGATCGGGCGGGCTCGCGCTCTGCGCGGCACCGGCTCGTTCTCATGGCACAACGCCCACATCGCCGAGGTCGAGGGCGAAGCCGCCGGCGCGCTGATCGGCTACGTCATTGCCGACTCCTCCGATCCGGCCGAGATCGCCCGAACGCCGGAACTCGTGCGCCCGCTCGCCGAACTGGAAGCGCTGGCGCCGGGTCACTGGTACGTCAACGTGCTGGCGGTCCATCCGGAGTTCCGCGGACGCGGGATCGGCGGGGCGCTGCTCGCCCATGCCGACGGTCTCGGCAAGGCGGCCGGGGCGAAAGGCATGGCGATCATCGTCGCGTCAGAAAACGACATCGCCGTCGCGCTCTACGATCGGGTTGGCTACCGCGAGGTCGCGCGGCGTCCGATCCGGCCGTTTCCGGGCTACAAGCGCGGCGGGGACTGGGTGCTCCTGACCAAGCCGCATTCCTGATATGCGGGCTGCGATTGGGGCCGGGGTGCGCGTCGTGATAGAAGCCGGCGACTGAACGACAATCCGCAGTCCCGTGGCCAACTGGCCGGAAGACGCAAGAAGCGGGGAGGTCAGGGTGACGAAACGACCGGCACGGGCGCATGTCGCGGCAATCGCCGCGATGCTTGTGGTTTTCGTCGTCGTCAGCGGCCTTTGGCTGACCCACTACAAGTCCTATCCGCGCGGCACCGGCTTCGACGACCTGACCGGGGTGTTCGTGCCGTTCGTGCTGCTGGTGCTCACCGGCCTGTGGCTGGTGGTGCGGGCGCTGCTGCACGGCCGCGTGCACTGGCGGACGGTGACCGTCGTGGTCGTGGCGCTCGCCTTTGCGCTGGCGCCGGTGATCGTCTATTGCGGGCCGGTTTCGTGCTTCGCGCCAGGCCCCAATCGCCTGATGGGCTGGTTCGTGGTCGGCGGGGTCGCGCTGGCGGCGCTCGTCCACCATCTGGTGCTGGAACGGCTGACGCCGGAGGCAGGCAGTGTCACGCATCGCGTCTGATCGAAGGCTGGCGATCCTGTTGGCGGCGCTTGGCATGGTCGCCGCCATGCCGGCGCGTGCTGCCTTGCCGCCCTATTGGCAGAGCGCGAAGGAAATCGAGACGATCGTCGCCGACCAGCGCGTGCACGATGCTTTCAAGTATGAGGAGCCGATCATTTCGATCAGGCTTCAGGAACCGGTTTCGGACAATCGCGTCTACGAGATCACCACGCCGCGCTGCGTCGTGCTGGTGACGATCGTGCCCAAGCCGGCCAAGGTGCTCGGGCCGTCGGCATTCGATCTCGAAGTCGGCGAAGCGACATGCAACTAGCAGACAACAGGATGGGACCGCGCCATGGCAGACCCGTATGACGTCATCATCATCGGCAGCGGGCCGGGCGGCTATGTGACCGCCATCCGCGCCGCCCAGCTCGGCCTGAAGACGGCCGTCGTCGAGAAATCCTATCTCGGCGGCATCTGCCTCAACTGGGGCTGCATCCCGACCAAGGCGCTGCTGCGCTCGGCCGAGATCTTCCACTACCTGGAGAACGCCAAGGATTACGGCCTGACGGCCAAGGAGGTCGGCTTCGACGGCGCCGCGATCGTGAAACGCTCGCGCGCGGTCGCCGCGCAACTTTCCAACGGCGTCGCCTTCCTGCTCAAGAAGAACAAGGTGGACGTGATCTGGGGCACGGCGACAATTCCCGCAGCCGGCAAGGTCAGCGTCAAGGCTGCCGACAACCCGCCGAAGGGCGCGCTCGGCGGCGGCGACTACGCCGCCAAACACATCATCGTCGCCACCGGCGCGCGGCCCCGTGCGCTGCCCGGCCTGGAGCCCGACCAGAAGCAGGTGTGGACCTATTTCGAGGCGATGGCGCCGGACAAGATGCCGAAGTCGCTGCTGGTCATCGGCTCGGGCGCCATCGGCATGGAGTTCGCCTCCTTCTACCGCACGCTCGGCGCGGAGGTGACGGTGGTCGAGATCCTGCCGCAGATCCTGCCGGTCGAGGACGCGGAGATCGCCGCGCACGCGCGCAAGCGCTTCGAGAAGGCCGGCATCGCGATCCACACCGAGGCCAAGGTCGGCAAGCTCGCCAAGGGCAAGGATTCGGTCACCGCCACCATCACGCTCAAGGACGGCAAGACGCAGGACCTCAAGGTCGACAAGGTGATCTCGGCCGTCGGCGTGGTCGGCAATATCGAGAATCTCGGCCTGGAGAAGCTCGGCGTGAAGACCGACCGCGGCTGTGTCGTCATCGACCCGTACGGCCGCACCAACGTGCCGGGCATCTACGCCATCGGCGACGTCGCCGGTCCGCCGATGCTTGCCCACAAGGCGGAGCACGAGGGCGTCATCTGCATCGAGGCGATTGCCGGCCAGAAGCCGCACGCCATGGACAAGCTGAAGATTCCGGGCTGCACCTATTGCAACCCGCAGATCGCCTCGGTCGGCCTGACCGAGGCCAAGGCCAAGGCGGCCGGTTACGACATCCGCGTCGGCAAGTTCCCCTTCATCGGCAACGGCAAGGCGATCGCGCTCGGCGAGCCGGACGGACTGGTCAAGACGATCTTCGACAGGAAGACGGGCCAGCTGCTCGGCGCGCATCTGGTCGGCGCGGAAGTGACCGAGCTGATCCAGGGCTTCGTCGTCGCCATGAACCTGGAAACCACCGAGGCGGAGCTGATCGAGTCCGTCTTCCCGCACCCGACGATCTCCGAGACGATGCACGAGAGCGTGCTTGCGGCCTATGACCGCGTGATCCACGTCTGATCGCCGGGCCGCCCACCCGAATTCCTGTCTTTCCTGAGGACAACACGTCATGACCAGAATTATCCAGGTCGGCCTCGGCCGCTGGGGCTCCAACTGGGCGAGCAAGGTCGTACCGACCGTCAAGGGCGCCGAGACCGTCGCCTATGTCGATGCGGCGCCGGACGCCATCATGAAGGTGCAGGCCGACGTCGGGGCGCGACCCGAGCAGTGCTTCCGCAGCCTGGCCGATGCGCTGAAAGAGGTCGAGTGCGACCTCGTGCTGGCGACGCTGCGCACCGAGGCGCATTTCCCGATCGTCAGCGAGGCGCTCAATGCCGGCCATCACGTCGTGGTGGAGAAGCCCTTCGCCAGCACGGTCGCGCAGGCGAAGGACCTGGTGGCGCTGGCCGCCGAGAAGAAGCGGGTGCTGATGGTCAGCCAGAACTACCGCTACTACCCGGCGCCGATCCTCGCCACCGAAATGGTCGCCAGCCAGGCGCTCGGTGCGCTGAACTCGATCGGCATCGACTTCCGCTATCACGCGCCGACCCTCGGCCACAATTATCCCGAGATGCCGGACCCGCTGCTTGCCGACATGTCGATCCATCATTTCGACCTGATGCGGCTGGTGCTCGGCGACAATCCGAAACGGGTGAGCTGCCGTAGCTGGAGCCCGACCGGCAGCCCGTTCACCCATGACGCGGCGGCCATCGCCACCATCGAGTTCACGCGCGGCATGCTGGTCAGCTATCGCGGCTCGTGGGTGAGCAGCGGTCCGCGCACGCCCTGGTCGGGCGACTGGACGATGGACTGCGAGGGCGGCGAGATCCTGTGGTCGTCGCGCAACGACCAGGCGGGGCCGGGCAAGACCGATCGGCTCGAAGTCCGCAAGCGCGGCGAGGTGCCGGTGCTGCCGCCGCTGCCCAAGCTGCCCTACCTCGACCGTGCCGGCTCGCTTGCCGCCGCGATCGAGGCGATTACCAGCGGTGAGCTGCCGCCGCGATTCCCCTCCGGCGCCGACAACCTCCACAGCCTGGGGCTGGTGGCGGCGTCGATCCTGTCGGCTTCCCGTCAGGGCGACTGGGTCGAAATGGAGGAGGTTCTCGGCCGGCCGCACGAAGTGTTAGTCTCGGCGTGATCAGGCCACTGACGGCACGCGAAAATCCAGCAGCGCGGCCGTTTTCGGCGGAGGCGACGCAATGACGACCATCACCTTACCCGTGCGGGCGCGCAGTTGGCTGCGCCTCGGCGCAGTCGCGGCAATCGTGGCCGTTGTCGCGATGTCGGCGACGCTCGTCGTCGGGCAGGACGGCACCGACATGGCGGGCGCCATCGTCAATGTCGACGCCACCGGCGGCGACGTGCGCGCCGCGGGCGCCTCGGTCACGGTCAGGGGCACCACCGCCAACGTCAGGGCGGCCGGCGCGGAGGTTTCCGTCAACGCCAATGCCGCGGGTAGCGTCATGGCGGTCGGCGCAAAGGTCGCGATCGGTGGAAGCGTCGGCAGCGACGTCAAGGCGGCCGCGGCCTCGGTCAACCTGACCGGGCGCGTCACCGGCGACGCCGAACTGGCCGGCGCGGTGGTCAACCTGAACTCGGCGGTCGGCGGCAACGTGCGCGCCGGCGGGGCAAGCGTCACCCTCGGACCGCTGGTCGACATCGGCGGCAGCCTCGAGGCGGGCGGCGCCAACGTCTCCATGGCCGGCCATGTCACCGGTCCGGCCAAGCTCGGCGGCGCGGCAGTCACCTTCTCCGGGCAGGCGGATGGCTCGCTGACATTGGCCGGCGCGCATATCGTGGTGGCGAGCGGTGCGCGAATTGGCGGCGATCTCACCATCTATTCGCGCGAGAAGCCGAGCATCGCCGACGATGCGGTCATCACCGGGACCACCGAACTGCTCGCAGCCGCCGGACTGGTGGTCGTCGGTGCCGCCGTGGATCTTCTGGCTCGCCGCCGCCGCGGCGGTGGCCATCGGCACGGTCCTCGCCGGCATCGTCCTCATGCTGCTCGGCGGTCAGGTCTTCGCCACGGCGACCGACCACGCGCGCCTGCGCCCGGTGACCAGCTTCGTCATCGGACTGGTCACCGTCATCCTGGTGCCGGCAATTGCCATCATCCTGATGGCGACGGCGGTCGGCCTTTCGGTCGGCCTGGCCATCCTGCTTGCCCTGCCGCTGCTCTTCGTCTTCGGCCACGCGGTGGCGGCGGCCGGCATCGGAGCCGGGATCTTCGTGCGCACGACGGCGCCGATCGGCATCGCCCGCAGCCTGCTGATGCTGATCGTCGGCGCGGTGATCGTCGTCATCATCGTGTTCATCCCGTGGGTCGGCCCCCTGGCGGGGGCGGTCGTGCTGATGCTGGGCGTCGGCGCTCTGGTGCGCTCACTGGGAACGCGGCTCCGCGCCGCGCCGCCGCCCGCCGGCAGCAGCCGCGCCGCCGCCGCCTGAGAGACCGGCACCGGAGGCCGCCTGAGATTGGGGCGCGGCGCGATTGGCGCTAAACTCCGCCGGGAGAGTCGTGAGCCGGTCGAAAGCGCCGGGGATTGGCATATTGGGGGAAGGGTCCATGTCCGAACAAAACAAGTCGATCGTCGCCTGGATCGTCATCGGCCTGATCGCCGGCGCGGTCGCCAGCCTGATCGTTGGCGGTAGCGGCGGTCTCATCGGCTGGTTGATCGCCGGTCTGATCGGGTCCGTGGTTGGCGGTTTCCTCGCTCGCCAGTTCAACATCAAGCTGAACATGGGCAACCCGTTCCTGGAACAGGTGATCATTTCGATCGTCGGCGCGATCATCGTTTTGATCATCGCCCGGATCATCATCTGACCGGAAGCTTCGGAAATCCCTGGGCAAATGCCGGCGGAAACGCATGGCCGGCATGTCCTGCCGTCCTTGACGGCGGCGCGGCAGGCGTCCACCTATAGGCCCAGCTACTGAACGGCGCGGAGCCCTCGGCCATGCGGCCACGCATTGCTTTCGGAATGGACGGCATCAACTGGCTGCTGGCGATCATCATCGGCGGCCTGGCCGGCTGGATCGCCGAACGGGTGACGGCGGCCAAGATGGGGCTGATCGCCAATATCGTCGTGGGCATCATCGGCGCGCTTGATCGGCGGCTGGATCGCCCGCCGACTCGAGATCGACGTACTGCCGGTTTCCTCGGCAACCTGGTGGTCGCCACCATCGGCGCCATCCTCCTGATCTGGCTGTTCCGCGTCGTGCGCGGACGCGCCTGAGCGCCGCAAGGCAGACGGAGCCGAAATGGTCGTCGTCCTCGATACCGTCAGCGACGCGCGCCCGCGCCACCCGGAAAAGGCGCACCGGCCGGATTCGCCGATCCAGCGCAAGCCGGACTGGATTCGCGTCAAGGCGCCGAACTCGCCGGTCTATCGCGAGACCACCGACGATCGTGCGCGAGCACGGCCTGGTGACGGTCTGCGAGGAGGCGGGCTGCCCGAACATCGGCGAGTGCTGGTCGAAGAAGCACGCCACCTTCATGATCATGGGCGACACCTGCACGCGCGCCTGCGCCTTCTGCAACGTGCGCACCGGCGTGCCGCGGGCCGCTCGACGCCGACGAGCCGGAGCACGTCGCCGACGCCACCGCCAAGCTCGGCCTCAACCACGTCGTCATCACCTCGGTCGACCGCGACGATCTCGACCGACGGCGGCGCGGAGCATTTCGCCCGCACCATCGCCGCCATCCGCAGGCGGAGCACCGCCACGATCGAAATCCTGACGCCGGACTTCCTGCGCAAGGACGGCGCGGTGGAAACGGTCGTCGCGGCGAAGCCGGACGTCTTCAACCACAACCTCGAAACCGTGCCGTCGAACTACCTGACGGTGCGGCCCGGGCGCGCGCTACTTCGCCTCGCTCCGCCTGTTGCAGCGGGTCAAGGAGCTCGACCCGGCGATGTTCACCAAGTCGGGCATCATGGTCGGGCTCGGCGAGGAGCGGAACGAGGTGCTCCAGCTCATGGACGACCTGCGCTCGGCGGGCGTCGATTTCCTGACCATCGGCCAGTACCTGCAGCCGACGCGCAAGCACCATCCGGTCGTGCGCTTCGTGCCGCCGGAGGAGTTCAAGGCCTACGAGACCATCGCCTACGCCAAGGGCTTCCTGATGGTCTCGGCAAGCCCGCTGACCCGCTCGTCGCACCACGCCGGCGAGGATTTCGCCCGGCTGCGCGCGGCGCGCGAGGCGAAACCCGGTCGCGCCTGAGACGTGCCCAAGTTCGCGACCGAACGACACGTCGCCCATTCGGCGGCCGACATGTTCGCGCTCGTCGCCGATATCGAGGCCTATCCGCAGTTCGTGCCGCTTTGCGAGAACCTGACCGTGCGTGGCCGCACGCGGGAGGGGGAGCGCGAGATTCTCGTCGCCGACATGAGCGTTGGCTACAAGGCGATCCGCGAGACCTTCACCACGCGGGTGACGCTCGACCACGCCGCCAATACGATCCAGGCCGAATATCTGGATGGACCGTTCCGTCACCTCGACAGCCACTGGTCGTTCACGCCGGATGGCGACGACGCCTGCCGCGTCGGCTTCGCGATCGACTACGAATTCCGTTCGCGCGTGCTTGCCGCCGTGATGGGTGGCGTCTTCGACCGCGCTTTCCGCAAGTTCGCCGAGGCGTTCGAGGCGCGCGCCGATGTCGTTTACGGCGCCGCCGTCAGTCCATAGCCCGTCGCAGGATTTGCAGCGCCTCGCGCACGGAGGCGAGACGGACCTCGGACCGGCCGATGTCGCCGAAATGGCGCTCGTGGTGGACGGTCGGCTTGTCGCGCTCGGCGAGCGCGAAATGCACCAGCCCGACCGGCTTTTCGGCCGTGCCGCCTGTGGGGCCGGCGACCCCGGTAATGGCGATGGCGAGATCGGCAAGCGAGCGGTTCAGCGCGCCTTCGGCCATCGCCCGCGCCACCGGCTCGCTCACCGCGCCCGGGCCACCGGGCGCCAGCAGGTCGGGCGAGACGCCGAGGAGATCCGTCTTGGCGGCGTTGGAATAGGTCACGAAGCCGCGATCGACCACGGCCGACGAACCGGAAATCTCGGTCAGCAATCCGGCGACGAGGCCGCCGGTGCAGGATTCCGCCGTGGCGATGCGGATGCCGAGCTTTGCGCAGGCCTCGATGAGGTCCGCGGCCAGCGGTACGAGGGGCGCGAGGTCGGTCATGTGCGCACCGCGAAGGGTAGCCGCACGGTTGCGATGGCGTGGGCCGAGACGCCCTCGCTGCGTCCGATGAAGCCAAGGCCCTCGCTCGTCGTCGCCTTGACGCCGACGCGGTCGAGGCCGACCCCCGCGATGGCGGCGATGCGGGCGCGCATGGCTTCGCGATAGGGTGCGAGCTTCGGCCCTTCGGCGACAAGCGTCACGTCGAGATGGGCGATGATGCCGCGGCGCGCCGCCACCCGCGCCGCCGCGTCGGCAAGGAAGCGGTCGGAGGACACGCCGCGCCACTGCGGATCGGAGGGCGGGAAGTGCTGGCCGATATCGCCGTCGCCGAGCGCGCCGAGGATGGCGTCGGTCAGCGCGTGGAGCACGACGTCGGCATCGGAATGGCCGACGAGGCCGCGCGTGTGGGGCACCGCGATGCCGCCCAGCATCATCTCGTGGCCGGAGCCCAGCGCGTGGATGTCGTAGCCGACACCGACCCGCACGTCGCCGAGCGCAAGCGCCATCTCCGCCGTCAGTTGCCGGTCGGCGACAGCGATATCGTGCGCCGTGGTCAGCTTGACGTTGCCGGCATCGCCGGGAACGGCGACCACCGGCGTGCCGGCCCATTCGGCAACCGCGGCGTCGTCGGTGAATTGGACGCCCGCGTCCGCCGCCTTGCGGTGCGCCGCCAGGATCGTCGCGAAGACGAAGCCCTGCGGCGTCTCTGCGGCCTCGAGTCCGTCCCGGGAGACCGTCGCCGTCACCTGTCCGTCTTTGCCGACACGTTTCAGCGTGCTGGCGACGGGCAACGTCGGCACAACGGCGTCGGCTTCGGCGAGGGCGGCAACGACGCGATCGATCAGGGCAGGGGACGCGAAGGGCCGCGCCGCGTCGTGGATCAGCACGCGCGCCGGATTCCGGCTGGCGAGCGCGGAAAGGCCGTTGCGGACCGAATCCTGCCGGGTGGCGCCGCCGGTCACCGGCTCCATCAGCCGGTCATGGCTGGGCGCAACCGACCGGTAGGTGGCGCCGTCGCCCTCGCCGATCACCACCAGCACTCTGGCGACCGCCGGGTGCGCGAGAAAGACATCCAGTGCACGCGCCAGGATAGGCATTCCGCCGATCGGCTGGTATTGCTTGGGCACATTGCCGGAACCGGCGCGCTCACCGCGGCCAGCGGCGACGATCAGGGCATCAGTGTGCGGTGCAACAGCCATCGCCTTCGCCTTGCTCCAAGTGGGCCACAAGTCTACCACAACGGCCGGGCCGGCCAGCTATTTCGCCCTTGCTCACTGGCCAGAACTGACTAAGATATGAGCAACTGACGAACTGCCTAATCAGTAGGCGATTGTATGCACGACCTCTCGCGATCCCTTGCTTTGGGGCCGGTCACGATCCCGAACCGGGTCTTCCTCGCCCCCATGTCCGGCGTGTCGGACCGGCCGTTCCGCGAGATCGCGTCGTCTCACGGCGCGGGGCTCGTCGTTTCCGAGATGGTGGCGAGCGACCAGCTCGCCGTCGGCAACGCCGAAGCGGTCATGCGCGCCGAGCGGGCCGGAGGCGGACCGCATGTCATCCAGCTCGCCGGCCGCGAGGCGCACTGGATGGCCGAAGGGGCGCGCGCCGCAACGCAGGCCGGCGCCGACATCATCGACATCAACATGGGCTGCCCGGCGCGCAAGGTCACCTCGGGCTATTCCGGCTCGGCGCTGATGCGCGACCTCGATCACGCTCTCACCCTGATCGAGGCGACGGTCGGCGCGACGCATGTTCCCGTGACCCTCAAGATGCGGCTCGGCTGGGACCACGGCACGATCAACGCGCCGGCGCTCGCGCGCCGCGCGCAAGACGCCGGCATCCACATGATCACGGTTCACGGTCGCACGCGTTGCCAGTTCTACACCGGCAGGGCCGACTGGGCGGCGATCCGCGCGGTGAAGGAAGCGGTGTCGATCCCGGTGATCGCCAACGGCGATTTCGCCTCGCTCGACGATCTCGCGCCGATGCTGCGGCTCTCCGGTGCCGACGGCATCATGATCGGCCGCGGCGCCTATGGCCGCCCGTGGCTGCCGGGCCATGTCGCCCAGCTATGTCGCGACCGGCACGATGCCGGCGGTGCCGGCCATCGACGATCTCGCCATCCGCCACTACGAGGCTTTGCTCGAGCAATACGGCGTGTTCCTCGGCATGCGCATCGCTCGCAAACATCTCGGCTGGTACATGGACCGGGCCGATGTGCCGCAGGATATCCGCCGCGCCATCCTGACCGAGACGCGTCCCGCGGCGGTGGTCCAGCGGCTGCACGCCGGGTTCGCCGTCGCCGGTGAGCAGGGGAGGGCGGCGTGAACCTCGATGCCCCGACCCTGTCGCGCGCGCGTTCGTCGACGGCACTGCTCGATGCGCTGCCGCATCCGGTTCTGCTCATCGACGGCGACGGCGGCATCGTCGAAGCCAACATGGCGGCCGAGACCTTCTTCCAGGCGTCGACCAACGTGCTCCGCCGGCACCCGCTCTCCTATTTCGTGCCCTTCGGCAGCCCGCTGCTGGCGCTGGTCGATCAGGTGCGCGAGCGCGCCGCCTCGGTGAACGAGTACCGCGTGGACGTCGGCACGCCGCGCAACGGCGGCGAACACGTCGTCGATATCTACGCGACGCCGAGCCTCGACCAGAAGGACGGCGTGGTCATCGTGCTGCAGGAACGCTCGATGGCCGACAAGATGGACCGCCAGCTCACCCATCGTGGCGCGGCGCGCACGGTGACCGGCCTCGCCGCCATGCTGGCCCACGAGATCAAGAATCCGCTGTCCGGCATTCGTGGCGCGGCGCAGCTTCTGGAATCCTCGGTCGACAGCGACGATCGCGCCCTGACCCGGCTGATCTGCGACGAGGCCGACCGCATCGTGAAGCTGGTCGACCGCATGGAGGTGTTCTCCGACGAGCGGCCGGTCGAGCGCGAACCGATCAACATTCACGTCGTTCTCGATCATGTCCGCCGGCTGGCAGGCTCCGGTTTCGCCCGCTCGATCAAGATCGGCGACGAGTACGACCCATCCCTGCCGGAGGTGCTCGCCAACCGCGACCAACTGATCCAGGTGTTCCTCAACCTGGTCAAGAACGCCGCCGAGGCGATCGGCAGCGCGCCCGACGGTGAGATCGTGCTGACCACCGCCTACAAGCCGGGATTCCGCCTGTCGGTGCCGGGCAACCCGAGCAAGGTGACGCTGCCCCTGGAATTCTGCGTGCGCGACAACGGTCCCGGCGTGCCGGAGGAACTGATCCCCAACCTGTTCGACCCGTTCGTGACCACCAAGGCCAACGGCTCCGGCCTCGGTCTGGCGCTCGTCGCCAAGATCATCCGTGACCACGGCGGGGTGGTCGAGTGTGAGTCGCAGCCGCGACGTACGGTTTTTCGCGTGTTGATGCCCGCCTGGCCGGGTCCGACCGCTGCAAGCAAGGACGATTGAAGATGCCGCCCGGCAATATCCTCGTTGCGGACGACGACGCGGCGATCCGCACGGTCCTGAACCAGGCGCTGTCGCGCGCCGGTTATTCGGTGCGGCTGACCTCCAACGCCGCCACGCTGTGGCGCTGGGTAAGCGAGGGCGAGGGCGACCTCGTCATCACCGACGTGGTGATGCCCGACGAGAACATCTTCGACCTGTTGCCGCGCATCAAGCGGGCGCGCCCGGACGTGCCGATCATCGTCATGAGCGCGCAGAACACCTTCATGACGGCGATCCGGGCGTCGGAGCGCGGCGCCTACGAATACCTGCCCAAGCCGTTCGACCTGAAGGAACTCATCGCCATCGTCGGCCGCGCCCTGTCCGAGCCCAAGACCAAACGGCCGGAGCGCAGCGCCGAGGATCCGGGCGAGGCGATTCCGCTGGTCGGGCGGTCGCCGGCCATGCAGGACATCTACCGCGTGCTGGCGCGGCTGATGCAGACCGACCTGACGGTGATGATCGCCGGCGAGTCGGGCACCGGCAAGGAACTCGTCGCCAAGGCGCTGCACGATTACGGCAAGCGGCACAACGGACCGTTCGTGCCGATCAACATGGCGGCAATCCCGCGCGATCTGATCGAGGCGGAACTGTTCGGTCACGAGAAGGGCGCCTTCACCGGCGCGCAGGCGCGCAGCGCCGGCCGCTTCGAACAGGCCGATGGCGGCACGCTGTTCCTCGACGAGATCGGCGACATGCCGATGGAGGCGCAGACGCGCCTGCTGCGCGTCCTGCAGCAGGGCGAATACACCACGGTCGGCGGACGCACGCCGATCAAGACCGACGTGCGCATCGTTGCCGCGACCAACAAGGACCTGCGCATCCTGATCAATCAGGGCCTGTTCCGCGAGGATCTGTTCTTCCGGCTCAATGTCGTGCCGATCCGGCTGCCGCCGCTGCGCGAGCGCAGCGAGGACATTCCCGACCTGGTCAGGCACTTCTTCGCGCTGGTCGAAAAGGAAGGCCTGCCGGCAAAGGTCATCGAGCCCGCCGCCGTCGAACGGCTGAAGCGCTATCGCTGGCCGGGCAACGTCCGCGAGCTGGAGAACCTCATTCGCCGCCTGGCGGCGCTCTATCCGCAGGAAACGATCACCGAGAACATCATCGAGACCGAGCTGAGCCAGCCGACCATCGCCGCCCCGGACGGCGAGGGCACGCCCGAGGAGACCCTGTCAGGCTCGGTCGAGCGCCATCTCAACACCTATTTCCAGAGCTTCAGCGACGGTTTGCCGCCGCCCGGCCTCTATCACCGCATCCTGCGCGAGGTCGAAAACCCGCTGATTGCCGCCGCTCTGGCCTCCACGCGCGGCAACCAGATCAAGGCCGCCGAGCTCCTCGGCGTGAACCGGAACACGTTGCGAAAGAAGATCCGGGAGCTCGATATCCAGATCATCCGCAGCGCGCGCTAGGAGCGGCCTGGATTATCCCCTGTTGTTTTTTGATCACAATATAGTTGCAATTCAGCCCCACTCTGCCCTAGGTCCAACCGTAAGAGAAACGGCGGAAGCGCGGGAGGTAGTTGCATCGCGATGACGGCGGACTCGTCAGTCCTGACAGGGGGCTCTGCGGCGAACGAAGGGCGTGCCGGCCACGGCTTCCAGTTCTCGCGGCTGGTCCGGGCCTCCGGCTACGTCGCGGTCCTCTTCGCGCTGGTTTCGGCCGCCGTCACCTTCCTGATCCTGATGGGCCTGACGCCCGTCGCGCCGACCCCGAACGTCGTGCTGACCGCGATGCTGGTCAATGGCGGGCTGGTCGCCTTCCTGGTGGCGGTGATCGCCTGGGTGGTGGGCAACCTGGTCCTCGCACGCTGGCGCGGCGAGGCCGGCTCGCGGCTCCATATCCGCATCGTCGCGTTGTTCAGCCTGATCGCTGCCGTGCCGGCGGCGCTGCTGGCCATCACCGCCAGCGTCACCCTCGACCGCGGTCTCGACAACTGGTTCTCGACGCGGACGCGCGCGATCGTCGACAATTCACTGTCGCTGGCGCAGGCCTTCGCCGAGCAACAGGCAGTGCTCCTGCGGGTCGACATGCTGGCGGTGAAGGCCGACCTCGAGCGCAACAGCACGCTGCACAACGAGGATCCCAAGGCCTTCGACAGCTTGCTCAATTCACTGGCCGCCGAGCACAGCCTTCCCGGTGTGTTCCTGGTCGGCAGCGACGGCGGGCTGGTCGCGCAGGCCAGCACGTCCAACCGGAACCAGTTCCCGCCGCCCGTCGTCAAGGCGATCCAGCAAGCGAAGAACCAACCCGACCAGGTGGTGATCGTGGCGCCGGGCCAGACCAACATCATCGGCGGGATCGCCGCGTTGGCCGGCTATAACGACATCTTCCTCTACGGCGCCCGGCCGCTGGACCCGAAGGTGGTTCGCTACCTGGCGATGACCAACGACAACGTCGCCGAATATCGAACGCTGCAAGCCACGCGCTTCGGCGTCCAGATCGCCTTCGGCATCCTCTTCCTCGGCGTGACGGTCGTCGTGCTCCTGTCGGCCATCTGGCTGGGGATCGGCTTCGCCAATCGGTTGGTGGCCCCGATCGGACGGCTCATCGACGCGGCCAAGGAGGTTTCGCGCGGCAATCTGAAGGTCGCCGTCGAGGCGCGCAATTCCGACGGCGACGTCGGCGCGCTTGGCGCCACCTTCAACACGATGACGGCCCAGCTTCGCACCCAGCGCGAGGAACTGGTCGCCGCCAGCGATCAGATCGATGCCCGCCGCCGGTTCACCGAGGCGGTGCTCGCCGGCATCTCCGCCGGCGTCGTCGGCATCGACGCGGAGGGTCGCGTCACCATCGCCAACCGTACCGCGCTCAGCCTCTTCGGCATCGACGAAAGCGCTGCAATCGGCCGGCTGATCGCGGAACTCATGCCCCCGCTCGAACCGGTGGTATCGGCGGCGCTGCGCGACAACCGCGCCGAACACCGCGACCAGATCACGATCGCGCGCGACGGGCGCGAGCGGACGATAAACGTTCGCGTCACCACCGAACGGGCCACAGGGGCGGCGCACGGCTACGTCATCACCCTCGACGACATCAGCGATCTGGTCGCGGCGCAGCGCAGCACTGCCTGGGCGGATGTCGCGCGCCGCATCGCCCACGAGATCAAGAACCCGCTGACTCCCGATCCAGCTGTCGGCGGAGCGGTTGAAGCGGAAATTCGGCCGATCCATCGGGGAGGATCGCGACGTCTTCGACCAGTGCACCGACACCATCATCCGCCAGGTCGGCGACATCGGCCGCATGGTGGACGAGTTCTCGTCGTTTGCGCGCATGCCCAAGCCGGCCTTCGTCGTCGGCAATCTGGCCGAGTCCATTCGCGAGTCGGTGTTCCTGATCAGCGTTGCCCAGCCGGATATCACCTTCAAGGTCGACCTTCCGGACAAGCCGCTGATCGTGCGTTTCGACGGCCGGTTGATGGGGCAGGCGCTCACCAACGTGGTCAAGAACGCCACCGAGGCGGTGGGCGCGGTCCCGGTCGAGGAACGCGGGCAGGGCGAGATCGCCGTGTCGGCGCGGGCCGAGGACCGCTCCGTGATCGTCGACATCGCCGACAACGGCATCGGCCTGCCAAAGGAAAACCGGCAGCGATTGCTGGAGCCCTACATGACGACGCGAGAGAAAGGCACCGGCCTCGGCCTCGCCATCGTCGCCAAGATCATCGAGGAACACGGCGGGCGGATCGAACTGCTCGACGCGCCGACGGAGACCAACGGTCGCCGCGGCGCCCTCATTCGTATTGTGTTGCCGAGCATGGAAGAGCCCGCCGAATCGCAAAACGCCGAAGAGATTTCGGCGGCGGGCGATCCCCAGCCGGTCAGTTGAGACAGGAAAGTCATGGCGTCCGACATTCTGATCGTTGACGACGAGACCGACATTCGCGAACTGGTCTCGGGCATTCTCAGCGACGAGGGGCACGGCACGCGTATGGCCGCCGACGCGGACACGGCGCTTGCCGAGGTCGAGAAGCGGCGACCGTCGCTGGTCTTCCTCGACATCTGGCTGCAGGGCAGCCGCATGGACGGGCTGGCATTGCTCGACGAAATCAAGCGCGACCACGCCGATCTGCCGGTGATCATGATCTCCGGTCACGGCAATATCGAAACGGCCGTCTCCGCCATCAAGCGCGGCGCCTACGACTACATCGAGAAACCGTTCAAGTCCGACCGGCTGGTGCTGATTGCCGAGCGCGCGCTGGAGGCCTCCAGGCTGCGCCGCGAGGTGCGGGCGCTGCGCGAGAAGTCCGGCGACGCCAGCCAGCTTCTCGGTACTTCGCCGGCTATGAACCACCTGCGTTCGCTGATCGAGAAGGTGGCACCGACCAACAGCCGGGTAATGATCTCGGGCGCGTCGGGCGCCGGCAAGGAACTGGTGGCGCGCACGATCCATCAGGCGTCGGCGCGCGCTTCCGGACCGTTCGTGGTCCTCAATGCCGCCACCATCATCGCCGACCGCATGGAGCACGAACTGTTCGGTACCGAACCGTCCAACGGCGCGATGCGCCGCGTCGGGGCGCTGGAGGAGGCGCATGGCGGCACGCTCTACCTCGACGAGGTCGGCGACATGCCGCGCGAAACCCAGAACAAGATTCTGCGCGTGCTGGTCGACCAGACATTTCAGCGGGTCGGCGGCTCGACGCGGGTGAGCGTCGACGTGCGCATTATCTCGTCCACCGGCCGCGACCTCGAGGGCGAGATCGCCGAAGGGGCCTTCCGCGAGGACCTGTTTCACCGGCTCGCCGTGGTGCCGCTCCGGGTGCCGGCGCCTCGCCGAGCGGCGCGAGGACATCCCGGTGCTGGTGCGCCATTTCGCCGAACAGATCTCGCGCGCCACCGGCCTGCCCCAGCGGGTGATCGGCGACGACGCCATGGCGGTATTGCAGGCGCACGACTGGCCGGGCAACATCCGCCAGCTTCGCAACAACGTCGAGCGGCTGCTGATTCTCGCCCGCGGCGACGCAAAGGACGTGATCAGCGCCGAGATGCTGCCGCCGGAGATAGGTGAAATGCTGCCGACGACGCCGGGGCGGGCGGGCGGCGAGCACCTGATGTCGCTGCCGCTGCGCGATGCCCGCGAGATCTTCGAGCGCGAGTACCTCGCCGCACAGGTCAGCCGCTTCGGGGGCAACATCTCGCGCACGGCCGAATTCGTCGGCATGGAGCGTTCGGCGCTTCATCGAAAACTGAAATCGCTCGGCGTCGGCTAGCGCGGGCAGGGGGCAAAGATGCGGGTTCTGATCTGCGGCGCCGGCCAGGTCGGCTTCGGCATCGCCGAGCGCCTCGCCGTCGAGGACAACGACGTGTCGGTGATCGACACCTCGCCGCAGCTGATCCAGACCATTCGCGACTCGCTCGACGTGCGCGGCTTCGTCGGCCACGGCGCTCATCCCGACATGCTGGCGCAGGCGGGCGCCGAGCAGGCCGACATGATCATCGCGGTGACGCTCTACGACGAGGTCAACATGGTCGCCTGCCAGGTGGCCCATTCGCTGTTCAACGTGCCGACGAAGATCGCCCGCATCCGCGCCCAGAGCTATCTCGAGCCGCACTGGAGCGACCTGTTCTCGTCGGCCCACATGCCCATCGACGTGATCATCTCGCCCGAGGTCGAGGTCGGCGAGATGGTGCTGCGCAGGCTGCAGTTGCCGGGCGCTTTCGACACGGTCGAATTCGCCAACGGCGACGTGGTCGTGGTCGGCATCGTGTGCAGCGAGAACTGCCCGGTGGTCGACACGCCGTTGGCGCAGCTTACCGAGCTTTTTCCGGACCTCCAGGCGGTGGTCGTCGGCGTGGTGCGCCGCGGCAAGCTGTTCGTGCCGCGCTCGGCCGACGCCATGCAGGTCGACGACCAGGTCTATGTCGTCTGCCAGCGCGATCAGGTGCAGCGCACGCTGGGCATCTTCGGCCATGAGGAACAAGTCGCCAATCGCGTGGTCATCGCCGGCGGCGGCAACATCGGCCTCTACGTCGCCGCCAAGCTGGAGGAGCGCGGCACCGCCGCCAAGGTCAAGATCATCGAATCCGCGCGCGAGCGCGCCATCGGCATCGCCGATCAACTCAAGCGCACCGTGGTCCTGCACGGCAACGCCCTCGACCAGGAGATCCAGCGTGAAGCCGATGTCCAGGACGCCGACACGCTGGTGGCCCTGACCAACGACGACGAGGTCAACGTCATCGCCTGTGTCATGGCGAAGCGCCTCGGCTGCCGCAGCAACATGGCGCTCATCAACAACCGCTCGTATCACGCCTTCACCGACAGCCTCGGCATCGACGCAACGGTCAATCCGCGTTCGCTGACGGTGTCGAAGATCCTCCAGCACGTCCGCCGCGGCCGCATCCGCGGCGTCCACACGGTGGAAAACGGCGCCGCCGAGGTCATCGAGGCGGAAGCGCTGGAAACCTCGCCGCTGGTCGGCAAGCCGCTGCACGAACTCGATCTCCCGGAAGGCATCCGCATCGGCGCGATCTACCGCGACGGCAAGGTGATCGTTCCGAACGGCTCCACCCAGATCATCGCCAAGGACCGGGTGGTGATCTTCGCCACCGCCGAGCGGGTGCGCCAGGTCGAGCAGATGTTCCGCGTCAGCCTCGAATTCTTCTAGGACAGGCCGCGGCGGCCCGATGATCGGCGTCCTCCACATCCTGTCGCAGGTGGCCGGCGGCCTTGCCTTCGCGCTGCTGGCGCCGGCGGTGATCGCCGTCATCGCCCAGGATGGTGCGGCGCAGAGTTTTCTCCTGGTCTCCGGCCTCACCGGCTTCCTGTCGGGGGCGACCTACTTTGCGCTGCAGGGACGCAAGCCGCGTTTCGACCGCTCGGCCGGCTTCGTGCTGGCGGTGGCCCTGTGGGTGACGCTGCCGCTGATCGCGGCGATCCCGTTTGCGCTGCGCGCCGATATTGGCTACGTCGCCGCGCTGTTCGAGGCGGTCTCCGGCTTCACCACCACCGGCGCCACCGCGTTCCGCTCGCTCGCCGGAGTCGGGCCGTCCATCATATTCTGGCGCGCCGAACTGCAGTGGCTGGGCGGTCTCGCGACGCTGGTGACGTTCGTCACCATCCTCGCCCCGGCCGGCGTCGGCGGCCTGTCGAGCCGGGGGCTCGCGGCGATGGGCGGCTTCAGCGACGCGGGACCAGAGCGCGTCGTCCACGCTCTGCGGCGGGTGGCGGTGCTCTATGCCCTGTTCACCGGCGTTTGCGTTATCCTCCTGTTCGTTGCCGGCGTGCCGACATTCGATGCGCTGTGCCTCGCCATGTCGACGGTCTCGACCGGCGGGTTCATGCCGGTCGACGGCAACCTCTCCGTCTACGAGAGCCCCCTCGCGGAGGGCGTCGTCGCGGTCTTCATGGTCCTCGGCGCGACCAGCATCGTCTGGCACCGCATCTTTCTCGAGGGGCGGCGCGCGCTTCTCCTTGAACACCGCGAGACCTACTGGGTGCTGGGGGTCATGGCGATCGTCGGCCTCGCCTATGCCGTCTATTTCCATGGCGTCGAGGGGCTTCCGGCGGCGCTGGGCGACGGCCTGTTCAGCGCCGTGTCGCTGGTCAGCACGACCGGCTACGAAACCCGGCCCGGCGGCCTGGCGGCGATCCCCGACGCGCTGGTCATCTTCCTGGCGATTGGTGGCGGGGCGGCGTTATCGACGGCCGGTGGCGTCAAGTTCTACCGCATCGGCGCCATGACGATTCAGTCGATGCACGAGCTTCGGCGGCTGGTCTTTCCGCACAGCGTGCGCAGCACGCATTTCGGCAGCCAGCCATACGACCTGACCCTGATGAAGGCGATCTGGGCGAACCTGGTCGTGTCCCTGGCAGTCATGATCGTTTCCGCCTTGCTGCTCGCCATCCAGATGCCCGGGTTCGACACCGCCATGGTCGCGGCGGTGTCGGCCTTCTCGAATATCGGCCCGCTCTATTCGCCGGAGTGGCTGATCGGCCCGCATTGGCCGGCCTATGCCGATTTCAGCCCGTTCACCCAGCTGGTGATGGCGGCGACCATGATCCTCGGGCGCATCGAGGTCATCGTGCTGTTCGCGGCGTTGAACGTCGCCTATTGGCGGACGTAGGAGCAACCGATGTCCCGCGTTGCCTATGTCAATGGCCGCTACCTGCCGCACGCGAGCGCCGCCGTGCATGTCGAGGATCGCGGCTACCAGTTCTCCGACGGCGTCTACGAGGTGTGCGAGGTGCGCGAGGGGCCGGCTGATCGACGAGAGCCGGCACATGGCGCGGCTTGCCCGCTCGCTCGGCGAACTCAGGATTGCCCGGCCGATGACCCCGGCGTCGCTTGGCGCGGTCATGCGCGAGGTGGTGCGCCGCAACCGGGTGCGCGACGGTCTGGTCTACGTTCAGGTCACCCGCGGCGTGGCGCCGCGGGATCATGCCTTTCCCGCCGGCGACATAGCGCCCGGCCTGGTGGTGACCGCCCACTCGCTGAGTACGGCGGCGCGCGCGAAGCGGGCGGAGGAGGGGGTTGCGGTCATCACCGTTCCCGACAATCGCTGGGCGCGGGTGGACATCAAGACGATCTCACTGCTCCCCAATGTGCTGGCCAAGCAGAAAGCCCGTGAAGTCCGGCGCGTTCGAGGCCTGGTTCGTCGACCGCGACGGCTTTGTCACGGAGGGGTCGTCCAGCAATGCCTGGATCGTGACCGCCGCCGGAACCCTCGTGACGCGCTCGGCGGAGGCCGGGGTGCTGCGCGGGATCACCCGCACGGGGGTCGTCGACATCGCCGCCAGCGAGGCGCTGACGGTCGAGGAAAGGCCGTTCACGGTGAAAGAGGCGCTGTCGGCAAGGGAGGCGTTCATCACCTCCGCCACGGCGATCGTGACGCCGGTGGTCCGGATCGACGGCCAGGCGGTCGGCGACGGCCGGCCGGGGCCGGTCGCAGGGCGGCTGCGGGCGGCGTTCCATGACCATGCCGAAATCGGACCGGAACGGGCGGTGGGAGCCTCGCCGGACCCTCCGTAGAAATACTGAATTTTCACAGGTGACGTGCGCCGCAACACTAGGGCAAACTGCGCACGGCCCAAACGGTCGTAGCCCAAGAAAGCGACTGACGCTCCCGAGCCTCAAGAAACGAGACCGATCCTATGGCGGACCGCGCACAGAACCTTCAGGACACGTTCCTCAACTACGTTCGCAAGAACAAGACGCCCCTGACGATTTTCTTGGTCAACGGCGTCAAGCTCCAGGGAATCGTCACCTGGTTCGACAACTTCTGCGTATTGTTGCGACGCGACGGGCATTCGCAGCTTGTATACAAGCACGCCATCTCCACAGTCATGCCAGGCGCCCCGCTGCAGCTCTTCGAGCCGGGCGAGGAGGGCAGCGCCGATTGAGCGATCCCCGCGACGGGATCGCTGACGACGCGGCCGGCGGCGAACTCGCCGGCGCGCCGGAACGGGCGCTTGTTCTCGTGCCCGTCCTCAAGGGGCGGACCGACCCGGCGGCGCGCGAGCGCAGTGCCCGGGTCGAAGAAGCGGTGGGTCTGGCGCAGGCGATCCAGCTCGACGTGGTGGAGGGCCTCGCCGTGCCGGTGGCAACGCCGAGGCCGGCGACGCTGTTCGGCTCCGGCAAGGTCGAGGAGATCGGCAGCCGCGTGGCGGCCGAGCGCATCGGGCTGGTGGTCGTCGACGGGCCGCTGTCGCCGGTGCAGCAGCGCAATCTCGAGCGCGCCTGGAAGGCCAAGGTCATCGACCGGACCGGGCTGATCCTCGAGATCTTCGGGGAGAGGGCGCGCACCAGCGAGGGGGCGCTCCAGGTCGAACTCGCCCACCTCAACTACCAGAAGAGCCGGCTGGTGCGTTCGTGGACCCACCTGGAGCGCCAGCGTGGCGGTTTCGGCTTCCTCGGCGGCCCCGGCGAGACGCAGATCGAAGCCGACCGGCGCGCGCTGGAGGAGCGCATCGCGCGCATCGAGCGCGACCTCGAGGACGTCGCCACACGCCGACGCCAGCAGCGCAAGACCCGCCGCAAGGGGACCCAGGCCTCGGTCGCGCTGGTCGGCTACACCAATGCCGGCAAGTCGACCCTGTTCAACGCGCTCACGTCCGATCGGGTCTTCGCCGACTCGCAATTGTTCGCCACCCTCGACCCGACGCTCCGCCGCATCACGCTGCCGCACGGCGCGGTGGCGATCCTGTCGGACACGGTCGGCTTCGTCGCCGACCTGCCGACGACCCTGGTGGCCGCCTTTCGCGGCACGCTGGAGGAAGTGTCGGAGGCCGATCTCATCCTGCACGTCCGCGACATCGCGCGGAGCGACAGCGAGGCGCAGGCGAGGGACGTGGCGCTGGTGCTCGCCGAACTCGATGTCGATGCCCGTTCGCAGGAGCGGGTGATCGAGGTGTGGAACAAGATCGACCTCATCGACGCGGCGCAACGGCCGCCGCGACTGATCCCGGCCGCGCCCGGCGGCGGGCCGGCGGTGGTCACGGTCTCGGCGTTGACCGGCGAAGGGCTGCCGGACCTGCTGGCGCTCATCGAGGACCGCGTGACCGCGGCGCGGCGCACCTATGCCGTCAGGCTGGAAGGCGCCGGCCTCGGCCAGCTCCACCGGCTCTACGAGATGGGCGAGGTGCTCGACCGCACCGACAATCCCGACGGCTCGACCACGGCCCATGTCCGCGTCGCGCCGGATCGGGACGCGGCCTTCGTCGCGGCTTTCCCGCAGGCCACGGCCGGATCCTGAACCGCATCAGTCCGCCGTCTTGGCTTGCTGCCAGAGCGCTTCCATCTCGTCCAGGGTGGCTTCCGCCGGGCCGCGGCCTTCGGCCGCCAGGGCGTCCTCGATGGCGCGGAAGCGCCGCATGAACTTGACGCTGGTCTGGCGCAGCGCCTGGTCGGCATCGACCTTCAGGTGCCGCGCCAGGTTAACGACGGCGAAGAGCAGGTCGCCGACCTCGTCCGCAAGGCGCGTCTTGTTGGCCGCAGGCGCGTCCAGCTCGGCCTCGATCTCGTCGATCTCCTCGCGAAGCTTGGCGAGCACGGTGCGGGCGTCGTTCCAGTCGAAACCGACGGTGGAGGCCTTCTCCTGAAGCTTCAGCGCCCGTATCAGCGCCGGCAGGTTGTCCGGCACGCCGTCGAGCAGACCGGGGGCCGGGGCCTCCCCGATACGCTCGCGTCTTTCCTCGGCCTTGGCCTTCTCCCAGAAACCCTTGGCGGCACCGGCGGCGCGCGCCTCCTCGTCGCCGAAGACGTGCGGGTGGCGGCGGATCATCTTGGTGGTGATCGCCTCGACAACATCGCGGGAAGGCGAACGGCGCCGGCTTCCTCGGCCAGCCGCGCGTGATAGACCGACTGCAGCAGCAGGTCGCCGAGCTCGTCGCGCAGGTCGTTCATGTCGCCGCGCGCAATCGCGTCGGCGACCTCGTAGGCTTCCTCGATCGTGTACGGCGCGATGGTCGAGAAGTCCTGTTCGATGTCCCAGGGACAGCCGGTGTCCTTGTCGCGCAGCGCCGCCATGATTTCGATGAGCCGCGCGATGTCGCGTGACGGTTTCATGCCAAGCCTCCGGACGGGACGATTCGAGTGCCGAGCCTACCAGCTACCGCCGGGATGGGCTTCCGGAGTGGGCGGCGTTCGTGCCGCACCCACGCCGAACCGGCTGGTCTGTGTCGAAGTCGCATAAGATATATTATGGAACATTTACAGATAGAGGATTGGCGGGTATCCGGGCGATCCGGTCCAGGCGACCGTCAATCGAGCGGCAGATCGATGGTCAGACCGTCATAAGCCGGCTCGATGCCAGCCGGCAGTTCCCGCCTCATCGTGGCGTAGTCCAGATCGACGTGCATGTGGGTCAGCAAGGCGCGCCGTGGCTTGATGCGGCCGACCCATTCGATCGCTTCCGCCAGGCTGAAGTGGCTCGGATGCGGCTTGTAGCGCAGCGCGTCGACGATCCACACGTCGAGGTCAGCGACATGCGGCATGGACTCGGCCGGCAGATCGCTGATGTCGCACGAGTACGCCAACCCGCCGATGTGCAGCCCGACAGAGTCGGTGTCGCCATGCACCTGCCGGAACGGCATCATGGTCAGCGGTCCGCCGTCGCCGTTAACCGTCAGCGGCGTGCCGAATGCCAGCGGCCGGTATTTGAGGATCGGCGGATAGGAACTGCCGGCCGGCGTCTCGAAGCAATAGCCGAAGCCTTGCCGGAGCCGGTCCCACGTGTCGGCATCGGCGTAGACGTCGAGGAGCCGCCTGGTGTTGAGCCAGAAGGCGCGGAGGTCGTCGATGCCGTGGAGGTGGTCGGCATGGGCGTGGGTGTAGACCACGGCGTCGAGGAAGCCGATGTCGGCGGCAAGCAGCTGGTCGCGCATGTCCGGCCCGGTGTCGACGAGGACGCGGGTCGGCCGTGCGTGGCCGTCGTAGCGCTCCAGGAGCAGCGAACAGCGGGTGCGCCGGTTCTTCGGCTCGTTCGGGTCGCAGGAGCCCCAGTCATTGCCGATCCTCGGCACACCCGGCGATGCGCCGCAGCCAAGGATCGTGGCGCGCAGACGGGCGCTCACGCCCTCGGTACCTTGTTGAAAAGTCGAAAGAAATTGTCGCTGGTCGCGGCTGCCAGGGCCTCGTAGCTGATGCCTTTGACCTCGGCCAAAACCTTCGCTGTTTCAACGACATAGGACGGTTCGTTGCGCTTTCCGCGGTGAGGCGGCGGCGCCAGGTAGGGCGCGTCGGTCTCGACCAGCAGGCGGTCGAGCGGGATTTCCGCTGCAATCGCGCGGAGTTCCTCGGAGCGCTTGAAGGTGAGGATGCCGGAAAAGGAAACGTGGAGGCCAAGCTCGACGCCGGTCAGCGCCAGGTCGCGGCCGGAGGAGAAGCAATGCAGAATGGCCGGGAAGGCCCCCTTCCCCATTTCGTCGCGCAGGATTTCAGCCACGTCCGCGTCGGCGTCGCGCGCGTGGATCACGAGGGGCAGTTGCGTCATGCGCGCCGCCGCGATGTGGCGCAGGAAGCCCTCGCGCTGCGCCTCGCGCGGGGAGTTGTCGTAGTGGTAGTCGAGGCCGGCCTCGCCAATCGCCACCACCGCCGGGTCGTCGGCGATCCGCGCCAGATCGTCGGCGGTGACGTCGGGCTCGTCGGCGGCGTTGTGCGGGTGGGTGCCGACCGAGCAGTAGATGCGGTCGTAGCGCCCGGTGATGGCCTTGAGGCCGGCGAACTTCGCCACCCGCGTCGAAATGGTCACCATGGTGCCGACGCCGGCAGCACGCGCTCGCTCGACCACCGCATCGCGGTCGGCGTCGAAATCGGGAAAATCGAGGTGGCAGTGGCTGTCGACGAGCATGCGGCCGTCAGTGGCTGTGCGCGGGAGCGGCGGCGACGTTGCGGTCGGCGCATTCATGGCGCTCGATCTCGACCGTGGCATGGGCGACGCCGAAGCGCGCCCTCAGGCGGCTCTTGATCGCCACCACGGTCGCATCGGCGTCGGCCGTCTCGCAAATGCGGGCATGCAGCGTCACCATCGGCCGCTCCTGGGTGATCGACCAGGCGTGCACGTGGTGGATATCGTCGACGCCGTCGACATTGGCCTGAAGGTCGGATTCGACCTCGTTCAGCGCCAGATTACGCGGCGTGCCTTCGAGCAGGATGTGGGCGGAATCGCGGGCGACCTGCCAGGCGCTCCGCAGGATGATGACGGCGACCAGCACCGAGATGAGCGGGTCGGCGGGCGTCCAGCCGGTCGCCATGATGACGATCGCCGCGGTGATGGCGCCGACCGATCCGAGCAGATCGCCGAGGACGTGGATCATGGCACCGCGTACGTTGAGGTTCTCGCGATCGGCGCCGTGCAGCACGAGGAAGATGCCGATGTTGACGAGCAGTCCGACGACGGCGACGGCGAGCATGGTGCCGCCGAGCACTGGCGCCGGCTCCATCAGGCGGCGCGCCGCCTCTATGACGATGGCGCCGGCGATGACGAACAGCATCAGGCTGTTGCCAAAGGCGACGAGCACCTGCAGGCGCTCGAAGCCATAGGTGCGCTTGCGGTCGGCGGGCCAGTGGGAAAAGCGGAAGGCCAGCCACGCCAGGAACAGGCCGGCGAAATCGGTCAGCATGTGCCCGGCGTCGGCGAGCAGCGCCAGCGAGCCGGCGAAGAGCCCGCCGGCGGCCTCGATCAGCATGAATCCGCCGGTGATGAGCGCCGTCCAGAACAGACGGTTCTCGTTGCTGCCGTGGTCGTGGCTATGGCCGTGACTATGTGCCATCGCTTGCCTTCCGGCCGGGATCAGCCGGCCCTCTTGTCCTCGCTGTCAATGTAGCGCGGAAACACCGGTTCGGGAGCCGGCAACGCGGCCCCGGCCGGCAGTCGCCCGTCCCGCCCAAGCGTGGCAAACGTCCGCGCGTCGGCCGGGACGGCGAGCAGGTCCAGCAGTTTCGCCATGGCGCCCGGCATCGCCGGTTGCGCCAGAATGGCAACCTGGCGGATGACCTCGGCCGTGACGTAGAGCACGGTCCCCATGCGCGCCGGATCGGTCTTGCGCAGCGCCCAGGGCGCGGCGGCGGCGAAATAGCGGTTGGCCTCGGCGACCACCGCCCACACCGCATTCAGCGCCTGATGGATCTGCTGCGCCTTCATCGCCTGGCGGCAAACCTCGAGCAGCCCGTCGGCGCGGCCGAGGATGTCCTCATCCTCGGCGGTCAGGCTGCCGGGCGCCGGCAGCACGCCGGCGCAGTTGCGCGCGATCATGGTGAGCGAACGCTGCGCCAGATTGCCGAGGTCGTTGGCGAGGTCGGCGTTGATCCGGTTGACGATTGCCTCGTGGCTGTAGCTGCCGTCCTGACCGAAAGGCACTTCGCGCATGAAGAAATAGCGCGTCGGATCGAGGCCATAGGCGGCAATGATGGCGAACGGGTCGACGACGTTGCCGACCGACTTGGACATCTTCTCCCCGCGATTGAAGAGGAATCCGTGGGCATAGACGCGCCGCGGAAGCTCGATTCCCGCCGACAGCAGGAAGGCGGGCCAGTAGACCGCGTGGAAACGCAGGATGTCCTTGCCGATGATATGCACATCGGCCGGCCAGTAGTGCCAGCGCGGCGAGGCTTCGTCGGGAAAACCGGCGGCGGTGATGTAGTTGGTCAGCGCGTCCACCCAGACATACATCACGTGCTTGTCGTTATCGGGCACGCGGATGCCCCAGTCGAACGTGGTGCGCGAGATCGACAGGTCCTTGAGGCCGCCCTTGACGAAACTGACGACCTCGTTGCGGCGCTCGTCCGGCCCGATGAAATCGGGATCGGCGGCGTAGTGCGCGAGCAGCCGGTCCTGATAGGCGGAAAGACGGAAGAAGTAGCTCTCCTCCTCGACCCATTCGACCGGCGAGCCAAGCGGTTCGCGGCGGACGCCATCGTCGCCGACGGTGGTCTCCTTCTCGTCGAAGAACTGCTCCTGGCGAACGGAATACCAGCCGGCGTATTTGTCGAGATAGATGTCGCCGGCCGCCTCCATGCGGCGCCAGATTTCCTCGCTGGAACGGTGATGACGGTCTTCGGTCGTTCGGATGAAGTCGTTGGGCGAAGCGCCCAGCGCCTGCACCAGCTCGCGGAACACAGCCGAGTTCTGGTCGGCGAGCGCCAGCGGCGTCAGACCGGCCTTGTCGGCGGTCTGCTGCATCTTCAGGCCGTGCTCGTCCGTGCCGGTCAGGAAGAACACGTCCTTGCCGTCGAGGCGCTGGAAGCGCGCCAGCGTGTCGCACGCAAGGATCGTGTAGGCGTGGCCGATGTGGGGCGCGCCGTTCGGGTAGAAGATCGGGGTGGTGATGTAGAATTTCGGCGGTTGCATCGCCGTCTCGCCTTGTTGGATGTCGCGCAGAACAGGTGAACGTCGGCCGTGCCGCTCATCGCGGGGCCGTCGAAAGCGTCACATTCGGGTCGCGCGGGCGAGGCTCATCAGGATCGTCAGGACGGTTCGCTTGCGGTCGAGGTTGTATTCGTCGGTAAGTGACGATGAAGCGCGGAGGTTTTCCCATACCTCCGCCCACCTTTCAAGCGGCGCCGCGGCGGCGGCCGGGCTGAGGGAAATGTTGGTTTCCGGCTCGTTTTCGCCGCGCACCCGGCGGTTCAGCCAGGCGCCGGCCATGTCGAGGAAGCCGACCCAGCCGTCATCGTTGCCACGGCCCGACACGCTGTCGGCGAAGTCGTGCATGGCGGCGAGGTCGATCTCGGGCAACCGGCTCAGCAGGCGGGCAAAACCGCGGTAGGTGTCGATGCCGCCGGCCTCGGTGAGCAGGATTGCCCGGCGCAGGCTGCCGTCGGCCAGCCGCGCCGCCAGCGCCAGGTCGGCCGGCTCGGCCTCCGCGCCCCCCTCGCCCAGCGCGGCAACGATGGCGTCGGGGGAGAGCTGCGCCAGGTCCAGCCGCCGGCAGCGCGAGCGGATGGTGGCGAGCGCCCTGCCCGGCGCGTGGCTGACGACCAGGAACAGCGACCGCGCCGGCGGCTCCTCCAATACCTTGAGCAGCGCGTTGGCGGCGTTGGCGTTCATGTCGTCGGCGGGATCGACGATGGCGATGCGCCAGCCGGCCTCGCCGCTGGTATTGCCGTAGAAGGACACCGTGCGGCGGATCTCGTCCACCGTCAGCTCGCTCTTGTAGCGGCCGGTGCGCGGGTCGAGCGGGCGTTCGAGCACCAGCAGGTTCGGGTGCGCCCGCGCCATCACCTTGCGGAAGGCGGGATCGGTCGCCGGGAGCGACAGGTCGGTCGCTGCGGCCACAGCCGGCGCGGCGGGATCGGGATGGGCGAACAGGAACCGGGCGAAGCGGTAAGCGAGCGTCGCCTTGCCGATCCCCTTGGGGCCGCCGATCAGCCAGGCATGATGCATGCGTCCGCCACGGTAGGCGTCGAGCAGCGCGCGCTCGGCGGCGGGATCGCCAAACCACTCGGCGCGGTCCTCCGGCGCCGGCCAGCCTTCTACCGCGTCGTAGCGCAGGACCTCCTGGCGTTCGGCCGCGGCCATCAGCTCTCCTGCTCCGTGGCGGTCTGCCCGACGAGCCGCTCCTCGACCGCCGTCCACACTGCCTCGGCAACCTCCGCCTCCGGCTTGCCGGCGTCGACAACGACGCAGCGCTCGGGCGCGTTCCTGGCGATGTCGAGAAAGGCCTGCCGGCGCGTCTCGTGCAGCGCGAGCGCCTCGCCCTCGAAGCGGTCGGGCGTTTCTCCCGTCGCCGCCATGCGCTCGGCGGCGCGCGCCAGCCCGATCTCCGCCGGCACATCGAGGATGAGGGTGAGGTCCGGCCGGGTATCGCCGACGGCGACGCGTTCGAGCCCGTCGAGCAGCGTCGCATCCACATCGGCCTGGTAGACGCGCGTCGAGTTGCTGAAACGATCGCAGAGCACCCATTGGCCCGCCGCCAGCGCCGGACGGATGACGCGCTCGACATGGTCGGCCCGGGCCGAGGCGAAGAGCACGGCCTCGCCCTCGCTGCCGAGCTGCCTGGCGACACCGGAGAGCAGCAGACGGCGGATCGCTTCGGCATTGGGCGTGCCGCCCGGCTCGCGGGTGACGATCACGGTTTCGCCCGTTTCGCGCAGACGCTCGGCCAGGCGCCGGATCTGGGTGGTCTTGCCGGCCCCCTCGCCCCCCTCGAACGTGATGAACCTGCCGGCCATGATCGCGTTGATACAGGAGAGCGCCGCCGCCTACCACCAGCCGAGCAGCAGCTCCTTGAGACCGTCCAGGGAGCGCTGCGGGATGGTGCCCTTGCCGACATCGTCGTCGGCGTAGACCGGGGTCTCCTTGAGCACATCCTGGCCAAGCGTGATCTGCAGCTTGCCGATCTCCTGGCCGGCCTCGATCGGGGCCGGGACCGGGCCCTGATAGACGATGCGCCCCTTGATCAGGTCGCGCGAGCCGCGCGGCAGGAACACATCGACACCGCCCTTGCCGATGACGCCCACCGACGATTTCTCGCCGCCGAAGACGCTGGCATCGGCGATGACCTCGCCCTGCCGGAAGAGCGCGACCTTCTCGAAGGCGCGCAGCCCCCAGTCCATCAGCTTGCGCGCCTCCTCGGCACGCTCCTTCTCGCTCTTGGTGCCGTTGATGACCATGATCAGGCGCTGGCCGTCACGCACCGCCGAGGCGACCAGGCCATAGCCGGAATCGTCGGTGTAGCCGGTCTTCAGCCCGTCGGCGCCGATGTTCATGTCGAGCAGCGGGTTGCGGTTGTGCTGCCGGATCTTGTTCCAGGTGAACTCGGTCTCGCTGAAGATCTTATAGAACTCCGGATCCTCGTAGATGATGTGATGAGCCAGCTTGGCGAGGTCGAGCGCGGTCACGTATTCGTCCGGGTCGGGCAATCCGGTCGAATTGGTGAAGTGCGAATTCGTGAGGCCGAGCTTGCGGGCCTCGGCGTTCATCAGGTCGGCAAACGTCCGCTCGGTACCGGCCATGCCTTCGGCGACGACGATACAGGCATCGTTGCCGGACTGGATGATGATGCCGCGGATCAGGTCCGAAACCTTGATGTCCGAGCCCAGCTTGGCGAACATGGTCGAGCCGCCGGAATTGGCGCCGCCGTTGCGCCAGGCGTTCTCCGAAACCTGGAATTCGGTATCGAGGCTGAGGCGGCCCTGCTTGATGGCGTCGAAGACGACCGCGACGGTCATCAGCTTGGCCATGCTGGCCGGCGGCATGCGCACGTCGGCGGCCTTCTGGAACAGGATGGTTTCGGTCTCGGCGTCCATGAGCAGCGCGTGCTCGGCGCGCGTCTCGAAGCGTTGCGCCGCCGCGGGGGCGGCCGCGATCAGGACAAGCCCTGCCAGCGCCATAGCCAGCGGCGCGCGCAATCGCGAAATCCGTGGATCGAGAGGGCCCGCGAGCCCGGCGTCCGGCTGCCACATGATCGCCGCTCCGCTTCCTGCCCCCCTCCCCCACGCATAGCAAGACTGCGCGGCGCAAATCAATCACCGCAGCCGGGGGAGCGAGACAGAAAACTAGCGGGAGAGGACGAAAGCGCCGCGGAGGCCGAACGAATTCGCCGCGGCGATGACCGTCTCGGGCGACACCCCGGCGTCGAGCGTGACCATCACGGTCTGCAGGGCGCGCCCGCCGGTATTGCCGGCTACCGCGTCGGTCCTGCCGAAGCGGCGGAAATTGGCGGCGACGCGCTGCGCGTTCGCCGAATCGCTGAACGTGCCGATCTGCACGACCGTGGCGGAGCGCACCGTCAGCTGCCGTGCCTTGCGTTCGGCGGCGGCCGTCAGGGACGTGGTCAGATCGTGGGAGGCGAGGTCAGCGGCGGCCGTCTGGGCGGCAGGCACGCGGGGCGTCTCGGCGTAGGACTGCGACAGGCCGCTGCGCAGGATCAACGCGCCCAGGCCATCGCCATCGGTGGAGGCGGCATAGGCCGGCATCAGCTGCATCGGTCCGGCGTTGGCGTCGACGGGTCGCGGCCGCGACAGAGCGGACGCCAACTTGACGCGGGCAATCTCCTTGGCCGCGGCGAAGCGCGCGGCATCGGGCGCCGGCGCCCTGCCCGGGCCGCGATAGGACGCCACCAGCATCTTCTGGTCGAGTCCGTCCATCCGGGCCGGGCCGATGTAGTCGACCTTGACCTTGGCCGTGCCCTGTTTCCGGAAGCCCAGCATGTCGGCGGCGGTCGCGGACACGTCGATCAGGCGGTCCTCCTTGAACGGGCCGCGATCGTTGACGCGCACGATCACCGAGCTGCCGTTCTCGAGATTGGTCACCCGCGCGTAACTCGGCAGCGGCATGGTCGGATGGGCCGCCGTCAGCGCGTTGACGTCATAGACCTCGCCGTTGGCGGTCAGCCGTCCGTGGAAGGCGGCGCCGTACCAGGAGGCCAGCCCGACGGCGCTGTAGCGCGGGTTGTCGCGCGGAATGTAGGTCTTGCCGGCGACGCGATAGGGCGCGCCGACGACATAGTGCCCGCCGCCCTTCGGCACCTTCCGGTAGCTCGCCACCACCTTGGGGCTCGCCTTGCCGTACTTCGCCGGGCTGAAATATTCTTTCTTGGAGACGAATTGGGTCGGCACCATGCCGCAGGATGCCAGAAGGCAGGCCGCCCCGGCGACCACGACGACGCGGAGGGCGATGCCGGGCCTCACCCGGTCGCTTCCACGATGCCGGCCAGACGCAAACCAGCCGTCCACGCGACGGCTCCACATGCGCCCTGATCAATCGGGAGAATCACCCCGCGCCCCTCGTCCCGCAAATCCCCAGCGCCACCATCAAGCGGCGGCAAATCTTAACGAGGCGTTAAGACCGCCCGCTAAATGAACAAATCCCGGCGCTCTTGGCAAGCGCCAAGGACGATTTGGAGGCTCGTCGTCGGCTCTTCCCCCACGGGAATCGACGGCCTAAGAAGGGCGCGTGGCATATCCTGCGGACGGGTGGCCGAGTGGTTGAAGGCACCGGTCTTGAAAACCGGCGTGCCCGCAAGGGTACCGTGGGTTCGAATCCCACCCCGTCCGCCAGCTCTTGCGCTCACGGCCAATACGCTTCGCTCAAACGCCCCCGCGAGGGCGGGCGAAAGCCCGGGCCGCAATCGCGGCTTGTAGCTTCGGGTTCGACGTTTTTCCCAGACCCGCCGCCAGAAGCGCCTGAACTAGCCGCGCTGTTGCCCCGCGCGCAAACGAGACGGGCGCCCTTCCGAGCGCCCGCCCGCGGTTCGCCGCCTCCGGCTGTTTTCGGCACGACACCGCCGACACGGTCGCTCCACTCGCATGCCGAGCAAAGGCATTGACATGCATGGCGAGCCACCTTTCACTGGCAATGCGAGCCAAAGCCATGGATTTGGCCGCAAACGGGAGGGATACTGACATGAAGCTCAAGCTGCTGGGCGCGCTCGCCCTGGCATCGGGGCTGGCCGCCTCCGGCGGCCCTCGCCGATGACGTGACCGTACGCCTGCTGCATATCGGCGACACGCCGGCGTTCAACGACACCATGCAGTCCATCATAGACGACTTCAACGCGTCCCATCCGGGGATCACGG
Organism: uncultured Alphaproteobacteria bacterium; assembly: GCA_963822975.1. GTDB lineage: Bacteria > Pseudomonadota > Alphaproteobacteria > Rhizobiales > Kaistiaceae > CAVSRC01. The sequence goes on from CAWGJV010000033.1 coordinate 46,772, forward strand.
TCGTGCGCCAGCCGATGGAAAACGAGGCGCTGAGAACCAAGCTGCCGACACTGCTGCAGTCCAACGATCCGCCTGAAATCATCACGAGCTTCGGCGGCGGCGACATCGAGGCGCAGGACGATGCCGGCTATCTCGAGGACATCTCATGGGCGAAGGACGACCTCCTCAAGGTTGTCCCGGAGTTCGTCGGTGAAGGCGTTCGAGGTCCACGGCAAGCTGGTGGGCGTCGCCACCGACCTTTCGCTGGTCAACCTCTACGTCAACAAGCCGCTGCTCGATAAGGCCGGAGTCGGCATCGACGACCTCAAGACCTGGGACGGGTTCCTGGCCGCGGTCAAGAAGCTCAAGGATGCCGGCATCACCCCGATCATGACCTCGGGCCACGACAAGTGGCCGGTCCAGCACTGGCTGCTTTACCTGATGCTCCGCGAGGGCGGGCCGGACATCATGGACCGCGTCCGCACAGGCGGTTTCGCAACCCCGGATTTCGTCAAGGCGGCCAACGACCTGATCGACCTGGGCAAGCTCCAGCCCTTCCAGGATACCTGGCTCAGCGACGACTGGCTGACCTCGATCGGCAAGTTCGGCGACGGCGATGGCGCCATCTACCTTGCCGGCAACTGGTCGATCCGCAGCAGGCCGACAACGCGGCGGACGGAAAGGGCATCGCCCCCGACGATCTGGTCCTGATCCCGTTCCCGAACGGCTTCGCCGACAAGGACGGCGGCACCGGCACCGTCGGCGGCATCACCGGGTACGCCGTCACCAAGGGCGCGCCGAAGGAGGCGGTGGAGTTCCTCGAGTACTACGCCTCGGTCGACCGCCCAGAAGCGGTTCGCGGAAAAGGGCCTGAGCATTCCCTCCGCGATCGGTGTCGAGCAGTACATCTCCGAGCCGAAGCTGCAGTGGGTCGTCAAGACGATCGGTGCGGCCTCGGTGCATCAGCTGTTTGCCGACCGGTTCCTCGGGCCGTCGGCGGGCGGCGCCTATAACGATGTCTCGGTGGCGCTCGCCGCCGGCGAAATGACCGCGGACGATGCCGCCGCGACCTTGCAGGAAGCCTGGGACAACAGGTAGGCCTCGCACCCTCAATCCGGACCTCCGGCGCCCGCGCGCCGGGGGTCCGTCGGGGGATTTCCGTTGCCGGAGCCGGGGATCGATGGCGGTAGCCGCGCAAAGACTTCCCTATGTCTCGTCCCGGCGCAGCCACAGAGGCTGGAAGACGGCGGTCATCTTCACCGCGCCGGCGCTGATACTCTTTACGCTGTTCATTGTCTGGCCGGTGATCGAGGCTGGAAGCACCTCCGTCTACAACTGGAACGGGCTGGGCGCGCCGCGCGCCGACAAGTTTCTCGGGTTCGGCAATTTCGAGCAGCTTTTCGGGAACCGGACGTTCATCCGGGCGCTCGGCAACACCGGCCTCATCCTCGCTTCGGCCCTTCTGATCCAGCTTCCAATGGCGCTGGGCATCGCCCAGCTCGTGGCCAATCGGCGCTGGGGATCGGTGGCATTCCGCCTGATCTTCTTCATGCCCTTCATTCTGGCGGACGTCGCCGCCGGGCTCATCTTCCGGTTCGTGTTTGACGGCGACGTCGGGCTCGTCACGCAGGTGAGCCTGCTGCTCGGCGGCGGCGAGGTCCACCTCCTGTCGGACAAGAACCTCGCCGTCACGACGATCATGTTCGTGGCGACCTGGAAGTATTTCGGCTTCCACATGATGCTCTACGTTGCGGGCATGCAGGCTATCGACCGCAACCTCTATGAGGCGGCCTCGATCGACGGCGCGAGCCCGTGGCAGCAATTCATGGCACGTCACCCTGCCGGGGATCGGCTCCACGATCCGGCTCTCCGTGTTCTTCGCCGTCCTCGGCTGTCTGCAGTTCTTCGACCTGGTGGTGCCGCTGACGGGCGGGGGACCCTTCAATTCCTCCCACACCATCGTGTCGTACCTCTACTATTTCGGAATTGCCCGCATGCGCGTCGGCTATGGCAACGCCGTGGGCGTGACCCTGTTCGTCATCTGCGTGATCGTGGCCCTCGGTTACCGGAAATGGGTTATGCGTCATGACTGACCGCGCCCTCTCGGAACCGCGCTACGTGGCGCCATCCGCGCTCCCGGCGGATCCTTTCTGGTCGCTGGTGCGGCTGCTCGTGTTGTTCGCGGTGGCCGGTGTCGTTCTGGTGCCGATCGTCTCGACGGCGCTCGGCGGGCTGAAATCCATCGGCGAGCTGCGCACCAACCCCTTCGGCCTGCCGCACGAGTGGCTATGGGAGAACTATGTCGATGTGGCTGGCCGCCAGCGCGTCTGGCAGATGCTCGGCAACTCCCTGAATATCGGCCTGTTCACCGTGGCGCTGACGCTGGCGGTGGGGGCGCCGGCGGCGTTCGCATTCGCGCATCTGAAGTTCTACGGCGAGCAGATGCTGTTCAACTACCTGGTCCTGGGGCTGACCTTCCCGTTCGCGACCGCCATCCTGCCGCTGTTCCTGCAAATCCGCGACCTCAACCTGCTCGACACCCATTGGGGTATCATCATTCCGCAGGTCGCGTTCGGATTGGCATCGAGCGTGCTCCTCATGCGCAACGCCTTCCGGCAGATCCCGGACGAGGTGGTCGAAGCCGCGCTGGTGGACGGGGCCTCCTACGCGCGCATCTTCTGGTCGATCATCCTGCCGCTTTCGCTGCCGATCCTGTCGACGGTCGCGATCATTTCTTTCGTGACGAGCTGGAACAACTACCTGCTGCCGCTGGTGGTGCTGAATTCGCCGGGCAACTATCCGTGGCCGCTGGGGCTGATGGAGTTCCACAGCCTCTATTCGACCGACTGGCCGAAGATCCTCACCTACATCACGCTGACGATCTCCCCGGCGATCGTGGTCTTCCTCGTCGCCCAGAAATACATCGTCGCCGGCCTGACGGCGGGCGCCGTCAAGGCCTGATCGCCCACTGAAATTCTGTCGGGATTGCGGGGGGAAGCGCAAAGCGACACTTTCGGGCTCCGGTCCATAGCTCGAATCTCCAAGCCTCCCCAAGCCTTGGCGATTGGCTTCAGGCCTCAGCGAAACCCAGCAGCGCCTTGACCTCGAGGTAGTCCTCGAAGCCGAATCGCCCGAACTCGCGGCCGTTGCCGGACTGCTTGTAGCCGCCGAACGGCAGCGCCCGGTCGAACGGCGCGCCGTTGTAATAGACGCGGCCCGCCCGCATGCGGTTCGCAATGCGCCGAGCGCGGTCCGGATCGGCCGACTGGACGAACCCGGCAAGCCCGAACGGGGTGTCGTTGGCGATCTCCACCGCCTCGTCTTCGCTCGCGATAGGTCATGATCGACAGGACGGGGCCGAAAATCTCTTCCCTTGCGATGCGCATGTGCGGCTCAACGTCGGCAAACACGGTCGGGCGCACGAAATAGCCGCGGTTGAACTGCGAGGGCCGGCCCGGTCCGCCGACAACCAGCGTGGCGCCCTCGTCGATCCCGGACTGGATGAGGCTCTGCACCTTGTCGAAGGCCTGCCTGCTGACCAGCGGGCCGAGTTCGGTCTCGGGATCCAGTGGATTGCCGAGCTTGATTGCTTCGACCGCGGCCCTGGCGGCCGCCATCACCGCGTCCCGTTGCGCGACAGGCACCAGCATGCGCGTCGGCGATTGGCAATTCTGGCCGGCATTCGTGTAGCAGGCGGTGACGCCCTGGGTGACGGCCTTCGCCATGTCGACGTCATCGAGGATGATGTTGGCGGACTTGCCGCCGAGTTCCTGGGCGACCCGCTTGACGGTCTCGGCGGCAAGCTGGGCGACGCGTATGCCGGCGCGGGTCGATCCGGTGAAGGAGACCATGTCGATTTCCGGATGCGCGGCGATGGCTTCGCCGACCGGCACGCCCGTGCCGTTGACGAGGTTGAACACGCCGGGCGGCACGCCCGCTTCATCGATGATCTCGGCCAGCATCATGCGCGCTCAGCGGCGCGATTTCGCTGGGCTTGAAGACGATGGTGCAGCCGGTCGCCAGCGCCGGAGCCACCTTGGAGGCCATCTGGTTGAGCGGCCAGTTCCACGGCGTGATCAGCCCGCACACGCCGATCGGCTCCCTGCGGATGCGGCCGACGCCTTCGGCCCACTCGAAATCGAAAGTCTCGAGCACCCGGATCGCTTCCTCGAAGTGGAACAGGGCGACGGTCGCCTGGCGCTGGGTGGCGAAGGTGATGGGCGCGCCCATCTCGTCGGTCATCATGCGGGCCAGTTCGGGCATCTTCCGGCGAAACCCGTCGACGATGCGGCGAAGGTATTCGAGGCGCTGCTCCCGGCTGGTCTCGGCATAGGCCGGGAAGGCCCTGCGGGCGGCCCGCGCGGCGCGATCGACATCGGCCGCCGATCCCAGAACAATTCGGGCAAATTCCTCTTCGGTCGCCGGGTTGACGACGCCGAGTTGCTCGGCGCCTTCCGGCGTCACCCACGCGCCGTCGATGTAGAATTTGGTCGTGTCGAGCATGCGTCTTCCCTCAAGAGCGAAACCTGCACGATACCGAGCGACGAGCCATGTCGGAGCGCGTTGCTAGAGGTGCCTCCCCTCGTCGACGGTCACGATGATGCCGGTCGAACTGGTGAGATGGGTGATGCTGGCAACGATGGCGCGGGCCACATCGTCGGCCGTCGTGACCTTGCGCAGCGGCATCGTCTCGGCCATCGCTTCCAGCACGGCGCGCGTGCGGCCCGGAACGAACTCGGTATCGACCCCGGCGGGCGAAACCGACAACACGCGGATTCTCGGCGCCAGCACCCTGGCGAGGGCGACGGTCAGCGTGTCGAGGCCGCCCTTGGCGGCGCAATAGGCAAGGCTGCTGCCGAGCCCTGTCTGCGCGGCGAGCGACGACACATTGATGATCGACGGCGTCGCGCCCCTTTTCGAGCAATGGCCGGAAGGCGCGGATCATCGAAAACGGGCCGCGCAGATTGATGAGCACCGTCCGGTCGAAGATTTCGTCGGTCAGCTTGTCGAGATCGCCGAGGGGCACCGGCACGGTGCTGCCGCGCATTGTTGACGAGCGCATCGAGCTTGCCGAAGCGATCTGCGACGAGGTGCGCGGCGGCGGAGATGCTTGCCGGATCCTCCAGGGCGATGCGCAGGGCCAGGTGCCCCTCGCCTTCCAGTTCGGCAACAACCGCCTCGGCCGCCTCGCGACGGCTGTTGTAGCCGACGACCACCTTGCGAACCGAGCGCGGCAAGCCGATTGGCGGTGGCGCGGCCGATGCCGCTGCTGGCGCCGGTTATCAGCGCCACTTCAGGATACGGCAGGTCCCGGTCCGGACGCTGGGTCATTGGCTTCTTCTCCCAATAGGGGCGCTTGAGCTCCTGCTTGAGCACCTTGCCGACGCGCCGAACGCGGCAGTTCGCTCGCGCAGTTCGATGGCGGACAGGCGCTGCATCTTGCCAAGCCGGCGCATTGGCCCAGTCCAGCAGTTCGGCCGGTCGAAAGCGTGACGCCGGGCTTGCGACCACGCAGACCAAGCGGCGTCTCGCCCCATTTGGCGCTCGGCACGGCGATCACCGCGGCGTCGGCGATCGTCGGGATGCTTGAGAAGGATGCCCTCCAGATCCGAGGCGTAGACGTTGAAGCCGCCCGAGATGATCACGTCCTTCTTGCGGTCGACGAGAGTAAGGAAGCCATCCTCGTCGAACACGCCGATATCGCCGGTGCGGTGATAGATCGTGCCGTCCTTGTCGCGCCAATAGAAAGCCTCGGTGGCCTCCGGATTGCGGAAATAGCCGGACATCATCATCGGACGAGCGTCCGATGATCTCGCCGCGTTCGCCCGGCGGCACGTCGCGCCCGTCTTCGTCGATGACGCGAATGTCGTTGTTCGGCTGCGGGCTCGGCCGACCGTGTGCAGCTTGTCGGGGTAGCGGGTGACATCGAGCATGCAGGAGCAGCCGCCTTCGGTCAGCCCATAGATCTCGAGAAAGCGGCCGGGCCATTGTTGTCGCGACGCGGCGCTTGTCCGTCGGCCGAAAGCGGCGCGCCGGTGCATTGCTTGACCTCGAAGCGCGACAGGTCGCGCCGCGCGAAGCTCTCGGCATCCAGGATGCGCCGATACTGCACCGGCACCAGCATGGTGTGCGTGGCAGCGAGCTGCTCGGCGAGATCGAGATACCCTCGGCATCGAACTTCGGCATCATCACCACGCGGCCGCCATGGAACAGCGCCGCAAGCATGCGGCAGCAAGGTGGTGTTGGAATAAAGCGGCGTCGCCAGCAGCATGGTGCTTTGCGGCGCCGAGCCCGAACAGGCCCCGCGTGGTCTGTCGATAGCGCATGGCGTGGCTCTGCACGATGCCCTTCGGGCGGCCGGTCGTGCCGGAGCTGTAGATGATGTTGAACGGGGCGTCCGGCGGCACGGCACTGGCCTCGGTCAGCGGCTCGGCGTCCGCCATGAAGCGCTGAAAGCTTCCGTCATCGAGGCAGATCACCCTGGTGTCCGCGCCCAATGCATCGGCGATTGCGTCCTGGTAGGCGGAGGCGACGAAGACCAGGGACGGCTCGCAATCGCCGATCATCCCCCTCAGCGCTTCGGCCTGTATGGAGGTCTGGAGCGGCACGGCGCATTTGCCCGCGGCGACCGTCGCCAGATAGGCAACGGCCAGATCGACGCTGACGTCGCCGATCAGTGCGACGCGCTCGGCGTCACGCCCGAGGCTCGAGCGCAGCGCGCCGGCGAGCCGGAGAACCCGCGCGTTCAACTCCCCCCAACTGAGCGTGTCGTCGCCGCAGATCAGGGCATCGGCCTGCGGCCGCTCGCCGCCGTGCCGAAGGATCTGGTGGAGCAGACGCCCTTCGTCGACCTCACCGGAAGCCACGTGTTTCGTCATGGGTCTTCGATCAGCAGGATATTGCGTGCGACGATGGCGGGCCTGGTTTCCCCGTCAATCTCGATGGTTCCATCGATCTCGAGCCGCGTCCCTCTCTCGTGGGCCGCCGCCGCAACCAGGGTCTGCCTGAGCCGGATGCGGCTGCCGACCATGACCGGCGAGACGAAACGGATCCGATCGTATCCGTAGTTGAGGCCGCGTCCCCTCTGCCGCACCGCATAGATTTGCCTTTGCAGCGCCGGCACGAACGACAGGACGAGGAGACCGTGCGCGATGGTCTTGCCCTCGGGCATCTCGGTCCTGGCGCGCGCGACATCGACGTGGATCCAGTGATCATCGCCAGTCAGACGCGCGAAGTCGTCTATGGCCTCCTGGGTCACCGTCACCCAATCGGACGCGCCGAGGTCCTGCCCCTCATAGGCCTTCAAATCGAGGGCGCGATCGACCGTCAGCATCAATTCCTCCCGCCCCGGGACAACAGCCGGCACCGGCGCGGCGGCGAACTGCCGCGGCCGGGACTCAAACCGTCACCACAAGTTTCCCAATCTGCTCGTTGCGGTCGAGCATGGCATGGGCTTCGCGCATCTGTTCGAACGGAAAGACCTTGTGGATACGGGTGGTGATGGTGCCCGCCTCGATGAGCGGCCAGACCTTCTGCACCAGTTCGTCGGCGATCCGGCCCTTGTACGCCGGCGGGCGCGGCCTGAGGGTCGAGCCGCACAGGGTCTGGCGCCTGCGTACGAGCTGCCGGGTGTCGACCTCGGCGATCTTGGCGAGATGGCTGGCGATCAGCACCACGCGCCCATCGTAGGCGAGCAGGTCGAGTTCCTTCTGCACATAGGGGCCCGCCTGGGCGTCGAGGATGACATCCATCCCCTCCCCGCCGGCCGCGGCGCGAACCTGCTCGGGCCAGTCGTCATCATGATAATCGACGGCAGCCTTGACGCCGAGCGCGCGGCAGACCTCGCGCTTCTCTTCGCTGCCGGCGGTCGCGTAGGTTTCAGCCTCGAACAGATGGCGCGCGATCTGAAGTGCGGCCATGCCGACACCGCTGGTGCCGCCCTGAACCAGCAAGCGCTCGCCCCTTGCGAGACGGCCGAGCCAGACGACGTTGTTCCAGGCCGTGAAGAAGACCTCCGGCAGCGAGGCACCTTCGACGGCGCTCAGGCCCTTGGGAATGGGCATGGCTTGCACCGCCGGGACAGCGCAGAACTCGGCGTAGCCGCCGCCATTGGCAAGCGCACAAACCTTGTCGCCAACCCGGGAGGCATCGATCCCCGCGCCGACCGCCTCGACCGTGCCGGCGATATCGAGGCCCGGCAGGTCGCTGGCGTCCGGTGGCGGCGGATAGAGGCCACGCCGCTGCTGGACGTCGGGCCGGTTGAGCCCGATCGCCTCGACCTTGACGAGAAGCTCGCCGGCCTTGGCTATCGGCTTTTCCCGCTCGGCGATATCGAGGACCTCAGGGCCACCGGGACGGCTGATTTGAATGACCCTCATGCCGGGTTCATGTCCCTTTCGCGTCGACCGAGCCATGGGCGCTGCCGCGGCGGATCGTACCGAATTTCATCGGATACGACCCTGGTATTGCGGCGCGCCCTATTCGGCGGCGGCGGCCCTGGCTTCGACGTCCAGCCCAACCAGCCTGGCGGGGTTGTCACGCACCATGACGCGGACCTCGGCGGGCGAATAGCCGAGCCCCAGGCAGAGCCGGATCATCTGGCGCAGGCCCTCGACCGGGGTCGGGTTGTCGACCTGGCCGAGATCCGACCCGAGGGAGGAATTTTCCGGTCCGGCGGCGTCGATCTGCTCCTTCAGATGCTCCGGCGGGAAGACGTTGAACCGGGAGTCGACGAACAGGCACGCCGACTGTTCGAGGATGACGCCCATTCCGGCGAGCTCCTTGATGTCGTCGAGCGTGCAGTGCAGCCCATAGGTCGGGTGGTTCGTCAGAAGCTTCTTGACGCCGCGCTTCTTGGCCTCGGTGAAGAGCGTCCACACCTCCGCGATATGCAGGTGGCCGGAAGACAGGATCACATCGTGGGCGGCGATGATGTCGAGAATCTCCTTGGCCGCATCGACAAGCTCGCCCTTGTCGTTGACGACGGTGATGCCGTAGGGCTGCATCAGCTGGACATTGCTCACCAGCCGCTTGTTGCGATGGGTGTTGCGGATGTGATTGGCCGCATGCGCGGTCGGCATATAGACGAGCTTCGCGCCCGACTTGACGTTGAAATCCACCGCATAGGGATTGAGCCCGCCGACCGGCGTGTTGAGGACGATCGAGCCGAACATTTCGACGCCCTTGTCACCGCTGATGCGTTGCATCATCGGAATGAGCGGCGCGACGGAATAGTAGTGGTCCTTGAAGAGAACCGCGCGCATGCCCGCTGTCGCGGCTTCGTCGACCTCTTCGAGGTGATCGACCAGGCGAGCCATGGTCGATGGGCCGGAATGCACATGCAAGTCGACGGCCCCCTTCATCAGGTCCGTCACAACCGCCTCGTCCGCGCCGGCCATGATGGCCTTTGCCGCCTCCCGCCAGTTCTTGCCTGCCATCGTCGCCTCGCGTTCTTTTGGTTGTCACTCTTGTCGGTCAGTCTCTCGTCCGGTTCAAAGGGGTCGGGGCGCGCTTCCGTCAGACGAAACACACCGGCCGGCTGGCCCCCATCGATCCTGTCGTCGCGTTCGTTTCGCACTCGCTCCGCGCCGCAGGGTGCCGGCGAGAAAGGCGCGCCCCGGACTCAACGAGCGTGAGCACGGAGCGCCATTTTCGTATTCGCGGCCAGCCGGGAGGAACCGGGTCCGGACAACCGATCAGGCCGTCCGCACCGCAACCGGCTGCAGACGATTCAGCACAAGAGCCGCGAGAATGACCGGCGCCATGACCACGAGCCCGATGCCGAGCAATTGCCAGTCGTTCAGCCCCGGCACCGCCTCGCCCGGCAGGGCGATCAGAATGGCGCCCACCAGAATGCGGCAGGCGCAGCACCCAGGCAAAGGGCCCGTTCTTGAAGAGCGGCCCGATGCCGACAACGTAGCCCTGCATGCCGCTTGCGAACATCCACACGCCGAAGAGGGCCAGCGCCGTGCGAAATGAGGATGTTCTCCCAGGTCCCGTGCATGATCAGGGCGGGATCGAAGCACGAAGAAGAACGGGATGAAGTAGATGACGCTGCCGATCTTCATCGCCTCGAATCCGGTGCGCATGGGCGGGGTCTTGGCGACCGACGCGGCGGCGAAGGCGCCGAGCGCCACCGGCGGCGTGATGAAGGAGAGCATGCCCCAGTAGAAGATGTAGAGGTGCACGGCGAGCGGATCGAGACCGACCTGGATAAGCGCCGGCGCCAGCATCACCGCCAGAAAGATGTAGCAGGCGGTCGCCGTCATGCCGGTGCCGAGGATGAGGCTGGTGATCGCCCCCATGATGAGCAGCAGGTAGGGCGAGCCGCCGGCGATGTGCAGCAGGTCGTTGACGAGCGTGCCGGCAAGGCCGGTCTGCGACAGGCCGCCGACGATCATGCCGACGGCGCCGAGGGTGGCGGCGAGCGTCGCGAACAGGCGGGCGAGGCTGTCGATGAAGCCGAGCACCTCCTTCCAGCCCCAGCGATCGGTCTTGGAGACGATCTGGTTGACGACGAGCAGCACGGCGGTCGCGTAGAAGGGCGCGTACTGCTCCTGCTGCATGACCAGCAGCATGACCGTGAGCAGCAGCGAAGGCGAAGACGTGGTGCCAGCCTTCCTTCAGCGTCTGTCTTCAGGTCTGGGGAGCTCTTCCTTGCTCAGGCCGCGCAGGTTCTCGCGGGCGGCGCGGGCATCGATCTGGACGAAGAGCCCGAAGAAATAGAGGAAGGCCGGGATCGCAGCGGCGATGGCGATCGTCGCGTAGGGAACCTGCAGGAAATCCGCCATGACGAAGGCCGCCGCGCCCATGACCGGCGGCATCAGCACGCCGCCCGTCGACGCGCAGGTTTCGATGCCGGCGGCGACGGTGCCCTTCATGCCGACCTTGCGCATGGCCGGAATGGTCATCACGCCGGTGGTCAGCACGTTGGTGACGACGCTGCCGCTGAGCGACCCCATCAGGCCGCTCGAGACGATCGCGACCTTGGCCGGTCCGCCGCGGACATGGCCGAGCAGCGAGAAGGCGAGATTGATGAAGAAGCGCCCGGCGCCGGTGTGTTCGAGCGCGGCGCCGAAGACCACGAAGCCGAAGACGAGGTTGGCGAACGCCTTGATCGGGATGCCGAGAATGCTTTCCAGACTCATCGCGTGGTAGGCCGCGACGTATTCGAAGGGCGAAGCGAAGGCCGAGATCGGCCCCGGCAGCTTGTCGGCGAACAGCGGATAGCAGGAGAAGAACAGCACGATCGCGCCGAGGATGAGGCCGCCGGCGCGACGGCCGGCGTCGAGCATGATCGCCCCAGAGTATGGCGCCATGACGACCGCGATCATCGGCGGGGACATCTCCCAGCCGTTGAGCACGATGTTGTAGGCGTTGAGGATGAAATAGCCCAGCGTCAGAAACGCGATGACCGCCAGGGCCCAGTCGAGAACACCCGGTCCCGTGCCCTTCCGGGATTTCCATCCCGGAAAGAGCAGGAACACGAGCGGGATGGAGAGCGCCAGAACCCCGTAGAGGTACTGGTTCTCGAGGATCGTGAAGTGAAACAGCGACCCGAAATTGAAGGTCTGGTTGATCCCGAGGAGCAGCAGGCGCCACCGTGAAGACACGGACCACGAGGGTCGCGGCCCCATGCACTTCGCGAGCGGGCGCTGCCTCGCCGTCGTAAAAGGCGTTCTCGACTTCGGCCATGGCCTGCTTACTTGAAGTAGACCGGCATGCCGGCGGCTTCGAGCGCGTCGGCGCGCACCTTCAGCCACTGCTTGGCGAAGTCGTCGCCGGTCACGCCGGCCATCTTCTTCCAGGCGTCCTGCAGCACCTTGCCGCGCGCGACGAGATCGTCGTTGTGCTGCCTGCTTGGCGTCGTCCCAGGTGCCGACTTCCTTGAAGTACTTGATGGCCGCCTCGTTGAAGGGCACGACCCAGTCGATAGACCTGCGAGTCGGCCGCCCAGCCTTCCGTGCCGGATTGCGCCTTGGAGTAGACCGGCGCCTGCAGGTCGATGGCCTTGATCACGTTGTAGACGAGGTCGGCATCGGCCGTGTAGGTGATCAGCACCGGATAGGGAACGCCGGCGCATCTCGAGCGGGTGGTCCTCGTCGATATGGACGCCGACGGTCGCCTTGCGCTGCGAGAAGTGCGGGTTGACCGCCTGCAGCGCGCTTCCAGCCTTCCTTGTCGGAGAACGGCAGTCGCGAGCCACTTCAGGCCCTGCGGCGAGGCCGCCGCCTGTTCGATCAGGCCGCTGCCGCTGGTGACGGCGGTCATGGCGTCGATCTGGCCGTTGGTGAAGGCCTGCCAGGCGCCGCCATAGCTCGGCTCCTCGACGAGTTGGACGTCGTCGGTGGTCAGGCCGCCGAAAGCGAGGAAGGCGCGGACGTTGGACTGCAGCGCCGGCGAGCCGACCACCCAGCCGACGCGCTTGCCCTTGAGGTCCTGCATCGTGTTGATGCCGTCATTGGCGGCCACGCCCATGGCGACGCAGTTGTTGGCGCCGGCGAGATCGAGCGCGGTCAGAGGCTGCGGGCCCCAGTCCGGCGAGGCATAGCCGAGCACGCCTTCGAAGGCGTAGAACACATCGCTGCCCGGCGAGCGCGAACGGCACGCGCCCATCCCTGGCCGGAGCGAGGCGGGACTGGTCGGTGCTGGTCGGCAGCACGCGCAGCGAGATGCCATAGGCATCCTGCAGCGCCTTGCCGACGGCGATCGACTGGTTGTAGCCGAGGCTGCCCGTGTCGAAGCTCGTCCACACGAGCGTCTTGGGCAGGGTGACGTCATCGGCGGCCATGGCCCAGCCTGAAAACAGGCATGCGCACCGAAAGCCAGACTGGCTAGTCTTTGCATTGAATTCTCCTCCTCGCGGCGTTTGTCTGCCGACGTTCAGCTTTGAAATGGAAGGCGCAGCTTGTCAGGCCGCGCCCGCCCGGCCGAATTGGTGTTCCGACGGTCGCAACTGGCAGCGACGCATGCATCTGGCATCGCGCTGGCAACCGGCAATGCGCTGACTGTGCCGGATCACGTCATCGGCTCCCAAACTTAGGACCATCCAGGACCGTCACCGGATTGCCGTCGAAATTGCCGATTTCGTCTGTCGAAATCTGATGCCGGCGCGGCTGCCGAGCTCGCTGGCGACGGCCGTTACCAAGGCCGTGAAATCAACGCCGGTCTTCAGCGCCACGCCGGACCGGCTGCGGCCAGCCCTCGGCGAGCCATGCGTCCTCGCCGGCGTGGAACGCCGCCAGCTCTTCGGGCCGATCGTCGCCGAGCAGGTCGTGGTTGACCTTCACGCCGCGGCTCATCTGCATGTAGGCGAGGAAGCAGTAGGACGGCCGCAGAGTCTTCAGCACCGCCCAGTCGACCGGAAGCGCTTCGGCCGGATTGACGGTGCGCATGATGTCGCGCTCGAAGAGAACCTGGAAAGTCAGGCAGTCTTCCAGGTCCCCTCCTCTCGCACGGCGCGCGAGAAGAACCGGCAGAAGACGTAGAAATCGACCTCGACGCCGTCGATCATTGCCCGGTTGAAGATCATCGCCGGGCTCTCGACCGTCGCCCGGTCGCCGACGACACGGGCATAGGCAGGGAACACCCAGTGCTTGCTGTTGCCGGCCCGGCTCATCCATTTGCGCGTCGCCTCGACATAGGCCGCGCCGCCGTGACCGTCATACCAGGTGGTGCGCACATAGGCGTCGTCGTGGAAACAGGCGCGCATGACGTCGAAGCGGCGCTGGTCGCGTGCGAACCGCTCTCGCCGCACCAGATCGAACAGCTCCTCGCGATCCAGCATCTCGAGCAGACGGCTGTTGGTGTCGGGCTGCATGCGCTCCCACCTTCATTTGAGTGTGGCAACAGCTACGCAGAGCAGACTTCCGGTGCCAAGTCGGCGCGCGTTTCGTTCCACTTGGCGAAAAGCCAGAGCATGGAAAGCGCCGCCCGCGCCACGATCCGGGGGCCCTGTGGAAAAGGCCCAGCTTCGCCACAATGGCGCCGTGCGAAAGCCCGGATCGCCCGCGAGAAAGGTCCCGACCGGTAGCCACGTATTGCGTATCTGGCGCCGGTCAGGGCCGGGCGGGGCGACGGGGTGAGGCAACAGCCCGCTCGGCTCGCTGGGGCCGAAGAAGCCGGAAACATCCTGCTCAACAGCAATACCGCTGGTGCCCTGCTGGCGCCTACTCGATGTCCTGACCGGGCGGTCGCGATCCCGGCAGGCCGCCGGACATGCTGTCGCTGCCGGGTTCCGGTGCATCGTCGAGCGGTGAGCGGTATGCGCCGGTGCCGCTGCGGGTGACAGCCGCGCGCAGGCGCTCGGCCCCCGCCACCGACGTTTCACTCGGCGCAGGCGGCTTTGGCGCGCGCTCGGCCTTCTTCGCCGCTCCGCCCGATTTGCGGGCCGCCTTTTTCGCCTGCCGGCGCCTCGGCTGCGGGGTCTCGTCCGAGCGCGGCGGAGCCGCCGGTCTTGCCGCAGCCTCCACGGGCTCCACGCTGAAGCCAATCCCCATATCGACCAGAAACTGCGAGACCGCGCCGAAACGCTCGGCCGCGAATGTCAGGCGAAGTTCCTTCATGATCCGACCCTCCTCCGCTTTGGCGAAGTCGAGGCTAGGCCGCAATCGTGATCATACGTTGACGGGACGGGCGGGCCTCAGCTGTCGCGAAAGCGCGATACCGGCGCGCCGGCCACCGGACTGCGCGCGACGATGGTCACGCCGGTCAGCGGATATTCGACCAGCGCCTCGGGCGTGCGCTGCAGGCTGGTGACGAACAGCGTCCTGAGGTCCGGTCCGCCGAAGCAGGGCATGGTCGGCGCCGCCACCGGCACGGGATAGCTCTCCAGCAGTTTGCCGTCGGCGTCGTAGCGGTTGAGCCGCGCCGCCGACACGCCGGCGCTCCAGTAATGGCCGTTGGCGTCGGTCGCCGCGCCGTCGGGCCGGCCATCGGCCTCGCCGATATCCTTGACGATCCGCTTGCGATCGCCGATGGCGCCGGTCGCCGGGTCGAACGACCAGCGATCGATCCAGCGGCCGCGGGAATCGGAATGGAACATGGTGCGGCCATCGGGCGACCAGGCGAGGCCGTTGCTGGTGAAAACGCCGTCGATCTTCTTCTCCACCCTGCCCTTGCCGTCGACGCGGTAGAGCGCCGCGATCGGCTCGGCGTCGCTGCGACCGCTGTTCTCCATCGAGCCCACCCAGAAGGCGCCGTCCGGCCCGACCTTGCCGTCGTTCAGGCGGGTGTCGGTCCGATCCCCTTCGATGACGGCCAGTTCGCGAAAACTGCCGTCTTCGCGGTCGACGATGCCGACGGCGTGACGCAGCGCCACCACCAGCTTGCCGCTTTCGGTAAGGCCGAAGGAGCCGACCTCGCTCGGAAACGACCAGCTGGCGCGCCACCGACGTCTTGAGGTCGATGCTGTGAATGGTCCGGTTGGGAATGTCCTCGAAGAGCAGCGCGTCCTCGCGATCGTCATAGACCGGGCACTCGCCAAGTTGGCAACGGAGCGTTTCGTCGAGCGGCTTGAAGTCCATCACAGGATAGGTGTCCTCGGGTGGGGGCGGATTGGGCAGGCGCGCGACCGGCGGCACTGCCGGCGACGCCGCGAAACCTAGCGTGGAGGAAGACCGGCCGCCAGTCGCGGCGGCCGGTTCGTTCTAGGGCTTCGGCTGAAGCGGCAGCTTGAACGGCAAGCCGCAGGCGCCGTTCGGCGGCTGGTGCACAAGGCCGGGACCGCATTTGTCGACACACTGGCCGTTCCACAGCTCCTTTGGCGCCAGACACAACACCGGCTGGAACGGGAGCTTGCAGGCGCCGTCGGGCGGCGTATGCACCTGGCCCGCCGGGCATTTGTCGACGCACTTGCCGTTCCACAACTCCTTTGGCGCCAGACACAACACCGGCTTGAACTGGAACTTGCAGGCGCCGTTGGGCGGCGTATGCACCTGGCCCGGCAGGCACTTGTTGACGCACTTGCCGTTCCAGATCTCCTTCGGCTGCGGGCAGAACACGAAGATCGCCTTGCATTGGCCGTTGGGCGGCTGATGCACCTGGCCGGGCGGGCACTTGTTCACGCACTTGCCGTTCCACAGTTCCTTCGGCGCCAGACACAGCACCGGCTTGAACTGCAGCTTGCACTGGCCGTTGGGGGGCGTGTGAACCTGGCCGGGCGGGCACTTCGCGACGCACTGGCCGTTCCATTGCTCGAGCGGCGGCAGGCAGAAGATAAGCACCGGTCCGCAGGCGCCGTTCGGCGGCTGATGCACCTGACCGGCAGGGCATTTTGCGACGCACTTGCCGTTCCACAGTTCTTTGGGCGGCAGCACAGAACACGTTCACCAGCTTGCACTGGCCGTTCGGCGGCGTGTGGACCTGCAGCGGCGGGCATTTGTTCACGCACTTGCCGTTCCACATCTCCTTGGGCGGCAGGCAGAACACCGGCTGCAGGACGTTCGCCTTGCAGGCGCCGTTCGGCGGCGTGTGGAACTGGAACGGCGGGCACTTGTCGACGCACTTGCCGTTCCACATCTCCTTGGGCGCCAGGCAGAACACCGGCGGCTGCAGGACGTTCGCCTTGCAGGCGCCGTTCGGCGGCGTGTGGAACTGGAACGGCGGGCACTTCGCGACGCACTTGCCGTTCCACAGTTCCTTCGGCGGCGCACAGAACACGATCTGCGGGCCGCAGGCGCCGTCAGGCAGTTTGTGGACCTGCAGCGGCGGACATTTCGGCACGCACTTGCCGTTGAACATCTCGTTCGGCGGCAGGCAGAAGATCACCGGCGGGCCGCAGGCGCCGTTGGGCATCTTGTGGACGAACGGCGGCTGGCACTTCGGCACGCACTGGCCGTTGAACTCCTCCTGGCCCGGCGGGCAGCCGACCGGGACGCACTGGCCGTTGATGCCGAGAATCTGGCCCGGCGGGCAGCCTTGCGGCGGCTGGCAGGCGTTGTTGCCAAAGATCAGGCCGAGCGGGCACCAGCAGATGCCGCTGGGCAGCGTGACCATGCCCGGCGGGCAGGCCTGGGGCGGCACGCATTTGCCGTTGAAGAAGACATTGCCCGGCGGGCAGGCGCACTGGCCGTTGGGCTGCTTGATCAGGCCCGGCGGACAGGCGATCGGGTGGCACTGGCCCTGGTAGTAGAACGTGCCCGGCGGGCAGCTCACGGGCGGCGGCACGCACTGCCCATTTTGCAGATAGTAGCCGGGAGGACACGTCGGGTAGACGCATTGTCCGTTCTGGTAGGTCGTGCCGGGCGGACAGGTTGGAATGATGATGCACTGGCTGCCGTCGTAGTAGGTGCCCGGCGGGCAGGTTACTGCGGGCGGCTGTGGCGCCGGGCCGGCGCAGGGCGGCGTCGCGATCGCGCCCATGTAGCCGCGGAAATCCGGGTGGCCTGCCTTGTCGTCATAGTCGATGAACCAACTCGCTGCGGGCGGCACGTTCTGCGGCTGGACGAGGTTGATCGAGTTGCCCTGGATGCCATCGATGAACGGGAACGAGCCCGGCGCGGCGGCCGGGTCGCCCGGATCGAGCAGACGGTCGCCGGTCGACCACACGGTTGCGGCACAGGCATTGTATTGACGAGGCCGCCCTGACCGGGCGCGTAGCCGTAGCCGAGGGCAACGCCGCCGTTGCCGTTGGCGTAGTTCGGCGCCATGCCGACCGAATATTGCTCGGCGTCGGCCTGCCAGCGGCCGGGCGTCGGATCGCCGGGCGTCTTGGGCAGGAAGCGCAGGACGCGGCTCTGGCCGCCATTGGCCAGGTTGTAGAGATAGTAGTCGCCGGTGGTGGCGCCGCGTTCGGCAAGATACATGCGGCCCTGGCTGTCGAAGGCGATCGACGTGATCTCGACCCCGTCCTGCAGGGACGGCACCTCGACCTCGACGCGCGGGTCGCCGGACACCGATCCGCTCGCATTGATCCGGACCGACCATATCTGCGGCCCTTGCGCGACCGAATAGAACAGCCGGTTGTCATGCACCGCGAGCGCAAAGACGCGCCGCGCCGGCGAGGCAAAGCCCCAGGTCGCCGGGCTGGCGGTGTCGAATGCCGGGCTGGTGATGTCGATCGGCACCGACGGCGGCGCCGGAATGGCCGGCAGCCCCGCCCCCGGGCGGCCTTCGACACCGTGGTCGTAGGTGCCGCGTTGCACGCCATCGAGACTGTAGCGATAGACGATGCCGGTCGCGCGTTCTGCGACGAAGACCTGCCGCGTGCGCGCATCGTAGGCCACGCCACCAAGGGAGGCGGCGCCATAGCCCGAGCTTCCGACGGTGGTGAACGGCGTAGCCTCGCCGGTCGTCCCGTCGATACGCCAAACAGTTCCCGGGCCGCCGCCGAGTTCCGGCGGTCCGAACTGGCCGGGCACGAACTGGGCTCCGGATTCGCCGCGGCTGACACGCTTCATCTGGCCGTTGCCGGCGGGAACGGCGATCGACAGGCCGTAGGCCGAGGTCGCGGCAAGGTAGATGTTGGGCTCGGGCGCGTCGTCGAGGGCAACGCCGAAGACCTGGCCGACCTGCGAAGCGGTCACCGTGAACGTCTTCGGTGCGGCGCTCTCGCCCTGCGGACCGAGCGCGGTCAGGTCGACGACACGCGCCGAAGCGCCGCCGAGATCGACACCGACATAGTCGAAGGGGTCGCCGCCGGCGGGCGCCTGGGTGGCGGCCACGCCGGAGAATCCGGTGACGACGGCATAGCCGGGCTGGACGATGGCGTCCTGCGCGCGCGCGGCGCCGCTTGCGAAAACGGCCGCCAGTCCGATGGCGGCCGCATGGGAGAGCCAGTTGAGCGCGCGATGCGCCCTCACCAGGCCATTTGCCGACGAGGGTGACGTATTTTCCCCGTGCATTGCATCCTCCCCGTTCGCCTCGCCGCCTCCCGACGAAAGCTCAAGTCGCCAAGGGCGTGCCTCAGGCACGTCCGGCGCAGTTCTGTGCAAACTCACGCGACGCAGTCAGATCAGGATGTGTCGCCCGCACGCCCGGTCGGGGCTGTGACCACGGTCACACGTGCATTCCGCCTTGTCCACCGCCGACCGGCCCGACGATCTTAGCCACTTGGCCGCGCAGGGCCAACCTTTTCGCGCTTGCCCTCGGTCAGGCGCCAGCCTCGCCGGCGATTGCGGCAATCGTGCGGATCAGGGCCTCGACGGACAGGCCGACGTCGGCGACGCCGACGAATTCGAGCGGGTTGTGGCTGATGCCGGCCCGGCAACGCACGAAGATCATGCCGATGTCGGTCAGATGGACCATCGCCTGGCCGTCGTGGCCGGCGCCGGACATCAGTTCGCGCGGCGGCGCGCCGGTGACGCTTTCGATCGCGGCGGCGATTGCCCGCCGGAAGCGCGGCGCGGCGACCGCCACCGGCTTTTCGTGGACGGTCTCGACGCCGACCACGACACCGCGCCGCGCGCCGATCTGGCGGACGCGGTGACGGATCTCGGTCGCCGCCGCGATGCGCGTCTCGTCGTCGGCGGCGCGCACGTCGAGAGAGAGCTCGACCAGACCGGGGATGACATTGCTCGCGCCCGGCGATGCCTTGATCTCGCCGACGGTGGCGACCAGCGCCGCCTTGCCGCCGGCCAAGCCGACCTCCTCGATCGCCGTCATGATCTCCGCGGCGGCGGCAAGCGCATCGTGGCGCACGTTCATCGGCACCGTGCCGGCGTGTCCGGCCTCGCCACGCACCTGCAGCCGATAACGCCCCTGGCTGGCGATGGCGCTGACCACGCCGAGCGGCTCGCCGGCCTGCTCCAGCACGGGGCCCTGCTCGATGTGAACCTCGAGATAGCCCAGCACGTCGGGGCGCTTGTAGGCCTCGGCAAGCAGGTGCTCCGGGTCGCCGCCGAATTCGGCGAGCGCGTCGCGCATGGTCACGCCGTTGGCGTCGGTCAGGTCGAGGACGGTCGCGTCGAGGGTGCCGGCCAGCGCCGAGGAGGACATCAGCGTCTTCGGATAGCGCACGCCCTCTTCGTCGCCGAAGGCGAGCACTTCCAGCGCGAAGGGCAGGCGCACGCCGCGCGCCCGCAATTCCTCGGCGGCGAGGATACCGGCGATAATGCCGAGATTGCCGTCGAAGCGTCCGCCGTCGACAACGGTATCGAGGTGCGAGCCGACCAGCAGGCGTTTGCCGGCCAGCGGCCCCTGCTCTGTCGACGGCAGCAGGCCGTGCATGGTGCCGGCGGCGTCCATGCGCACGGCCAGGCCCGCGCGGCGCATCCATTCGCCGACCAGCGCCGCGGCGCGGCGGTGCTCCGGCGACAGGAACAGGCGGGTCAGCTTGTCGGGCTCGGCGCTGATCTGCGCCAGCGCGTCGATCATCGTCTGGGCGCGCTCGCCAAGCGCGGTGACGTCGGCTGTGCTCACGGGCTGACCCGCTCGTCGATCCGGAAGCCGACGATCTTCACGACCTCGGCGATGGCCATGGCCAGCTCGGCCTGCGGTTCGCGATCGACGCGGTCGGCGAAGGCGCTCAGGATCGTCTGCTTGTCGGCGCCCTTGACGGCGAGGATGAAGGGAAAACCGAAGCGCTCCCGGTAGGTGTCGTTCAGCTCGGTGAAGCGGGCGAATTCCTCCGGCGTCAGCTGGTCAAGCCCGGCGCCGGCCTGTTCGCGCTTCGAGTTCGGCGGCGACCTCGCCGGCGATCGCCGCCCGGCCGGCGAGATCGGGGTGGGCGCGCAGCAGCGCCAGCTTCTCGTTCGGTCCCGCCTCGCGCACCTCGTCGCCGAAGGCCTCGATCATGG
Source organism: uncultured Alphaproteobacteria bacterium (assembly GCA_963822975.1). Classification (GTDB taxonomy): domain Bacteria; phylum Pseudomonadota; class Alphaproteobacteria; order Rhizobiales; family Kaistiaceae; genus CAVSRC01. The sequence goes on from CAWGJV010000033.1 coordinate 67,486, forward strand.
CGCGCTTGTCGGCAAAGGGCCGCGCCTCGGCGGCGCGCTCGGCGACCCAGGGCGAATGCTCGGCGACGTCGCCGAAGGCGGTGACGAAATCGGCGGCATTCATGGCGTTGACCGCCGCCAGCGGGATGGGGAACTCGGCCATGTCCGCCTGATGCCCGACCTTGGCCGGCATGTCTAGCGGGCAACCAGGAAAGCACCCAGCTGCCGGCGCTCGTCCTGCGTTATGCCGGTTTCGTTGCCGAGCGGCATGGTGTCCCCGTTCACCGCCTGGGCCATGATCTGGTCCTTGTGGAGGATGATCTGCGGGATGCTGGTCAGGATCACGCCCTTGGGCGGCTCGTCGAAGCCGTCATGGGTCGGGTGGGCGGCATGGCACATGACGCAGTGCTTGCCGACGATGGCGAGCGCCTCGCCGTCGCTGACCTCCATCCCGGCAAGGCTGGCGTTGCTTTGCGGCGCCGTCAGCCAGACGGCGACGCCGAGGGCGACCGCGGCCACCGGCAGCGTCCAGCCGATCTTGTCGAAATGATCGCCGGCGTCGTGGCGGTTGAGGAAATGGCGGACGGTGCCGCCGGTCACCACGATCAGGGCGACGATCAGCCAGGTGTAGGGGTGGCCGGTCAGCATCGGATAGTGGTTGCTGACCATCATCAGGAGGACCGGCAGCGTCAGGTAATTGTTGTGCACCGAGCGCTGCTTGCCGATGGCGCCGAGCGCCGGGTCCGGCTCTTGGTGCGCGATCAGCGAGGCGGCGATCTTGCGCTGATTGGGGATGATGATGCCGAAGACGTTCACCGCCATGATCGTGCCGATGAAGGCGCCGACATGGACGAGCGCGCCACGGCCCGAGAAGACGTGGCTGTAGAACCACGCCGCCGCGACGATCAGGGCGAAGACGATCAGCGCCAGCAGCGCCGTGTTCCTGCCGAGCGGCGATTTGCAGATGCGGTCGTAGATCAGCCAGCCACCGGCAAGACTGCCGATCGAGATGACGATCGCCTGCGACGGCAGCATCGGCAGCACGTCCGGGCTGATCAGGAAGACGTCCGCCTTCCAGTAATATTGCAGGATCAGGAGGGCGAAGCCGGTGACCCAGGTGAGGTACGCCTCCCACTGGTACCAGACCAGATCAGGGGGCAATTCCTTCGGCGCCGTGACGAATTTCTCGACGTGATAGAAGCCGCCGCCGTGCACTTCCCAGGCGGTGCCGTAAACGCCCTCGCGCATGGTCTCGCGTTTGCGCAGGCTGAGATCGAGCGCGATGAAATAGAACGATGTGCCGATCCAGCCGATGCCCACGATCAGGTGGGCCCAGCGCACGAGAAGATTCAGCCAGTCGACGACAAAGGGAGACATGGTTTCGCGGCGGGACCTGTCATTTCAGCAGGTTACGGCTATCCTTGTGGAACCTCGGCGCAGCGAGCGCAAGCGCCCGGACCCCGGACGTCAGCGCTGCCCGCCCGGGCCCAATACACGCAAGTTACGGGCCAGCAAGGGCCGGCGCTATCGCGTTGCCGCGTTGCCCGCGCCGGGCGCGTTCGGGTCGCGCTTCCCCACGAAGAACGTGCAGGCCGCGGAGTCGAGCTGCAGCCTCAGGATGCCGTTCGGACCTGGCGGCCGGCCGGCCATTCCCACGCTGCTGTAGCCGGTCGGTTGCTCGATCCAATTGCCCGGTTCCAGATCGACGCGCGACACGGCGGGCTCGTAGGTGCCGTGTATCTCGTAGCTGCCGCTTGGCACACTGGGATTGCTGGGGTGGGCGGAGAATTCGAAGACGCCGTCGAGGGCTCCCCCGTCGTGTTCTTTCAGCGTCAGGCGAGCCGAGGTCAGGCCCTGCGGACACTCGTATTGTCCACTCCACGTGCCGGAAAGCATGGCGGCGGGGTAGGCGCGTTCATTGCCGGAGGCGAGCGTTCCGTGCGCGCCTGCTTCCCGCTCGGGGATGACAAAGCGGAAGCTGCTCCCCCAGGACCCCCACGACAGCGAGTCGACGCCATTCCTGCTTGAGGCATCGTAATGCCCGGCCCCGGCCGCCAGTTCCACGACGATCACGCCGCCCTGCTTCATCACCACGCCGGCGTGAACGGCGGCCGCGCACAGGTTCGAGTTCGAGCGTGTAGAGGTCGGTGCCCCAGACCCTGCCCTGCGGATTTGCCGGGCACCGGCATTCGAGCGGCCGGGAGGCGTCGCTGTAGTTTTCCATGGTTGCCGGACATGCCGTCACGGCCGAAGCCGCCGCGGCGGCTGCCGCCGGCGCCGTGCCGGCGAGGCAGGCCATCGTGCCGGCCACCGCCATGGTCGTGATTATCCAGAGCCTGATCGCCTTCATCTGGTTCTCAACAATTCCGCTGGTACGCTGTGGAACCCTACCCAACCGTGAGGTTCAGGCAAAGCTGGGCGGATATGAGGCAACAGAGCAACGCGGCGCCGGCTTGGCGAGCCGCCCACGACAGCCGCCAGCCTTTCACGGCACGGGCGCGCCCCTTCCGGAAGCGCGCCCGCTTGTCTAGCCGGACAAGAACGCCCTATTGCGGGATCTTGTCGTCGATGCCTTTGACGTACCAGTTGATGCCAAGCAGGGTGCCGTCGTCGACGACCTCGCCGTCCTTGGCGGCCATCGAGCCATCCTGCTTGTAGATCGGGCCCTTGAACGGCTGCAGTTCGCCGGACTTGATCTTCTCGATCGAGTCCTCGGCCATCGCCTTCACGTCGTCAGGCATGTTGGTGAGCGGCCCGAGCACCAGCAGGTTGGTCTTGAAGCCTTCCCAGGCCTGATGCGACTTCCACGTGCCGTCGAGAACCGCCTGGACCTCGCGGATGTAGTAGGGGCTCCAGTTGTCGATCAGCGAAGCGAGATGCGCCTTCGGGCCGAAGCTGGACATGTCGGCCGACTGGCCGAAGGCGTGGATGCCCGCCTTCTCGGCCGCCTGCATCGGCGGCCGGCGAGTCGGTGTGCTGGACGAGGATGTCGGCGCCCTGGTTGATGAGCACGTTGGCGGCGTCGCCCTCCTTGCCCGGGTCGAACCACGAGTTGACCCAGACGATCTTCACCTTGAAGTCGGGGTTGACGGACTGGGCGCCGAGCATGAAGGCGTCGATGCCCATGATCACTTCGGGGATCGGGAACGAGACGATGTAGCCGGCGAGACCCTTCTTGGAGATCTTGGCGGCGATCTGGCCCATGACGTAGCGGCCTTCGTACCAGCGGATGTTGTAGGTCGACACGTTCGGCGCGGTCATGAAGCCGGTGGCGTGCTCGAACTTCACGTCGGGAAAGTCCTTGGCGACCTTGATGGTCGGCTCCATGAAGCCGAAGGAGGTCGTGAAGATGAGGCCGCAGCCCTTCTGCGCGAGCTCGCGGATCGGCCGCTCGGCGTCGGATTCCGAGACGTTCTCGATGTAGGTCTCGGCGTCGACCTTGTCGCCGAACTGGGCGGCGACGGCCTGACGGCCGATATCGTGCTGCTGGCTGTAGCCGCCGTCGTTGTGCGGCCCGACATAGACGAAGCAGACCTTGAGCGGGTCGGCGGCGTTGGCCGCGCCGGCCGTGATGGCCAGGGCGAGAGCCGCGCCCGAGGCGGCAAGTAGCTTTTTCATGAGGAACTCCCTGTCTTTCTGGTGATCACGAGACTAGCAAGAAACGCGCCGATTCCGGTCGAGCCCCGTCATTCTACCTATCGGTCGGGCACGAAGGCCTGCCCGAGGCAAGCCGGCGTGTTGATGCGCAAGAGCGTGCGGTTGCGCGAGATGATCACCAATACCACGACGGTGGTCAGGTAGGGCAGCGCGTTGAGGAACTGCGGCGGCAAGGCGACGCCGTAGCCCTGGGCGTTGAGCTGAAGGATGCTGATGGCGCCGAACAGGACCGCGCCGATCGCGACGCGGACCGGCAGCCAGGTGCCGAAGACGACCAGCGCCAGCGCGATCCAGCCGCGCCCGGCGGTCATGTTGGGGATCCACTGCGGCGAATAGACGATCGAGAGATAGCCGCCGGCGAGGCCGGCACAGGCGCCGCCGAACAGCACGGCGAGGAAGCGCACGCGGATGACGTTGTAGCCCAGCGCATGCGCCGAGACGTGGTTGTCGCCGGTCGCCCGCACGATCAGGCCGGCCCGCGTGCGGAACAGGAACCAGCCGACACGCGATCGATCAGCGCGATGCCGACGTAGAACAGCGGGTCCTCGCCGAAGAGGACCGGTCCGATCAGCGGGATGTCGGTCAGGCCCGGGAATGTGGATGCGGTCGAGCGCCGAGGCCCGGGCACGCTGACGAAGCGGTCGCCGATCAGCGCCGACAGGCCGAGGCCGAAGAGCGTCAGCGCCAGGCCGGAGGCGACCTGGTTGGCGACGAAGACCAGCGTCACCAGGCCGAACAGCGCCGCCATCGCCATGCCGGCGAGGATCGCGGCGAGCACGCCGATCAACGGCATGCCGGTCAGCGTAGCCGGCGATGAAGCCGGTCACCGCGCCGACCGCCATCATGCCCTCGACGCCGAGGTTGAGGACGCCGGAGCGCTCGGTGACCAGTTCGCCGAGTGGCGGCGAACAGCAGCGGCATCGCCGCGGTGACGATGGTGAGCAGCAGTCCCTGGATTTCGGCAATGCCCATCGTCAGCCTCCGCCGGTGCGCTGCGCGCGCCGGCTGCGGCCGGACGATGCGCATGCGGTAGAAGATCAGCGTGTCGCAGGCGAGCACGAAGAACAGCAGCAGCCCCTGGAAGACGCGGGCGATCTGCTCCGACAGGTGATAGGTGCTCTGGATGCCCTCGCCGCCGAGATAGGACAGCGCCAGCACGAAGCCGGCGGCGATGATGCCGAGCGGGTTCAGCCGGCCGAGGAAGGCGACGATGATGGCGGTGAAGCCATAGCCGGGCGAGACGCTGATGCGCAGTTGCCCGAGCGGCCCGGCGACCTCGCAGATGCCGGCGAGCCCGGCCAGCCCGCCCGAGATCAGGAAGGCGAGCAGGATCATGCGGTTCTGGCTGAAGCCGGCGAAGGCGCCGGCGCGCGGCGCCTGGCCGAGCACGCGAATCTGGAAGCCGGTCAGCGTCTTGCGCAGCAGGAACCACGCCGCCACCGCCGCGACCAGCGCGAAGACGATGCTGATGGTGATGTGCTGCCCGGCGATCACCGGCAGCAGCTGCCCGTCGCTGAACTGGCGGCTGTTGGGGAAGTTGAAGCCGGCCGGATTGCGCCACGGCCCGCGCGCCAGCCAGTCGAGCAGGAAGCCGGCGACATAGACCAGCATCAGGCTGGTCAGGATTTCGTTGGTGCCGAAGCGGATCTTGAGCAGCGCCGGGATCGCCCCGTAGGCCATGCCGCCGAGGATGCCCATGAGCAGCATCAGCGTGACCACTATCCGGCCCCTGCCAGTCGGGGAAGAAGATCGGCAGCGACCGAGCCGGCGATGGCGCCGGCGGTGAACTGGCCCTCGGCGCCGATGTTCCAGGTGTTGGACAGGTAGCAGATCGACAGGCCGACGGCGATCAGCACCAGCGGCGTCATCTTGACGATCAGGTCCTGGATCGACCACCAGGCGGTCAGCTTCTCGATGAAATAGACGTAGAGCGCGCCGAACGGGTTGACGCCGTTGAGCGCGAAGATGACGAAGCCGCAGATGACGGTCAGCGCGATGGCGATCAGCGGCGACGCCACCGCCATAGTCGTGGACCGCTCCGGCCGCCGGATCAGTTCAATGCGCATGCGCCCTGCCCCGTCTCCCTGCCGCCCTCAGTGCCCTGAGCGCCGCCCATCAGCAGTCCGATCTCTTCGCGCGTGATGCCGTGCGCGTCGCGCGGTTCCGACAGGTGGCCCTTGGAGATCACCGCGATCGCGGTCGGAAATCTCGAGAATCTCGTCGAGGTCCTGGCTGATCACCAGCACCGCCGAGCCCGACGCGGGCGAGGTCGATCAGCGCCTGGCGGATGGCGGCCGCCGCACCGGCGTCGACGCCCCAGGTCGGCTGGCAGACGACGAGCACGCCGGGCTTGCCGGTCGAACTCGCGGCCGACGACGAATTTCTGCAGGTTGCCGCCGGAGAGCGACGTCGCCTCCGGATCGGGCGAGCCCTTGCGCACGTCGAAGGCGTCGGTGACCTTGCCGACGATGCCGCGCGCGCTGGCGAAATTGACGACGCCGGAGACGCACCAGCCCCTCGCCGGTGCCGTGGCGGGTGAGGACCACGTTCTCCGACAGCTTGAGGCGCGGCACGGCGCCGTGGCCGAGCCGCTCCTCCGGCACGAAGGCGGCATTCAGCCGGCGGCGCGCATTGACGCCGCGGCGGCCGCAATCCTTGCCGTCGATGCGCGATCGCATCGGCTCTTGTCGGCGGTGGTCTCGCCGGACAGCGCGGCGAAGAACTCGTCCTGGCCGTTGCCGGCGACGCCGGCGATCGAGACGATCTCGCCGCCGCGCACCTCCAGCGACACGTCGTCCAGATGCGACGGCGAAGGGATGCGGCCGCGGCATCGACAGGTCGCGCACGGCGAGCCGCACCGGCGCGTCGCCCGACGCCGGTTCCGGCGGGTTCAGTTCGCGCAGTTCGGCGCCGACCATCAGGCTCGCCAGCCGCGCCGCGCGTCTCCTTCTGCGGGTCGCATTCGGCGACCACCTTGCCGTGGCGCAGGATCGTCGCGTGGTGGCAGATCGCGCGCACCTCTTCCAGCCGGTGGCTGATGTAGAGGACCGAGCACGCCTTCCGAGGCGAGGCGCTTCAGCGTCACGAACAGGTCGTCGGCCTCCTGCGGCGTCAGCACCGAGGTCGGCTCGTCCATGATGATGAGCTGCGGCTCCTGCAGCAGGCAGCGGACGATCTCGACGCGCTGGCGCTCGCCGACCGAGAGGTCGGCGACGACGGCGTCCGGATTGAGCGGCAGGCCGTAATCGGCCGAGACGGTGGTGATCCGCGTCTTCAGGTCGGCGAAATCTGCCGACATTGGCGAGCGCCAGCGCGATGTTCTCCGCGACGGTCAGCGCGTCGAACAGCGAGAAGTGCTGGAACACCATGCCGATGCCAAGCGCCCGCGCCGCGGCCGGGTTGGCGATCGTCACCGGCTTGCCCTTCCAGCGGATCTCGCCGGCGGTCGGCTGAAGCGCGCCGTAGAGAATCTTGACCAGCGTCGACTTGCCGGCGCCGTTCTCGCCGAGCAGCGCATGGATCTCGCCCGGCTTGATGGCGAAGTTGACCATGTCGTTGGCGCGGATGGTGGCGAAGTCCTTGACGATGCCGATGGCTTCCAGCGTCGGCTCGCCGGGCAGACGCTGGAAGGTTTCGACCGTTTCGGCCATCGCCGCCCCACCTCGCTCTGCGCGCGCGGCGCGGAGACCGTCTTCGGGCGCCGCCGCGGCGCGCAGCGCCTCGTCGCGCGTGAGCAGTTCGGCAACGGTCGCCGCGGCGATGACGGCCGGCGCCTTGGACTGGATGCCGCCGACGCCGATCGGACAGACGAGCCGCGCGATGCGTTCGCGCGCCATGCCGGCCTCGGCGAGGCGATGCTCGAAGCGCGCCCGCTTCGATTTCGAGCCGATCAGCCCGACATAGGACGAAGCGGTCGTCGGCGAGCGCGGCATGGACCAGCGCCAGGTCGAGCTGATGGCTGTGGGTCATGACCAGCACGAAGCTGCCGGCCGGCATGGTCGCCAGACCATCGGCCGGCTCATTGAGCTGGCGAAGGGTCACATTGGCCGGCACGTAAGCCGGGAAAGCATCCGGCCGCGGATCGACCCAGGTGACCGCAAAGGGCAGCGGCGCCAGCGCCAGCACCAGCGCCCGGCCGACATGGCCGGCGCCGAACAGGATCAGCGGCCGGCGGTCGTCGCCGAAGGCTTCGGTCAGCACATCGCCGTCCAGCGTGGCACTGCCCGGCAGCATGGTTTCGTCGACGATCTCGCGGGTCACGCCGTCGCCCGCGATGATGCCGCGCGTCACCAGCCGGCCGGCAATCTCGCGTTCGGCCAGGCGTGCGATCTCGTCGCGTTGCTCGGCGGCGATCACCTCGACGACCAGGTCGACATTGCCGCCGCAGCACTGGCCAAGCTCGGGGCCGAGGGCGAAATTCCGTACCTCGGCCTTGCGCGCCCGCGGATTGGCGAGCGCCGCCTGCGCGATGGCGATGGCCCGCCATTCCAGCGTGCCGCCGCCGATCGTGCCGGTGAAGCCGCCGTCGGGCTGCACGACGAGCCGGGCGCCGGCCTCGCGCGGCGCCGAGCCGCGCGTCGCCGCCACCGTCACCATCGCGACGCGGCCGTGACGGTCGAGGGCGTCGAGGACGCGCGGCCAGAGGGCGATCATATCTCGCCTCCACCGGTGGCGCGCACGGCGCGCATGATCGCCTCCGGCGTCGCCGGCGCGTCGAGATGGGGAAAGACCGTCGGCTTGAGGCTGAGGATGGCGTCGCTGATCGCCGAGAAGACCGAGATCGCCAGCATCAGCGGCGGCTCGCCGACCGCCTTGGAGCGGAAGATCGAATCCTCGCGGTTGCCGCCGGACTCGAACAGCGCCACGCGGAAATCGGCGGGCACGTCGGAGGCGGTCGGGATCTTGTAGGTGGAGGGCGCGTGGGTCTGCAGCTTGCCGGCCGAATCCCACACCAGCTCCTCGGTCGTCAGCCAGCCCATGCCCTGCACGAAACCGCCCTCGATCTGGCCGATGTCGATGGCCGGATTGAGCGACTTGCCGACGTCGTGGAGGATATCGACGCGGGTGACGCGCATCTCGCCGGTCATCGTGTCGACCGCGACCTCCGAGCAGGCCGCGCCATAGGCGAAATAGTAGAACGGCCGGCCGCTGACGCGCTCGCGATCCCAGCTGATCAGCGGCGTCTTGTAGAAGCCCGCCGACGACAGGTGGACGCGCGCCACATGCGCCGCCGTCGCCAGTTCCGCAAGCGGCATCGTGCGGTTGCCGACCAGCACATGGCCGTCGCGGAACTGCACGCGGTCGCGGGCAACGCTCCACTTCTCCTCGATGAAGTCGTAGAGGCGGTCCTTGATCTGCTGACAGGCGACCAGCGCCGCCTGGGCGTTGAGGTCGGTGCCCGAGGAGGCCGCCGTCGGCGAGGTGTTGGGCACCTTGGCGGTGGACGTGGCGGTGATCTTCACCTTGTCGAGGCCGACGCCGAATTCCTCGGCGACCACCTGCGCAACCTTGACGAACAGCCCCTGCCCCATCTCGGTGCCGCCGTGGTTCAGGCTGATCGAGCCGTCGCGATAGAGATGCACCAGCGCGCCGGCCTGATTGAGGTGGATGAGGGTGAAGGAGATGCCGAACTTCACCGGCGTCAGCGCGATGCCCTTCTTGAGCACCGGGCTGGTCTCGTTGAAGGCGGCGATCGCCTGGCGGCGGTCGCGGTAGTCGCTGGTGCGCTCCAGTTCGGCGACCAGCTCGTGCACGATGTTGTCTTCGACGCGCATGCCGTAGGGCGTCTTGTCGCGCCCGGCGCCGCCGTAGAAATTGGCCATGCGCACGTCGAGCGGATCGCGCCCGGTGACGAAGGCGATGTGATCCATCATGCGCTCGGCGAAGAGCATGCCCTGCGGGCCGCCGAAGCCGCGGAACGCGGTGTTGGAGACGGTGTTGGTCCTCAGCCGCCGCGTCAGGATGCGGCAGGCGGGATAGAAATAGGCGTTGTCGGCATGGAACATCGTCCGGTCGACGACGCCGAGCGAGAGGTCCTCCGAGTAACCGCAGCGCGCCGACAGCGTCACGTCGATCGAGCGCAGGCTGCCCTCGCGCGTGAACCCGGCCGAGTAGTCGACACGGAAGTCGTGCCGCTTGCCGGTCATCGTCATGTCGTCGTCGCGATCGAGCCGCATCTTGCACGGCCGGCCGGTCTTCCATGCGGCGAGCGCCGCCAGCGCCGCCCATTGCGTCGCCTGGCTTTCCTTGCCGCCGAAGCCGCCGCCCATGCGGCGCACCTCGACGGTGACGGCATTGTCGTGGAGGCCCAGCATGTGCGCCACGACGTGCTGCACCTCGGTCGGGTGCTGGGTCGAGGAGTGGACGAACATGTCGCCGTCCTCGCCGGGAATGGCGAACGCGACCTGGCCTTCGAGATAGAAGTGTTCCTGTCCGCCGAGGCGGAACTCGCCGGTGATGTGTTTCGGCGCGTGCTCGATCTCGTGGGAAACGTCGCCGCGCTCGAAGACGTAGTCGGGGAGCACGGTGGTGGCGGCGACCAGCGCATCGTCGACGTCGATCGCCGGCATCGACGGCGCGGTGGCGATCCGCGCCAGCCGGGCGGCGCGGCGCGCCTGGTCGCGGGTTTCGGCCACGACGACGAAGAGCACCTGCCCGTAGAACATGACCTGGTCGCGGACCAGAACCGGGTCGTCGCCGATCTCCTTCGGGCTGATGTCGTTCTTGCCGGGGATATCCTTGGCGACCAGAACGGTGATGACGCCGGGTGCGGCGCGGACCGGCTCGAGATCGAGCGTGGTCACGCGGCCGCAGGCGATGGGGGCATAGCCCGGCGCCAGATGGAGCGTTCCGGCGGGCAGGCGCAGGTCGTCGATATACATCGCCTGCCCGGTGACGTGCTTGATGGCGCTGTCGTGCAGTGCCGGCGTGCGCACGACGGACAGGGTCTCCTTGGTCGCGGCGGGGGGAGCGGCGGTATCGATCTGATCCATCACGCCCTCGCCTCGCGCTGGCCGGTGACGCGGGTGCGGTCGCTGGCGGTGCCGGCGGCTTCGATCAGCGCCTTGCCAAGCAGCGCATGCGCGGTCTGGGTGCGGTAGCGGGCGCTGGCGCGGTGATCGTCGATGGGCTTGAAGTCCTCGCGCAGCGCGGCGAAGGCACGGCTCCACGCCTGTGCATCGCGGATCAGGTTGCCGATCAGGGCGCGCTCGGCGCCGCGCGCGCGCTTCGGCGTCTCGGCCATGCCGCCATAGGCGAGCCGCGCTTCGGTCACCATGCCGGCCTCGTCGACGGTGATGCGGAAGGCGCCCATCACGGAGGAGATGTCCTGGTCGAAGCGCTTGGTCACCTTGAAGCAGCGGAAGATGTGGTTCTCGGTCGGGCGCGGCACGCGGATGGCGGTGACCAGTTCGCCGGGCGCGCGCGACTGCTTGCCGTAGGACACGAAGAAATCCTCGACCGCCATGGAGCGCATCTGCTTGCCGCGGCGAAGGTCGAGCTTGGCGTCGAGGGCGATCAGCGCCGGGGGCGAGTCGCCGATCGGCGAGCCGTTGGCGACGTTGCCGCCCATGGTGCCGCTGGCGCGGACCTGCTTGGAGCCCAGCCGGCGCAGCAATTCGCCGAGGTCGGGGTCGATGGCGCGGAAATGCGGCTCGATCTGCGCGTAGGTCGCGCCGGCGCCGATGTAGAGTTCCCGGCCGCTGTCCTCGATCAGATCGAAGCCGGCGACCTTGCCGACGTATATGATCTTGGGGAGCTTGCGGAACTGCTTGGTGATCCACAGGCCGACATCGGTGGCTCCCGCGACGATGGTCGCGTCCGGGTGACGCTCGTAGAGGTCGGCGAGGCTGTCGATGCTGGCCGGCGCGGCGAAGAATTCCTTGTCGCTGCCGACGAAGACGTCCTCGTTGTCGTCGAGGAAATTGAGCACGCCGCTCATGTCGTTGGCGCCGGTGCGGAAACGGTCGCGACGCGGATTGGCGCAGACGGCGACGCCGGCATCGACGATCGGCCGGTAGCCGGTGCAGCGGCAAAGATTGCCGGCGATCCAGTCGTTGACCTCTTCGCGCGTCACCGGCCTTTCGGTGGACTGGTACATGGCGAACAACGCCATGACGAAGCCGGGGGTGCAGAAGCCGCATTGCGAAGCGTGGTTCTCGACCATCGCCTGCTGGATCGGGATGAAGCGTGCCGTCGGGGGCCACGAGGTCCTCGACCGTCACCACCTCGGCGCCATCGACCTGGCCGAGAAGCTGGATGCAGGCATTGACCGGCTCGTAGGTCAGGTGGCCGTCGCGGATGCGGCCGAGCGCCACGGTGCAGGCGCCGCAGTCGCCCTCGCCGCAGCCTTCCTTGGTGCCGGTCGCGCCCTCCGTCTCGCGCAGATAGTCGATCAGCAGCGCCGTCGGCGAGACGTCGAGGAGTTCGACCAGCCGGCTCTTGCGAATGAAGCGGATCGATGGACGCATCAGCTGCCCCGATAGGTGGAATAGCCGTAGGGCGAGAGCAGCAGCGGCACGTGGTAATGCTCGTCCGGCGCGGCGATGCCGAAGCGGATCGGCACGACGTCGATGAAGGCCGGCGACGGCAGGTCGTGCCGGGAGCGCAGGTAGTCGCCGGCGTGGAAGCGGAGTTCGTAGATCCCGGCCGCCATGGCGTCGCCCTCGAGCAGCGGGCGGTCGACGCGTCCGTCGGCATTGGTGCGCACGCTGGTCACGCGCGTCTCGCCGCCATCCATCCTGAACAGCTCGATGGTCAACCCCGCCGCCGGCGAGCCGGCAGCGGTGTCCAGCACATGAGTCGTAAGGCGCCCCATCGTGACACCCGTCCTACGCAAACGCATAGCGGCCGTGATCGGCCGCTTCGCCGCACCAATATCGCCCCGGACCGCCCGTTTCCGGGCAGAATCCAAGGCCAGACAATGGATTATGCCGAAAAGCTGTTCAAACGCTAATTTTCGGCACGATTGCCAAGAATTGCGGCACCGGGCGCAAATGTCACGGGATCAGCAGGGTCGCGCCGGTCGTCCGGCGGGCTTCCAGCGCCCGATGGGCTTCCGCCGCATCCTTGAGCGGGAACTCCTGACCGATAGCGACCTTCACCGAACCGTCGAGCAGCACCTTGAACAGGTTGGCCGCCGCCGTCTCCAGGTCCGGCCGCTTGGCGAAATAATGCGCCGTGGTCGGGCGGGTGGCGAAGAGCGAGCCCTTCTGCTGGAGCAGGCTGACCGGGAACGGCGGCACCAGCCCCGACGACTGGCCAAACGACACCCACATGCCGAGCGGCTTGAGGCAGTCGAGCGAACCCGGGAACGTGTCCTTGCCGACCGAATCGTAGACCACGTCGCACTGCTCGCCCTTGGTGATCTCGCGCACCCGCTCGACGAAATTCTCGGTCTTGTAGTTGATGACGTGATCGTAGCCGTTGGCGCGGGCGAGTTTCGCCTTCTCCTCCGATCCCACCGTGCCGATCGAGGTGGCGCCGAGCGCCTTCATCCACTGGCCGGCGATGGAGCCGACGCCACCGGCGGCGGCGTGGAACAGGGCGGTGTGGCCCTTGCCGAGCTTGAAGGTGCGCAGGAGCAGATATTCGGTCGTGACGCCCTTGAGGAAGCCGGCCGCGGCGGTCTTGTCGTCGACGCCGTCCGGCAGCTGCGATCAGCCGTTCGGCGGCGATCAGGCAATATTCGGCGTAGGACCCGGAGCTTCCGGCCTGATAGACGACGCGGTCGCCGACCTTGAACAGGCTCACGCCCTCACCGACGGCATCGACCACCCCGGCCGCCTCGGCCCCGGGCGTGTAGGGCATTTGCGGGGGTTTGTAGACGCCGGCGCGGTTGTAGACGTCGACGAAATTGACGCCGATCGCGGTGTGACGGACGCGCACCTGCCCGGCGCCGGGCTCGGGCAGCGGCACCTCGACCCACTGCATGACTTCCGGTCCGCCGTTCTTCTCGACCCTGATCGCATGCGGCATTACGGGATTCCCTCCTCTTCCTTCTTGTCGGTTTGCGCCGCCGGTGTGCGCGGCCCGAGCTCGCCTGCAAACAGGCCGCTCAGGATGAGCAGCGGCAACAGTGCTGCCATGCCGACGCGCAGGCCGGCGTTGTCCGCCACGAAACCAACCAGCGGCGGACCGACCAGTGAGCCGCTATAAGCGATCAGCGCCAGCGACGCCACATTGATCGCAGGCGGGCGGTCGCCCCGCGCCGCCGCGGCGCTGATCGAGAGGGGGAAGCCGACCGATACCCCGAGGCCGATGGCCGCGAAAGCCACCAGGGCCGCCGGTCCGCTGTTCGACAGCACGAGCAAGAGCACGCCGGCGACAGCCATGGCGGAGCAGAAGCGACCGACCGCCACCGGACCGAAGCGGTCTGCCAGACGGTCGCCGGAAAGCCGGCCGGCGGCCATCATCATCGCGAACAGCCCGAGAGCAATGCCGGTCGTGGCCGGGGACGCGCCGATCACGTCGCGCAGGTAGACGGCGCCCCAGTTGCGCGTCGTCAGCTCGCCCAGGGTGGCGCCGAAGGCGTAGATGCACAGACCGAGCAGCGCCAATGTCGGCACCGCAAAGATCGGCCGGCGTCCCTCGTCCGGCGCGGGCCTGAACACGGGCAGGGCACGCACCAGCCACAGGGCGAGCGGCAAGGCGACGATGCTCATCAGCAACAGGTGCAGCCATGTCGGCACCGCGGCTTCGGCGAATTGCCCACCGATCACGGAGCCGAGGACCGAACCGGCGCTCCACAGACCGTGGCAGGTGCTCACGATACGCCGACCGGTGGCCTCCTGAATGCGCGCCGCCTCGACGTTCATGGCCACGTCGGCGGTGACGTAGCTGGAGCCCATCAGCGCCAGCGTGACCAGCAGCGACGGCGCGTTCCACGCCAGTCCGGGCCCGATCAGCACGACATAGAAGATACACAAGCCGACCTGCATTATCCGCCGCGGCGAGAAGCGGGCGATCAGCGGCCCGCTGAAGAGCGTGACGGTGAAACTCCCCAGCGACATGCCGACCAGGCAGACCGCGAGCGTGCCGCGGGCTGAGGCCGAGCTTCGCCTGAACGTCGGGAATGCGCGGGAACCAGCTACTCAGCGACACGGCCTGCACGAAGAACATCGCCATGATCAGGCGGCGCGGCGTGATCCACGCCGGCGGAGACAGCGCCGGCGATCCTGAGGCGTCCGGGATGCTCACGGCTTGGGTTTCTGGTCCGGTTGCGCCGGGCGACGACGTTGAGACCCTCCACGCCCGCCGAGAAGGCCATGGCCGCGTAGAGGTAGCCGCGCGGGATGTGGAAGCCGATGCCGTCGGCGATCAGGGCGGCGCCGATCATCAGCAGGAAGGCCAGCGCCAGCATGCGCGTTGTCGGGTGGCGGCTGATGAAGCCGGCGATCGCGCCGGACGCGACGTACATCACGCGCGACCGCGATGATGACCGCGGCGACCATGACGCTCGACATACTCGGCCATGCCGATGGCGGTGACGATCGAGTCGACCGAGAACACCATGTCGATGAGCGACGATCTGCGCCACGACCGTGCCGAAGCCCGGCGCCGGCCGCGGCGGCGACGCCATGCTCTTCCTCGCCGCCCTCGACGTCCTTGTGGATCTCGCCGGTCGCCTTGACCAGCAGGAACAGGCCGCCGGCGAGCAGCACCAGGTCGCGCCACGAGAAGGCGTGCCCGGCAAGGGCGAACAGCGGCTGTCGTCAGGTGGATCAGCCAGAACAGCGCCGAGCAGCAGGACGATGCGGAAGACCAGCGCGAGCGCCAGGCCGATCTGGCGCGCCCGCTTCGCCTGCGGCTCCGGCAGGCGGCCGACGATCACCGAGATGAAGATGATGTTGTCGATGCCGAGCACGATCTCCATGACCGTGAGCGTCACGAGGCTGGCGAGGATTGCGGGATCGGCGATCCAGTCGAAGAGCGACATGGCGCCGGGTCCGTCCGTCAGGGTCGCGCGGTCGCGCGTGATCTGCAGGAACACGCCGATGAACGCGAAATAGAGATTGACGAGGGCGAACAGCGTCAGCACCAGCGGGCCGGGATTGAGGTTCGGCGATCAGCGCGAGGACGGCAAGGATTCCCCAGGCGACCGCCATGGCGAAGGTCAGCGGCCGGAAGCGGCTTCGACCCGCAGCGGGATGCACGAACTCGACCGGCAGGAAGGTGAGCACGGCGAACGCGGCGACGATCAGCAGCGTCACCGGCTCGGGCAGCTTGTAGATCATCAGCTGGTAGACGACGACGTTCCACACCGCCGGGAAGCCGCGGAACGACTGGTCCGGCGTCTTCATGCGCGTGTCGGCGAAATAGAGCGCGCCGACGACGGCGATGACGATGCCGGCGGCGGTGCGCGAAGGGCTCGCGTGAGCAGGTCGCTCATCGCCAGCACCAGCGCCGGGATGAGCACATAGGTCGTGTAGTCGACGACGAGGTCGAGCGTCGCCGCCGTCGAACCACGGCAGCGCGTTCGGTGACGCCCAGCTTGCGGGCGATCGGCCCGTCGATGCCGTCGACGATCATGCGCGATGCCGAGGCAGCAGGAAGACGATCTGCCAGGCGCCGTTGCCGGCGGCGACGGCCGCCACCAGCGCGATCGCCGCGCCGCTCGCGGTCAGCACGTGCACCGCCCAGACGCTGAGATTGTTGGTCATTTGCCGCTGACTGCCCTCGCCGCCGGCGGCCGCCGCCGGACCGGCTCATGCTTGGCCGATCCCGCGGCGGGTGGCAAGGCATGCCCCGGCAGGCCGCGAAACTTGGATTGGCATTCCTTGGTCGGCCGTGCTGGGGACTCCTACTTTTCGCTGAAATTCATCTGGGATCATGAGTATGGAACATTTTACCCCGCTCACCGCGACGATCGGCGGCGTCCTCATCGGGCTCGCCACCACCATCCTGTGGGTCTTCAACGGCAGGCTCGCGGGCATTTCGACGATCGCGGGCAACGCCTTTCCGATCCGCCGCGGCGACGAGCTCTGGCGTGTCCTGTTCCTGGTCGGCCTGCCGATCGGCGGCTGGCTCGGCTTCGTCTATGGGCCGCGGCTGTTTGCCGAGTTGCCGACCACGCTGCCCGAGATCGGCCTCGGCGCCGGTCTGGCTGGTCGCCGCCGGCCTGCTGGTCGGCGTCGGCACGCGCGCTCAGCAACGGCTGCACATCCGGCCACGGCATCTGCGGCCTGTCGCGCCTGTCGCTACGTTCCTTCGTCGCGGTCGGCACCTTCATGGCCAGCGCCAGCGCTGACCGTCTTCATCGTGAGGCACGTGCTCTGATGAACAGAAACGCCCTTGGCCTCGCCGCGGCCCTCGTCAGCGGCATCGTCTTCGGCATCGGCCTCGCGCTGGCGCGCATGATCGATCCCGAGAAGATCAAGGACTTCCTCGACGTCGCCGCCATTCCTTCGGGCGGCTGGGACCCCAGCCTCGCCTTCGTCATGGGCGGCGGCGTGCTGGTCTTCCTCGTCGGCTTCCGCATCGACCGGCTGCTCCGGCGGCCGGTGGCGGCGCCCGCCTTCGTGCGGCCGGACAAGACCCGGCTCGACGGACCGCTGATCGGCGGCGCGGTGCTGTTCGGCGCCGGCTGGGGCATCGCCGGGTTCTGCCCGGGCCCGGCCATCGTCGATCTGGGCCTTGCGCCCGGCGGCGTCATCCTCTTTGTTGCGGCCATGCTCCTCGGATCATGGATCGCGGGACTGACGACGGAGGCGGTGGCCCAGCGGCCGCTGCGCGTCGCGGTCGACGCAAAGGCTGCATGACGACCGGACACGCTGCCCCCGATACCTCAATCGCCGTCGTCGGCGCGGGGCCGGTTGGCCTGGCGGCCGCCCTCCTGCTCGCCGATGCCGGACACAGCGTCGCGCTGATCGCGCCGCAAAACCCGCCCGCCGACCAGCGCACCTCCGCCCTTCTTGCCGGCTCGGTCGCCCTGCTCGACCGCCTCGGCGTCTGGTCCGGGCTTGCCGGCGAAGCGGCGCCGCTCAGGACGATGCGCATTGTCGACGGCACCCATCGCCTGATCCGCGCGCCGGAAGTCGCCTTCGACGCCGGCGAGATCGGGCTCGACGCCTTCGGCCACAACCTGCCCAATGCCGCCCTGGTGGCGGCGCTGGAGGCGGCGCTGGCGACGCGCGGGATCGCGCGCATCGACGCCTTCGTCGAGGAGGTCGCCGCTTCCGACGACGCCATCGCGCTCACCCTGACAACCGGCCGGACCTTCGCCGCACGGCTGGCAGTCGCCGCCGATGGCCGCCGCTCGAAGGTCCGTGAGGGCGCCGGCATCGCCACCGACGACTGGCGCTACGACCAGGCGGCATTGGTCTGCAACCTTCGCCATACGCTGCCGCATCACGACACATCGACCGAGTTTCACACCGAGGCCGGGCCCTGCACGCTGGTGCCGCTGCCCGGCAGCAACCGCTCGAGCCTGGTCTGGGTGGATCGCCCGGCCGAAACGGAGCGGCGCTTGAAGCTGACCGAGCCGGAGCTTGCCCTTGAGATCGAGGCGCGCTCGGCGTCGATCCTTGGCGAGGTGACCATCGACGGCAGGCGCCAGATGTTCCCGCTGTCGGGCATGACCGCGCGCCGGTTCGCCGCCAGCCGGGCGATGCTGGCCGGCGAGGCGGCGCACCTTTTCCCGCCGATTGGCGCGCAGGGCCTCAATCTCGGCTATCGCGACGTCGCCGCCCTCGGCGACGTTCTCGCCGATCCGGCCGCCGATCCCGGCCGGCCGCAGGCGCTCGCCGCCTATGACCGCGCCCGTCGCGGCGACGTGCTCGGCCGCACCGCGGCCGTCGATGCCCTCAACCGCACGCTGCTCTCGGATTTGCTGCCGGTTCAGGCGCTTCGCGGCGCCGGCCTGTTCCTGCTCGATCGCCTGCCGCCGCTCCGCCGCATGGCGATGCGCCAGGGCGTTGCGCTCAGCGGAACGGGTCGATCGGCAACAGGTCCCTGACCAGCAGGATCACCACGACCGTCACCGTGGCGATCGAGATGATGGTGCCGGCCAGCACCGCAGCCGAAGCGCGCTCGACATAGGTCTTGTACTCGCGGGCATAGGCGACGAGACCGCTTGCCGGCGGCAACGCCGCCATCAGGGTCGCGGTGTGAACCCAGACCGGATCGAAGTCACCGACCCAGCTCAGCAGCAGGTAAACGATCGCCGGGTGCACCACGAGCTTGATGCCGATCAACACCGGCAACTCGACCGGCAGCCTTGCCAGGGCGCGGCCTGCCAGGCCAATGCCGACGGCGAACAGGGCCGCAGGCGGCGCGGCGGCGCCGAGCATGCTCAGCAGCGCATCGACCGGCGCCGGCAGGTTCAACCCCGTGGACGCGGCGATCAGGCCAAGGATCGTCGCCAGCACAAGGGGATGGAGGAATGCTCCGCGCGCGATCTGCAGCGCGAGCCTGGACGGCTCAACCCGCACCGTGCCGCCGAGAGTCATCATCAATGGCACGGTGGCGCATACCAGGACGTTATCGAAGGTGAAGACCAGCGCCATCGGCAACGCCGCCGGCGCCCCGAACGCGGCCAGCACCAGTGCCGGCGCCATCATGGCGATGTTGGCATGCGAGCCAGCAAGTCCTTGGATCGTCGCCTCCGGGATCTGCCCGCCATTGACCATCGCGCCCACCGAAAAGGCGATGGCGAAGGCGCAATAGGTCGAAAACGTTGTCGTGAGGACGAAAGGCCAGCCATCCCCGGCAGAAAGCGGCGACGCGGCCACCAGCCGGAAGAAGAGCGCAGGCATCGCCAAATAGGTCACGAAGAAATTCAGCGCGCCCAGCGCCGTTTCGTCGATCCGTCGCCAACGGCCGGCGCCATATCCCAGAAAAAGCACCCCGAAGAACGGGAAGATGAGCCGGAATATCTCGCTCATGACCGCCGCGACATCGACGCGCTCCCCTGCGGCGAGACGGTGGACGTCCGGGACTCGGCCGCTGCGCCCGTTTTGGCTGGGTATCGGTTTCGCCCACAGCGGTCAATCTCGCGGTCCGACCGGCCCCGGCACGGATTTGACAAGACGGCCGCCGCGATGTGTTTAGGCGGTGGGAGGCCCAACAACCGGGCTGGAGCAGGACCATGATGAACAGGACACGCTCGGCCAAGTTCGCCATCGGCCAGATCGTCCGCCACCGGATCTTTCCGTTCCGGGGCGTGGTCTTCGACGTCGATCCGGTCTTCGACAATACCGAGGAGTGGTGGCTGGCGATCCCGGAGGACGTGCGGCCGGTGAAGGACCAGCCGTACTACCATCTGCTCGCCGAGAACGCCGAGAGCGAGTACGTCGCCTACGTGTCGGAGCAGAACCTGCTGCCGGACGATTCGGGCGAACCGCTGCGCCATCCGCAGATCAGCGAGTTCTTCCGCAAGCGCGAAGGCGATGTCTACGTCGCCCGCGACCGCGACGACCTCCACTGAATCAAGAAGGCGCGAGCCGGCAGCCCGCGCCTCCCAATTCAAACGACGGCGTCGCGACTATTTCTGCTTGCGCTGCGCGTCGATCAGCTCCTGCTTCTTCTGATCCATCATCTTCTGGAACAGCTGCGCATTCTCGGCGCGCTGCTTGGCAAGCGCCGCTTCGCCCTGATCGGGTCCGTCGAAGGATTTGGAGAAGCCGGCCAAAGAGAAGTTGAGCGGAACGGCCTTGTTGCTGCCGTCGGTCAGCGTCAGCTCGAGCTTCGAGCCTTTCTTGAGGGCAGCAATGAAGTCGTCCGTCACGGGCGCTTGCGCCAGGCACAAGACCGACTGCCCCTGCGGCGGCGGCAGGCAGATAACGTACTGGCCGGTGGCTTTCTTTTCGCCGTCAACGCTGATCGGGATGCCCGGCGGGAAAACGAAGCCGAGCGGCACTTGCAGGCCGATCTGGAATTTCTTCGGATCGGCTGTCGTCTGAACGATGAACGTGGCAAGCGGACCGGGGAGGTTCGCCGAGACGTAGTCCTTGCTGATGTTGCAGATATCCGGCTGTTGCGGATTGCACTGCTTGACCCATTGGGCCACATCACCGGTGGCCGGCGCGCTCTGCGCAAGGGCCGCGCCCGATGCTCCGGAGAGTATCATTGCCGCGGCGACGGCGTGCGGGACGTGCTTGAAGAATTGGATCGTCCGATGCGACATCAGTGTCCCCACTCAGGTTCCGGGTTTCGTTTGTCCTTGGGCTTCGGGGGCCCGGCGAACTGCACAACGTGCCCGGCTGGATGGCCGTCAAATGCGGCAAGACGGTGGCCCGGCGGGCGCCATCCTTAGCCCGCCTGCGCCCCGAATTCCAGCAATTTGCGGTCCAATTTCGCGACCGTCATCCGGCCGTGGGCGCACTGTCGGGAGCGCTCGGCAAATATGCTAGCCTTGGCGGACAAACTGCCCGAATCCACGTGACCGCCCGATCCGATACCAGAGGCCACGCTCATGTCAGCCATCATCCTGTCGATTTCCCTGAAGCGCCCGATTGCCGCAGCCATCGCCGCCACGCTTGGCCTCGGGCTGACGCCGCAGATCGCGGCCGCGCAGCCGATGCACGGGATCGCCATGATCGGCGATCCGGCGCTGCCGGCGAACTTCGACCACCTGCCCTACGCCAATCCGGACGCTCCCAGGGGCGGCAAGATCACCTACGGCGTGGTGGGCACCTTCGACAGTCTCAATCCGATGATCGTTCAGGGCGGCTTCACTTCGGCGCGCGGCCTGTCGGATCCGGTGTTCGGCAAGCTGGTCTTCGAGTCTCTGCTGGAACGCAGCGCCGACGAACCCTTCACGCTCTACGGCCTGATCGCCGAGACGGTGGAGACGCCGCCCGACCGCTCGTGGGTCGAGTTCACCCTCAACCCCAAGGCCAAATTCTCGGACGGGGTTCCTGTCACCGTCGATGACGTCATCTTCTCGATGGAGATCCTGCGCGACAAGGGCCGGCCGAACTACAAGGCCTACTACTCCAAGATTTCCAGCGTCGAGCGCGTCGGCGAACGCGGTGTTCGCTTCAACCTGGAAGGCGCCAACGACCGCGAACTGCCCCTTATTCTCGGGCTGATGCCGGTCCTGCCCAAGCACGCGATCGACCCGGAGACCTTCGACAAATCCACGCTGACGCCGATCATCGGCACCGGCCCCTACATTCCCAGCCAGATCAGCGCGCCCAACTACATCGTCTACAAGCGCAACCCGGACTATTGGGGCAAGGACCTGCCAATCAAGCGCGGGATCGACAACTACGACGAGATCCGCATCGAGTACTACCGCGACGCCAACACCATGTTCGAAGCGTTCAAGAAGGGCCTCTACGACATCAATCCGGAGGGCGATCCGTCGCAATGGCGGACTGCCTATGACTTCCCCGCCGCCAAGGACGGCAAGGTCGTCAAGGAGACCTTCAAGACGGGGACGCCGAAGGGCATGTCCGGCTTCGTCTTCAATACGCGCCGGCCGGTCTTCGCCGACAAGCGCGTGCGCAAGGCACTCGCCAAGCTCCTCGATTTCGACTGGATCAACGAGAACCTCTACTATGGCGCCTTCGTGCGCGCCGCCGGCTATTTCAACGATTCCGGCCTGTCGTCGGTCGGCCAACCGGCGAGCGACAAGGAAAAGGCGCTGCTCGCCCCCTTCCCCGGCGTCGTCGACGACGACGTGATGGACGGCACCTACAAGCCGGTTTCGGCCGGTGGGCCGGATGGCGGACGCGCGGTTCTGCGCGAGGTGCTGAGCGAGTTGCAGGCGGCGGGCTACGAGCTGCGCGACAACCAGCTGGTCAATACCAAGACCGGGGCTCCGCTCGCCTTCGAGATCCTCGTTGTCAACAAGGAGGACGAGCGGCTGGCCTTGGCGTATCAGCGCGTGCTGGAGCGCATCGGCGTCAAGGCGACGGTTCGCGCCGTCGAGGACGCGCAGTTCCAGCCGCGTTTGCAGCAGTTCGACTACGACATGGTGCGCCGCAGCTGGGGCGCCTCGCTGTCGCCGGGCAACGAACAGCTTGGGCGCTGGAGCCAGGCCGCCGCCGATCGGCCGAGTTCCTTCAACTATGCCGGGGCCAAGCAACCTGCCATCGACGCGATGATCGCGGCGATGCTGGCCGCGCGGACGCGCGAGGATTTCGTTGCCGCGGTCCGCGCGCTCGATCGCGTGCTGATCTCCGGCTACTACGTGACGCCGCTGTTCTACCTGCCCGACCAGTGGATCGCCCGCTGGTCGTATATCGAACACCCGGAACAGGCGGCGCTGTTCGGCTATGCCCTGCCGACGTGGTGGCGAAAACCGGGCAGCTGAGCTGCGCCGCGCTGGCAATCCACAACCGACGACCTATGTTGCGCGCATGGACGAGAAAACACTGACCATAGACGTCGTCTCCGACGTCGTGTGCCCGTGGTGCTATCTCGGCAAGCGCCGATTGGCCCGGGCGATCTCGCTGGTGCCCGAATACAACATCGTCGTCCGCTGGCGGCCCTTCCGCCTCGACCCGACGATCCCGCCGGCCGGCATCGACCGCAATGAATACCTGGCGGCCAAGTTCGGCGCCGTGGAAGCGGTGGAGGACAGTCACCGCCATCTTGCCGAGCGCGGCAAGGAGGAAGGCATCGAATATCGTTTCGATCGCATCACGCGCTCGCCGAATACCGTCGACGCCCACCGCCTGATCCATTGGTCGGCTGCGGAAGGCGCGCAAGAGGACATGGTCGAGCGCCTGTTTGCCGCCTATTTCAGCGAAGGGCTGGATGTCGGCGACGCCGAGGTGCTGGCGGAACTGGCGGGCGATGTCGGACTGGCGTCAGGCAAGATCGCCGAGCGGCTCGCCGGCGAAGACGATCGCGACCTTATCGTCGGCGAGATCGAGAATGCCTACCGGATCGGTGTCACCGGCGTGCCGTGCTTCATCGTCGATCGGCGCCTGGCAGTGACCGGCGCCCACCCGCCGGAGGTTCTCGTCCAGGCAATCGAGCAGGCTGCGGCGGAGCAGGCGGTGGCCTGACTCAGGGGTTCAGGCGCTCTGCCTGAGCTGCGTCAGCCCGGACGTCTTTTCGTCGTAGATCGCCACGCAATTGCGGCCACGGGCCTTGGCGACGTAACAGGCGGCATCCGCCTGGCTCATCAGTTCGGCCGGGCCTTTCGCCTTGGCGTCGATGGCGGTCACGCCGACACTGGCGCCAACCTCGTAGGTGGCGCCGCCCCATGTGAAGCGAATGGCGGCAATGGCGGCGATGACCTTCTGCGCCACGCGTTCGGCACCTGCCACCGAGCAATCCGGGAGCAGCAATGCGAACTCGTCGCCGCCGATGCGGGCGGCCAGGTCGTCCGCGCGGCAGGCCCCCTTGATCGTGCCGGCAATCTCTTGCAGCAGCGCGTCGCCGGCGCCATGGCCGGCGCTGTCGTTGACCGCCTTGAAGCGGTCGATGTCGACAAAGCACAGCGCATGCTCGCGCATCTCGCGATGCGCCTGTTCGATCACGTCCCGGAGAGCCTGCTCGAAGCTCGCCCGGTTCGGCAGGCCGGTCAGGCTGTCGTGCATCGCGGTATGGGCGAGCTCGCGTTGCAGAGCCCGGCTGTGGGTCACGTCCTGGAAAACAAGCACCGCGCCGATAAGCTCTCCGTGCGGCGTGCGCACGGGCGCGGCCGAATTGCGTAAATCGCGACGCCGCCCGTCGCGGCTGGCGAGCACGGCGTCGGTGTCAACGACATAGAGCCGTCCGCTCTTGAGGCATTCACGCACCGGGCTGGCGCCCGGTTGGCCTGTGGCTTCATCCAGCACGGCAAAGACGTCCTCGATCGGCGCACCGAGCGCTTCCGCCGACCGCCAACCG
This sequence comes from uncultured Alphaproteobacteria bacterium, assembly GCA_963822975.1. Lineage (GTDB taxonomy): Bacteria > Pseudomonadota > Alphaproteobacteria > Rhizobiales > Kaistiaceae > CAVSRC01. The sequence goes on from CAWGJV010000033.1 coordinate 91,909, forward strand.
GTCAGTTGCTCGGCGGCCGGGTTCATGAACGTCACCAGTCCGGCGGCATCGGTCGAGATGACGCCATCGGCGATCGCCTCGAGCGTCACCTTGAGGCGTTCCTTCTCGAGCGCGAGCTGCGATTCGACCCGCTTGAGGGCGGTGATGTCGGTGTCGGTGCCGAGAATACGCGCCGGCGTTCCGTCGGGGTTCCAGGCGACCGGCTTGCCGCGGCTGAGGATCCAGATCCACTGGCCGTCGCGGCGCTGCTCGCGATATTCGAACTCGTTGTAGTGCAGTTCACCGGAATCCTGGCGGCGCACGATCGCCAATATCCGCTCGCGGTCGTCGGGGTGAACCCGCTGAATCCACACGTCGAGACTGCCATCCACCTCTTCGTCGGGCTCGAATCCGCGCATCAGGCGCCACATGCGCGAGTAGAACACGGTCTTGCGGTTCAGGTTGTGATCCCACACACCCTGGCCGGCGCTTTCCAGCGCGAAGTTCCAGCGACTCTCGCTCTCGGCAAGGGCGGCCTCCGCTTTCTTCTCCTTGTCGATGCTGATTGCCTGGACGAGGGTGTAGCGGCGTTCGCCGGTCTTCTCGTCGCGCAACGCAGATGCCGAAACCAGTACCCAGACCGAGCGGCCGTCCTTTCTCACATAGCGGCGTTCGCCCTGGTAGCGGTCGACTTTTCCGGCAGCCATGCTCCGGACCTGCTCGCGCGCCAGCGCTGCGTCGTGCGGATGGACAATCTCGTCGATGCCGATACCGACCGGATCGGTCTCGTCGTAGCCCAGGAGATCGTAGAATGCCCGGTTGGCGTAGAGCAGACGACCGTCGGGCGCGGCAAGGAAGGTCGCCACGGCGGCATTTTCAAGCATGCTGCGAAGCAATGCCTCGCTGTGTCTGAAGCGGAACGGTTTCGCCCCACCTTCGGATCGTGCAGCTTCCATGGGCCGCACCATCGGACAACTTCGTTAAGATGGGTTTGCATAATGCCCGGACATTCTTGGTAATGGGCCGTTCCGAACGGCTCAGGCGGCGCGTTTCTCGCCGTCCGCCGCCAATCTGGCGAGGGCGGCGACGACGCTCTCGGTCCCCTTGAGGCGGCCGCCGATGTCGGCCCAGTCGCGCATGAGCACGACCTTCTGGTCGGGGCGGACACGGGCCAGCGACCCCTGCTCGCCGATCCAGCCCATGAGCCCGGCGGGGTTGGCGAAGATATTGTCGCGGAAGCCGATCACGGCGCCCTTCGGGCCGACATCGACCTTCTCGACGTTGGCCCGGCGGCAGAGCGCCTTGATGGCGACGATCTCGAGCAGGTGCTCGACCTCTTCGGGCAACGGGCCGAAGCGGTCGATCAGCTCGGCGCCGAAGGCGTCGATCGCCTGCTGGTCGTCGAGATCGGCGAGCCGCTTGTAGAGGTTCAGCCGAAGCTGCAGGTCGGCGACGTAGGTCTCCGGGATCATCACCGCCATGCCGATGGTGATCTGCGGCGACCAGCGGCCCTCCTCTGCCGCCTCGCCGCCGGCCTTCAGCGAGGCGACCGCCTCCTCCAGCATCTGCTGGTAGAGCTCGTAGCCGACCTCGCGGATATGGCCGGACTGCTCCTCGCCGAGCAGGTTGCCGGCGCCGCGAATGTCGAGATCGTGGCTGGCGAGCTGGAAGCCGGCGCCGAGGGTGTCGAGCGATTGCAGCACCTTCAGCCGCTGTTCCGCCGTCGCGGTCAGCGTCCGGTCGGCCGGCACGGTGAAGAGCGCGTAGGCGCGCTGCTTCGAGCGGCCGACCCGGCCGCGCAGCTGGTAGAGCTGCGCGAGGCCGAACATATCGGCGCGGTGGACGATCAGCGTGTTGGCGGTCGGGATGTCGAGACCGGATTCGACGATCGACGTCGACAGCAGCACGTCGTAGGCGCCGTCGTAGAAGGCGGTCATGATGTCTTCGAGCTCGCCCGCGCCATCTGGCCGTGGGCGACAGCGACCTTCACCTCCGGCACCGTCTCGCTGAGGAAGGCGTGGCGCTCGGCGAGGTCGGTGATGCGCGGGCAGACGTAGAAGCTCTGGCCGCCGCGATAGCGCTCGCGCAGCAGCGCCTCGCGCACGACCAGCGGATCGAACGGCGAGATGAAGGTGCGCACCGCCAGCCGGTCGATGGGCGGCGTGGTGATCAGCGACAGTTCGCGCACGCCGGTCAGCGCCAGTTGCAGCGTGCGCGGGATCGGCGTCGCCGACAGCGTCAGCACGTGGACGTCGGCCTTCAGCTCCTTCAGCCGCTCCTTGTGCTTGACGCCGAAATGCTGCTCCTCGTCGACGATCAGCAGGCCGAGATCGCGGAACGCGATCGCCTTGCCGAGCAGCGCGTGGGTGCCGACGACGATGTCGACGCTGCCGTCGGCGATGCCGGCCTTGACCGCCGCCAGTTCCTTCGCGCCGACCAGCCGCGACGCCTGGGCGACGCGCACCGGCAGCCCGGCGAAGCGCTCGCTGAACGTCTTGAAGTGCTGGCGGGCGAGCAGCGTCGTCGGCACGACCACCGCGACCTGCTTGCCGGCCATGGCCGCGACGAAGGCGGCGCGCAGCGCCACCTCGGTCTTGCCGAAGCCGACGTCGCCGCAGATCAGCCGGTCCATCGGCGTGCCGGCGGCAAGATCGTCAGCACGGCGTCGATGGCGGTCTGCTGGTCCTCGGTCTCCTCGTAGGGGAAGCGCGCCGCGAACTCGTCGTAGAGCCCTCGGGCGGGGTCATCACCGGCGCCGTGCGCATGGCGCGCGCCGCGGCGACCTTGATCAGCGCCTCCGCCATGTCGCGGATGCGCTTCTTCAGCCGCGCCTTGCGCGCCTGCCAGGCGACGCCGCCGAGCTTGTCGAGCGGCACGTCGGCGTCCTCCGAGCCGTAGCGCGACAGGAGCTCGATGTTCTCGACCGGCAGGTAGACGCGGTCGTTGCCGGCGTAGAGGATCTCGAGGCAATCGTGCGGCGCGCCGGCCGCCTCGATGGTCTTCAGGCCGATGAAGCGGCCGATGCCGTGGTCGACGTGGACGACGAGGTCGCCCTCGGCGAGGCCGGTGACGTCGGTGAGGAAGTCGGCGGGCGCGGCGCTTGGCGTGCGGCCGCACCAGGCGGTCGCCGAGGATGTCCTGCTCGCCGATGACGGCGAGCGTCGCGGTCTCGAAGCCGGCTTCGATGCCGAGCACGGCGAGCGCCGTCATGTCGGCGGGCGAGGCTTCGGCCTCGCGCCAGTCGGCGACCGGCTTCAGGCGCGTCAGGCCGTGATCGACCAGCACCTGCCCCATGCGGTCGCGGGAGCCTTCGCTCCAGCAGGCGACGACGACGCGCTTGCCAGCCTTCTGAGCGCGCCGATGTGGTCGATCGACCGCGTCGAAGACGTTGACGTCCTCGGCGTTGCGCTCGGCGGCGAAGTTGCGGCCGGCGCGGCCGCCGATGTCGACGACCGTCGGCGCGCTTCCGGCTGGGCGAACGGCGACAGGCGCGCGGCCGGCCGCTCGCGCACGCCGCTCGTTCCACTCGCGCTTGGTCGAGATAGAGCCGGTCGGGCGGCAGCGGCTTGTAGGGCGCGCCGCCGCCGGCGTCGCCGGACTCCAGCGCCGCTGGCGCGCCTCGTAGTGGTCGGCGATCTGGTCGAGCCGCTCGCCGACCGCCTCGTCGGCCAGGTGGTCGAAGACCACCGGCGCCTCGCCGACATAGTCGAACAGCGTCTCCAGTCTCGTCGACGAAAGCGGCAGCCAGTGCTCCATGCCGACATGCGCGCCGGCCCTCGCTGACCGCGTGGTAGAGCAGGTCGTCGCGGTCGGCGGCGCCGAACAGCGGCGACGTAGCGCTCGCGGAAGCGGGCGATCGTCTCCGGCGTCAGCACCATCTCGCTCACCGGCGACAGGTCGATGCGCGTCCGTGCGGTCGCAGTGGTGCGCTGGGTGTCGGGATCGAAGGTGCGGATCGATTCCAGCGTGTCGCCGAAGAAATCGAGGCGCACCGGCTCCTCGGTGCCGGCGGCGAAGAGATCGAGGATGCCGCCGCGCACGGCGTATTCGCCAGGCTCGCGCACGGTCGCGGTGCGCAGGAAGCCGTTGTCCTCGAGCCAGCGCACCAGGTCGTCCATGGCGATCCGGCTGCCGGCCGTCGCCGACAGGGAGCCGCGCGCCACGACGGCGCCGTGCCGGCACGCGCTGGAGCGCGGCGTTGACAGTGGTCAGCACGACGGTCGGCCGTTCCGACGGCTGCGCCAGCCGCGACAGCGTCGCCATGCGCCGCGCGACGATGGCCGGCGTGCGGCGAGACGCGGTCGTAGGGCAGGCAGTCCCAGGCAGGGAATTCGACCACGTCGATCTCCGGCGCGAAGAAGCGCGAGCGCGCGCTCGACCTCGGCCAGGCGCTGGCCGTCGCGGGCGACGAAAGCAGGCCGGCGCGCCGGTGGCGCGCGACGAGGTCGCGCGAGCACCTTGCCGGCCATGCCGTCCGGGACCGCGGCAAGCGTCGCCTCGCCGCGGCGCTTGAGCGAGCGCGGTCAGGCGGCGGTTGATCTCGGCAGCGCGGGCGTCTTCTGGTCCATGGTCAGCTCCGGTCCTGGAAGGCGAGCAGGCGGCGGAGGAACGGCGTATCGCGGTCGCTCGGGACCGGCTCCCCGCCGAGCACCCAGGCGAGAAGCTCCTGGTCGGGCACGTCGAGCAGCGCCTCGAAATCGGCGAGGTCGCGGTCTCGTCCATGCCGTCGAGATGGGCATCGGCGAAACGGCCGAGGAGCAGGTCGACCTCGCGCATCCCGCGATGCCAGACGCGGAATTTCAGCCGGCGCCGGCGCATGGCGCGCGCTCGTCCCCGTGACCGTCGCCGTCGTTCATAACCGCTTTCTCCAATAGCCGATCGGCGCCGGGCCGGATCCGGCCCGTCGCTCGCGGCGGACGATATAGCGAGCGCGGCGGGTCTTGTCAGGGCGTCCATGTGCCGCACGGGCATGAGATCGCTTCCGGACTGTGCTAGACGCAGCCCATGCGGCCCGACATCCTCAACCCCCTCTTCCGTCCGGTCACCAGCCTCGCCGGCATCGGGCCGAAGCTCGGCGTAGCGCTCGCGCCGGCTGGTCGGCGGGCCGGACGAGGAGGACGCGCCGCGGGTCGTCGATCTCCTGTTCCACCTGCCGGTCGGCGATCATCGACCGCAGCAACCAGCCGGGCATCGCGCTGGCGCCGGAAGGCGCCATCGTCACGCTGAAGGTGCGCGATCGACCGCCACCAGAAGCCGCCGCGCGGCAACCGCCGCATTCCCTACCGCGTCTTCGCCCACGACGACACCGGCGAGATCGCGCTCACCTTCTTCCACGCCAACGGCGACTGGCTGGAAAAGACGCTGCCGGTCGGCGCGACGCGCTACGTCAGCGGCCGCGTCGAGTGGTTCAACGGCCGGCCGACCATGGTCCACCCGGACCACATCGTCGCCGAGGCCGATTTCGCAGCGCTGCCGCTGATCGAGCCGGTCTATCCGATGACCGCCGGGCTCGCCCGCAAGACGCTCGCCCGCGCCATCGGCGAGGCGGTCGCCGACGTGCCGCCGCTGCCGGAATGGCTCGATGCCGCGCCTGGTCAGCGAAGCGTGACTGGCCGAGCGTTCGCGCGCTGCGCTCGCCCACGCGCACCACCCCGAGACCGCCGCGCGACCTCGAGCCGACGGCGCCGCACTCGGCACGCCTCGCCTATGACGAGCTGCTGGCCAACCAGCTCGCGCTGGCGCTGATGCGCGAGCACCAGCGGCGCAGCGCCGGCCGCGCGCGCAAGGGCGATGGACGCGCTCCGCGCGAAGCTGCTCGCCGCCCTGCCCTTCACGCTCACCGCCAGCCAGCAGGCGGCGCTCGCCGATATCGAGGCCGACCTCGCCGCGCCGGAGCGCATGCTCCGCCTGCTGCAGGGCGACGTCGGCTCGGGCAAGACGGTGGTCGCGCTGCTCGCCGCCGCCAATGTCATCGAGGCGGGCGGCCAGGCGGCGATGATGGCGCCGACCGAACTGCTCGTCCGCCAGCACGCCCGCACCATCGCGCCGCTCGCCGACGCGGCCGGCATCCGCATCGCGGTCCTGACCGGCCGCGAGAAGGGCCGCGAGCGCGAGGCGATCCTCGCCGGCCTCGCCGACGGCTCGATCGACCTGCTCATCGGCACCCACGCGCTGTTCCAGGCCGGCGTCGCATTCCACGATCTCGCGCTGGTCGTCGTCGACGAGCAGCACCGCTTCGGCGTCCACCAGCGCCTGGCGCTGACCGCCAAGGGCGGCGCCACCGACGTGCTGGTGATGACGGCGACGCCCGATCCCGCGCACGCTGGTGCTCACCTACTACGGCGACATGGACGTCTCGCGCCTGACCGAGAAGCCGGCCGGCCGCCAGCCGATCGACACGCGCGTCGTCGCCGCTCGACCGGCTCGACGAGGTGGTCGAGCGCATCCGCGCGGCCATCGCCGACGGCGCCAAGGCCTACTGGGTCTGCCCGCTGGTCGAGGAGTCCGAGATGCTCGACGATGTCGCCGCCGCCGAGGAGCGCTACGCCGCGCTGACCGAGGCGCTCGGGCCGGTCGGTCGGCCTGGTCCACGGCCGCATGAAGGCGGCCGAGCGCGATCGCGGTGATGGCGCGCTTCCTCGCCGGCGACATCGCGCGTGCTGGTCGCGACCACCGTGGTCGAGGTCGGCGTCGACGTGCCCGACGCGACGATCATGGTGATCGAGCACGCCGAGCGCTTCGGCCTCGCCCAGCTTCACCAGTTGCGCGGCCGCGTCGGGCGCGGCGACAAGCCGTCGACCTGCCTGCTGCTCTACAAGCCGCCGCTCGGCGCCATCGCCCGCGAGCGCCTTGCCATCATGCGCGAGACCGAGGACGGCTTCCGCATCGCCGAGGAGGACCTGCAGGCTGCGCGGCGGCGGCGAGATTCTCGGCACGCGCCAGTCGGGCACGCCGGGCTTCCGCATCGCCCGCGCCGAGCACCATGCCGAGCTGATGGAGATCGCGCGCGACGACGCCCGCCTCGATGGTCGAGACCGACCCGAACCTCGCCGACGCCACGCGGCGAGGCGCTGCGGGTGCTGCTCTACCTGTTCGGGCGGGACGAGGCGATCAGGCTGCTGAGGGCGGGCTGAACGCGCTTCAGTTGACCTCTTCGCCGCGTCATCTCCCGGCGACATTCTCCGGCGTGAACTCGGGCGTCACCAGACCGGCGGAGATGACCATCTTGGCGGCTTCCTCGACGGTCATGTCGAGAACGATCATCTCGCTGCGCTTGACGAACAGCAGGAACCCCGATGTCGGGTTGGGCGTGGTCGGCAGGAAGACGCTCACGTCGTTCTCGTCGCCATGCGATGGTCGATCTCGCCGCTGCGCCTCGGCCGACGACGAAGACCAGCGACCACAGGCCCTTCCGCGGATATTCGATCAGGGCGACCTTCTGGAACGCGCTTCGCCCGGCGCGACAGCACCGTCTCGAAAATCTGCTTGAGCCCGCGATAGAGGTTGCGGACGAGCGGCATGCGGTCGAGCAGCGACTCGCCGAGCAGGATCGGTCTGCCGGCCGACGAAGTTGGCGGTGAGGAAGCCGAGCAGCGTGATGAAGACCAGCGCCACGACCAGGCCGAAGCCGGGCACCGCGAAGGGCAGGTAGGTGTCAGGCCGGTAGGCCGCCGGAATGAACGGCGTCACCCAGCCGTCGATCCATTCGACGAAAGTCCAGCGTGATGTAGACCGTCAGGAACAGCGGCGCCGCGATGATGAGGCCGGTCAGGAAATAGTTGCGCAGCCGGTGCATCGCCGCTGCCAGTGACGAACCGGTGCGGCGGGTCGCCGTGGCCGTCGCCCGGTCGATCGTCCGTGGAACTCATCCTGCGATGCCACCTGCGCCTCTGCGCCGCCTTGCGTCCATCATGGCAGAGTTCTGGCGGCCGGCGCGACCCGATTCACTCGACCGTGACCGACTTCGCAAGATTCCGCGGCTGGTCGACGTCGGTGCCTAAAATGACGGCAGTATGGTAGGCCAGCAGCTGCACCGGAAGGGCATAGACCATCGGCGTCACGGTCGAGGGCATTTCCGGCAGGATCAACGTTTCCAGCGCCTCGATGGCCGCGCGTCCCGCCCCTTTGTCGTCGGTGACCAGGATGATCCGGCCGCCGCGCGCGGCGACCTCCTGCATGTTGGAGACGGTCTTGTCGAAGATGCGGTCGTAGGGCGCGATGACGACGACCGGCATCGTCCTCGTCGATCAGGGCGATCGGCCCGTGCTTCAGTTCGCCGGCGGCGTAGCCCTCGGCGTGGATGTAGGAGATTTCCTTGAGCTTCAGCGCGCCCTCCAGCGCGATCGCGTAGCTGGTGCCGCGGCCGAGATAGAGCACGTGGTGGACATGCGACGAGGTCGCGGGCCAGCGCCTCGATCTTCGGCTCCAGGCGCAAGCGCCTCGCTCATCAGGCGCGGCACCTCGCTCAACGCCGCCGACCAGCTTCTCCTCGTCGGCGGCCGAGAGCGTGCCGCGGCGCGCCCTGCCCGCGGCAACGGCGAGCGACGCCAGCACGCGACAAGCTGGCAGGTGAACGCCTTGGTCGAGGCGACGCCGATCTCCGGGCCGGCGAGCGTCGGCAGCACGAAATCGGCTTCGCGCGCGATGGTCGAACTCGCGCACGTTGACGATCGCCGCGACCTTCTGGCCCTCGCGCCTTGGCGTAGCGCAGCGAGGCCAGCGTGTCGGCGGTCTCGCCCGACTGCGAGATGACGATGGCGAGGCCGTTCTGGCGTCAGCGGCTGCTCGCGGTAGCGGAACTCCGACGCGATATCGATGTCGACCGGGCAAGCCGCGCGAACCGCTCGAACCAGTATTTGGCGACGAGGCCGGCGTAGAAGGCCGTGCCGCACGCGGTGATCGACAGCCGGTCGAGGCCGGCGAAATCGACGGTGAAGTCCTCCGGCAACGGCGACGCGGCCGGTGGCGAAATCGAGGTAGTGGGCGAGCGTGTGGCCGACGACCTCCGGCTGCTCGTGGATCTCCTTCGCCATGAAGTGGCGGTGGTTGCCGCGATCGACCAGGAGGCTCGATGCGCCGAGTGCGCGCCATCGGCCGCTCGACCGCGGCGCCGCTCTCGTCGAAGATCTCGACGCCCTAGCGCGTCAGGACCGCCCAGTCGCCATCCTCAAGATAGGTGATGCGGTCGGTGAACGGCGCCAGCGCGATCGCGTCGGAGCCGAAGAACATCTCGCCGTCGCCGTAGCCGATGGCGAGTGGGCTGCCGCGGCGGGCGCCGATCATCAGATCGTCCTCGCCGTCGAACAGACGGCAGACGCGAAGGCGCCGACGCAGACGATCGAGCGCTGCCTTCACCGCGTCGGCGGGCGCCATGCCCTGATCGAGATTGCGCGTGATCGAGATGGGCGACGACCTCGGTGTCGGTCTGCGGTCTCGAAGCGCGCGCCGTCGGCTTCGAGTTCGTCGCCTCAGCTCGCGGAAATTCTCGATGATGCCGTTGTGGACGAGCGCGACGCGGCCGCGTCGCGTGGGGATGGGCGTTGACCTCGGTCGGCGCGCCGTGGGTCGCCCAGCGGGTGTGGCCGATGCCGGAGTGGCCGGAGAGCGGCGTGCGGGCGAGGCGCTCCTCGAGGTTGCGCAGCTTGCCCTCGGCCCGGCGACGGGTCGAGATGCCCGTCCTCCAGCGTCGCCACGCCGGCGGAGTCGTAGCCGCGATATTCCAGCCGCTTGAGCGCATCGACGAGCAGCGGCGCGACCGGCGTCTGCCCAAGGATGCCAACAATGCCGCACATGCCTCGCTCCCGATCTCGTCTCCGGCCTATCGCGGTCCGCCGCATGTGCGGAAATCAGCAAGCTGGTTCGCCGCGGGCATGCGGCGGAAGCGTCACTTCCTGATGATCGCGTTAAATGACACAGCCGGCGAAGACGCTTAGCCGCGCTTCAGTTGCGATCTCGTTTCTGCTGCGTTGCTTCATTTCCCGGTAGCTCGCGTGCCCATTCGGGCTTGTCGACCTGCTTGCCGCGCGCGACGGCCAGCGCATCCGGCGCGACGTCGCGGGTGATGACGCTGCCGGAGGCGACGTACGCGCCTTCGCCGATCGCAACCGGCGCGACCAGCGCGCTGTTGGAGCCGATGAACGCGCCGGCGCCGATCTCGGTGTGGTGCTTGTCGAAGCCGTCGTAGTTGCAGGTGATGGTGCCGGCGCCGACGTTGGCGCGCGCGCCGACGTGGGCATCGCCGATATAGGACAGGTGATTGACCTTGGCGCCCTCGTCGACGCCGGCGTTCTTGATCTCCACGAAATTGCCGATGTGGGCATCCGGCCCGATCGCCGCGCCGGGACGCAGCCGCGCGAAGGGACCGATGATGGCCCCGGCAGCGATCGACGCGCCCTCGATGTGGCAGTTGGCGCGGATGGTGACGTTGTCGGCGACAGTCACGCCCGGGCCGAAGAATACGTTCGGCTCGATGATGACGTCGCGCCCCGACGACGGTGTCGTGGCTGAGCCAGACCGTGCTCGGCGCGATCATCGTCGCGCCGGCGGCCATCGCGGCCTCGCGCGCGCGGCGCTGATAGATGCCCTCGACGTGGGCGAGTTGGCCGCGCGAATTGACGCCGGCGACTTCCTCCGCAGCGGTCTCGACCACCGCGACCTTCAGCTGCCGCACGATTGGCGATCTCGACCGCGTCGGTGAGGTAGTACTCGCTCTTCTCGTTGTCTTTGCCGATCTTTTCCAGCGTCGAGAAAAGCATGTCGCCACGGAACGCCATCGACGCCGGCGTTGCACAACGCGACGGCGCGCTCCTCGTCGCTCGCGTCGGCGTGCTCGCGGATCGCGACGAGCCGGTCGCCCTCCAGATCGAGGCGGCCATAGCCGGTCGGGTCGTCCGGTCTGAAGCCGAGGACGACGATGTCGGCGCCCGCTGCAAGCGCGGCCCGCATCCGCCGGACGGTCGCCGGTGCGAATAGCGGCGTATCGGCGTAGAGCACGACCACGTCATCCGACGGAGCTCGCCAAGCGCCTCCCGTGCGGCAAGCACTGCGTGGGCGGTGCCAAGGCGCTCGCGCTGCTCGTGCACCGATGCGTCGGCGGCGAAGCCCATCACGAACGCGCGCAGCGGATCCATGGCGGGGCCGACAACCACGGCGCGCGTTCCCGCACCAGCGGCGGACGCGGTGCCGAGGACATGGCCCACCATGGGCAGCCCGGCGACCTTGTGCAACGCCTTCGGAATCGCCGAGCGCATGCGGGTTCCTTCGCCGGCTGCTAGGACGATGGCAAGGCAGGTTCGTTCGGACATAGTCACACCCCTTGTCGGCCGCGGGCGTCAGGCGCCACCGCCTTGCGGCGGAACGATGGCGCCATTCTGCCCGAACGGCAGGCGATTCGCGGATCAGCCGATCCGCGACAAAGCCGGGAAAGTCTCCAGCAGCCAGTAGGACGCGTCGGCAATATGGCCGGTGATGAACAGCACGCCGGTCAAAACCAGGAGGCCGCCGACCGTCTTCTCGACGGCGCCGAGATAACGGCGGAAACGCGCCATGAAGCCGAGGAAAGGCGCGGCGAACAACCCCGCCAGGAGAAAAGGGATGCCGAGGCCGAGTGAATAGGCGGCGAGCAGGCCGGCGCCTTGGCCGACGGTCGCCTCGGTGCCGGCGACAGCGAGGATCGCGGCCAGAACCGGGCCGATGCACGGTGTCCAGCCGAAGGCGAACGCCAAGCCCATGACGTAGGAGCCGACCGGGCCGGCCGGCTGGTTGCGCACTTGCATGCGAGCTTCTCGATCGAGAAAAGCGATGCGGAATACGCCTAGGAAGTGCAGCCCCATGGCGATGATAACCACCCCGCCCAGGACCGAGAGCACGTCCAGGTGGCTGCGCACGACCTGGCCGATCGCCGAGGCGGCGGCGCCGAGCGAGACGAACACGGTCGAGAAGCCGAGAACGAACGCGAGAGCCGACAGCATCACGTGCCGGCGCGCGGCGGGATGATGCGACTCCGTCGTCAATTGGGAGAGGCTAACGCCGGCCATGTAGCAAAGGTACGGCGGTACCAGTGGCAGAACGCACGGCGAAAGGAACGAAACGAGGCCGGCAACCACCGCGCCGCCGTGGGTAATACCGATCGCCATGGTGCGAAACGACTGCCCTCGCAACGATTTCGGGGTGGTTATAGGGCTGAGACAATCCCTTACCACAGTCACCTTTCCGCGAGGCAAACTTTCGCGCGGACGGCCGTTTAGCCGCCGGTGACGCTCATATGGCGCGAGACGGCGGGGCGGCGGTGGGCACGGTCGATGACGAAGTCGTGGCCCTTGGGCTTGCGGGCGATGGCCTGCTCGATGGCGGCCTGGAGGAGATCGTCCGACTCTGAAGCGCGGAGCGGCGCACGGAGGTCGGCGGCGTCCTCCTGACCGAGGCACATGTAAAGCGTACCGGTGCAGGTGACGCGCACACGGTTGCAGCCCTCGCAGAAGTTATGCGTGAGCGGCGTGATAAAACCGAGCTGCCCGCCGGTCTCGGCGATGCGGACGTAGCGAGCCGGCCCGCCGGTTTTCAGCGGGATGTCCTCCAGCGTCCACCGATGGGAAAGATCGGCGCGTACTTGGCTCAGAGGCAGGTACTGGTCGGTGCGGTCGGCACCCACCTCGCCCAGCGGCATCGTCTCGATAAGGGTCAGGTCCATGCCGGAACCATGAGTCCAGCGGATCAGTTCGTCGAACTCGTCGGCATTTACGTCTTTCAGCGCGACGGCGTTGATCTTCACGCGGAGGCCGGCGGCGCGCGCGGCTTCGATACCGTCCATCACCTTGGCGAGATCGCCCCACCGCGTGATCTGGCGGAATTTGGCCGGGTCGAGCGTGTCGACCGACACATTGATGCGCTTGACGCCGCAATCGGCGAGTTCGTGGGCGAAGCGCGAGAGCTGCGAGCCATTGGTGGTGAGCGTCAGTTCGCGAGCGCACCGGTTCCAAGATGGCGCGACAGCGACCGTACGAGCGCCATGATGTTCTTGCGCACGAGCGGCTCGCCGCCGGTGAGGCGGAGCTTGCGCACGCCGCGGGCGACGAACGCCGAGCACAGGCGGTCGAGTTCTTCCAGGGTGAGGACGTCCGCCTTCGGCAGAAACGTCATGTCCTCCGCCATGCAATAGACGCAGCGGAAATCGCAGCGGTCGGTGACCGAGACGCGCAGATAGGTGATCGTCCGCCCGAAGGGGTCGGTCAGCGGCGGATTGGCAATGGTGGCCGGAACGTCCATGCAGGCTCCTCGGGGACGGCGAACCATCCGTTTCCTGCATTATGGTGCCTTGCGGCCCAGCGATCAATCCGGCCGTACATATCGCTCGGGGGTTGTCAGAGCGCCAGGCCCAGCCTTTCGCCGCGATAGGCCCCTGTCCGCAGTTTCGACCACCAGTCGCGGTTGTCGAGGTACCAGCGCACCGTCCTGGCGATGCCGGTTTCGAAGGTCTCCTGCGGGGCCCAGCCGAGGTCCTGGCGCACCTTCGTCGAATTGATGGCGTAGCGAAAATCGTGACCCGGCCGGTCGGGCACGAAGGTGATCAGGTTCTCGTGCCGCCCAATGGCCGGGTTCGGCGTCCTTTCGTCCATCAGCGCGCAGACGTCGCGGACGACGTCGATGTTCCGCCGCCCGCGATTGTCGCTGACATTGTAGGTCTCGCCCGGCCGCCCGTGCTCGGCGATCAGCGTCAGCGCGCGCACGTGGTCGTCGACGAATAGCCAGTCGCGGACGTTCTCGCCATGCCCGTAGACGGGCAGCGGCAGGCCCTCGAGGCAGTTGAGGATCGTCAGCGGGATCAGCTTCTCCGGGAACTGACAGGGGCCATAGTTGTTGGAGCAGGTCGAGATCACCGTCGGCAGGCCATAGGTGCCGTGCCAGGCGCGCACCAGGTGGTCGGCGGCCGCCTTGGAGGCGGCATAGGGCGAACTCGGGCGATAGGCGGATTCCTCGGCGAAGGCGCTGGCGCCGTCGTTGGAGCCAAAGACTTCGTCGGTCGAGACATGATGGAAGCGGAAGTGGTCGCGGCGCGATACCGGCAACTGTCGCCAATAGGCCAGCGCCGCATCGAGCAGCGCCCTGGTACCCACCACGTTGGTGGCAATGAATGGCGCGGGCGCGTCGATCGACCGATCGACATGGGTCTCGGCAGCCAGATGTATGATCACGTCCGGTTCGACGGCCGCGATCAGATCGCGCATCCGTGCGCCGTCGACAATGTCGGCCTGCACGAAACGGAAGCGGCCGTCATCCGCGACCGGCGCCAGCGACTCCAGATTGCCGGCATAGGTCAGCTTGTCGACGACCACGACCTCGTGACTGGTCGTGCCGATCAGATGACGCACGACGGCGGAGCCAATGAAACCAGCTCCTCCCGTTACCAGATACCGCATGCGCCGCCCCCACCGATCGGAGCCATCCCCGGATCGCATGCGTCTTCCAACACCAGAACATCTGTCGAATCAAGGCACTGTGCGGGAGTGCAACACTCATGACAAACGCAACCGGCCCGCTCTCATCCAATAGACTGCCCGAAGCGCCGATGCTAACTTCGCCACGGGACAAGGCCGCGGGAAGCGGTGTCTGACAGGGGTGGTTCATGAAGAAGCTTGCTGTGGCCTTCGCGGCCCTGGTGGTGTCGGTCGGCGGAGCTTCCGCGGCCGATAGCACGTTCTATTCGCCGACGCCGGCTTACAACTGGTCCGGCTTGTGGGTTGGCGCCGAGGCCGGGTACGTCTCAGGCACCGTGACCGGTACGGGCGTGACGCCTTCGACCTTGTCCGGTGCGGACTTCGCGTTGCACGCGCTCTACAACTATCAGACGGCGAGCAACTGGGTAATCAGCCCGTTCGTGGTGGTCCCGTTGCCAGCCGCGAGTTCAACCATCGCCAGCACACCGGTGAAGATCGACTGGGCACTCGTCGGTGGCGTTCGCGTCGGCTACGCGATGGACCGCTGGTTGCCATACGCGCTGGCCGGCGCTGTGGTCGGTGGCGGAACGGCGACCGGTGGCGGTTCGGCCACACATACCGGCTACACGTTCGGCCTCGGCGTCGACTACGCGCTGACCGACCAGTGGACCGTCGGCGCGCGCTACGCCTACGTGTCGATGGACAAGAAGCTGTATGGCGGCGCCGGTCCGTTCGGCTGGAATGGCAACAGCGTCGTCGCCACGCTCAACTACAAGCTCTATTAGCCGGTCGCCCGCTCAGGCGAATTCCGGGTAGCAGCCACGCGCGACGGCGAGCCGGCGAACCAGCGCCAACACCGTGTCGATGGCCGGCGTCGCAACGCCGGTCAGCGTCCCAAGTTCCTGCACCGCCGTCACCAGCGCGTCGATTTCCATCGGCCGGCCGCGCTCGAGGTCCTGGAGCATCGAGGTCTTGTGGGCGCCGACCCTGCCGGCGCCCTCGATCCGCTTGTCGACGTCGATGGCAAAACGCACGCCGAGCTTCTCGGCGATCGCCTGGGCCTCGACCATCATGGCGCGCGCGGCGCCGCGCGAGTCCGCGTCGGCGACGATCTCCTCCAGCGTGTAGCCGGTCAGCGCCGAGATCGGGTTGAACGACAGGTTGCCCCAGAGCTTGACCCAGATCTCGTTGCGGATGTCGGCGCGCACCGGCGCCTGCAGACCGGCGGCAACCAGCTCGGCGGCGAGCGCGGCGACCCGTTCGGTCTTCTCGCCCGACGGCTCGCCGAGCATGAAGCGCCTGCCGTTTGCATGGCGGATAACGCCCGGCGCCTCGACTTCGGCGGCCGGATAGACGACGCAGCCGATGGCGCGCTCGGGGCCGAGGCCCTGCCAGATGCGGCCGCCGGGATCGACCGCTTCGATCCGCCTTCCGTCGAGCGGACCGGCGTGCCGATAGAAGTACCACCAGGGCACGCCGTTCTGCATGGTGACGACAGCCGTCTGCGGCCCGATCAGCGGCGCCAGCGCGTCGAGCGCCGCCACCACGGAATGGGCCTTCAGCGTAACCAGCACGTAGTCCTGCGCGCCGAAGTCGGCCGCGTTGGCGCTGGCGTCGATGGCATGGGTCGAGTTCGCCTCACCCTCGATGAGTCGCAGTCCGTTCTTGCGGATGGCGTCGAGGTGGGCGCCGCGCGCCACCAGCGAGGGCTTCACCCGTCCGGCAGCGGCGAGCTTGGCGGCGACGTAGCCGCCGATCGCGCCGGCGCCGAAAACGCAGACGCGCATCAGCCGAGGCCGAGCTTGGCGGCCAGCCCGATGCGCTGCAGCTTGCCCGTGGCGCCTTTCGGAATCTCGTCGAGAATCAATACCTTGCGCGGCACCTTGAAGTCGGCAAGGCGGGTCGCCGCGAAGCTGCGGATGTCGCCCTCTCCCGCCGTCATGCCCTCGCGCAGCACGACCGCGGCGGCAACCTCCTCGCCAAGCTTGTCGTGCGGCATGGCGAAGGTGACGACCTGCGCCACCGCCGGGTGGTCCATCAGCACCTCGTCGACCTCGAGCGGCGAGATCTTCTCGCCGCCGCGGTTGATGATCTCCTTCAGCCGCCCGGTGACCCGCACATAGCCGTCTTCGTCCATCGTTCCCTGGTCGCCGGTGTGGAACCAGCCGTGGGCGAAGGCGGTCTTGTTGGCCTCCGGGTTCTTCTCGTAGCCGGCGGTGACGTTCGGTCCGCGGATGACGATCTCGCCTTCGGCCCCGGCCGGCAGGAGCGAGCCGTCATTGGCCATGATGCCAACCTCCGGCCCGGCGGCCCGGCCGACGCTGCCGGGCTTTCGCTCCGCCGGCGGCAGCGGGTTCGACGTCATCTGGTGGGCCGCTTCGGTCATCCCGTAGGACTCGATCACCGGACAGCGGAAGGTCGCCTCCAGCTCCGCCATGACCTGCGCCGGCAGCGAGGCCGACGACGAGCGGATCAGGCGCAGCCGGCTGGTCGCCAGCGCATCGGCGTTGCGCGGCGCGCGGGCGAGGATCGCCTGGTGCATGGTCGGCACCGCCGTGTACCAGGTCGGCTTGGCGTCCTCGAGCCAGGCGAAGAACCTCAGCGCGTTGAAGCCCGGCGTGCAATAGACGCCGGCGCCAGCGGCGAGCGACGAGAGCACCGCCGCGATCAGGCCGTGGATGTGGAAGAGCGGCATGATGTTGAGGCAGCGATCGGCGGGCGCCAGCGCGATCGCGGCACCGATGTGGCGGGCCGAGGCGGCGAGGTTGGCGTGGCTGAGCGGAACCAGCTTCGGCCGCGAGGTGGTGCCGGAGGTGTGCAGCAGAAGCGCGATGTCGCCATCCTCCGCCGGCCCCGTCGATTTGGCCGGGCCGACGGACGGGCCATCGATGGTGAACGTGCCGGCGGGGTCGCCGGTGTCGAAACTCAGCCGCAGGACGGCGATGCCAAGCTTGCCGGCGACGTCGACGGCGGGGCCGGCCTCGTCCTTGCCGACGATGATCGCCTTGGCGCCGATGTCGCTGAGGTAGAACTCCAGCTCCTCGGCGCGATAGGCCGGGTTGAGCGGCGCGGTCGTGGCGCAGGCGGCGACCGAGACGAAGGCCGAGGCCATTTCCGGCCCGTTGGGCAGCACGATGGCGACGCGGTCGTTGCGGCCGAGGCCGAGCGCGTTGAGCCTGGCGGCCGCGCCGCGCATGTGCTTGCGCAGCCCGGCATGGGTCAGCAACGGGCCGCTCCGGGGCGCGCAATGGCGGGAGCGTCGTCGCCGCCCGCGGCAATGCGCTCGATTGCGTCCAGCGCCTCAGACAACACGCACCTCGATGTCGCCGATGCCGTCGATATGCCCGTTCATCACGTCGCCGCGCTGCACCGGCGCCGACGCCGGACGGCGTGCCCGGAGAAGATCAGGTCGCCGGGCTTCAGGGTGAACAAGCCCGGAGAGATAGGCGATCATCTCCGGCACCTTCCAGATCATCTGGTTGAGGTCGCCGGTCTGGCGCCGGTCGCCGTTGACGTCGAGGGTGATCGCGCCGGCCGCCGGGTGGCCGATGGCGCTCGCCGGCACCAGCGGGCCGCAGGGCGCCGAACCTTCGAAGGCCTTGGCCGACCTCCCATGACCGCCGCATTTCCTTGGCCTGCGTCCTGCAGGTCGCGGCGGGTCATGTCGATGCCGACGGCGTAGCCGAAGACGCGATCGAGGCGCCCGCGACCGGGATATCCTGCCCGCCGCGCCCAAGCGCCACGACCATCTCGATCTCGTGATGCACGTCGCTCGATGCCGGCGGATAGGGAAAGCGACCGTCGACCACGAGATTGTCCGGGTTCTTCTGGAAGAAGAAGGGTGGCTCGCGGTTCGGGATCGCCGCCCATCTCGACCGCGTGGGCGGCGTAGTTGCGGCCGACACAATAGATGCGGTGGATCGGGAAGCCGAGGTCGCTGCCGACGACCGGCAGCGTCACTTGCGGCGCTGCTTCGACGGCGTAGCGCGGGCCGCTGGTCTGGACGTTCATCGAGGCTGGCTCCAAGGGGGTGTGCGGCCGGCTGGGCCGTCTCCGCGCCCCATGCCACATCGGCCGATGCGGGGCAATTGTTCCCGAACCGTCTGCACGTTCCACGCCTGTGGCGCGACAGCCGGCAAGCGTGCCTATCGGCGGAGGAAGAGCCGCGAGAGCGCGAAGACGAGAAATATCCCGGCCCCGATATAGGGCAGGTACTTCTTGATCATCGCGTTCTGCATCAGCGACTTGGTGGTCTGGCCAGCGTGCTGCCGCTGCCAATCCTCGGCGTCGGCCTGTTCCAGCCACATCCGCGCGGCCCGCTGCTTCTCCGTCGACATGCGGCCGTGCGTCAGCTCGGAGCGCACCCGCTCGCGGCCCATTTCCTTGAATTCCTTGCGGAATTCCTCATTGCTCGAAGCCATCGGAGCCCTTTCCTGGCGCCATTTCGTGCGTGCGCCGGAATCCCACCCAGCGCCACGACACTAGCGTTTTGGCGGACCTGCTTCAAACCCGGAACATGAGGCGAAAGCGCCTGCCCGGCTCACGTCACCCGGCCGTATGACAGCGGCCGCAGTCCGGGCAAATGCGCCAGTACTGGCCAGGCGGCGCCATGGGCGCGCCCGGCTCGAGGGTCGCGGCCAGCAAAGGCCCGGATTCCCGGGTTCGACGGAGTGACCAAAAACCTCCGAAATCATCGAAAAACCGACGGTGCACCTTCAGGGAATGTTTAGCCGCCTGCGGTAACTTGACGGAAATTGGTCCGCAAACCTTCCGGAGGTACGCCGTGCCTTGGTTCCCGCACGCAGCAATCCGTTCCATCGCCAGGAAATTCGTGACCTCCGAGGGCGGCAATATTGCGGTCATCTTTGCGCTCTCCTGCATTCCACTGCTTGCGGCCATGGGCGTAGCTGTCGACTACTCGCGGGCCTCGCGGGCGACCACCTCGATGCAGGATGCCCTCGACGCCGCCTCGCTCGCGCTCTCGCGGCAGCCGAATCTGAACACGATGACGCAGTCGCAGATCCAGACGTTCGTCTCCGACTACTTCAAGGCGAACTTCCACGATCCCGAGCTCGAGGGCCTCGTCGTCAACGCGGCCTATTCGCCGAGCGGCCCGTCCGTCACCGTGTCGGCCACCGGTACGGTGCCGACGCAGTTCATGCAGCTCCTGGGCAAGCCAGAGGTGGACATCGGCCGCACCTCGACGACCACCTGGGGCCAGTCGCGGCTGCGCGTGGCGCTGGTGCTCGACAATACCGGGTCGATGGCGTCCGCCGGCAAGATGACGGCGCTCAAGGCGGCGACGCACGCCCTGCTCACCCAATTGCAGAACGTTGTGACGCTTCCCGGCGACGTCTACGTGTCGATTATCCCGTTCAGCAAGGACGTCAATGTCGGCTCGAGCGCCTACACCCAGAACTGGG
>CAWGJV010000034.1:0-102524 GCA_963822975.1 uncultured Alphaproteobacteria bacterium
TCGCCCCCAAGCCGAAAGAACTGGCCGACGGCATCTCGACCGCACTGTTCACTACGCTGGAAGGGCTGACGGTCGCCATCCCCGCGATGGTCGCCTACAGCTTGCTCCGCAACCGCATGAACAAATACGTCCTCGAAGTCGGCATGGTCAGCGAAGGACTGATGAGCCGGTTCTCGACGATCGGGAAGAAGGGCGGCGGGCGCCCGGCCACAGCCCCGGCGAAACCTGAGTAGACAATGTCGAATTTCGAAGCACCCAATGACGAAGGAATGACGAGGTCCGAAGCTCGAAACGACGGCAGTGGCCGTCGCAAAGAGAAGATCTACGACTTGGAGGAACGGACGGCACGATTCGGCGAGGCCGTGATCGAGTTTCTGAAAACGATTTCCGTCACTCCGATAACGAAGTCACTGATTGAGCAGTTGGTCAGGTCAGCGACAAGCGTCGGCGCGAACTACTGTGAGACGGCCTCACGGGTGTCCAACCGGGACTACTTTACGACGACGTCCTTCAGGGTCGACGTCGCCTCGTCGATGACGAAGTCGGCCGCGTCGTCGGCGCTCAACCGTCCCGTCTCGACGCCCTGCATGGCCTTGTAGATGATGCCATTGAGGTCGCCGAACTGCGGGTTGTTGGGCAGGAACTTGGTGAACTTCAGCATCTCGGTCGCCTTGGCCAGCGTCCAGGCGTCCTTGTAGCGCGGATCGTCAAGCTGCTCGGGCTTGATGCCGAGATGCGTCGTGGTGACCGCGTGGTCGGTGTTGAGATCCGGGTCGGAGGCGAAGCCGAGCAGACGCACGGCGAGGTCGGGATGCTTCGTCTTGGCCGACACGGCGTAGACCACGGGGTGGGTCAGGCTGCTCGGGCTGCCGCCCTTCACCGCCGGCGGCGCCGCCACCCAGCCCCAATGCTTGAAGAACGTCGCTTCGTCCTTGGGCAGGCCGAAGGTCGGGAAGGCGACGCTGCCCAGATCCCAGATGCCGTACATCCAGAAGACGTCGTTGTTCTCCTTGTAGAACTGGGCGCGGACGTCGTTCCACTCCATCGACGTGTTGTTGGCGGCGAGGACGCCGGCCTTGATGCCCCTCTCGAACCAGCCGAAGGCGTCGGCGAGCTTGGCGCGGTCAAGCATCAGGTTGCCGGTGGCCGGATCGGTGAACGTGTTGCCGTAGGTCTGGAACACCATCAGGTAGTCCGGGCCCTTGCTCGGGCGATGCAGGATGCCGTACTTGGCGCCGGTCGCCTTCTGGACCTTGGCGGCGATGTCGATCAGATCGTCCATCGTGACCTGGCCCTTGAGCACCTGGTCGGGCAGACCTTCGATGAAGGCGTCGTCGTAGCCGCCCTTCCGCATCAGGTCCTTGTTGTAGAAGAACATGCGGGCTTCGGCGTCCTGCGGGATGGAGTAGTGGCCGCCGTCGGCGCACTCGGTCGCGTTCCACAGCGCCGGGAAGATCGTGCCGAACTTGTCAGGATACTTCTTGATGTAGTCGTCGAGCTTCAGCGCGAAGCCGTCCTGCTGGAAGGCGCAGGTCCACTCGTGCGCGGCGATGTACATGTCGGGTCCCTGGCCGATGCCGAAGACCTTGAGCAGCTGTAGCGCGTCCTCGTCGAAGCCGCCGGCCGGGCTCTCGTGGATGGAGACCTCGACCTGATCGGCCGAGCCTTCCTTCTTGAGGGCGGCGTTGAGCCGCTCGGCGGCCTTGACGACGTTGCCGGGGCGCAGCGGTCCGGACGGATCGGCCCGCGACCAGAGTTCGAGCTTGATCGTGTCGGCGAACACCGGCGTCGACAACAATGCCGCCGCGATCGCCCCAATGACCAGTTTCTTCATGTTCATCTCCCTGTTCGCTCTCGAATCTGCGGTCCCCTGAATGACGACCGGTCGAGGCTTTGTTAGCCAGTCAACGTGACAGTGTTATGGAGCCCGTCCTTTCCTTGCGGCGGCCGGCCCCACCGCGGAAAACGATAAGCCGCCTCACCAATGATGGGCTATGACAAATGCAACACCGGTTCCCTCACGTGTCAACATGGAATATTTGTTCTATTGTGATTCTCGAAGAACCGCGAAAAAGCTGCGATTCTCGGTTGGCCGCCCGCAACGGGCGCGATTAAGTGGGGTTGCAATGGAATTTTCACTCCGGACCGCGGCAGGGCACTGGCCCCGGTCCGCTCGGCGGTTGCACATGACATTCCGGAGCGGCCGCCATGCAGCCGGCTGAACTGGCGCAACGGCTCGCGGCGGCCGAGGCGGCGGTCCGCGAGGCGGGTCGCATCGCCATGGATTTCTACGGGCGGCGCGGAACGCTCGCGATCGAAAGCAAGGGCGTTCAGGACCTGGTCAGCGAGGCCGACAAGACGTGCGAGGACGTCATCGTCCGCGACCTGTCACGTTCCTTTCCCGGCGACGGGTTCTTCGGCGAAGAAGGCGGCGCGCGCGGCGGCGGGGCGGCGACATGGGTGATCGACCCCATCGACGGCACGGCGAATTTCCTGCGCGGCATCAATCACTGGTGCCTGTCCATCGGCCTGCTGGCCGAAGGTGAAGCGCTGGCCGGCGTCATCTTCGATCCGGTCGCCGACGAACTCTACGCGGCGGCGCGCGGCGGCGGCGCGTTTCTGAACGGCAAGCCGATTTGGGTGAGCGGCCGGACGGACATCGGCGACGCGCGCATCGGCATCGGCTTCAGCTACCGGCGTCCGGTGGCGCCGCACGCACGCGACATCGAAGTGCTGCTGGACGCCCACTGCGAATACAACCGCCTGGGTTCGGGCGCCCTCGGCATGGCCTATACCGCGGCCGGTCGTTTCGACGGGTATTGGGAGCGCCACATCAACGCCTGGGACGTGATGGCCGGGCTGGTCATCGTGCTGGAGGCCGGCGGGCGGACGAATGCCTATCTGTCCGGCGATTTCCTGCGGGACGGAAACGAGATCCTCGCCGCCACGCCGCAGCTCTTCGAGCCGCTGGACGCGCTGCTGCATCGCTAGCGTCAGGGTTTCCCAGGCTGCAGGCTGCTGCCGAACGCTCGCGTCTTGTGTCTCGCCTGTCCGCAAACGGCTCGCGCCGAATGCCCTGGCAGGGAGATGCCGGGCGCCCGGGCTAGTCGGTGTCGGCCTCCTCGACGGCGGCTGTGGCTGCGATCTTCGGACGGACGAACCGGCCGAACACGATCGGCGCCAGGAAGCCGAGGATGGCGAAGGTCCACAATCCGATCGCCAGCCACGAGCCCCACAGGATCGACAGGTCGCCGTCGGAAATGGTCAGCGCGCGGCGGAGATTCTTCTCCATCTCGTTGCCGAGCAGAATGCCGAGGATCACCGGCACCAGCGGCACGTCGAGCTTGCGCAGCACGTAGCCGAGCACGCCGAAGCCGACCATCACCATCAGGTCGAAGGTCGAACCGGAGATGCCGTAGATTCCGACGAAGGAGATCATGGCGACTGCCGGCATGAGATAGCGCGGCGGGATGAGGAGCACGCGCACGAAAAGCGCCACCATCGGGATGTTCATCAGCAGCAGCATGACATTGGCGATGAACAGCGCCGCGATCAGGCCCCAGACGACATCCGGATTGGACTGGAAAAGCAGCGGACCCGGCGTGATGTTCAGCGCCAGGAGCATGGCGAGCAGCACCGCCGTGGTGCCCGAACCCGGCACGCCCAGCGCCAGCATCGGCACCAGCGCGCCGCCGGCCGCCGCGTTGTTGCCGGCCTCGGGGGCGGCGACTCCGCGCGGATCGCCCTTGCCGAAGGTCCCTTCGGTGTTGGAAACCCGCTTCTCCACCGTGTAGGCGATGAACGAGCCGAGCGAGGCGCCGGCTCCGGGCAGTACGCCGGCGATGAAACCGAGGCCCGTGCCGCGCGCCATGCTGGCAGCGCACTTCCGTATCATCGACAGGGGCGCGGTCACCCGCCCGAGCTTCAGCTTGCTCGAATCCGACTCCCCCTCGCCCTTGTGCTCGAGGAACAGAAAGACCTCGGAAATCGCGAACAGGCCGACGATGGCGACCAGGAAATTGAAGCCGTCATAGAGATAGACGTTGCCGAAGGAGAAGCGTGGTACGCCGGTCTGGTGGTCAACGCCGACCATGGCGAGACCCAGGCCGAGTGCGGCGGCGATCAGGGCCTTGGCCTGGTTGCGGCTGGCGACTTCCCCCGAGCGTGGCGAAGGCAAGGGTGAAGAGAGCGAAATACTCCGCCGGCCCGAACAGCAGCGCGACGTGGACCAGCGCCGGCGCCAGAAACACCAGCCCGCAGGTGGCGAAGATGCTGCCGACGAAAGAGGCGATGCCGGAGATGGCGAGCGCCTCGCCGGCCTGGCCGTTCTTGGCCATCGGATGGCCGTCGAGCGTCGTCATCAGGGCCGGCTCATCGCCGGGAATGTTCAGAAGGATGGACGAGATCCGGCCGCCATACATGGCGCCGTAGTAGACGCTGGTCAGCAGGATCAGCGCCGGCGTTGCCGGCAGGCCGAGCGTGAAGGCGAGGGGGATCAGGATCGCGACGCCGTTCGACGGTCCAAGGCCCGGCAGCGCACCGATGATCGTTCCGATGAAACAGCCGAGGAGGGCCAGGCCGAGGTTCTCGAACGTCAGCGCCACGCCGAAACCGTGGGCAAGCTGCACCAGCGTATCCATCATTCAAAATCCCCAGGGGCCGCGGGCAAGCGACAGCCCGAGGACCAGATGGAAGACGACATGGATGAGCACTGCGATAACGACGCCGGCGACAGCCGCCATCACCGGCTTCGCGCCGAGCCGCCAACTCAGGAGACCGGCCGCGACCGCGGTCGCGGCAACGAAGCCGACCCGCGGAAGGAACTGCGCGTAGGCGATCATCAGCGCAACCGCGAACACGATCTCAAGAAGCCGACCCGCGGCCGGCCAGTCCGGTCGCGGGTCGGGCCTGATAATCGGGTATGCCGCAGCAAGCGCCAGTGTGACGCCGATGACGATCGGGAAAGCCTTCGGCCCCATCGGATCGACGATGAAACCGGTCTCAATCTGCATTGCTTGCCAGATGAAGAATCCGGCAAGCAACATGCAGATGACACCGAAAACCCGGTCGCTCATGGACAGACCATCCGGGCGATGCCGTTGCCCGTCAAGGCGGCGGCGTTCACTTGATGAGGCCGATCTCCTTCGACAGGTCCGTGGTTGCCTGAACCTGGCCGGCGACGAACTTCTCGAAGGCGGCTCCCGAGGAGTTCGAGCGGCATCAGGCCGTTGGCGGCCATGATCTTCTTCCACTCATCCGAGGCGTAGACCTTGGCGACCGCATCGACCCAGAAGTTGTAGGCGTCGTCCGACATGCCGCCCGGCACATAGAAGCCGCGCCAATTGGCGCCAACCGCATCGATGCCCTGTTCCTTGGCCGTCGGAATCTTGCCGAAGTCGCCCGGCAGGCGCTCCGGCGCCAGGACCGCCAGCACCTTGATGTCACCGGAATCGACGAACCCCTTGGCCTCCGACAAGTCGCCGGTGAAGGCCTGGACGTGATTGCCGAGAAGCTGGGTGACCGCTTCGCCGCCGCCCTCGAAAGCGACGTACTTGATCTTGCGGATGTCGTCGATGCCTGCGGCCTTGGCGGCGATCAGCACCTTCAGGTGATCCCAGCCGCCGACCGCCGAGCCTCCCGCAAAGGCGACCGAGGACGGGTCCGCCTTGATCTTGGCCATCAAGGCCGGAAGCGAATCGATGTCCGATTTCGCCGAGACGGCTATGACGCCGTAGTCGGACCCGACGGCACCGACCCAGCGCACCTGGTCCATCGTGTTGCCGGGATAGGCGCCCTGGGCGAGGCGGGTCGAGGTGGCCGACGACGCCGCGACGATCAGGTTGTTGTCGTCGTTGCGCTTGTTGATCACTTCGGCGTAGGCGACGCCGCCGCCACCACCGGAGAGGTTGGTGACCTG
This sequence comes from uncultured Alphaproteobacteria bacterium, assembly GCA_963822975.1. Taxonomy (GTDB): domain Bacteria; phylum Pseudomonadota; class Alphaproteobacteria; order Rhizobiales; family Kaistiaceae; genus CAVSRC01. The sequence continues at coordinate 5,918 of CAWGJV010000034.1, forward strand.
CACGGGCGACGCAACGATCTTGAGGTCATAAAGCGCCTTGCCGACCTGGCGGCAGGTGAAGTCCCAACCGCCGCCGGCGCCGGCCGGGGCAATGCATTCAGTCGCGCCCGGCTCGAAAGCCTGAGCTGACAGGGGTGCCAAAAGGGCAATCGCGGCGGCAAGGCCGAGAACGGTCTTCATCGCATCCTCCCAAAGTCATTCGGCCGCTCAAACGGCGGCGGCGAGGTGAAGTCAACGCGCCGAAACTGACATCAAGCTGACGCTGCGCTGCGAAAAGAATTGTGCGGGGCAACAGCCCCTATTGCCCGGTGAGCGCCTCGTTCCAGCGGCGGATGAGGCGCGCCCGCTTCACCTGGTCGAGGTAGACCAGCAGGCCCGGGCTCACCGGCACCGGCCGCAATTGTGTGCCGAGCGCGGCCTGCATGGCGCCGATCGTGTCGTCGCCGCGCACGCTCGGGTGGATCGCCGGCAGGTGCACCTCGCGCGCCATGACGCGCTGGCCTTGCTCCGACATCAGGAAATCGAGGAAGCGCTCGCCGAGGTCAGGCGCGGCTGCGGCCTCCGGCACCAGGCCGATGCGCGACATGACCACCGTGTAGTCCGAGGGAAGGATGATGCCGAGGTCGGGCGCCGTCTGCGCCCATGCCTCCGCATAGGAGCCCAGTATGTTGTAGCCGAGCGCAAAGCGCCCGTCGGAGACGCGTTCCAGAATGGCGGAGGAGTTCGAGTAAAGCTTGACCCCCTGCGCTCCCATCGCCTTCACCAGGTTCCAGATATCCCGATAGTGCTCCTGGTCGCGGGCGAGGAAAAGGAAGCCGACGCCCGCCCGCTCGATGTCATAGGTGCCGATCCGCCCGTAGAGGTCGTTCCCGGCGTTCGACAGAAGCTGTGTCAGTTCGCCGTGGGTCTTCGGCGGCGACCGGTTCTTGAAGGCCTGCTTGTTGTAGACGATCGCCGCCGGTTCGAAGGTCAGGGCAAAGGCGGTGTTGCGCCAGATCGCCCATTTCGGCAGAGCCGCGGCGGAGGCCGGATTGATCGCCCGGGCATAGCCGTCATTGGCGAGCTTCATCTGCAAATCCATCGCCGAGGAAATGGCGACGTCCGCCGTCTTCGCGCCGGTATCGCTCTCCCTGGTGATCCGGTCGTAGATCTCGATCGTCTGCAGTTCGCGATAGTCGACGGCCAGGCCGGGATTGGCCTTCTGGAAGGCCATGATCAGCGGCACGGCGATATTCTCGTCAAGCGCCGAGTAGACGACGACCGTTCCGGCAGCCGCATCGCCGGACGGCGCCGGATAGACCGCAGCGCTGGCGGAACTGGCCGGGAGCCAGGCGAAAACCGCCGCCAACAGCGCCAAACGAAGACGGATCATCGATCGAACATGCCTGCCATCAGGCGCATTCACAAGGATATTGGCGGGGGATAGGCTGGGTGCGGGAGGAAACCAATGCGCATTCTCGTTGTCGAGGACAACGAGGCCTTGGCAAGGGGCTTGACCAAGGTCCTGAAGGGGAGCGGCTATGCCGTCGACAGGGTAGGTGATGGTGTGTCTGCCAATGCCGTCACCGCCACCCAGCGGTATGACCTCGTCGTTCTGGACCTGACGCTGCCCGAGATGGACGGACTCGACGTGCTGCGGAGCATGCGTGGCCGCCATGACGACACACCCGTGCTCGTGCTGACGGCCCGGGGCGCGCTGGACGAGCGCGTGCGCGGCCTTAATCTCGGCGCTGACGACTATCTCGCCAAGCCCTTCGAGGTGAACGAACTGGAGGCGCGCATCCGCGTGCTCCTGCGTCGACGCGCCGGACTCGGCTCGTCGATCGCCGAATACGGCCCACTCGCGCTCGACCTCAATACGCGTCTCCTTTCCTGCTTCGGCAAGACGGTCGAGTCTGCCGGCGCGCGAATTGAGCGTGCTGGAGACGCTGATGCTGGCGAGCGGCCGGGTCGTGTCCAAGCAGCAGATCATCGACTCGCTTTCGGCATTCGACGAGGACGTGAGCGACAACGCCATCGAGCAGTATGTCAGCCGCCTGCGAAAGAAGCTGACGCAAACCGGGGTGACCATCCGCGTTGCGCGCGGCATCGGCTATTACCTGCAGCACGGCGGCGCAGCCTGATGCCATCGGCGGCTCCCTATTCGCTGCGTCGTCGATTGCTCTTCTGGCTGCTCGTGCCGCTGGTGCTGATCGGCGTCGTCGGGCTCACCGAGACCTACCGCTCGGCCCGCACGCTCGCCGATCAGGTCTCGGACCGGGTGCTGGCCGGCTCGGCTCAGGCTATCGGCGAGCGCGTCGTCGTCGGCGACGAGGGCGCGCTGGAAGTCGACATTCCCTACGTCGCCCTCGACATGCTGACCTCGGCCGCGCAGGACCGGGTCTTCTATCGCATCGATGGTCCGCCGGGCTCCTTCGTCACCGGCTATCAGAGCCTGCCCGAGCCCGATGGCGGCGAAGACGTCCGCACCGGGCTTTCCTTCCACGACGCCGTTTTTCGCGGCGAGCCGATCCGGGTCGCCATTCTGAACGGCGCCGCCTCGACGGGCCTGAGTTCGCTCCCTTTTCGGGTGACGGTCGCCGAGACCACCAATGCAAGGCGGCGATTGTCGAACGACATTCTTCTGCGCTCCGCCGCCCGCCAGGCATTGTTGATCATCAGTGCCGCGATCATCGTCTGGTTCGCGGTGAGCCGTGGTCTGAAGCCGCTATACCGTCTGGAGCAAGCGATCGGCCGGCGATCGTCCGACGACCTCCGCCCGATCGAACACCGGGTGCCGCGAGAGGTCGGCGGGCTGGTTTCGACCATCAACAAGTTCATGGCGCGCCTGGCGGTCGCCATCGACGCGCTGCGCCACTTCACGGGAAATGCCAGCCATCAGTTCCGCAACCCGCTGGCGATTGTCCGTACCGAACTGGCGCTGTCGATGCGCGCCAAATCGCTGGCCGAGGCACAAGCTGCGGCGGAGAGCGCCGATCGCGCCGTCGTGCACGCCGAGCGCGTGCTGTCACAGCTCCTGTTGCTGGCCCGCGTCGACGAAGCGGCTTCCGACGCCATGGCCGCCGAAACAACCGACCTCGCCGCGCTCGCCCGCGACGTAACCGCGGATCACGTGCGCGAAGCCACGGCCAGAGGCGTCGATCTGGGAGTGGAGGCTGAAGGCACGGCTGACGTGCACGGTGACGCAATGCTGCTCGGCGAACTGCTTCGCAATCTGCTCGAGAACGTCATGCGCTACGCCGCGGGAAGCGGGGAGGCGACCGTGCGTGTCGAACGCCAGGGCCACAGCGTCGTCCTCGAAGTCGAGGATTGCGGCCCTGGCATCGCGCCCGCGATGCGTGAGCAATTGTGCGCGCGCTTCTCCCGCGGCGGCGCCACGAGCGATGGGGGCGCCGGGCTGGGTCTTTCGATCGTGGCGGAAATCGCGGCCCTGTTCGGCGGCACCTTCGTCCTGGCAGATGCGCGGAGCGGGACTGGCCTGGCCGCGCGCGCCACTTTTCCGGCGGCCACCTAGCCGGTGGCGGGCGTGTATGCGGCGTTTTGCGTCTTGGCGCGCTACGTGACGGAAAAGCGACTGATGAAATCCCGATCCGGTTCCACGCCCAGACCGGCGCCGTCGGGGATCGCAACCGAACCGCCCGAGCGCGCCACCTGCCCCTGGATGTCCAGCGGCTCCACGAGGAGGTTGATCGCGAAACAGGTTGTGGGTGGTGTCGAACTCGAGCATCGGCTCGGCCGGGTGGAGGCCGCCGGGCAGCGGCGGCATGGCCGCGAGCAGGTGGAGATTGGTCGCGATGGCGACGCCGATCCCCAGACGTGATTGACCACGGGCGTGAAATGGGCGTGGGCCGAGCGACAGCACCTTGAGATATTCCGAAACACCGCCAAGCCCGCACACCTCGGGCTGGGCGATGCCGAGGCAGCGTCCCTCGAGCAGGCGCTGCCAGCCCCAGCGCGTGAACTCCGCCTCGCCGCCGGCGATCGGCGTCCGCAGCTTTGCCCGAAGCTCGCGGTATCCGTCATGATCCTCCGGCGCGACCGGCTCCTCGAACCAGTCCGCGTTCATCTCGTCCAGCGCGCGGCCGACGCGAAGCGCATCGACCGTGTCGTAGCAATGATTGGCGTCGACCATGAACGGGAAGTCGTCGCCGACGCCGCGTCGCACCGCCTCGGCCAGCCGGATATCGCTCGCAACGCCCGAGCCCGACCTTCATCTTGGTGGCGACGAAGCCGGCGGCCTTGATGCCGGCGGCCTCGTCGCCGAAACGCGCGCGACGAGCGAGGGCACATCCTCCCGGCGGAGCATCATGCCGTAGCCGTAGACCGGAACGCGCGTCGCGATGCTGGCCGCCGATCAGCTTGCTGAGCGGCATCCCGGCGATCTTGCCGGCGAGGTCCCAGAGAGCGATGTCGACACCGGACAGAGCCTGGATGGGCATGCCTTTCTGCCCGTGGTCGCGGAGGCGGTTGTAGACGTCGTGCCAGATCACGTCGCGATCGACAGGATCCCGACCGAGCGACCATGCGGCTGGATGACCGTCTCGACGATCGCCTTGTTGGCGAGCGCGACGTTGCCCGGGCCGAAGCACTCGCCCCAGCCGACCATGCCCTCGTCGGTCTCGACCTCGACGAGGTGCGCGGTGCGCCGCGAGTAGTACTGCTGCGAATAGCCCAGTTCCTCCGGCAGGTCGTACTGGAGGACGTGGCTGGTGACTCCGGTGATCTTCATCAGCGGTCGGCCTTTCAGACAAGCGCGGCCGCCCGCGCCGGACGCCGGGCGGTTCGGTGCGGCATCAGGACGGGCTGATTCAGGAGAAGCGTGGCGCCTCTCCCGGGGCCGGCGTGTAGGGATAACTGCCGCGCTTGAGCACCGCCTCGGCTCCGCCGAGTTCTTCGATGCGCCGCTCCTGATCGTGGAACGCGCGCGCCGAGACTTCGACCGGGTCGCAGATGGCGCGCAGCCGCCGCTCGCCTTCGGCGATCACCGCGTCGTGACCGCCGGCGAGGGCGAGGTCGCGCGTCTCCATCGGGTCGGCGTCGAGATCGAAGAGCTGCGGCCGGTAGCCGTCGTAGTGCACATATTTGTAGCGCCCGAAGCGGACCATGAAGATGCCCGTCATCGAGCCGACGGCGTGGTACTCGCTGAAGACGGTGCGATCGGCGTCCTGGCCATCGAGGAGCTTGAGCAGCGACGTGCCCGGGAGCTTGCGCTCCTCGGCGCGTCGCGGCCTCGCCGACCGCGTCGATGATGGTCGGATAGGCGTCGACGAGCGACACCGGCGTCGTCGACGCGGTGACCGGCGGGAATGCCGGGACCTTTGAGGATCAGCGGCACGCCGACCGCCTCCTCGTACATGTTCGACTTGCCCCAGAAGGTGCGCGTGCCGAGATTGTCGCCGTGGTCGCTGGTGTAGACGACCAGCGTGTCGTCATCGAGCCCGGTCTCGTGCAGCGCTTTCAGGACACGGCCGATATTGTCGTCGAGGAACGAGACCATGCCGTAATAGGCGGCGAGCGCGATGCGCACGTGATCCTCGTCGCGGAAGTGATCCTCGTAGTTCTGCACCTCGCGCAGCTTGCGCAGCACCGGATGGTCCGGGAAATCGGCCGGGTCGCGCAGGCGCGGCAGCGGCAGCTTCTTCAGATCGTAGAGATTGAAGAATTCCGGCGGCGCGACCAGCGGGAAATGCGGACAGACGAAGGAGATGAACAGGCACCACGGCTTGTCGGGCTTGTTGCGCGGCGACGCCGTTCAGCCACTGCACCGCCTCGTCGCGGATGTTGCGATCGTATTGAAGATAGGTGGACTCGCCGGGCCCGGCGTCGCCGGCGAGCTGGCCGGTGCTGTCGCGTGTCGGCGGCGGACGGCGCAACATGCCCTGAACGTCGCCCTCTCCCTTCGAGCACATGCAGCGGCAGGATCTCGTTGTCGAAGCCGTTGGGATCGTCGCTGCCGCGATAGTGCAGCTTGCCGATGGAGTCGCAGCGGTGGTCGGTGTCATGCAGCCGATGACCCCACGATGCCGGCGTGCCGCGATAGGGAAAGGCGTTGTCCCAATAGCCGATGGCATGGACGTAGCGGCCGGTGGCGAAGCTGGCGCGGCTCGGGCACGCAGATCGGGCAATTGCAGTAGGCGTTCTCGAACTGCGTGCCGGCGGCGGCGAGCGCGTCCAGATTGGGCGACTTGACGACCGTGTTGCCGTACGAGCCAAGCACGCGGCGGCTGTGCTCGTCGGACATGATGAAGACTACGTTGCGTCCCTGCATGGCTCTTTTCTTCTCGCTGATGTTCAGCCGGCCGAGGGGCCGCCGTCGGTTTCTTCTGTCAAATCGGTTTCATCGTTCATCAGCACGCAATCGGCGACCGGCACGGTGAGCAGCACCTCGGTGCCGGCCTCGCGAAAATCCCGCCGGTCGCCCTGCACCCGCAGCGCCACGCCGCCGCCGATGTCGATCTGGTAGTCGACGATGTTGCCGAGGAATGTCGCCTCGCTGACCACGCCCTTCAGCTGGTTTGTCCGATCGCCGGTGCCCGCGTCGGCCGCGAAGCGGATGGCTTCCGGCCGGATGGCGACGATGCCGGACGTGCCGGTGACGTCGCGATTGGCGACCGCGGCCAGGCGGTGTTCGCCGGCGGTGACAACGGCCGTGTCGCCTTGCCGCGAGTCGATCGACGGCCGGGACCTTGTTCACCTGCCCCATGAAATCCGCCACGAACAGATTGGCGGGCCGCTCGTAGACGTCGCGCGGCGACCCGACCTGCTGGACGGTGCCGCGGTGGAAGACGGCGATCCGGTCGGACAGCGCCATCGCCTCGGCCTGGTCGTGGGTCACGTAGATGAAGGTGATGCCGGTGCGGCGCTGCAGGCTCTTCAGCTCGGAGCGCATGCGCTCGCGGAGCTTGGCGTCGAGATTGGAGAGCGGCTCGTCGAGCAGCAGGATGGAGGGCTCGACGACCAGCGAGCGGCCAAGCGCAACGCGCTGCTGCTGGCCGCCGCTGAGCTGTCCGGGATGCCGGTCCTCCAGCCCCTCGAGCCCGACCGCCGCCAGAATCTGGTCGACGCGGGATTTCTCGTCGCGCCGATCGAACTGCGCGTAGCGCAGGCCGAAGGCGACATTCTCCAGGACCGACATGTGCGGCCAGACGGCGTAGTTCTGGAAGACCATGCCCATGCGCCGCCGCTCCGGCGGCACGACGCTCGGTCGGCGACGACAGGACCTCGCCGCCGACGCTGATCGAGCCGCCATCAGGCACGAGGAAGCCGGCCAGCACGCGCAGCGTCGTGGTCTTGCCGCAGCCGGAGGGCCCGAGGAAGGTGACGAACTCCTTCTCCTCGACGGCGATGTCGATGCCGCGCAGCGCGCGGAACGCGCCGAAGTTCTTGGTCAGCCCCTTGATGTCGATGAATGCCACGGGTCCGCTATCCTCAGATGATCGGGGCGTCGCCGGCCGACTTGATGCGGCTGCTGTTCGACAGGCGGTTGAGCGGCAGGCTGACCAGCAGCGTGACCACGATGATGAACACCGCCAGCGCCGCCACCACCTCGAGCTGGCCGAGATCGTTGAGGCGGAAGATGGCGACGGCGATCGTCTCGGTGCCGCCGGAGTAAAGAAGGATGGTGGCGCTCAGCTCGCTCAGAGCCGGGATGAAGACGAGCAGAAACGCCACCACCAGGCCCGGCCGCGCCAGTGGCAGGAGGATGTGCCACAGGGCGCCGAGCCGGGAGGCGCCCGACGATGCGCGCCGCCTCTTCCAGCGAGGGATCGATCTGGCGGAGCGTGGCATTGGCGCTGCGCGTCGCCAGCGGCACGAAGCGCGCGACATAGGCGACGAGCAGAATCCAGATCGTGCCGTAGATGGCGAAGGGCGGGCGAATGAAGGCGAGCAGAACGCCGACCGCCATCACCGTGCCCGGCAGACCGAGCGGCAGGATGGCCAGGTAGTCGAGGAAGCGCCGACCCTTTGCCTGCGTGCGCAGGTCGACGTAGGCGACGGTGGCGCCGACGATGACGGCGCAGATGCCCGCCGCTGCCGCGAGCTTGAAGCTGTTGATGATGCCGCGAACGGCGATCTGGTTGCTGAACAGCGCCTCGTCGAAGTTCGCCAGCGTGAAGTTGGCCGGCGTCAGGCCCTCGATCCAGCTGCGGCTGAAGGCGGCGATGGCCAGCACCGCCACCGGCGCGATGGCGCTGAGAAAGACGACAAGCCCGCAGAAGGCAAACAACAGCCATTTCCAGCCGCCGAGCTTGACGGTCTCGAGCCGCAAGCCGCGGCCGCCGACGGTCGTGTGCGAGCGGCGCTCGAGGTAGCCACGCTGGAGGATCAGGCCGGCGGCGGTGAGGAGCACCAGCGTCAGCGACAGGGCCGAGGCTTCCGCCCAGCGCGGCGGATAAGCGCCAATGACGCCATAGATGCGCGTCGGCAGGAAGGTGATCTGCGCCGGCAGCCCGAGGAACGCCTGCGGGCCGAACAGGGCCATGGAGTCGATTGCCGACAGCAGCGCGCCGCCGGTGATGGCCGGCGCGACCAGCGGAAGGTTGACCCGCAGCAGCACGCCCCAACGGCGGGCGCCGAGAAGCTGCGCCGCCTCCTCGTAGGATGCATCGACCGAGCGGAGCGCGCTGTGGGTCATGAAGTAGGTGAACGGGAAGACGTGCATCCCGATGACGAAGATGACGCCGCCCATGCTGAAGATGTTGAGCGGCCCGCGCGTCCAGCCGAACAGCGCCTGCAGGGCATGGTTGAAATAGCCGGCGTCGGGCCCGAGCAGGATGATGTAGGCGATCGCAGTGAGATACGGCGGCGTGATGTAGGCAAGCGCGACAAGCGCCTGCACCGTCCGTCGCATCGGGATGTCGGTGCGCGCCGTCGCCCAGGCGAGCGGAACGCCGAGCAACACGCTGATGGTCCCGGCCCCGAGGGCCAGGATCACCGTATTGACCAGCGGCAAGAAGTTCTGGGACCGCGTGTAGACCCGGGCGATGTAGCCAAGCTGGAAATCGCCCGGGATGCCGAAGGCGGCCATCAGCAGCCAGAGCAGCGGATAGCCGACGATGAGCAGGAGCAGCCCGATCGCGATGGCGAATACGAGCGTGCTCCCCTCAAGGCGGCCGCGACGTCGCACGAGTTCCGGGTGCCGGCGACGCCACGATCAATGCTCCTCAGGCTCTGCACAAACGACGAACGAGCCGCGCGCTAGATGCCCCACTCGCCGCCGAACACGTCCGTCATGCGCTGCAGGATATCCTGCCGCTTGTTCTTGTACTCGGCATAATCGAGCGTGAGCAGCTTGATCTTGTCGAGTGGCGGGCTGCCGGTCGGCGGCGCGACGTCGGTGCGGCTGGAATACTTGCCGCCCTTCACCAGCAATTCCTGCGCCTCCTTGCCCATCCAGAATTCGTGGAAGAGGAAAGCGGCGTTCGGGCTGGCCGATCCCTTGACGAGGCCAACGGCGCCCGGCTCGGTCGGCACGCCCTCCGGCGGATAGACATAATCCGTCGGCTTGCCCTGCTGCTTGGAGCGCCAGGCGATGTTGTCGTTGGTGGCGAAGGCCGCCCCGCGCTCGCCGCTTTCCAGAACCTGCGTGACCAGCTGCGGCGACGCCACGCGAATCGGCTCGTTGGCGGCCAACGCCTCGAGCAGTTCCCATCCCAGATGCTGCGCCATCGTGTAGAGGCGCGGCGCGCCGTCGCCGTTGGCGCTGCTGAAGAACGTCAGGCGGCCCTTGAACTCCGGCTGGGTGAGGTCTTTCCAGGTCTTCGGCGCCTTGTCGCCGCCGAACTCGTTGGCGTTGTACTGGATGACGCCCTGGGTCAGGCGGTCGGCCATCCAGGTTCCGTCGGGATCGCGCAGGTCAGCCGAGATGACGGCTTCGGCGTCGGATTTCTTCTCGAGAAGCAGGCCGCGCTCCTTCATCACGAGCAGCGCGGCGAGATCCGATGCGTCGACCATGTCCGCCTGGATGCGGCCGGCGTCCGCCTCGGCCAGCACCTTGGACGTCACGTCAGCCGATCCGCCGCGGAAGTACTCGACGGAGATGCCGTACTTCTCCTTGAACGGACCGACGATGGCGTCGACGATCTTGGTGTCGAGGCTGGTGTAGAGCGTGACCTTTCCCTCGGCCTTGGCCTTGGCCATGTCGACCTCGGACGCCATGGTCGGCATCCCGTCGGCGGCCCAACTCCGGCGACCGGCGAGCAAGACGGGCGCTGCGGCGAGGCCCTTCAGAACTGTACGGCGTGGCAGTTTCTTCATGAATCATCCTCCCTTGAAGCTTCTGGTGCGAAACCGACTTCTTGTTGGTTTTGCTGGAAATATTGACGGTCGGCCGGAAGGGTGGCAACCACAAACAGGAAGATGAGTGATAACGGATGGTAATCACATGTTCGATCTGCGCACCGTCGACTATTTCCTGACCGCGGTCTCGCGCGGTTCACTCCGCGCCGCCGCACAGGACCTTGGCGTCACCCAGCCGGCGTTGACCAAGGCCATTCGCAGGCTGGAGGATTCCTTCGGCGTGCCGCTCTTCGATCGGCAGGCGCGCGGCGTCACGCCGACGGCCTATGGAACGGCGGTCTTGCGACACGCCAAGGACGTGAAGGCCGCCCTTGGCGCGGCCTGGGTCGAGGTCGAGGCGCTGCGCACCGGCAGCGCGGGACTGGTCAAGATCGGCGCGGGACCGTCGTGGCAGGATGCGGTTCTGCCGGAGGCGATTGCCGAACTGCGAACCACCCGCCCCGGCGTGCGCATGCACGTCTTGGGCGGCGGTGACGACCAACTCAAGGACCTCCTGAAGAGCGGCGCTCTCGACTTTGTCCTTGCGGCCGTGCCGGAAACGCCCCGGCTCGAGCCGGAACTGGCCTGGCAGCCACTGCTTGCCGACGAGTATTGCGTCATCGCGGACGTGCACCATCCGCTGCGGGCGCGCCGCGCGGTGCGCCCCGAAGACCTTCTTGCCTATCCGTGGATCCTGCCGCCGGCGACGTCATACATGGTTGGCCGGCTTCACCACCTTCTCCGTGCGGCGGGCCTGCCACCGCCGCTGCCGTCGATCGAGACCGATGTCATGCCGCTGAAATTGGCCTTGATGAAGGACAGCGACTACCTGAGCTATCACGCCGCGGCGCACCTTGCCGGATTCGCCCCCGGCCACATCAAGCCGATCGAGGTGCCCGGGCACGCGCACCGTGCGGCAGGCGGGATTGATCAATCGTCGTGGCATCGATTTCAGTCCGGCCGCCAAAGCGCTGATCAGGATCCTCGAGCGGATCTGCGTCGAATTTCCCCACCAATATGTCGACGTGTCCAGCTGAGGGCGGTCGCGTCTGCCGCCTGCCGGTGGAGCAGATTGGGATGCGATCGGCGCAACAAGAAGCGCAGGCCCTGGCTCCCCATCAACCTCCCCTCGCCGTGGAGTGGATCAGCGTCTGTCTTGCGGAAGTGAGATGCGCACGGCAGGCCTCTTCCACCAGGACCACATTGCGGCTCTCGAGCGCTTCGATGTAGGCGAGATGCTCCCTGATGGCGACCTCGTTGCGCTGCCGCTCGTCGTGTTTGTTCCACTGATAGTGATAGTGAAAGATCAGCGTGATGACGTCGTAGAAACTGTCGACGAAGCGATTGGGCTCGGCCGAATTGATCAGTCGATGGAAACGGCTGTCCAGGTCGGAGAAGTCGTGAAATCGGTCTTGAACCTCGCGCAGCAGGTCCTGATGCTCGGCGCGTAGCGAGCGAATGCGATCCCAGAGAGGCGAGTTTTCCGGAAGCCGGGCGAAGGCCCTGGCGGAGCGGATCTCGAACATTTCCCGGATCTCGAAGAGTTCGAGCGCGAAGCTTGCCGTGAACCCTCTGAACACCCAGCTGGCGTTTGGGCGTTTTTCGATCAATCCGAAGCGCTGAAACCGGTTCAGGAATTCCCGGATCCCGGACGTCGCCACGCCGAACTGCCGGGCAAGCTCGAGTTCGTTGATGTTCTGGCCGGGGCGCGCGTTGTCGCGCAGCATCCACTCCATGAAGCGCTGCTCGACTTGCGCTGCTCGCGGAACCGTCTCGTCGGCGGGGAACCGGCGCATGCTCTTGCGAACTGATCGGACGAACCGATGGCGGCCTTCGCCGGTAACCACGCCGCGATCGGAAAGGGCCGCCAGAACCTTTCGTATCGTCGTCCGACTCACGCCCAGCCGCGCACTGAACTCGTTCTCGGAGGGAAGCTGTTCGCCCTTGCCCAGTTTCCCGACCACGTCCAGCGCGTCGTTGAACGCGCGCTTGAACACTGTGTCCGTCTTCATCTCAAGGTGCTCGTATTTCCAAACCGCCGCCCCGACAGCCAAGAATTAGAAGACCCTCGATCCGCCCAGCCCCGGATATTGCGGAAAACAGCCAAAACGACCAAGTCCCACTTAATCCATAAAAAACATATTGACCTTGGTAATTGCAATTGGTTTTTGTCTACAAAGAACAATCGCACGGCGCGAGGTGGGAGGAGTTGCGTGTTGGGCGAGCCTCGGGGCTCTGCGAATACACCCGGCGAAAGCGAAGCGGAGTCTGGCGCGACCGGCGTGTCGGCGTGGCTTCGGCTGCTGAGCGCGGGTCCGCTGCTGATCCTCGCGGTGCTCGTCGCGGTGATCAGCTTGCTGACCCCCTATTTCCTGACGCCGATCAACGTCAGCAACATTCTCGCGCAGACGGCTGTCATCGCCATCGTCGCACTCGGCCAGCATCTCGTCATACTGACGCGGGGGATCGATCTTTCGGTCGGCTCCAACCTTGCGCTTGCCACGGTGATCGGCGGCCTCCTGTTTCGCGTCACCGATTCGGCGTGGCTCGTCATGCTGGCGATGCTGGTCAGCGGCACGCTCGTTGGCGCCGTCAACGGCATCGTCTACGTCTTCGGGCGGTTGCCGCATCCCTTCATCATTACCCTTGCGACGCTCAGCATCTGCCGGGGATTGGCGCTCGAACTGTCCATCGGCCACACCACGATGCGCGGCATGCCCGACTTCATCGTCGCTGTCGGCAGCAGGGACACTTTGGGAATTCCCAATTCGTTCTTCGTCGTCCTGCTGGTTGCGGGTGCGATTCTGGTGATGGCCAAATACATGGTGTGGGGCCGCTGGACCTATGCCGTCGGCGGCGAACCCGAAGCAGCCGTCGAGATGGGCATTCCGGTGAACTGGGTGCTGGTCTCGGCCTACATGATTTCGGGCTTTTGCACCGGCGTCGGCGCGATCGTTCTGGCCGGGCGCACGGCGGCCAGCTCTCCCCTCTACGGCAACCTGCTCGAACTCGACACGATCGCAGCGGTGATCATCGGCGGGGCAAGTTTTCTTGGCGGCCGCGGCCATATCGGCCATGCGCTCGTCGGGGCCGTGATGATCGGCGTCATCCGCAACGCACTCAACCTGCTCAACGTCGACGTCTTCTTCCAGATGATCGCCATCGGCCTGGTCATCGTGGTGGCGGTCGAGGCCGACGTGCTGCGCAACTTCCTCGAGGCGCGCGCACGGACGATCCAGGCGGCGAGGACGCAATGATCGCCGACGGCAGTCCGGTCCTGACCGTCAGGAACGCCCAGAAGCGCTTCGGCGCGGTGCATGCCTTGAGGGACGTGAGCCTGGAAGCCTATCGCGGCGAAGTCCTGGCGTTGCTCGGCGACAATGGGGCCGGCAAGTCGACTTTGGTGAAGTGCATCAGCGGCGTTCAGGCCCTCGACGGGGGTGAAATCCTCCTGGAGGGAGTTGCGGCGGCGCTTCATTCGCCCGCCGCGGCGCGGCACGCCGGCATCGAGACCGTGTATCAGGATCTCGCTCTGTTCGACAATCTGACGCCGGCGCAGAATTTCTACTGCGGTCGCGAGATTGCGGGGCCGGCGTGGTTGCCGAGGGGCCTGCGCTTCCTTCGCAAGCGCCGGATGGACCGCGAAGCGGCCGCAATCATCGATCGCCTCAAGGTCCGGCTGCCGAAATTCGACGCGCCGGTGGCGCTGATGTCCGGCGGCCAGCGCCAGGCCATCGCCGTCGCGCGCGCGACCGTGTTCGCCCGCAAGGTGGTCATGCTCGATGAGCCGACGGCCGCTTTGGGCGTGCGGGAGTCGCGCAAGGTTGTCGACCTCATCAAGCAACTGCGCGCCGAAGGCAACGCGGTGATCCTCATCACTCACAACATGGAGCATGTCGTCGAGCTTGCTGACCGGGCGGTCGTGCTGCGTCAGGGGCGCAAGGTCGGTGAGTTGAAGCCCGATCGATCGAACCGGCAGGAGCTGGTCTCGATGATCGTCGGTGCAGAGGTTTGACGGAATTCGCCGCCCGGACGGTGGCGAAAAACGGGATCGGCTCTCCTGCGGGCCGATTCCAGCCAAAAAGGGAGAAGCGCAATGAGACCTAAACTCTTGCTGGGGGGCCTGGCATTCGCTCTCGCGATCGCGGTGCCCGCCCTTGCAGCGGACAAGATCAAGATCGGGTACATCACCAAGTTCCCGGTCCCTTACTTCCAGACGATGGAGGATGCCGCCAAGGCCTGGGCCAAGGATCATCCGAATGTTGAGATCGTCTACGGCCAGGGCAAGTCGGCGACCGACATCGAGGGCCAGATCGCGCTCATCGAGAAGATGGTTGCGCAGGGCGTGCAGGGCATCGCGATCACGCCGGTCGATCCGAGCGTGTCAACGACGCTCGACAAAGCCGTTGCGGCAGGCGTGAAGGTTGTCCTCATGGACAACAGCATTCCGGACTGGAAGAACCAGACCGCGCTGGCCACCACGAACAACCTCGAGGCCGGAAAGCTGGCCGGCGGCTACCTCAAGACGGTTCTCAAGGATGGCGACAAGCTCGGCATTCTTGAGGGCGTACCGGGCGTTCCCGCCCTCGACGACCGCGTCAACGGCATGCTTGAGGGGCTGAAGGGCGTCAACGTCGACATCGTCGGCAAGGGCGCCACCGACTGCACCGAAGAAAAGGGCATCAACGTTGCCCAGGACATCCTGACGGCAAATCCGGGCCTGAAGGCGATCTACTCGGCTTGCGGTCCACCGGCCGCCGGTGCCGCCCAGGCGATCAAGAACGCCAAGCTCGATCATCACATCATTCTGGTCGGTTTCGACTTCTGTTGTGGTGAACCGGAAGCGATTGCCGCCGGTGAAGAAGACGCCTCGGTGGCCCAATTCCCGGCGAAGATGTCGGAGCTCGGCGTCGACGCCCTGATAAAGGCGATCAACGGCGAGAAGGTCGAGTCGCTGATCGACTCGGGCGCCGCCCTGGTGACCAAGGACAACATGGCTCAGTTCCAGTAGCCAGACCGGCGGGGGCGGCAAGCGCCGCCCTCGCCACCAAGCCTGACGATGTTCCTGAAGAAGCGCAGGTTACTCGATTGCAATCGATGGACGCCCTCGTTTGCTCCGAACCCGGCCGCCTTGAGTTGGCGAAAAGGCCGGCGCCAACCCGCGCGTCCGACGATGTGCTCGTTCGGCCGCGCCGCGTCGGCATTTGCGGGACCGACTATCATATCTACGAGGGCACGCATCCCTACCTTCAATATCCCCGGGTGATGGGTCACGAACTGGCCGTCGAGGTCGTCGAGGCACCGGCTGGCGGGCAGGTCTCGCCCGGTCAGATTTGCGTCGTGAATCCGTATCTGTCCTGCGGACATTGCGTTGCCTGCCGCGCCGGCAAGCCGAACTGCTGCGTCAACATCTCGGTTCTCGGCGTGCATCGGGATGGCGGCATGGCGGGGCTTCTGCTGGTCCCGCTGACAAACCTCGTGGCGGCCGACGGACTGACCGTCGATCAATGCGCGACCGTGGAATTTCTGTCGATCGGCGCGCACGCGGTGAGGCGCGGCGGCGTGACGGAATCCGATCGCGTGCTTGTTGTTGGCGCCGGCCCGATCGGCCTCGGCGTCGCGATCTTTGCGCGCCTGTCGGGGAGCCGGGTCGCCGTGGTCGACAACAATGCCGAGCGGGCAAATTCCGCCGAATCCATAGCCGGAGCGACCGCCCTCCCGACCGGCGAAAGCGTGGAGCAGTCGGTGCTGGCGTTCACCGACGGGGAAGGATTCGACGTGGTCTTCGACGCTACCGGGAACGCGGGCGCCATGGAGGCGGGTTTCGGTCACGTCGCTCATGGCGGCCGCTACGTTCTGGTGAGCGTGGTGAAGGACCCGATCACGTTCAGCGACCCGGATTTTCATCGCAAGGAAATGAGCCTGTTCGGCAGCCGCAATGCGACCTCCGAGGATTTCGAACGGGTGATCGGGGCCATTGGCGCCGGGCAGGTGCCCGTGGATCGACTGATCACCCACCGCACGACGCTTGCCGGCGCGGTCGACGACATTCCGCGCTGGGCGACGGAGAAATCCGGGCTCATCAAGGCGCTTGTCGACGTTGCGTGACGCCGTCCGCCCGCGGCTGTCGAACCGTGCGTCAGGATTCCGGCTGTCCTACGATCGTTCCACGATAACCCCCGGCATCGTGCACCTCGGCGTGGGCGCCTTTCACCGTGCCCATATGGCGGCCTACGTCGATGACGTTCTGCGCGGCGATTCATCATGGGGCATCGTCGGCGCGTCCCTGCGGCGTCCCGACACGCGCGTCGCCCTTGCTCCGCAGGACTTCCTGTACACGCTTGCCGGGCGGGACGGCTCGGGCACGTCGACCCGCGTCATCGGCGCGCTCCTCGATGTGCTTGACGCCGGAATCCAGCGCGACGCGCTTGTTGCCGCGATGTGCGATCCCCGGATCAGGATCGTATCGCTGACGATCACGGAGAAGGGCTATTGCCACGATCCGGCGACGGGCGCGCTCAACGCACGGCACCCCGACATCGTCCACGATCTGGAATATCCGGAAACGCCGTTCAGCGCGGCCGGTCTCCTTGTGCGGGCGCTCGAACTCCGCCGGCGGGCGGGCGTGGCGCCGTTCACCGTGCTGTGTTGCGACAACCTGCCGGCCAACGGCGAGACGTTGGCGAATGTCGTGCGCGATTTCGCGGCCCTGCGCGGCGGAGGACTGGCCGGCCACGTCGAACGCGAGGTCGCGTTTCCCTCCACCATGGTCGACCGCATCGTCCCGGCGACCACCGACGCCGACCGTGATCTGGTCTTCGCACTCACCGGGCTTTGGGATGCCTGGCCGGTCGTCGCCGAGCCGTTCACGCAGTGGGTGATCGAGGATCGTTTCCCCTTCGGCCGGCCACGGTTCGAGTCGGTCGGCGTGGAAATGGTCGCCGACGTGCGGCCGTTCGAACTGATGAAGCTGCGCATGCTCAACGGCAGCCATTCCACGATCGCCTATCTGGGCTACCTCGCCGGATATGAATTCGTGAACCAGGCGATCGCGGATCCGGCTTTTCGCAATCTCATCTTCGATCTCATGACGGAAGAGGTCATGAGCACCCTGCCGGCCGGTGCGGGCGACCTCGGCGCATATCGGGACGCGCTGCTGGAGCGGTTCGCCAACCCGATTCTCGGCCATCGGACGTGGCAGATTGCCATGGACGGAAGCCAGAAGCTGCCGCAGCGACTGCTCGGCACGGTTCGCGACCGGCTTGCGGCCGGCGCACCGATCACGCGCCTCGTCCTCGGCGTAGCCGGCTGGATGCGCTACGTCACCGGCATTGATGAGCACGGCTCGCCCATCGATGTGCGCGATCCTCTGGCGGCAAGACTGCGGTCGATCGCCGACGCATCGGCGGGCTCGCCCGAAGGGCTGGTCGACGGCTTGCTGCAGGTATCCGAGGTTTTCGGAAACGATTTGCCGGGCCATCCGGCGTTTCGCGCTGCGCTGGTCGGCCAGATGGCTGCCATCATGAAGTTCGGCGCCAGCGAGGCGGTCCGCCGAGTCGGGGGACAGAATGCGGCATGACCGGCGCCGGTCACGACTGCGCGGTCGCTCAGTAGAGCCCCATGTTCCGCTGCAGGGCGTTGGCGAAATGCGTCTGCAACGCAGCTTGCGCTTCCGAGGTGTTTCGGCGCCGGCACGCTTCGATGATTGCCACGTGCTCGCGAAGGGAGCGGAGCGCGAGCGGCGCGGTCATCTTTCGATCGAGCCTCAGGATGCGAAGGTAATTGTGAACGCGACGGTAGCTCCGGTCGATAAGCGGATTTCTCAGGCTCCCGACGATCGCGTTGTGCAGCAACGCTTCGAGCGCCTCCAGTTCATCGCGCGACTCCTGCGTCAATCCGTTCGCCTCGACCGCAGCGATCGCAAGCAGGTGTCGGCGTTCGACAGCCTCGACCTCAGCCTCGTCGGCGGTTTCGGAATAGACCGCCACTGCCGCCGTCTCGATGATGCTGCGAAACTGGTAGGTGGCACGGGCCAGTTCCAGCCCGGGCTTGATGAACTCGATTCCGGCGCGCGGATGGATGGTGACGATTCCGTCGGCCTCCAGCGAGCGCAGGGCATCGCGCAACGGGCCGACCGGCACGCCGGTCAATCCAACCAGTTCGTTCTGGGAGACGAAGGCTCCGGCGGGTAGCCGCCTCTCGAAGATGATTTCGAGCAACCGCGTGTAGGCGACATCGCTGAGTCTGATGCCGCTCCCGACCTCAGCGACCGGCTGTTTCGCCACTTGCAAAATCCTCTTTTGATCTATTAGATGGAGTCATCTGATATATCAGAACTCGGTTTGGTCATACCATGAAAGTGATTGAGTTTCGGCTCACGCGTTTCCAGTTTGCCCGCGACCGCACGATCGGCGACAGCCAGGTGCGGGCCGACGAGGTCAACGTCGCGGCACTGGAACTCATCGATGAACAGGGCGAAATCGGGCTGGGCTTCGCGCAAAGCCTGCTTCGGCCGCTTCCCCCTGTCGGCGAAGTCACGCGCGTGTTCGAGGACCAGGTTTGGCCGGCGCTCGAGGGCCAGCCGCCACTCGGTCTGGTCCATCGCGTCCACCGCCCGCGTGGTGGCAATCAGCAGACCTACAGCCTGCCGTTCGAGGAAGCGGTCCAGGTCGCGCTCTGGGACCTCGCCGCGAAGCAAGCCGGGCTGCCGCTTCACCGGCTGCTCGGCAGCCGGCGGGATCGGGTGCGGGCCTATGCTTCGGGTCTCGATTTCCATCTCAGCGATAATGAGTACACCGAGTTCTTCGGACATGCCGCCTCGATCGGCTACGACGCCTTCAAGATCAAGGTCGGCCATCCGGATTTCCAGCGCGATCTTCACCGCCTTGAGTTGCTGAGGCAGACGGTCGGGAAGGGCGCGCGCGTCATGATCGACGCCAACGAGGCGTGGGGCGCCAAGGAAGCCCTGGTCAAGCTGACCGCGATCCGCGACGCCGGTTTCCCGCTGATGTGGGTCGAGGACCCGATCCTGCGCAACGATTTCGAAGGCCTCCGGCTGCTTCGCCAGGGCGCGCCCTGGACCCTGATCAATTCAGGCGAATATCTCGACGCTGCCGGAAAGCGGCAACTCATGGCCGCCGGCGCCACCGACATCCTCAACGTCCACGGCCAGGTTACCGACGTCATGCGCATCGGCTGGCTGGCGGCCGAACTGGGCGTCCCGGTCAGCCTTGGCAACACGTTCCTCGAAGTCGGCGTGCATATGGCCTGCGCGCTGCCTGAGGTCGAATGGCTCGAATATTCGTTCCAGAATTTGGATCACCTCGTCGAGCAACCAATCGAGATCCGGGACGGCTGGGCTCTTGCGCCCGACCGTCCTGGTCACGGGCTGGTGCTTTCCGAATCCGCCCGCCGCGAGTGGGCGCGACCCGAAATCCTGCCGCGGGACAAGCTTGGTGCCGCACCGACCAGCCTCCGGGCTGTTCGGGGGCCGAAGCTTGCGGCGAGCGCGGGATGAAAGAAACTGTCCAAGCAACAGGAGGGAATGACGTGGAGAAGATCAAGACTGGCGACTGCTCTAGCGGCCATTCTGGCGACATCGCCCGCACTGGCGGCTGAGATAACCGTATGGGACGTCAACGTGGACGAGCCCAGCCATGCCACATACTACGATCACGCCAAGGCAGCGTTCGAGGCCGCACATCCGGGAGACACGCTGACGCTTCTGTCCCAGCCGGATGCCGAATACTACACGCTGCTGGGTACGGCACTGGCCTCGAAGACCGGCCCCGACGTGATCTGGGCCAATGGCGGTGCCCAGGCCAAGAACCTGATCGGTGGTCTGATCCCGCTCGACGACAAGCTGCCCGACCTCATTTCCAAGATCGTCGGACAATCGGCATTCACTGTCCGATGGCAAGCTCTACTTCATCCCGACGACGCTGCAGGGTCACGTCGTCTACTACAACAAGAAGCTCTTCAAGGACGCTGGGCTCGACCCCAACAAGCCGCCGACCACCTGGGCCGAAGTCGCCAAGATGTGCGACGCCTTCAAGGCAAAGGGCGAAGCCGCCTGCTTCATGATGGCCAACAAGGAAGGCTACGAGGCCGAGTTCTTCCTGTCGGAAATGGCGAACCAGTCGCTGACTGCGCAGCAGCAGGCCGATTGGCTGGCCGGCAAGCTCCATTGGTCGGATCCGCCGATCAAGGCGATCCTGCAGACCTGGGTCGATACCTCCAAGGATGGCTGGTACCAGGAAGGCGGCAATTCGCAGACCATGTTCATGGACGAGTTCACGCTGTTCGAGCAGGGCACGGCGCGCCAACGTCTGGGGTCTGCTCTCCAACGTCGCGCACTGGAAGGTCTTCGAGGCGGACATGGGCGTCGACAATGTCGGCGTCTATCCGATGCCCTCGCCGACGGTCGCGGCCGACCAGCACGAAGGCGCTCCGGGCGTTCCGCTCGATGGCGGCGTCGGCTACGGCGTGAACAAGGACTCGCCGAACATCGACCTCGCGGTCGACGCGGTGAAGACCCTCGCTTCGCCCGATGTGCTGTCCGTACCTCGTCAACGACTCCGGTGTCGTTCCGGCAAACACCCTGGTCGATGCCTCGGGCATCGACAGCCCCGGCCTGAAGCAGATCATGGGCTGGCTGGCAACCAGGGCCGTGCCCACGACCCATGCCAACTCCTCGGCCGCCGAGCTCGACGAGTGGCATCGCCAGAGCCAGGTGCTGCTCAACGGCGACACCACGGTCGATGCGGCGGCCGCGGCGCTGGACAAGGTCCAGGCCCAAGCCAAGCCGCAGAAATAAGCTCCACATGGTGGGGGGCGCCGCTGCGGCGCTCCCCATTCTCTTCCGTTAAGTACTGTCACTCATGACTGCCGAATACGATCGATCACAGCGCGCCAGGCACGAGGACCCGTCCCGCACCCGGCGGAGGCCGCCGACAGAGGCCCGGCTCGCGCTGCTGTTTCTGCTTCCGGCTGTCCTGCTGGTCCTGGTGTTCCGCATCATTCCCGCTGTTCTGGGGCTTCGCGCATCTCGCTGACCAGCGCGACCTCGACCAGCCCGGGCGAGTTCATCGGCGCAGGCAACTATCTGCGGGCGCTGGACGACCCGAATTTCCGCTCGTCCATAGCCAATGCGGGGGTCGATCCTGCTCTCGGTGCCGATCTTCGTGACCATCCCGATGCTGCTGGCGATCCTGATCGACCAGGGCGTTCCCGGACGCGCGTTCTTCCGCTCCGTCTATTTCTTCCCGGTCGTCCTTTCGAGCGTGATCATCGGCTCGATTTTCAGCGTCGTGCTCGGCTTCAACGGCAGCTTCAACGCCTTGCTGAAGGCGGTCGGCCTTCCGGCCTTTGACTGGCTGGGCCGTTCCTCCACCGCGCTGCCAGTCACCCTCGCTATCCAATCATGGTCGACCTTCGGGATGGGCGTGCTCATCTTCCTCGCGGGCCTGTCAACCGTGCCCAAGGAGATGGTCGAGGCCGCGCGGCTCGAAGGCGCCAAGATGTGGCAGATCTGGTGGCACGTCATCATCCCGGAGCTTCGCCCGATCATCGAGTTCTCGACCGTCATCACGACCATCGGCCTGCTGACCTCGATGTTCGGCCTGATCTACGTGCTGACCGGCGGTGGACCGGGCACGGCGACGACAGTGCCCGAATATCTGATCTGGTCCGCGCAGGGGCGACTCAATCAGCCCGCCTACGCCGCAGCGCTGTCGATCATTCTATTTGTGGTGACCGGCATTCTCGCGTGGCTGCAGATTCGCATCATGTCTCGTAACGCAAGTTTGTGAGGGCGCGCCGTGGCAGGGGCAGGAAAACGACAGCGGCTGGCCCTGAGGATTGCGGCAATTCCGATGGGATTGCTGGCGATCGAGTTGTCTCTATCCGATCTTTTTCGCGGTCAACAACGCGCTCAAGACTCGGCACGAATACCTGCAGGACCGCTTCGGGCTCGTCCAAAGCCCTACCCTCGACAACTTCGTCCGGGCTTGGACGCGGGCGCACCTCGAGCGAATACTTCCTCAATTCCGTCATTGCGACGGTCGGGGCGGTGCTCCTGCTGATGGTCGTCTCGTCCCTGGCCGGTTTCGCCCTTGCGTCGCTACGCTTTCCCTACCGGCGCTTCCTGTTCATCGTCATCCTGTCGTCGCTGATGATCCCCGTACAGGTGGTCCTCGTGCCTTACATGCGCACGATGCTCGCCCTCAACCTGATCAACACGCATGTCGGCCTCATCCTGTCCTACACCGCGTTCTTCCTGCCGTTCTCGGTCTACATGATGACGGCGTTCTATTCCGGCCTGCCGCGCGAGCTGATCGAAGCGGCGCGGATCGACGGGGCAAAGCTGCTGCAGGTCTGGTGGCATGTGATGGTGCCTCTTGGGATGCCCGCGCTGGTGACGCTCGGGATCATCAACACCCTCAATTGCTGGAACGATATCCTGATCGCCCTTCTGACAATGCAGAAGAACCGGACGCTGATGGTGGGGATCTCGGCGCTGAAGGGTCAGTACTCCGACCAGATACCGCTGTTCACGGCTGGCATCGTTATCGCCGCCGCGCCGATTGTCATTCTCTACGTGATCTTCCAGCGGCGCATCGTCTCCGGGATCGCCGTCGGCGCAGTGAAGGGTTAGTCGATGGCGCGGGTCGAACTGCAACACGTCCAGCAAGAGCTTTGCGTCCACCGAAGTCATCCACGACGTGTCGTTGACCATCGAGGAGGGCGAGTTCTGCGTGTTCGTGGGGCCGTCGGGCTGCGGCAAGTCCACGCTGCTCAGGATGATCGCCGGACTCGAGGAAACCTCGCATGGCGAAATGTTCATCGGCGACCGCAATGTCACCGACGACGAGCCGGCCGACAGAGGCGTGGCGATGGTGTTCCAGTCTTACGCGCTCTACCCGCACATGACCGTAGCGGACAATGTGACCTTCGGGCTGCGCATGAGGCACCGGCCCAATGCCGAGATCGCGGAGAAGCTGGCGCGGGCCGCCAGCATCCTGCGGCTCGAGGAGTATCTCCAGCGCAAGCCGGCGCAGCTCTCCGGCGGGCAGCGGCAGCGCGTGGCCATCGGCCGGGCAATCGTCCGGGACCCGAAGGTGTTTCTTTTTGACGAGCCGCTCAGCAACCTTGATGCGGAGCTGCGCGTGCAGATGCGGGTCGAAATCACAAAGCTGCACAAGATGCTCGGCAATACCACGATCTATGTGACGCACGACCAGACGGAGGCGCTGACGATGGCTGACCGCATCGTCGTGCTGCGCGAAGGCAGGGTCGAGCAGACGGGCCGGCCGATGACCCTCTACGAGGACCCGGACAACGCCTTCGTGGCAGGCTTCATCGGGTCGCCCCGCATGAACTTTCTCGCGGCGACAGCCCTTGGCGGCGGCCGTTTCGCGGCAGCCGGCGTCGAAATGGACCTCCCGGTGACGACGATGGTTGAGGCCGGAACGAGTGTGAAACTTGGCATCAGGCCGGAACACCTGGAGGCGGTTGAGGGTATCCCGATTGAAGTCGCGGTCGACGCCGTCGAGCAACTTGGGTCGACTTCCTTTCTCTACGGCACGACTGCCAATGGCGAGCCGATCATCGCAGAGCGGCGGCTGGGCCAAGCTCGATACGATGGCCGTGTGAAGCTTCTATTCCGTCCAGTCGATGCTCGACTGTTCGGTGCAGACGGACGGAGAATTCGTTGACGGATCCGCTCGCGCAACACCGCGCCATCGGCGCGCCGGTCGCCGCGGCGAGACGGGGCGGACGACCACGGGCGTCTCCCCCCATCCGGAAGTCCGCGCTGGACAAGAATGGTGTTTTCACGCAACGAAAAGACGCTCGCGTCGCGACCGGCCGCGCGCGCTTTCCGGTATGCAACCAGAGTCCTCTGAACGGCGCCCGCCAAGGGTCGTCGGATCGAACAACGGTGCAATAGGACGCGCGATGGGCAGCGAATTTCGAACGGTTGCGATTGTGGGTGCCGGTCTGGTCGGCTCGGCCTGGACGATCAACTTCGCGCTGGCGGGGCTGAACGTTCGCGTCTTCGACGGCGATGCCGGCAGGCGCGGCGAGGTGCTCGGCCATGTCCGCTCCAACCTTGCCGACATGGCGGCGGTGGGCCTTGCCAAGGACATCGATGCCGCGCTGAAGCGCGTCACGGTGTGCACGACGCTCGCCGACGCGGTGGGCGATGCCGACTATATCCAGGAGTCGGTGTTCGAGCGCGTCGACGTCAAGACGGCGATCGCCCGCGAGATCGGCGCCGCGATGCGCAAGGACGCCATCGTCGGCAGTTCCAGCTCCGGCATCCCGGCCTCGGCGTTCACCGCCGATGCGCCCAACCGCAACCGCTTCCTGATCGCCCATCCGGTCAATCCGCCCCATCTCGTGCCGGTCGTCGAACTGGTGCCGGCGCCGTGGACGGATGCCGACGTGGTGCCGGCGGCGCGCGCGCTGATGGAGCGCATCGGCCAGGCGCCGGTGTCGGTGAACCGCGAGATCGAAGGCTTCGTGCTGAACCGCCTGCAGGGCGCGCTGCTCAACGAGGCCTTTGCGCTCTACGAGGAAGGCTATGCCAGCGCCGCCGATATCGACGCGACAATTTCGCAGGGGCTGGGCCTGCGCTGGGCGTTCATGGGGCCGTTCGAAACGATCGACCTGAATGCGCCCGGCGGCATCGACGATTACGCCCATCGGCTGGGCGGGCTCTATGCCGGGGTCGCGAAATCGCGGACCAATCCGAAGCCATGGTCGGAAGAGCTGATCGAGCGGCTGAGGGTGGAGCGGCGCGCGGCGCTGCCCGCCGACCAGCTCGCCGCGCGGCGCGACTGGCGCGATCGCCGGCTGATGGCGCTGGCCGCGCATCTTCGCGGCGTGAAGAAGAGCTAGCGCCGCCGGCGGTGTTCACGCGCACGCCGGCCGCGCTATGGCGAGTGCCCGGGGACTTCGCCGGCGCTGCGGTGTATCTTGCCAGCGCTGCGTCGAACGACGTCAACGGCGCGGCCCGCGTCATCGACCGCGGCTATTCATCGAAGACCTGACACCGCAACCGGACCGCCATGCCAGCTCGCACGATTGCCTACTCCGCTCTGGGCCGGCAGATGGAGGTCTTCGACCTGGACATCGGGAGCGGCGCCCTCGCGCGGCTCCAATCGTTCGATTTCCCGGCGACAATTCAATACGCATGGCCCAACCGCGCCCGCACGACGCTCTATGTCGCCACCAGCGACGCCGGGCCCATGGCGAAGATCAAGCGTCCCAACCATTTCGTGCAGCCATTTGCGATCCAGCCCACGGGCACCCTGGAACCATTGGCGCCGGCCCTGCGGCTCCGCAACCGCCCCCTGTACCTTTCGCTCGACCGCGACGAGGAACACCTCCTCATCGCCTATAACGATCCGTCGGACGTGACGGTGCACCGGATCGAACCGGATGGCCGCATCGGCGAGGAAATCGCCCAGCAACCGCTCGACTTCGGCTTGACCGTGCATCAGGTGCGGATCACGCCGCCGGGCAACATCGCGATCGTCCCGGCCTGCGCCCATCACGAACAAGGCGCTGTCGCCGGCTCCGTCGGCATCTTCTCCTACGAGCATGGACGACTTGGACCGCTGGCGCGCATTGAGGCCGATCCCGGACGGGCGGCCGAATGGCGGGGCGTGCGCAACGGCGCGCACGGTTTCGCGGCGCGCCACGTGGATTTTCATCCGTCGCGCGCGTGGATGTACCTGTGCGTGGAATTGCAGAGCGAGATACGGCTGTACGATTACGACGAGGCGGGTGTTGCGCTTGAGCCGCGGTTCATCAAGAGCACGCTCGAGGGGGCGCCGCCGGGCCGCTCGGCCCAGTTGGCGAGTGGCGTGCACGTTCATCCGAACGGGCGCTTTGTCTATGTCTCCAACCGGGCCCGGGAAACCGAGCCCTATCAGGGCGCGGATGTCTTCGTCGGCGGTGTCAACGATATCGCGGTCTTCGCCATAGATCAGGCCACAGGCGAGCCGACCCTCATTCAGCATGTCGATACACAGGGACTCTTCCCGCGCACCTTCGGCATCGATGCGTCCGGACGCGTCCTTGTCGCGGGCAACCAGGAGCCCGGCGCGATCCGGGCGGGCGGCACGGTCGAGAGGGTGATTCCGAGCCTTGTCGTCTTCAGGATCGGCGACGATGGGCGGCTGACGCTGCTGCACAAGCACGACCACCCCGACAATGGCGAGGTCTGCTTCTGGGTCGGGGTCGTTTCGCTCTAGCCGCCTTGCCCACAAGAAAGGCCGCAGACCCTTTGGATTCAGCGGTTTCCGGGAGAGGGGCCGCGCGACCGTGAAGGCGCTGTCGCGGCCGGTCAGGCCATCGCCGGGCGTCGAAAGCAGGCCCGGAAACGACCGAATTGCGATGCGCCGGCCTGCGTTCGGCTATTTCATCCGCCGAAACTCGCGGCTACCCTTTCTGGACGGACGCAGTCCCGCACGTAGAGTCATCGTTCGGCCCGACTTCCCCGGAAGATGTGCGGATGTTCAAGCTGCCTCCCAATAGCTGCGACGCCCACTGTCACGTCTTCGGGCCGTCCGACCGCTATCCGCTCGCCGGCAAGCGCGCCTACACGCCTGCTGACGCACCGAAAGAGGCGCTGGCCGCCCTGCACAGAAAGCTCGGCGTCGATCGCGCGGTGATCGTGCATCCCAGCATCTACGGTCCGGACAACCGCGTCACGCTCGACGCCATGCGCTCCGACCCGGCACGCTACCGTGGCGTTGCGATGATCGACGACAACACGTCCGACAGCGACCTCGTCGCGATGCACGAGGCCGGCATGCGCGGCATCCGGTTCAATTTCAACCGCAATCTCGGCGGCTTTCCGAACATGGCCTCGTCGAGCGTTCGGTCGCGCGCATCCGCGATCTCGGGTGGCATCTGGTCATGCAGATCGACGGCGTCGACATCCCGGCGCTGACGCCTTTCGTTCGCGGCCTGGCGGTGCCCTTCATCATCGACCACATGGGTCGCTGCGACGTGAATGCCGGCGCGGGCCAGCCTGACTTCCTGGGTCTGCTCGAATGGCTGAAGCTGGACGGCGCCTGGGTGAAGCTTTCGTGCCCGGAGCGCATGGAACCGTGGCCCTACGACCGCGTCGTGGCCTTTGCACGTGCGCTCTTCGAAGCGCGCCCGGAGCGCGTGCTGTGGGGGACCGACTTCCCGCATCCGAACCTTGCCACTGCCCCGGACGACGTCGAACTGGTCAATTTCGTCCCACGCTTCGTCACCACGGCGGCCGAGCAGAAACAGCTCCTCGTCGACAATCCCGCGCGGCTCTATGGCTTCCCGGCCTGAGGTGAGGGGATGGCGCGCGATCAACTGACCATCACCGACGTCACGCTGACCGTCTTTCGCTGGACCGGCCTGGCGCCGGTCACCTATACCCGCCAGAGCACGCCCGCCGGTGGCGAGGCGCATATCGGCCTGGTCACCATTTCCACCGATGCCGGCATCGATGGATACGCCTTCCTCGGTTCATCGTTCCGCCCGGTCGACATCGATGCCCGAGCGCTGATCGACGTGCTCAAGCCGTTGCTCATCGGCAAGAATCCGCTGGATCGCGAGGTGCTGGGCCGCCTTCTGCTGTCGCGCGCCCGCGCCGTCATGTTGCGCACGATCGGTGCCCTCGACGTCGCCCTGTGGGATATCGCCGGCAAGGTGGCCGGTCTGCCGATCCACCGCCTGATCGGCAGTGCGCGCAAGAAGGTGCCCGCCTATGCCAGTTCCTCGACGCTGCCAGTCGATCGAGGCCTACGAGGACCAGGCGCTGGAGGTGAAGACGGCAGGCTATCGCGGCTACAAGATGCATCCGCCCCATGATCGCGCCCTGCACGTCAAGGTGCTGGAACGCGTCCGCGCGGCGGTCGGCGACGACTTCCCGCTGATGTTCGACCCGTCGATGATCTACGGAATCGCGGACGCCGTGCAGCATCGGCCGCGTCCTCGAGCGTCTCGGCTATCTGTGGTTCGAGGATCCGCTTCCCGTCGACGACATGTACAACTACACGAAGCTCTGCGCCGAACTCGACGTCACGGTGATGGCGACCGAGTACAGCCACGGCGGCTTCTTCGGCTACGCCCAATGGATCACGGCGCGTGCGACCGACGCACTGCGCGGCGACGTTGCGGTCAAGGGCGGCATCACCGCCTGTCTCAAGGGCGCCCACCTCGCGGAGGGCTTCAACATGAAGTTCGAACTGCACCACGGTGGCAATTCTCTCAACAACGTCGCCAACCTTCATGTGGCTTTGGCGATCGACAACTGCGACTGGTTCGAGGTGCTGCTGCCGCATGGCGCCCAGAAATATGGACTGGTGCGTGATCTCGATATCGACGCGGACGGCTGTATGGCGCTGCCCGACGAGGCGCCGGACTCGGCGCGGGATCGACTTCGATCTGATCAGGCGCAACACGGTCGGCGTGCTGCGGTGACGACATCCGGTGCAGATGTCGCGGTGAAAAACGACAGGAGTGTGCAGGCGCAAGAACCGGCAACTGCAAGTTGATCGCGGGCGATTTGCCTTGCTGCCGGATTGCTCGCTTGTTTCGCAAGGAGAAACACAGCCAATGCCGTGATGCCCACGGTCGAGGCGGGCCTTAGTAAGGACAAGCCCGTCGTTCACAAGGGAGGAAACCATGGTGAATCGTATGGCGCTGACAACGCGCCGCAATCTGCTCGCATTGACGCTGCTGGCCGCTGGCTTTGCAGCAACTGGCGCTGTCGCGGCGCCGGCGGACGACTGGCCGAACCGGCCGGTCACGCTGGTCGTCCCCTACGGACCGGGCGCCAGCAACGACACCTTCACCCGTGCTCTGGCCGATATCCTGACGAAGAAGCTGGGGCAGCCCTTCGTCGTCGAGAACCGTCCCGGCGCCGGCGGCTTCACGGGCGCCAACGCGGTCTCTCAGGCAGCGCCTGACGGCTACACGTGGCTGGAGATTCCGAACGGCATCGTCGGCTTCAAGCCGGTGATGAAGGTCGAAATGGACCCGCTCGTGGACGTGACGCCCGTCGGTCTTCTGGCGCGCTCGCCGACGGTGATGGTCGTCCCGTCGAGCCTGCCGGTGAACAACGTGCAGGAGTTCATCGAATACGCGAAGAAGAACCCCGACACCACGTTCTACGGTCATGCCGGTGTCGGCACGACACAGCACCAGCACACCGAGCTGTTCAACACGCTGACGGGTCTGCACATCAAGGACGTCAACTACAAGAGCTCGGCTGACTCGCAGACCGATCTCGTTGCCGGTCGCCTGCAGTTGATGATCACGACCGTGGCGAGCACGCTCGGCCAGATCGAGGGCGGCCAGCTCAAGCTGCTGGCCTACAGCGACGACAACTATCCGCCGGGTTCGCCGAAGGCTCCGACCATGGCGGAAGCCGGTGTGAAGGGTATGGAGACTGCGCAGATCTGGTGGGGCGTCTTCGGGCCGAAGGGCCTCCCGGACGACCTGAAGATGAAGATGAACGCCGCGATCAACGACGCGCTGAAGGACCCGGCCTTCGCCGCGCTGGTGGCGAAATCCGGTGCGACGCCGGCGCCCGTGACGCCGGATGAGTTCGCGCAGGCGATCAAGGACGAGCAGGTCAAGGTCGCGGACTTCGTCAAGAATACCGACCTCACCAAGTAGTCGATGCCGGGTCGGGCGAGAGCCCGGCCCGGTTCTGCCCCGCTGGCCTGTGAATCGCAGGCCACGCCTCGGCAAGGCCCGGGGGTCCATCAGGACACGGATCGGGACAACAACAAGCAGCACAAGCGATGCCGGACAGTCCGGCGACTGAGGCCCTGGCGCACTGCTCAGGGCCTTTTTCTTTTCGGGGCCTCGCCCCGGTCAGGTGCGCGGCGGGTGAGCCTTCACCGCCGCTTCGTTGATGTCCGTCCCCCAGCCTGGCCGGTCGGTCAGCAGCATGGCCCCGTCGACGATCTCCGGCGCGTGCGTGTAAAGCTCGTGGCGCCAGGGCACCGCATCGAGATCGGTCTCCATGATGCGGAGATTGGGGATCGTCGCCGCGAAGGTCAGGCTGATGAAGTCCGACAGGTTTCCGTAGTAGTTGTGCGGCGCGACGTTGACCTGGTGGGTTTCGGCCAGGGCGGCAATCTCGATCGCGTCGAGATACCCGTTCCAGATCGGATCGACGATGGCGATGTCGACGCTGCCGGCGTCGAGGAAGGGACGGTAGCCCGCGGCCCGGTAGATGTGCTCCAGCGAGGCTATGGGCAGGGACTGCGAGCGGCGGATATGCGCCAGCGCCGGGGCATCGTAGCTGTCCATTTCCAGCCACATCAGATCGAGTGGTTCCAGGGCGTGGGCCAGGCGGAGGAATCCCTCCGGCTTGAAGAAGAAATTGACGTCGATCATCAGGCCGACATCCGGGCCGGCGCCCTCGCGCAGCGCCTCGAGCAGGCGCACCGCGGCGGTCTCCACGGCGGGTGACAGGTTCAGTTCGGGCCAGCCGCTGCCGGGCGTCGTTGTCGGGCGGTAGTTGACGAAACCGCCGCCGTCAGCCGGCTGCAGGATCGTCGTCTTCAACGCCCCGATGCCGCGCTCGCGGACCTCGGCGCCGATGGCGGCGATGTCGTCGTAGGTCTGCGGGGGCGGGCGCTGGAGCTGCTTGGGATAGCGGGCGCGGTAGCTGGCGCAATGCGACCAGTAGACCGGCACGCGCCGGCGGACCGGGCCGCCGAAGAGCGCATGTACGGGCACGCCGAGCGCCTTGGCGCTCACATCGAGCAGCGCGTTGCCGATGGCCGCGATGGCGTGCTGGTTGATGCCTCCCGGTGCCTGGATCGTCTTGGCGTGCAGATCGCTGACGATGGCGCGAACTTCCGTTGCGTCGCGCCCGACGAGCCCCTCGGCGAGCGCACGGATGACCCCGGTCAGGCCATGGTTCCCCGACCCCTCGTAGAATTCCGACCAGCCGACGATGCCCTCGGCCGTCTCCACCTTGAGAAAGGACAGCGTCCGCCAACCGAAATCGCAGTGGAGATCGATGAAGCGGGTGATCCGGGCTGGCATTGCGGTCGCCGCCCGGTCAGTCGACCTCGTCCTCGGCGAAGATCTCGTCGCGTTTCTTCCCGATCGCGGGGAACGACACGATGACCAGCACCACAACGGTGAGGGCGAGCAGGCCGGCGCTGATCGGATGCTGCAGGAACGTCAGCGGGCTGCCGTTCGAGAAGACCAGCGCTCGCCGCAAGTGCTCCTCAAGGAGATCGCCAAGCACGAAGCCCATCAGGAACGGAGCCGGCTCGCAGCCGAGCTTGTAGAAGGCGTAGCCGAGCACGCCAAAGGCGGCGAGCATGAAGACGTCGAAGCCGCTGTTGTTGACGGTGAAGACGCCGACGGTCGAGAAGACCACGATGGCCGGCAGCATGAGCTTGTACGGCACCTTCAGCATCCAGACCCAGACGCCGACGAGCGGCAGATTGAGGACGATCAGCATCGCGTTGCCGAGCCACATGGAGGTGATGACGCCCCAGAAGAGGTCGGGCTGGTCGCGAACGACGTTCGGGCCCGGCGTGATCCCGTGGATCATCAGCGCACCGATCATGAGCGCCATCAGGGGATGCGACGGGATGCCAAGGGTCAGCATCGGAATGAACGAGGTCTGTGCCCCGGCATTGTTGGCCGATTCCGGCCCCGCAACACCGGCCAGGGCTCCCTTGCCGAAGGTCTCGGGGTGCTTCGAGATGCGCTTTTCCAGCGTGTAGGACGAGAAGGCGGAGAGGATCGATCCGCCGCCGGGCAGGGTGCCGAGGAGCGAGCCCAGGATCGAGCCGCGCGCGATCGGGCCGAAGGCCTCCTTCAGATCCGCCCACCTGGGCATCAGGCTGGACATCTTTGCCGTCCCGGTCGCCGTCTCGGGCATGTTCTCCAGGTTGCGCAGCACTTCCGCGACGCCGAAGATTCCGAGCGCGACGGCAACCGTATTGAGGCCGTCCGTCAGGTCGATCATGCCGAGGGTGAAGCGATAGGCGCCGCTGTCGACATCGGTGCCGACAAGTCCGAACAGCATGCCGGTGACGATCATCGCCATGGCTTTCAGCACGGAGCCGTGGGCCAGCGCCGTGGACGTGACGATGCCGAGCAGGATCAGGGCGAAATATTCCGTCGAGCCGAACTGCAGCGCGATGGTGGTGAGCGGCACCGCGACGAGCGCGATCAGGAAGGTGGCGAAGGTTCCCGCCGCGAATGAGCCAATCGCGGCTATGGAGAGCGCCAACCCGGCCTTGCCCTGCCGCGCCATCTGATAGCCGTCGATCGCCGTCACGGACGACGAGACCTCGCCCGGCAGGTTCATCAGGATCGCGGTGGTCGAGCCGCCGTACTGCGAGCCGTAGTAGATGCCGGCCAGCATGATCATCGAGGCGGTGGGCGTCAGGTAGTAGGTGATCGGCAGCAGCATCGCGATGGTCGCCGTCGGACCGATGCCCGGCAGCACGCCGATGAAGGTGCCGAGCAGCGCGCCGATGAAGCAGTAGAGCAGGTTGTCGGGGGTTAGCGCCGTGCCGAAGCCGAGCGCGAGATGGGCAATGAGGTCCATGATGCTTATCTCCCGCCTAGCCAGGGGCCGATGACCGGATAGGGCAAGCCAAGTGCGTACACGAAGACCAGCACGCAAAAGATGCTGAGCCCGATTGACAGCAGGATCGACGAGATCAGCGTGGCCCGTTCGGTCGACATTGACGCCATGAAGGTCGTGACGAGGAGCGACGGGCCGAGGCCGAGCTTGCGCGCCGTGAAGCCGAAGACAAGCACCGCGCCGATGACCAGGACGATCCCGCGGATCGAGACCTTGCCGATCAGCTCGGCCGGCTTGTTGACCGCGTTGACCGCGATGGCCACGCCGAACCCGATGAGTACGAGGCCGAGCAGCGTGGGGAAATAGCCCGGCCCCATATTGAGGGCCGTCCCCATCCTCAGGTCGAACCATGAGCTCAGCGTAAAGAACCCGCCGATCGCGATGAACAGCAGCCCAGCGGCGGCGTCCTTGGTGTTGATCTGCATGCCGTCATCCTCCCCGAATGCGTTTCCTGTCCTCAGGCCTACTGAATCGCTGCGGCCGGCGCCCCGTCGAGCGCGAGTACGTCCGGGCCGATCTCGTCGGCGCTGCGGCAGCCGACATGCGACATCGTCAGCTCATATTCCCGGCGGATCAGCTTCAGGGCGTGCATCGCGCCGGCTTCCCCCGCCACCGTCGTTCCCCACAGCGCTGGCCTGCCGAGCAGCACCGCCTTGGCGCCAAGCGCCCGGGCCTTGACGATATCACTGCCCCGCCGGATTCCGCTGTCGATCATGACCGTCGCGCGTTCACCCACCGCCTTGGCGATTGCAGGCAGTGCGTCGATTGTCGCCACTGCGCTGTCCAGTACCCTGCCGCCGTGATTGGACACGACGATCCCGTTGGCGCCGTATTCGACCGCCTTCTCGGCGTCGTCGGCGCGCAGGATGCCCTTGACCATGATGGTTCCCGGCCAAAGGTCGCGCAGCCGCTTGAAGTCCTCCCAGCTTACAGCGCCTTCCTTGCTGCGCAGATGGGCGCCGGCGATTTTCTTGGCCTCCGGCGGGTTGTTGGCGTGGCGCGGCATGCCGGTCGTGGTGAGGTAGCGCAGAAGCGTGCCGAAAAGCCAGCGCGGGCGGAGCAGGATGTCGCGCACGGTGCGGTAGCTCGGCTTGAACGGGTTGCCCCAGCCGTTGCGGTAATTGTGCTCGCGGTTGGTGCCGAGGCCGACGTCGACCGTCAGGACGAGCGCCTCGTAGCCAGCGCCGCGCACGCGGCGGACGAGATCGGCCGTCTGTTGCTGGTTCTCCCAGATATAGAGCTGGAACCAGAGGCGTCCGCCGGCTTCCGCCGCCACTTTCTCCAGCGGCGTGGTCGAACCGATCGCCATGGTGAAGGGGACTCCGAACCTGGCGGCGGCCTTGGCCAGCGCCAGTTCGCCTTCGTACCAGCAAAGGCCCGCGGCGCCGGTCGGGGCGATCGCCAGCGGCAACGTCGAGGGGCCACCGAAGATCGTGGCGCCGAGATCGCGGCCGGACATGTCCACCAGCACGCGGCCGCGGAGTTTCAGCCGCCGGAACGCCTCGACGTTGTTGGCGATCGCGAGCCCGTCTTCGGCGCCCCCATCGACGAACTCGAAGATCCACTTCGGCAGGCGCTTCTTCGACTCTGCCCTGAGATCCTCGGCATTGTAGCAGCGCTCGATTGCCGGTCCGAGGTACATCAACGGCTCGTCACGGGGTAGCCGCGCTGGTTCATCACGAAGCCTGGACGCTCGCCCCCCGCGCGACCCACGCTTTGGCGCCATCGCGGTCGATCCGCGGCGGGTCCTTGGTGTGGTCGGCATAGGTAGGTGCCCTCGGCGCCATTGCGTCTCCTCGCGTTGCGCCGCCTCTCTATAGCGGACCGGCGAAGAGCGCCCGCCTGCCGATCAGATGTTTTCCGCAGGATGAAATGTAGGGATCCGTGCGCCCGCCCGTCGCGGGGCTTCCCGGCGGGGCGGGCCCAGCACTTTCGGCATGGACACGATCTCGATGCAGTCCGCGCCGGAGATCAGGTTCTCTCAGGCCGCCAGCGCACCTTGCCGTCCGCGGGGCCCTTTCTTCGCTGACCGTTCGCGGCGCCGCTTGGTAGTCTCCTTTGCCAACGCGTGGGTGACAGCCACGCATCGGTCCTCTGCGTGCAGGAACGGTGCGGACGGTCTGGTGCGGCGCACATGGCGGAACAAGCAGGCGCCGCCCCGGTTTCGGCGAACGAAACGGCGCGCCGCGGCACTGGACGGGGGTTTGATCGCGTGAAAGGTCGGCCGGGGAGGAGACATCCATGAGTGACGAACCGGTTCGCCTGCAGGCCGCGAAGCTGGAAGCCATGGTGGCACGGCTCTATCGTGCCGCCGGCCTTTCGGAGCGCGCCGCCGGCATGATCGCGGAGGCTCTTGTCGAGGCCGACCTGCAAGGCATGCCCTCCCACGGCGTCATGCAGAGCGACGCCTACCTTCCGCGATTGAGAGCCGGGTCGGCCACCACCGCGGAGGAAGCCACCATTGTCGTCGACCGCGATGCGAGCGTGGTCCTCGATGCGGCCAACATGCTGGGCCATCTTTCCGCCGACCAGGCGATGACGATTGCCGTCGAACGGGCGAAGCGGTTCGGTACAGCCACGGTCGCCGTTCGCCGCGCCCTCCATTTCGGCCTGGCCGGCCGCTACGCCGTTGCCGCGGCGCGTGCCGGTTGCGTCGGCATCGCGATGTGCAACACGCGCGCCGTCATGCCGGCGCCAGGCGGCGCCGAGCCCCTGGTTGGCACCAATCCCCTTGCGATCGCGGTGCCGACGGACAAGGACCCCGCAATCGTCGTCGACATGGCCACGACCGAAGGATCGGTGGGCAAGCTGCGCATCGCCGACAAGGCCGGAAAGGCCATCCCGCCGACATGGGCGGTCGACGCGGATGGAATGCCAACCACGGATCCCGCGATGGCGCTGAAGGGC
Organism: uncultured Alphaproteobacteria bacterium; assembly: GCA_963822975.1. Taxonomy (GTDB): domain Bacteria; phylum Pseudomonadota; class Alphaproteobacteria; order Rhizobiales; family Kaistiaceae; genus CAVSRC01. The sequence goes on from CAWGJV010000034.1 coordinate 41,733, forward strand.
ATGCTGCTCCCGGCGGCTGGCCCGAAGGGCTTCGGCCTGGCGCTGGTCATCGACCTGCTGTGCGGGCTCCTGTCGCAGGGGGGCTGGGGCGATGCCGTCAAGGGGCTGCGCGACGACCTTTCCGAGCCGGTGAACAGCGCGCACCTGTTCATCGCCATCGACGTCGCCCATTTCCGCGAGCTTCCCGGCTTTCTCGCCGAAGCAACCGCTGCGGCCGAGCGGGTGCGCAATTCGCGCAAGGCGCCGGGGGTCGAGCGCATCTTCGTGCCGGGCGAGCGCAAATGGGAGGCCACCCGCCGCAACGCGGGCATGGTCATGCTCGCCCCGAGCACCGCTGCCTCGCTGCGTCGGTGGGCCGCCGATTTCGGCGTGGCGGCGGACGAACTCTCGGCGCCGGCGGGCTCCTAGTCGGGCACGAACACGGTCTGCGCGATGTGGCGAACGCCGCCGTTCATCTGGATCGGATCGTTCTTCAGGTTCATGTAGTAGATCGCCACGATGCGGCCATCCGGGCGTTCGACCACGCGCGGATAGCCGAGGTCCCAGCTGCCGCCGTCGTCGCGCAGGATCAGTTCGCGGCCCCAGGTGCGGCCGCTGTCCTCGCTGATGCGGGCGCGGATGCCGAAAGGCGGCAGCCGGTAGCCGTAGACGCAGACGATGCGGCCGTCGCGAAGGCGCGCGATGTCGCCGGGAGCGCCCCAGTCGTTGACGCGCGAGATGAAGCGCCAGGTGCGGCCGCCGTCCTCGCTCTCGAACATCTCCGTCCAAAGGATGCTGGTGGGGTCGCGCTGGCCGCGCATGGAGGCGAGCAGGCGCCCGTCGGGGAGCGCGATGCCGCGCGGATAGAAATAGCGGTGCGCGCTGAAGCGAAGGCCGCAGCGAGTGGTCGTTCTCGGCCGCGCCGTCGTCGATGATCGGCGTCATGAACGAGATGAACGTCCAGAAGCGGCCGCCGTCGACGCTGCCATAGACCACTGGCCGGCGCTGCCAGCCATCGGCACTGACGGCGGTGAGAAAGACGAGGCTCATGCCGTCGGCGCGGACGAGCGACGAACTCTGCCCGGAGAGCGAGGCGAGGCCGACATTCGGCGCGAGGATTGGTTTCCGCCATGTGTGACCGCCGTCGGCCGACACGCGGATCCAGGCGCGGCTGTTCGGGCGGAAATAGTCGGGCGTCGCGCCGGAGGCGACCAGGACGTTGCGGTCGGTGAAGTCGAGCGGCGGTTCGCCGGCGTAGTCCTGCGGCCCGTCGCCGAAGACGGTCTCCGGCGGCGTGCCGAGGTCGAAGATCACCTGCAGGGAATTCTGGTCCCAGCTGCCGCCCCTGTCGGTGGAGCGCAGTGTGACCATCTTCGGACCGACCTTGGCGATCTCGTCATGGTGCACATCCTCCGGCGCGGTGTAGGCGGCCGGTTTCTTCTTGAAGGCGACGACATAGTCGCCGCTGGCGGTCTCCCAGAAGCCGCTGATGAACGGCCAGCCGCTGAACTCGGCGTTGTTGCGATAAACGATGCTGTGTTCCGCGTCGCGGGCGGGGCGGGCCGGCTCGAAGCTGTTTGTCATCTGGTTGTGTCGGGGTGGCATCTTGTCGAGGGGGTGGAACGCGGGGGCCATCTAGCGCACGCGGCAAGGCCGGCGACAAGCAAACGACGGGCGTGGAGAGCGGCGCAGACCCGATTTTTCGCGGTGCGAAACACGGTGCAGCGCGCATTGTACCTGCCGTCGGACGCGTCGAACGTGGACGCGAGGTGCGGGCAGGTCACCGCCGCGCCGACTTCCATGCCAAGGTCGGGATCACCACGGACCCATGAGCCTAGCCACCACCGGCGCCGCGCTTCTCCAGATATCCTGGGTCAACATCATCCTCTCGGGCGACAACGCCATGGTGATCGCGCTCGCGTGTCGGTCGCTGCGCGGCAAGGAGCGCCAGATCGGCATCGTACTCGGCGCGTCGGCCGCCGTTGTCCTGCGCGTTGCCTTCACGCTCGGCATGACCGAACTCCTTATCCTGCCCTTCGCGCGCGCCGTCGCCGGCGGCCTTCTCCTGTTCATCGCGATCAAGCTTCTCACCGACGAGGGCGATGACGATGCGGCCGTCCACGGTCACGAGTCATTGTTCCGGGCCATGGGCACGATCGTCGTCGCCGACATCATCATGAGCCTCGACAATGTCGTGGCGGTCGCGGCGGCGGCGAAGGGCTCGATCTGGCTGATCGTCTTCGGGCTCGCAATGTCGGTGCCGATCGTGGTCGCCGGCAGCACGCTGATCGTGGCCATCGTCAAGCGCTATCCGCTCGTTGTGTGGATTGGCTCGGCGTTTCTCGGCTGGATCGCCGGCGAGACGATCGCCGGCGACGATTTCATCCATCCGCGCTTGCCGGTCGGGTTCTGGCATGACGCGGCGCCATTCGCCGGGGCCGTGCTGGTGGTCATTGCGGGCGCGGTCCTGATGCGGCTCCCCCGCAAGCGCGAGGCCGCGGCGGACGATGAGGCCAGCTAGGGGGCTCGGGGAAGCCGGGAGGAGGCGACACTGTCGGGTGGCGCGCGACCCTGTGCTGCCTGGTCCGGCGATGGGCCGCTGCCGCACGTGATGACCGAACGGCAGCGATGCCGCACGGCCGGCCGGCATGTCATGCAACGTATTGATTCATCTGAATAATCTGGTGCCGCAAGAGGGACTCGAACCCCCGACCCCCGCATTACGAATGCGATGCTCTACCAACTGAGCTATTGCGGCAGCCTGACCGCGGCGCGGCTGGCGCATTGAATAGCGGCCGGGGCCGGCCGGTTCAAGCGCATGCCGGCCGCGCGGGCCCGGACCCGGCCGTTCAGGGCGACGGGCGGCCGGAGCAGGCTCCTGTGACCGATGCCGGCGTCGACCTCGCCCTCGTCGGTGATCGGCACATGGGCCATGGCGGAGACGTTGCGCAGCGCCTCGTCGAGCTGCAGGCCGTAGCGGCCGCCGAAGACGGCGCGGCCCTCGGTCGTCTCGATCTCGTAGACGGGAACCGGAAAGCGCCAGAGGAAGGGCGGCAGCCGGTAGACCTCGACGCGGTGGCGGATGGCCTTCACCTCGTGCCAGGGAACCTCGATGCGGCGTGACCGGCGGCAGCGGGCAGCCGCGCCATTGCGGCGCGTGGACGGTGAGCGTGGCGTCGCGAATGTGGATCAGGCTCGCCCAGCTGGCATAGCCGTTGGCGAAGACCAGCAGGGTGACGACGGCGAGCGGCAGGTCGACCAGGATCAGGAACCAGATCGGGTCCTCCACCCAGAAGGGCGCGACGATGAGGACGGCGAGGCAATAGAGGCCGAGGGGCAGGTAGACCAGCGCCCCGACCGCGCGTCCGCTATAGACCTTGTCCATCGCCACCCCGGCTCCGTCGACCGTGGTTGCAGCGTAGCCACCCCGCCGGGTCGCCGCAACCGGAGGCCCGGTGCTTCGGCGCCTCGGCCCGCCTGCGGACCGGCGCCAAACGGCTTTTGACGCGCCGCGGCATCGGCGCTAGAACGACCCGGCAATTCCCGCCGGATTCCCGAGCCGAACAGGGCCATGTCGAGCGCCGACCTCAAGGCCAACCGCCCGCTCTCGCCGCATCTCCAGATCTATCGCTGGCCGATCACCATGGCGATGTCGATCGCCCATCGCGTGACCGGCGGGGCGCTCTATTTCGGCACGATCCTGCTCGTCTGGTGGCTGGCGGCGGCGGCCAGCGGACCGGGCGCCTTTCGGCTTCGCCAATGCCGTGCTCGGCTCGTGGTTCGGGCTGATCGTGCTGTTCGGCTACACTTGGGCGCTGATCCACCACATGCTCGGCGGCATCCGCCACTTCCTCTGGGATTTCGGCGTCGGCCTCGACAAGCCGGCGCGCGACAGATCTGGCGCTCGCCAATATCGTCGGCTCGGTGGTGCTGACGGTGGTCGTGTGGGCGGTCGGCGCTGGTGGTCGAGATGAGCATGCGCACGCCGCTCGGCCGCGTCCTCCATCTCGGCGCCGCCCATGACGGCACCGGAGCATTTCTGGCGCCAGCGCATCACCGGCGCGGCGAACGCGATCCTGGTGATCTTCTTCGTCGGCATCCTGGTGGCGACCGTCGGGCGGCCGCTTCCCGAGGTCGTCGCGGTGCTCGGCTCGCCGGTGGTGGCCGCGCTGATGGCCCTGTTCATCGTCTCGGCGGCGATCCATATGCGCCTCGGCATGCAGGCGATCATCGAGGACTACATTCACGGCGAGGCGCTCAAGGTTCTCTGCGCTCGTCGCCAATACGTTCTTCGCTTTCACCGTCGCGGCGATCGGGCTGTTCGCGATTCTCAGGCTGGCGCTGGGACCGATGATCCATGGCTGAGGGCAACGGCAAGACGAACGGCGGCGGGCCGGCGACCAACGGCCGGGCCTATCCCTTCACCGACCACACCTATGACGTGGTGGTGGTCGGCGCCGGCGGCTCGGGGCTGCGCGCCACGCTCGGCGCCAGCGAGGCCGGCCTGAAGACCGCCTGCATCACCAAGGTGTTCCCGACGCGCTCGCACACCGTCGCCGCCCAGGGCGGCATCGCCGCCTCGCTCGGCAACATGGGCGAGGACGACTGGCGCTGGCACATGTACGACACCGTCAAGGGGTCGGACTGGCTGGGCGACCAGGACGCCATCGAATATCTCTGCCGCGAGGCGCCGGCGGCGGTCTACGAACTGGAGCATTACGGCCTGCCGTTCTCGCGCACCGAGGACGGCCGCATCTACCAGCGGCCGTTCGGCGGCATGACCACGCACTACGGCGAGGGCACGGCGCAGCGCACCTGCGCGGCCGCCGACCGCACCGGCCATGCCATGCTGCACACCCTCTACGGCCAGTCGCTGCGCCACGCGGCCGAGTTCTTCATCGAGTATTTCGCCCTCGACCTGATCATGGAGGACGGCGCCTGCCGCGGCGTGGTCGCGCTGTGCCTGGAAGACGGCACGCTGCATCGTTTCCGCGCCCACAAGACGATCCTCGCCACCGGCGGCTATGGCCGCATCTATGCGACCTGCACCGGCGCCCATACCCAGACCGGCGACGGCAACGGCATGGTGCTCCGCGCCGGCCTGCCGCTGCAGGACATGGAGTTCGTCCAGTTCCACCCGACCGGCATGCTCGGCGCCGGCGTGCTGATCACCGAGGGCGTGCGCGGCGAGGGCGGCTACCTGACCAATTCCGAGGGCGAGCGCTTCATGGAGCGCTACGCGCCGCACGCCAAGGATCTCGCCTCGCGCGACGTGGTGTCGCGCGCCATGACCATCGAGATCCGCGAGGGGCGCGGCGTCGGGGCGCAGAAGGACCACATCCACCTGCACCTGTCGCATCTCGACCCGAAGGTCATCCACGAGCGGCTGCCGGGCATCGCCGAATTCGGCGCGCATCTTCGCCGGCGTCGACGTCACCCGCGAGCCGATCCCGGTGCTGCCGACGGTGCACTACAACATGGGCGGCATCCCGACGAACTATCACGGCGAGGTGCTGACCAAGGTCGACGGCGATCCCGACACGGTGGTGCCCGGGCTGATGGCGATCGGCGAGGGCGCCTGCGTGTCGGTGCATGGCGCCAACCGCCTCGGCTCGAACTCGCTGATCGACCTCGTCGTCTTCGGCCGCGCCGCGGCGCTGCGCTGCCGCGAGACCATCGAGCCGGACGAGCGCCATCGCGACCTGCCCGAAGGATGCCGGCGACAACGCCGTCGCCCGGCTCGACCGCTTCCGCAACGCCCACGGCGGCACGCCGACCGCCGAGCTGCGCCGCCGCATGCAGAAGGTGATGCAGGAGAACTGCGCCGTGTTCCGCACCGGCGAGGTGCTGGCCGAGGGCCACGAGCGCATCCACGCGGTCTGGGCGGGCAGCGACGACGTCGCGCGTCACCGACCGTTCGCTGATCTGGAACACCGACCTGATCGAGACGCTGGAATACGACAACCTCATCGTCCAGGCGGTGGTGACGATGGATTCGGCGGTGAACCGCACCGAGTTCGCGCGGGGCCCATGCCCGCGAGGATTATCCCGACCGCGACGACAAGAACTGGATGAAGCACACGCTGGCGTTCATCGATGCGGACAAGCGCACGGTGCGGCTCGACTACCGGCCGGTGCATGCCTTCACGCTGACCAACGACATCCACTACATCGAGCCCAAGGCGCGGGTGTATTGAGCACGGGCGACGCCCGTCAGGAGTCCGTGGGAAGACCGGTGAAGACCCGCTTCGCCCCCGACGAGATCACCTGCGTGCTGACCAGCTGCGGGCGCTGGGACTTCCTCGAGCGCTCGATCGACACCTTCCTCGACCATCATGAGCCGGGGCGCTTCATCCTGATCGAGGATTCCGCCGACCGCGCCTTCGCCGAGCGCATCCGGGCGCGCTGGCCGCAGATCGAGGTCGTGCTCAACGAGCCGCGCCTCGGCCAGATGCCGGCCATCGACAAGGCCTATTCCATGGTGACGACGCCGTGGATCGTGCATCTCGAGGACGACTGGGTGTTCGTCGGCGCGATGGACGTGGACGACGCAAAGCGGCTGCTGGAAGAGGACCGGTCGGTGGTCGCCGTGTGCTTCTCGCTGTTCCGCCGCCTCAAGCTCCGCCAGCGCATCTTCCGCACCACGTTCCGCCATGGCCCGCATACCTATGCGCGCATGGACCGGGCGCACCGCGACTGGCACGGCTATTCGTTCTATCCGACGCTGCTCCGCCGCTCGACCTGGGTCGAGCACGGGCCCTACACGCCCTTCGGCAACGAGCGCACGATCAGCCGCCACATGAAGGATCGCGGTCTCGGGCTCGCCTACCAGCTTCCCGGCATCGGCATCCATGTCGGTTCCGGTCACAGCGTCTTCGACCCGGCGCGCACCGGCGAGACACGGCGTATCACCGGCGGCTGGTGGAAACGCCTGACCGGTAAGGGCGTTTACGCGCCGGCGCCCAAGTAGAGCGCCGCCGCCGAGGCCTTCCCGGCAAGAATCCCGTTGCGACTTTCCCGGAATCCCCTAGGCTTTGCCGCGAGGGGACGATGGAGAGCGAAAAAATGCATTTCAAAACACTTTGCGGCGCCGGACTTGTTCTTGCCGCGCTCGGGACGGGCGCGAGCCTCGCCGGTCCGGCGGAGCAGGCCGCCATCAAGACCGGCTGCCAGGCGAGCACCAACTGGAGCGCGTCAGCCTGCCAATGCGTGTCGGATCGGGCGGCGAGCCTCACCACCGCACAGCAGGGTTTCCTGGCCGCGACCCTCAATGAGCAGAAGAACGAGGTCACCCAATACATCATGAACATGACGCAGCCTGAAATCATGCAGGCCAGCATGTTCATGGCCCAGGCCGGTCCCGGCTGCCAATAGGAAGGAAACGACGATGCTGAAATCGATCCTTGCGGCCGCCCTGCTGGCGGCCACGCTGACGCCGGCTTTGGCCGGCCCCAACGACCTGAAGATCATCGGCGAACAATGCGGCGCCCAGCTCCACCTGTCGCCGGCGGTGTGCAACTGTATGGTGCAGAAGGCCTCAACCGACCTCAACGGCAACCAGCAGGCCTTCATGGCGGCCCAGGTGACCCACAACACCCAGGAAATCGGCCGCGTGCAGGGCCTGCTGACCACACAGGAGGCGGCGGCGACCGGCCAGTTCATGTCCAGCGTGGTTGGCGCCTGCGGCGGCTGACGCGCAAGCTCTTGAAAAATATGGCTTAATCGGCCCTGACCTGAGGCGCAAAGGTCGATTAACCAGCCGCGTTAGGCAATCGTGGCGATCGTCGGCAAAACTGCATGACGATCGCCCGGCGATCCCCTATTTTCATTCCTGTAACAGGCCCGAAACCTGGGATCTCCCGGTATGCAACCGCAGGTATTCTGCGGAGCTCGGGGCTCTCATCGTTTCGTTTACCAGGGGCGGCTTAAGATAGCCGTCAAAGGACCGTGTTCAGGCCAGGAATGACTTCGATGCCCCTCGCAACACTTGCGCGCGCCACCTATTCGGGCAAGCCGCTTGCCGACAAGCTCGGCTACTACCCGGGCGCCAATATCGTCTTCGTCGCACTTCCCGAGGAGTTGTCCGACCTGCCGGGCAGCGCCGACTTCGGCAAGGTTGCCCGCCGGCAGGACTGGGCGCGGCCGCTCGGCCCGGTGCCGTTCGACATCATCCACGCCTTCACCAAGAGCCGCGCCGAGCTCGTCGCCGGCCTGCCGCGGTTGCGCCGCGGATTGCAGCCGGACGGCATGATCTGGGTGTCGTGGCCGAAGCAGGCATCCAAGGTGCCGACCGACGTGACCGAGGACGTGATACGTGCCGAGGCGCTCAAGCTCGACCTCGTCGACGTCAAGGTCGCCGCCGTCGATCAGGTCTGGTCGGGGCTCAAGCTGGTCATCCGCGTCGATCGGCGCTGACACTGGCGGCTTGGCCTCCGCCGCCGCTCTCGGCTATAGAAGCCGGGCGCGGAGAGAGCATCCATGGTCCAGCTGACGCTTCCCAAGAACTCCAAGGTCGGCAAGGGCAAGGCGTGGCCGAAGCCGGAGGGCAGCGGCGACCTTGTCGAATACCGCATCTACCGGTGGGATCCCGACGGCGGCGCCAATCCGCGCGTCGACACCTATTATGTCGACCGGGGCGCCTGCGCGCCGATGGTCCTCGACGGCCTCGTCTGGATCAAGGACAACATCGATCCGACCCTGACCTTCCGCCGCTCCTGCCGCGAGGGCGTGTGCGGCTCGTGCGCCATGAATATCGACGGGTCCAACACGCTCGCCTGTACCAAGGCGATGGACGAGATCAAGGGACCGATCGCCATCTACCCGCTGCCGCATCTGCCGGTGGTCAAGGACCTAGTCGCCGATCTCACCACCTTCTACGCCCAGCATCGCTCGATCGAGCCGTGGCTGAAGACCGAGACGCCGGAGCCGCAGAAGGAATGGCGGCAGAGCCATGACGACCGCGCCAGGCTCGACGGCCTCTACGAGTGCATCCTGTGCGCCTGCTGCTCGACCTCGTGTCCGTCCTACTGGTGGAACGGCGAGCGCTATCTCGGTCCGGCGGTGCTGCTGCAGGCCTATCGCTGGCTGATCGATTCACGCGACGAAGGGGCCGGCGGACGGCTCGACAATCTCGAGGATCCGTTCCGCCTCTACCGTTGCCACACGATCATGAACTGCGCGCAGACCTGCCCGAAGGGGCTCAATCCGGCGAAGGCGATCGCCGAGATCAAGCAGATGATGGTGGAGCGCCGGGCCTAGCGGTCCGGCGATCGCCTTTCAGGGTTTCCCTGTCGCGCCTGCGGCGCTCCCCGCCTCTTCTCGCCGAGATCAAGCAGATGATGGTGGAGCGGCGGGCGTAGCGGTTCGGCGATCGCTCTTCCGGGTTTCCGACATGTGTCCTGCTCAATCTTTGGACCTGCCCAGGCGGTTCCAATCGGGGCTGCGGCTGCCCATATCCAGGGTGCACCAACACGGACAGACGGAGGTGACAGGATGGACAAGGTTTCCGAAATCACCGGCTCGCCGTGGTCGATCACGGCGGTCGAGAAGCTGAAGGAACTCTGGAATGCAGGCGTTTCGGCCGAAATGATCAGCCAGACGCTTGGCCGGCCGGAGGCGGTGGTTCGCGCCAAGGCGCACGAACTCGGCCTGCCTCAGCACGTCGAGGCGAAATAATCCGCCCGGTTGGACAGCGGCCCGCATCCGGCTAGATTGCGGCCCGGAAAGGCGCGCTTCGTCCTTTCCGGGCCGTGGGGCGGCCGAACCTGCCCGAAAGCCGCTACAATCGGACTCTATTGACCGATTCGCGGTCCGGTCGACGATCACAAGGGACGTGCTGATGGGAGTGAAATTGCTGGTGCCGGCGAAATTTCTGGTACCGGTGGTTATGGCTGTTGCGCTCGGCGGGTGCGGCTCGTTCGGGGCCATCGGCTTGCCATGGCAGCGCGCCCAGGCCCCGGCGCCGCTCGATCCAGCAGGCATTGCCGCCGGTTGAATCGGCCGATCTCCCGCCACCCACCGACGGGCAGCAGCAGGTGGCCTCGGGCGCCGTGCCCGGCGACACCGGCGAGGGCGCGCCGCTCTCCCAGCCACAGACGGCGATGACCGCGCCGAGCGGGGCGGGCTCCGGCCAGCTTGGCCGCACCGATCTCCTCGGCGGCTGGACGATCGCCTCGTCCGGCGACTCGTGCCAGTTGTTCATGACGCTGACCAGCTGGACCGGCGGCTACCGCGCCTCGACGCGGGGCTGCAGCAGCGACCTGCTCAAGTCGATCTCGGCGTGGAACCTGCAAGGCAAGCAGGTCGTGCTGGCCGGACAGGGCGGCACGCCGCTGGCGCGTCTGTCGTCATCGGGCAGCAACCGGTTCGACGGACAGACCGACGGCCAGGGCACCGCGGTGACGTTCTACCGCTGAGGCGCATCGCTTTTCCTTCACCGATGGGGCGCCAATTGCCAGTCAGGGCGCGGAGGGCGGGCGCTTGAACCAGCCGGGGGGCCGAAACCGTCGCTCGCCGCGCGCTACGCGCTCTGGCGGCGGCCGGCGCGATCAGCGACGATCCCGCGCAGATGCGCCTGGCGGCGCGTTTCGACGACCTCGACCGGAGGCTCGGCGAGCAGCGGCTCGCCGCCAAGACCAGCCCGCTCGGCTGGCTGTTCGCAAGCCGCGCCACGCCAGCCAGGGGGCTCTACATCCACGGCGAGGTCGGCCGCGGCAAGACCATGCTGATGGACGAGTTCTTCGCCTTCGCCGCCACCGTGCCGAAGCGCCGCGTCCACTTCAACGAATTCATGGGCGAAGTGCATGAGCGCGTCCACGCCCACCGCCAGCAGGCCGGCGGCGGCGATCCGGTCGCGCCCGTCGCCGCGGCGGTCGTGCGCGAAACCAAGCTTCTCTGCCTCGACGAATTCCAGGTGGAGGATATCGCCGACGCGATGATCCTGTCGCGGCTGTTCGAGAAGCTGTTCCAGGCCGGGCTGGTGCTGGTCGCCACCTCCAACGTGCCGCCGGACGAGCTCTATCGTGACGGGCTCAATCGGTCGCTCTTCCTGCCCTTCGTGGCGCTGCTCAAGCGTCACGCGGATGTCGTGCGGCTCGATGCGGCGGCCGACTACCGGCTCGGCAAGCTCGCCGGCGCGCCGGTCTACGTCACGCCGCTCGGCCGAGAGCGCCACGGCCGCGCTCGATCGGCTGTGGCAAGCGCTCGCCGGCGCCGACCGGGGCGAGCCGGCGTCGCTCGCCAACAAGGGCCGCGATATCGCCGTGCCGCAGGCGCTGCGCGGCGTGGCGCGCTTCTCCTTCGCCGATCTCTGCGAGCGGCCGCTGGGCGCCGGCGATTACCAGAAGATCGCCCGCGCCTTCCACACGATCCTTGTCGACGACATTCCGGTGATTGCCGACGACCGCCGCGATACGGCGCGGCGGTTGATCCTGCTGGTCGACACGCTCTACGACCACCGGGTGAAGCTGATCGTCTCCGCCGCGGCCGAGCCGGCGGCCCTCTACCGGGCGTCGCATGGCGAGGAGGCCTTCGCCTTCCGGCGCACGGTGTCGCGGCTCATCGAGATGCGCTCGGAGGCCTATCTCGGCGAGGCCCACGGCCTGGTGGCGGGCGCCGGCGCCTGAGTCGCGCGACGCCAGCGCCGCTCTTGCACCGCAGCATCAATCGGGCTAGTTCAACCGCGCCGCCCGCATCGGAGCGGCGACCCCGCGTCCTGAAGGATTCCCGCCCATGGCCCGTGCGACGATCGCGCTCATCGGTGCCGGGCAGATCGGCGGCACGCTCGCCCATCTCGCCGGCCTCAAGGAACTCGGCGACGTCGTCCTGTTCGACGTCGTCGAGGGGGTGCCGGACGGCAAGGCCCTCGATATCGCCCAGGCCTCGGCGATCGCCGGCTTCGACGCCAAACTCGCCGGCACCTCGGCCTATGCCGCGATCAAGGGCGCCGATGTGTGCATCGTCACCGCCGGCATCCCGCGCAAGCCGGGCATGAGCCGCGACGATCTCCTCGAAATCAACCTCAAGGTGATGGAGCAGGTCGGCGCCGGCATCAAGAAATACGCGCCCAAGGCCTTCGTCATCTGCATCACCAACCCGCTCGACGCGATGGTCTGGGCGCTGCAGAAATTCTCCGGCCTGCCCAAGGACATGGTCGTCGGCATGGCCGGCGTGCTCAATTCGGCGCGGCTCCGCTACTTCATCGCCTCCGAGTTCGACGTCTCGGTCGAGGACGTCACCGCCTTCGTGCTCGGCGGCCACGGCGACACGATGGTGCCGCTGCCGCGCTATTCGACGGTCGCCGGCATTCCGCTGCCCGACCTCGTCAAGATGGGCTGGACCACCAAGAAGCGGGTCGACGAGATCCTCCAGCGCACGCGCGACGGCGGCGCCGAGATCGTCGAGCTGCTGAAGACCGGCTCGGCCTTCTACGCGCCGGCCCATTCGGCGATCGCGATGGCCGAGAGCTACCTCAAGGACAAGAAGCGCGTGCTGCCCTGCGCCGCCTGCCTCAAGGGCGAATACGGCGTGCGCGACCGCTACATCGGCGTGCCGGTGGTGATCGGCGCCAAGGGCGTCGAGCGCATCATCGAGATCGACCTCAACAAGCCGGAGCGGGCGATGTTCGACAATTCCGTCGCCGCCGTCGACGGGCTGATCGAGGCCTGCCTGAAGATCGTTCCGGCGCTCGGCAAGTAAGGCCGGCGCGGGAGCCCGGGGAGGGGACAGGGCCGGCAGCATGAACATCCACGAATATCAGGCGAAGGCGCTTCTGCGCGAGTTCGGCGCACCGGTCGCCAGCGGCGTTGCGGTGTTCTCCGCCGGTGAGGCGGAGAAGGCGGCCCAGCAGCTTCCCGGCCCGGTCTGGGTGGTCAAGGCGCAGATCCACGCCGGTGGCCGCGGCAAGGGCCATTTCAAGGAAAAGGAAGCCGGCGACAAGGGCGGCGTCCGCCTCGCCCGATCGATCGCCGAGGTCGTCGGCCATGCCGGGGAGATGCTCGGCCGGACCCTCGTCACCAAGCAGAGCGGCGCCGACGGGCGCGTGGTGCGCTGCCTCTACATCGAGGACGGCTCGGCGATCGAGCGCGAACTCTATCTCTCCGCCCTGGTCGATCGCGGCACCGGCCGCGTCGCCTTCATCGCGTCCGCCGAAGGCGGCATGGACATCGAGGAGGTTGCCGCCGCCTCGCCGGAGAAGATCGTCACCGTCCATGTCGATCCGGCGGCCGGCTACAGCCCGCATGTCGGCGCGACGATCGCCTATGCGCTGGGACTGTCCGGCGACGCGGTCAAGCAGTGCGTGGCGCTGGTCGGCAAGCTCTACGCGGCGATGCTCGCCCGCGACATGAGCGTCCTGGAGATCAATCCGCTGGTGCTCACCAAGGACGGCAAGCTCCTCTGCCTCGACGCCAAGATCAATTTCGACGACAACGCCCTCTTCCGCCATCCCGACATCGCCGCCATGCGCGATCCCCACGAGGAGGATCCCAAGGAGGTCGAGGCGGCGAAGAGCGAGCTCAACTACGTCGCCCTCGACGGCGCCATCGGCTGCATGGTCAACGGCGCCGGCCTGGCCATGGCGACCATGGACATCATCAAGCTGTATGGCTCGGAGCCGGCGAACTTCCTCGATGTCGGCGGCGGCGCGACCAAGGAGCGGGTGGCGGCCGGCTTCAAGATCATCACCTCCGATCCGCGCGTGAAGGGCATTCTGGTCAACATCTTCGGCGGCATCATGCGCTGCGACGTGGTGGCCGAGGGCATCGTCGCGGCGGTCAAGGAGGTCGGCCTCGCCGTGCCGCTGGTCGTGCGGCTGGAAGGCACCAATGTCGATCTCGGCAAGAAGATCATCGCCGAGTCCGGTCTCGATGTGATCGCGGCCGACGATCTCGACGACGCGGCGCAGAAGGTGGTGGCGGCGGTGAAGAGGGCGAAGTGACGCTGGCGGCGACGCACGGTCCGGCCGCGGTGGCGGCTGCCGTCGTGGCGGGGCGCGCCTGTCCGCAATGCGGCGGGCTGCCGGCGATGGCGCTGCCGCGCTACTCGACCGCCGAGTGGCACGTCGTCACCTGCGCCGATTGCGGCTTCGTCTATCTGCGCAACCCGCCCGCCTACCAGGAACTGGTCGACGACTTCGCCTGGGAAAAGACCTCGGCCGCGGAGACGGTGCGGCGGCGCGAGACCCGGCCGCTCCTGATGTGGCTCGACCGCCAGACTCGCTGGCGGCTGCACATGCTGCGCGGCAGCCGGCAGGATTTCTATCGCCGGCTTTTCAAGCCGGGACGGGTGCTCGATGTGGGTTGCGGCGCCGGCGGCGGCGTGCCGGAGCCGTTCGTCCCCTATGGCATCGAGATTTCGCAGGCCCTGTTCGAACGGGCCAAGGTCAACATGGTGGCGCGCGGCGGCGAGGCCGTGCATGGCGCCGCGGCCGAGGCGATCGCCGCCTTTCCGGACAGGTATTTCTCGGGCGTCATCATGAGTTCGGTGGTCGAGCACGAAACCCAGCCCAGGCAACTGCTCGCCCATGTGGCGCGGGTGCTGGAGGATGACGGCAAGGCCTATATCCGCGTGCCGAACTTCGGCAGCCTCAATCGCATGGTCGGCGGCGGCCAGTGGTGCGGCTTCCGCCATCCCGACCACGTCAACTACTTCACCGTGACCTCGTTGAAGCGCATGGCGGCTGCCTGCGGGTTGGCCGTCAAGCTGCTCAATCCTTTCCGCCTGCCGCTCGACGACAACATCAACGCCGTGCTGACCAGGGCTTGAGCGGATGACAATCGCGGTCTTCGTCATTGCGCCGGCCTTCATCGGAGCGCTGCTGGCTTTCGTTCAGCGCCGCCGGCTGGTCCGGCTCACCCGTGCGTCGTTTCTGGCTCTGCTGGCCGGAACGGCGGTGGCCTTCGCGGTGGTCGGGGCGGCGACCGCTTTCGCCGTGAACCCGTGGATCGAATCGACCGTCGCCTCGTGTCAGGCCAACGCGGCCATGTACGATTGCGATGACGCCCGCATCGTCTTCGTGTTTCCGCTGGTTGCCGCGGTGATCGCCATCGGTTGGTGGGTCGGCGCGGCGCTGTTCTTCCGCTTCGTGTCCCCCCGTCTCCGCTTGAGCAGAGCCTGAATCCATGTCCATCCTCGTCGACGCTTCCACCAAGGTCATCTGCCAGGGCTTCACCGGCAAGAACGGCACCTTCCATTCCGAGCAGGCGATTGCCTACGGCACGAAAATGGTCGGCGGCACGTCGCCGGGGAAGGGCGGCCAGACCCATCTCGGCCTGCCGGTGTTCAACACCGTGCGCGAGGCGAAGGCGGCGACCGGCGCCGACGCCAGCGCCATCTACGTGCCGCCGCCCTTTGCCGCCGACGCGATCCTGGAGGCGATCGCGGAAGAGATCCCGCTGATCGTGTGCATCACCGAGGGCATCCCGGTGCTCGACATGGTGCGCGTCAAGCGGGCGCTTTCCGGCTCGAAGAGCCGCCTGGTCGGTCCCAATTGCCCGGGCGTGATGTCGGCCGGCACCTGCAAGATCGGCATCATGCCGGGCTCCATCTTCCGCCAGGGCTCGGTCGGCATCGTCTCGCGCTCCGGCACGCTGACCTACGAGGCGGTGTTCCAGACGTCGAATGCCGGGCTCGGCCAGACCAGCGCCGTCGGCATCGGCGGCGACCCGGTCAAGGGCATGGATTTCATCGACGTGCTGGAGATGTTCCTCGCCGACGAGGCCACTCACTCGATCGTGATGATCGGCGAGATCGGCGGCTCGTCGGAGGAGGACGCGGCACGGTTCCTCAAGGACGAGGCGTCACGCGGCCGCAAGAAGCCGGTGGTGGGCTTCATCGCCGGCCTGACAGCGCCGCCGGGGCGGCGCATGGGCCATGCTGGCGCGATCATTGCAGGGGGCCACGGCGGCGCTGGCGACAAGATCGAGGCCCTGAAATCGGCGGGGATCGTCGTGTCGGACTCGCCCGCCCGCATCGGCCGCACGCTGGTCGAGGTCTTGAAGAACTAGGGCTTCCGCCCGATGTGTGGCGTTGACCAGACGGTTGAATTCGGGGCGGGCGATCGATAGAGCGTGGCTCGTGGCCACGCGACAGGAGAGCGGGGAGCAGACCTCCCCGGTGACCGGGACAATGGCACGCCAGGACGCGAACGAGGCTTTCGCGGCGACTTCCTTCCTTTACGGCGCCAACGCGCCCTACATCGAACAACTCCATGCGCGCTATGCCGCCGACCCCAATTCGGTCGACGCCGAATGGCGCGCCTTCTTCGAGGGGCTGAAAGACGCCCCCGAGGCGGTGATCGCCGAAGCCGGTGGCGCGCCGTGGCAGCGGCCGGACTGGCCGCCGGTGATGAACGGCGAGCTGGTGTCGGCGCTCGACGGCAACTGGGCGGCCCTGGAGGCTTCGCTCGGCAGCAAGATCAAGGCGGGCGTTGCCAGCCGCGGCGCGGAAATCAGCGACGGCGCCGTCACCCAGGCGACGCGCGATTCGGTGCGCGCGCTGATGATGATCCGCGCCTATCGCATGCGCGGCCATTTCCACGCCAAGCTCGATCCGCTCGGCCTGACGCCGCCGCCCGCGGAGGCCGAGCTCGATCCGGCCTCCTACGGCTTCACCGAGGCCGACTACGGCCGCAGTATCTTCCTCGACCATGTGCTCGGGCTGGAATTCGCCACGATTCCCGAGATGCTCGACATCCTGCGGCGCACCTATTGCTCGACGCTCGGCGTCGAGTTCATGCACATCTCCGACGCGGCGGAGAAGAGCTGGATCCAGGAGCGCATCGAGGGGCCCGACAAGGGCATCGCCTTCACGCCCGAGGGCAAGAAGGCGATCCTCAACAAGCTGATCGAGGCGGAAGGCTTCGAGCGCTTCATCGACGTGAAGTACACCGGCACCAAGCGCTTCGGCCTCGACGGCGGCGAGTCGGTGGTGCCGGCGCTGGAGCAGATCATCAAGCGCGGCGGCAATCTCGGCGTGCGCGAGATCGTGCTCGGCATGGCCCATCGCGGCCGCCTCAACATTCTCGCCCAGGTGATGGGCAAGCCGCACCGGGCCATCTTCCACGAGTTCAAGGGCGGCTCGTCGTCGCCCGACGACGTCGAGGGCTCCGGCGACGTCAAGTATCACCTCGGCGCCTCGTCGGACCGCGAGTTCGACGGCAACAAGGTCCACCTGTCGCTGACCGCCAACCCCTCGCACCTCGAGATCGTCGATCCGGTGGTGCTCGGCAAGGCGCGCGCCAAGCAGGACCAGCACGCCGACAAGCCGCGCGCCGACATCGTGCCGCTCGATCAGCGCGCCCGCATCCTGCCGCTGATCATCCACGGCGACGCCGCCTTCGCCGGCCAGGGCGTGGTGGCGGAATGCTTCGGCCTGTCGGGGCTGCGCGGCCACCGCACCGCCGGCTCGATCCACGTCATCATCAACAACCAGATCGGCTTCACCACCAATCCGCGCTTCGCGCGTTCCTCGCCCTATCCGTCGGACATCGCCAAGATGGTCGAGGCGCCGATCTTCCACGCCAACGGCGACGATCCCGAAGCGGTGGTCTACGCCGCCAAGATCGCCACCGAATTCCGCCAGATGTTCCACAAGCCGGTGGTCATCGACATGTTCTGCTACCGGCGCTTCGGCCACAACGAGGGCGACGAGCCGGCCTTCACCCAGCCGCTGATGTACAAGGCGATCGGCAACCATCCGACGACGCTGGAGATCTACGCCAAGAAGCTGGTGGACGAGGGTCTGGTCACGGTCGAGGAGGTCGAGGCGAGCAAGGCGGCCTGGCGCGCCAGGCTCGAGGCCGAATTCGAGGCCGGCACCAGCTACCGCGCCAACAAGGCGGACTGGCTGGACGGCGTCTGGTCGGGCCTCAAGGTCGCCGAAAGCGGCGATGCGCCGCGCCGCGGCGTCACCGGCCTGCCGCTCGAAACGCTGAGAAACGTCGGTGGCCGCCTGTCCGATGTGCCGGCAGACCTCAAGGTCCACCGCACCATCCGCCGCTTCCTCGACAACCGCAAGAAAGCCATCGAAACCGGCCGCGACATCGACTGGTCGACCGGCGAGGCGCTCGCCTTCGGCACGCTGCTCGCCGGCGGGCACCCGGTGCGGCTGTCGGGCCAGGACGTCGAGCGCGGCACCTTCTCGCAGCGCCATTCGGTGCTCTTCGACCAGGAGAGCGAGGACCGCTTCATTCCGCTCAACCATGTCGGCGACGGGCAGGCGCGCTTCGAGGTCATCAATTCGATGCTGTCGGAGATGGCGGTGCTCGGCTTCGAGTACGGCTATTCGCTGGCCGAGCCCAATGCGCTGACGCTGTGGGAGGCGCAATTCGGCGATTTCGCCAATGGCGCCCAGGTGGTCATCGACCAGTTCATCTCGTCGGGCGAAAAGAAATGGCTGCGCATGTCGGGCCTCGTCCTGCTTCTGCCGCACGGCTACGAGGGGCAGGGGCCGGAGCATTCGTCGGCGCGGCTGGAGCGCTACCTGCAGCTTTGCGCCGAGGACAATATCCAGGTCGCCAACCTGACGACGCCGGCCAACTATTTCCATGCGCTGCGCCGCCAGCTCAATCGCGATTTCCGCAAGCCGCTCATCCTGATGACGCCGAAATCGCTGCTCCGCCACAAGCGGGCGGTGTCGACGCTGGAGGAGATGGGGCCGGAGACCTCGTTCCATCGCCTCTTGTGGGACGATGCGGAATATCTCAAGGGCGAGAAGATCCAGCTGGTGCCCGACGAGAAGATGCGCCGCGTCGTGCTGTGCTCCGGCAAGGTCTATTACGACCTCTACGAGGAGCGCGAGAAGCGCGGCATCAACGACATCTACATCCTGCGCGTCGAGCAGCTCTATCCGTTCCCGGCCAAGGCGCTGATCACGGAACTGGCGCGCTTTCGCCAGGCCGACATCGTATGGTGCCAGGAGGAGCCCAAGAACATGGGCGCCTGGTTCTTTGTCGAGCCCTATCTGCAATGGGTGCTGGACGGCATCGATGCGGCGCGGCCGCGGCCGCGCTATGTCGGGCGGCCGGCCTCGGCGGCGACGGCGACCGGACTGATGAGCAAGCATCTCGCCCAGCTCGCCGCGTTTGTTGACGAAGCCCTGGCCGAATAGCCGACAGCGGGACTGACGAGGAGACAACCATGGCAATGGAAATCCGGGTTCCGACCCTCGGCGAATCGGTGACCGAAGCGACGGTCGGCCAGTGGTTCAAGAAGGTCGGCGACACGGTCAAGGCGGACGAGCCGCTGGTCGAGCTGGAAACCGACAAGGTGACGCTGGAGGTGCCGGCGCCCGGCGCCGGGGTGATCTCGGCCATCGACGTCAAGGACGGCGCCACCGTGGGCGTTGGCGCGCTGCTCGGCTCGATCGAGGCCAATGGTGCCGCGGCCGCGCCGAAGCCCGCCGCGGAGAAGGCAGCGCCGGTCGCCGCGGCGGCCGAGGCCAGGCCGCGCGAGGCCGCCCAGCCGGCCAAAGCCGGCGCGGCGCCGTCGCCGGCGGCCCGCAAGATTCTCAACGAAGGCGGCGTCGAGCCGGCCGGTGTCGCCGGCAGCGGCAAGGATGGCCGCATCACCAAGGCCGACGCCCTGGCGGTAATCGAGGCGAAGGCCAGCCAGCCGCCGTCCGCTCCGGCCCCGGTGGCGGCGCGTGCTCCGGCCCCGGCCGACGATGCGGCGCGCGAGACGCGGGTCAAGATGACCCGCCTGCGCCAGACCATCGCCCGCCGCCTCAAGGAAGCCCAGAACACCGCGGCCATGCTCACCACCTTCAACGAGGTGGACATGACCGCCGTGATGGCGCTCAGGAGCCAGTACCGCGACCTCTTCGAGAAGAAGCACGGCGTCAAGCTCGGCTTCATGGGCTTCTTCGTGAAGGCCTGCGTGCAGGCGCTGAAGGAAATCCCCGCCGTCAACGGCGAGATCGACGGCACCGACATCGTCTACAAGAACTACTACCACCTCGGCATCGCCGTCGGCACCGACAAGGGGCTCGTCGTGCCGGTGGTGCGCGACGCCGACCAGAAGTCGCTCGCCGAGATCGAGAAGACCATCACCGACCTCGGCAAGCGCGCCCGCGACGGCTCGCTGTCGATCGAGGAGATGCAGGGCGGCACGTTCACCGTCACCAATGGCGGCATCTACGGCTCGCTGATGTCGACGCCGATCCTCAATGCGCCGCAGTCGGGCATCCTCGGCATGCACAAGATCCAGGAGCGGCCGATGGTGGTCGGCGGCAAGCTCGAGGCGCGGCCGATGATGTACCTGGCGCTCTCCTACGATCACCGCATCGTCGACGGCAAGGAGGCGGTGACCTTCCTGGTGCGCGTCAAGGAGAGCCTCGAGGACCCGCAGCGGCTGGTGCTGGACCTCTGACGACCGCCGCCACCGCGCGGGCCGGTGCGGTCGGGCTGGCGCGATCTCTTGTCTTCGTCGCGGTCGTGGGGGCTTCCCCCGCGCTGGCGCAGCCGCCGATCGCGATGCCTGCCGACTATCTTCTGGCGGTGTCCGCGGCGCCGTGGCCGCTCGAGATTCTCGCCTATTGCTACGACACCGTGGCGAAGGACGCCGACGTCCGGGAGGCCGGACGCCAGTGGAACGAGCGCAACGGCAAGCTCCTCGCCAATATCGAGGCCCGGGCAAAAGCCGCGGCGCTTGCCGACGACGTTCGCCGCAAGGCGGACGAAGCCTCGCTCGCCGCCATCCGCGACACGGTCGACGGGCAGGGGGACAAGGCGGCCTATTGCCGGACCATCGCCCGCGTCGTCGACAGCGGCGCCTACGACATCGACCAGCGCGCCGACCTCAAGGACGCGCTGAGGCGCATCTTCGGCGAGGAGTGAAGTGGCCATTGCGGCCGTGGATTGCGGCCCGCTGTCGGCGAAATCCAGCCATGCGCGAATGAGGCGCTGACAGCGCCGGACCGAGCCGCTATCTCTTCACCACCTGTCAGCCCGCAAGCGGAGTGAAGCCATTGGCCTACGATCTCGCCGTCATCGGCAGCGGACCCGGCGGCTATGTCTGCGCCATCAAGGCCGCCCAACTCGGTCTCAAGGTGGTGGTGATCGAGAAGATGGCGACCTTCGGCGGCACCTGCCTGAACGTCGGCTGCATTCCCTCCAAGGCGCTGCTGCACACGTCGGAAATGTTCGAGCTTGCCGGCCACCGCTTCGAGAGCTTCGGCATCAAGGTCGGCACGCCCAGGCTCGATCTGCCGGCCATGCTCGGCCACAAGGACCAGGTGGTCGAGGCCAATACCTCCGGCGTCACGTTCCTCTTCAAGAAGAACAAGATCGATTCCGTCCAGGGCACCGGCACCATCGCCGCGCCCGGCAAGATCACCGTCGCCGGCGCGGACGGCAAGGTTGAGACCGTCGAGGCGGCGAATATCGTCATCGCCACCGGCTCGGACGTGGCGCCGCTCAAGGGCGTCGAGATCGACGAGAAGCGCGTCGTCACCTCCACTGGCGCGCTGTCGCTGTCGCAGGTGCCGGCGCGGCTGATCGTGGTCGGCGCCGGGGTCATCGGGCTGGAGCTCGGCTCGGTGTGGCGGCGGCTGGGCGCGGAGGTCACGGTGGTCGAGTTCCTCGACCGCATCCTGCCCGGGCTCGACGGCGAGGTCGGCCGGCAGACGCAGCGCATCCTCACCCGCCAGGGCATGGCCTTCCGCCTGTCCAGCAAGGTGGCCTCGGTCGACAAGGCCGGCAAGGCGCTGAAAGTCGCCATCGAACCGGCCGCCGGCGGCGCCGCCGAGACTCTCGAGGCCGACGTCGTGCTGGTCGCCATCGGACGGCGGCCGTTCACCGAGGGGCTCGGGCTGGAGGCGGTCGGTGTCGCCCGCGACGAGCGCGGCCGGGTGACGGTGGACGATCATTTCCGCACATCGGTCGCCGGCATCTACGCCATCGGCGACGTCATTGCCGGTCCGATGCTGGCGCACAAGGCGGAGGACGAGGGCGTCGCCGTCGCCGAGATCCTCGCCGGCCAGGCGGGCCACGTGAATTACGGCGTCATCCCCAACGTGGTCTACACGTCGCCGGAGATCGCCTCGGTCGGCCGCACCGAAGAAGAACTGAAGCAGGCCGGCATCGACTACCGTGTCGGCAAGTTCCCGTTCTCGGCGAACGGGCGGGCGCGGGCGATGGGCGAGAGGGAAGGGTTCGCGAAGGTGCTGGCCGAGGCCGGCAGCGACCGCGTGCTTGGCGTCCACATCATCGGCCCCTATGCCGGCGAACTCATCCAGGAAGCCTCGGTGCTGATGGAGTTCGAGGGCGCGGCGGAAGACCTCGCCCGCGTCTGCCACGCCCATCCGACCCTGTCGGAAGCGGTCAAGGAGGCCGCGCTCGCCGCCTGGACGAAGCCGATCCACATCTGAGCCGGGACAGGAAGAGAGCGCCGGTGGCAGCCGGCACTCCCTCCTGCGGGGTCGCCCGCTGTCAGGCGATCCGATGCTTGGCTGCGAGTTCCTCGAGATAGGCCATGACCATCTGCTTCACGTCCGCCGAGGCGACCGGCTGGGCCGGTTGCGGCGCGGTGTAGGCCAGGCTTTGCATCTCATGGAAATCGCAGGCTGATGCGCCGCCGACGCCGATCAGCGTCGAAAGCGCGAAAGCGGAGGCAATCACGAATTTCATGGGGGTCCTCCGTCATCGCCGGCCGGGCGATCCCGGCCGTGCGGCGAAGGTTACGCCCGGGCCGGCCGCGGCGGAAGCGGCCGGCAATCACATCGTCGCGATGCCGGGCTCATGCCAAAGGCGCCGCGCGGGTTCCGCGCGACGCCTGCAAGTGCTTGACTTGACAGCTATTTCTTGTGGTGAAAGATCGCGTCGAAGAACCCGCAGATCGGGTTGTTGGTGCAGAACGTGGCCTTGCTGTCCTTGTGATGGAAGAAGAACGCACTCGCCGGGGTCGTGCTGCCGGCGACGGCGAGTCCAAGGACGATGGCGACGGAAGCAGTCTTGATCAGGCGCATGACATTTCCCCCAGGATCGATGCCGCGATGAAAAGGATGTTGGCCTCGCCGGCAGACTAGCCCGGCGCGGGCGGCGGCGGAAGATGGCGGCGAAGGGATTCGGTCAGCCCGCGCTCAGGCGCGCGGATGGGCCTTCTCGTAGGCCGCCATCAGCCGCTCGCTGTCGACGGCGGTGTAGATCTGCGTGGTCGACAGGCTGGCATGGCCGAGCAGTTCCTGGATGGCGCGCAGGTCGCCGCCATTGGCGAGCAGGTGCGTCGCGAAGGAGTGGCGGAGCGCGTGCGGCGTCGCCGTCGCGGCGAGGCCGAGCGCGCCGCGCAGCTTCTCCATGGCGCGCTGCACCATGCGCGGATTGAGCGGTCCGCCGCGGGCGCCGACGAAGAGCGGCCCGTCGTGGCCCGGCGTGAACGGGCACTGGCGCAGGTAGTCGGCGATGGCCGCGGCGACCATCGGCAGCACCGGCACGATGCGTTCCTTGTTGCCCTTGCCGCGCACGCGCAGCGCGTCGCCGGGTCCGCGCGGCGCCTCGCCGCGCTTGATGCCGAGCGCCTCCGAGATGCGCAGGCCCGAGCCGTAGAGCAGCGCCAGGATGGCGGCGTTGCGCGCCGCGATCCAGGGTTCCTCGTCGAGGGCGTTCTCGATCGCGACCACGTCGCGCGCCGCCGTCTCGGGAAGCGGCTTCGGCAAGGTGCGCGTCTGGCGTGGCGGGCGGATGGCGCGCAGCGCCGCGCCGTTGGCGCTGCCGGCCTTTTCGAGAAAGCGGATGAGCGAGCGGATGCCGGCGATGCCGCGCGCCAGGGTGCGCGAGCCGGCGCCGTCGTTGCGCCGTGCGGCAAGAAAGGCGCGGATGTCGGTGGTGGTCAGCGCCGCCACGTCGGCCAGCGTCGGGGCGCCGCCGAGATGGCCGGTGAGGAAGCGGAGGAATTGCCCGGCGTCGCGGGAATAGGCCTCGACGGTCTTGGCCGCCAGCCGGCGCTCGCCGGCGAGATGGCGGCGCCAGCGCTCCACCGCCTGCAACAGGTCGGGGGCGGCGAAGACCAGCGGCGCGTCGGTGTCGGCAATTCGCGGCATGAGGGCAGTGTAGACCGCGCGGCGGTGAAGGGCGGGTTAAGCGTTCGGGGCCCCGGCGCCGGCAAAGCAATTTGGCTTTGCCTCGCGGTCCCTTGCCGGCCCATAGTGGGTGCATCAATCAACGAGAAAAGCCGACAGGGAGGGAAGTCATGGCGATTGCGATGTTGAGGAACGGCTGGGCCGGCCGGGCGGCGGCGGCCGCGCTGCTGACGATGACGCTTGGCGTGGCCCAAGCCGCTGAAATGCCGGCGCCGCTCGACCCGCCGCAGAAGGTCAAGGTCGCCTACGTGCCGATCATGAAGTTCGCGACCATGTATGTCGCGGCCGGCCGCGGGCTCTTCAAGAAATACGGCCTCGATGTCGATATCGAGCGGGTCAAGTCGGGCACCGAGGCGATCGCCTTCCTGACCCAGGGCACCATCGACGTCGGCGGCATCGCCATCGTCACGTCGCTGTGGAACGGCTGGAACAAGGGCCTCGACATCCGCATCGTCGCGCCGGGCGCGCTCGAGCCGTTCAAGAACAGCCCGACCAAGCTGGTGGTGCGCAAGGCGCTGAAGGATTCCGGCAAGGTCAAGGATATCGCCGACCTCAAGGGCATGAAGGTGGCGGTCGCCGGCGGGCCGGGCAGCGGCGGCGAATACCTGCTCGCCAAGGCGCTGGAGCGCGGCGGCATGACCATCCGCGACATCGAGTCGATCAACCTCGGCAATCCCGACATGCCGGCCGCCTTCGACAGCGGCTCCATCGACGCGGCCATTCTCGGCTCGCCCTTCGCCGATCAGGTGATCGAGAAGGGCACCGGCGTCGAACTGGCCGGCGACCTGACGCCCGGCCTGATGACCGTCGCCTTCGTCGGCTCGGGCAAGTTCATCACCGAGCGGCCGGAAGTCGCCAAGCGCTTCGTGCTGGCGCTGACCGAGGCGGCGCGGCTGATGCAGGGCGACGGCTATCTCGCCCAGGAGAACATCGACGCCTACCTGACCTACACCAACTCCACCGAGGCGGCGCTGCGCAAGGGCAGCCCGGTGGTCTACGATCCCAACATGGAGATCTCGACCAAAGGCCTCGGCGACGTCGAGCGCGTGCATCGCGAGAACGGGCGCACCGACTACACCGCCCCGCTCGATCTGACCAAGGTCGTCGACGACACGTTCGTCAAGCAGGCGATCGACGTCCTCGGTCCGGCCAAATAGGCAGGGCCCGAACCGCCGGCGGGGCCTTTGGCTCCGCCGGCGCCTCGCGACCAGAGCCCGAACCGATGAGCCCAGCGGCCGCGCCTGAGCCGAAGATCGTTTCCCGCGCGGTCAGCAAGGTCTACGCCACGGCGGGCGGGACGGTGACGGCGCTGACCGACTTCGACCTCGACGTCGCCGAGGGCGAGTTCGTCTGCATCGTCGGCCCGTCCGGCTGCGGCAAGTCCACGTATCTGCGCATGCTCGCCGGGCTCGACCACCACACCTCGGGCACGCTGCGCATCCGGCCGGGCGCCGATCCGGCCAAGCCGCTGAACAGCGTCGTCTTCCAGGAATACGCGGTCTTCCCGTGGAAGACGGTGATCGACAACGTCGCCTTCGGCCTGCAGATGCGCGGCGTCGGCAAGGCCGAGCGGCTGGAGGTCGCCGCCGGCTGGCTGGAGCGGGTGGGCTTGAGGAAATTCGCCAACTACTACCCGCACCAGATTTCCGGCGGCATGAAGCAGCGCGTCAGCATCATCCGCGCGCTCGCCAACGATCCCGAAGTGCTGCTGATGGACGAGCCGCTCGGCGCGCTCGACGCGCAGACGCGCATCGTCCTGCAGGAGGAGCTGCTGCGCATCTGGGAGGAGACCCGCAAGACCGTCGTCTACATCACCCACAGCCTCGACGAGGCGATCCTGCTCGGCGACCGCGTGGTGCTGATGACCGCCCATCCCGGCCGCAACCTCGCCACCTACAACGTCGATATCCCGCGGCCGCGCAATAGCGACACGCTCAACACGCCGGCCTTCGCGGAACTGCGCGGCGAGATCTGGCATCGGCTCGGCGCCGAAGTCGCCCGCGCCATGGAGATGCAGGCGTGACGGCGGCCAGCCCCGATGGCGCCGTGCGCCCGCCCAACCTGTGGGGCGGCGTGGCGGTGCTCGCCGCGGGTCTCGCTTTGTGGAACGCGGTCTTCTTTCTGGCCGGCCTGTGGTGGGGCCTGTGGTGGCTCGGCCTCGCCGGCAATTTCGCCCTGATCGTGATGATCGCGGAGCGCATCGGCCGCATGGTGCCGCCGGCCCGCCGCGCCCTCTACGAGCGCACGCTGGCGCTGGGCTTCCCGGTGCTGGCGCTGGTCGCCTGGCAGCTCATCGTCGACGCCGGCATCCTCAGCCCGCTGTGGTTCCCGCCGCCGACCCACATCGCGCAGGCGCTGTGGGACCTCACCACCAGCTACGACAAGTTCTCGCAAACCAGCCTCTTCGGCCGGCCCTGGCTGATCCCGCAAGCCTGGCATGACAACGGGATCGCCGGGGTCTGGGGCCTGTTCGCCGAGAGCCACGTGTGGATCACGCTTGCCCGCGTCGCCATCGGTTTCGTCATCGGCGCCATTCCCGGCCTGCTGCTCGGCGTCGTCATGGGCGTCAACCAGACCGTCCGGCTGATGCTCGACACCACCCTGTCGGCGATCTACGTGCTGCCCAAGATCGCCATCTTCCCGCTGGTCATGCTGATGTTCGCCGATCCCTTCGGCGAGGGGCCGAAGATCGCCGTCGTGGCCATCTCGGTCTTCTTCCTGGTCGCCATCAACACCATGGCCGGCGTGCGCGACATCGACCCGGTCTTCCTTCAGGCCGGCCGCAATTACGGCGCGCGCGGCCTGAACCTGCTCTGGCACGTCATCCTGCCGGCGGCGCTGCCGATCATCTTCGCCGGCCTGCGCCTGGCGCTCGGCACCGCGCTGGTCGTCATCATCGCGGTCGAGTTCCTGCGCGCCAAGCAGGGCGTCGGCTTCATGACCTACTACTACTGGGAGGTCCTGATCCCCGACAAAATGTATGCCGGCCTGTTCGTGGTCATGGCGCTCGGCGTGCTGCTCACCGCCGTGCTGCACTGGGTCGAGCGCCGGGTCATGCCCTGGCAGGGGTGATCGTCACCCGGCCGGCCGTTCCTCGATCGCGTCGACGCGGTTCGGATAGAAGGCGAGGTGGTCCTTGATCGCCGCCACCGCCGTCATACGGCGCCTCGTAGGTCCACACCGCGTTGACCGAACGGCTCGCCGCCGGCGGGAATGCTGAAATAGGCGGCGTCGCCCTTGTAGGGGCAATAGCTGGCGTGGTCGGTGCGGGCGAGCAGCGTCATGTCGACATCCGCGCGCGGGATGTAGTGCACCGGCGGGTAGGTCAATTCACGCATCGTCAGCGCGCGTCGCGTGTCGGCCACCACCTTGCCGGCGACGGTGACGACGATCCGCGCCGGATTCGGCGCGATTGTGATGGGATGGTCGGCGTTCGGAATCTTGACCGGCTTGTTCATGGCGCGAGGCCTGTTTGCTGGTACTGCCCGACACACGGGTCGCTGCCGCCCTCGCGTCGATCGATGGCGCCGGGTTCAGCTCCGGAAAATCCAGCGCAGCGTCTGCGGAAGCGTGGCGGCGGCATGCTGGAAGTTGTGCGCGCCGAGGCCGAACTCGAAGCGCATGTCGTAGCCCTTCCAGGCGAGCGCCGCGGCCATGTCGAAATTGGCGATCGGCCAGTTGCCGTAATCCCTGTCGAGATCGCCGGCGCCGCCCTGAAGGAAGACGCGGATCGGACGGGCGCTGTTCTGGCGCACGCGCGACGGGTAGACGTGGCCGCCGCGGATATTGGTGAAGCTGCCGACATGGGAGACGACGCGGCCGAACTTGTCGGGGCGTTCCCAGGCGGCGGTGAAGGCGCAGATGCCGCCCGAGCTCATGCCGCAGATGGCGCGGCCCTTCGGGTCGTCGGTGATGGCGAGGCTGCCGGTCGCCTCGGGCAGCAGCTCGGTCAGCAGAAAGGTGACATAGGCGTCGGTGACGCTGTCGTATTCGAACGCGCGGTTGCCGCGTGAGCCGCGTGGCTCGCCTTCCAGTTCGCCCGGCTGAATGAAGACGGCGATGGTCGGGGCGAGGTCGCCCTTGGCGATGAGGTTGTCGAGCACAGTCGCGGCGTTGGTGTTCTTGAGGTAGCTGGCGCCGTCCTGAAACACGATGAAATTGGCCGGCGTGCCAGCGTCGTACTGGCTCGGCACATAGACCCAGTAGTCGCGCTCGACCTTGGGATAGATGGCCTTGCCGACGTGGCGTCCGGCGGTCAGCGTGCCCTTCGGCACGCCCGCCTGCTCGGCGGACTCTGCCGCCGGCGGCGGCTCGGCCGTCATGCGCGCGGCCGCGAGAACCGCCTCGTCGGCATCCGAAAGGCGTGCCGTCGGGTAGTCGACCTCGAGCTTCATGCTTCCCCCCTTGATCGGTTCCGGCCCCCCGCGGGCTGGTTCAGTCCAGTCCGGTGACGCTGACGAGGCGCGCCGAACTGCATTCGTCGCGGATTGCCTTCAGGCCCCGATAGGTGGGGCCGTAGTAGAACGCCTCCCAGGCTTCCATCGAGGGAAACTCGAGAAGCACGATTCGCCGCGGCTGCCAGTCCCCCTCGTAGACCTTGTGGTCGCCGCCCCGTGCCAGGTACTTGCCGCCGGCCGCTTCCAGCGCTGGCTTCACGCCCGCCATGAATTCTCCGTAGCGGGCGGCATCGCAAATCTCGACGTCGAAGATGACGTAGACCGACACGGCCGCGCCTCAGGCGATGGTCTGGCCGGTCTTCTTCCAGTCGGCGAGGAAGGCGTCGAGGCCCTTGTCGGTGAGTGGATGCTTGGCGAGGTTCTTGAGGATCGCCGGCGGAATGGTGGCGACGTCGGAACCGGCCAGCGCCGCCTGCTTGACGTGCAGCGGCGTGCGGATCGAGGCGGCGAGGATCTCGGTGTGGAGGTTGTCGTAGTTGTCGTAGATCTGGCGGATCTCGCGGATCACCTCCATGCCGTCGAAGCCGATATCGTCGAGACGGCCGGCGAAGGGCGAGATGAAGGTGGCGCCGGCCTTGGCGGCGAGCAGCGCCTGGTTGGCCGAGAAGCACAGCGTGACGTTGACCATGGTGCCCTTCGAGGAGAGCGCCTTGCAGGCCTTGAGGCCGTCCCAGGTGAGCGGCACCTTGATGGTGACGTTCTCGGCGATGGCGGAAAGAATGGCCGCCTCGGCCATCATGCCGTCGAAATCGGTGGCGGCGACCTCGGCCGAAACCGGGCCCTCGACCGCCGCGCAGATTTCGGCGATCACGGTCTTGATCGGCCGGCCCGCCTTGGCGATCAGCGAGGGGTTGGTGGTCACGCCGTCGAGCAGGCCGGTGGCGGCCAGTTCGCGGATTTCGCCGACATCGGCGGTATCGACGAAGAACTTCATGGCATTCCTCCTGAAACGTCGGCTGTTGTTGCGGTGCGTCCTGCCCGGCGGGCCTTTCCTTTAGCCGAAAGCGGGGCCATCGTCAGCCCGTCCCCACCCGACCAGCAAGGAGATTCGCGAGAGCGTGGCCGGCGAATTCGACCGTTTCGGTGCTGGTCCCGGTGGCGGTGGCCGCGCCCTATACCTATCGCGCCCCGGCCGGCAGCCAACCCGGCGATATCGTCGATGTGCCGCTCGGCACCCGCGACGTGGTCGGCGTGGTGTGGGACGACCCGCCCGACCAGAGCGTCGGCCACAACCGGTTGAGGCCGATCAACGGCACCTTCGAGGCGCCGCCGCTCACCGCCGAAATCCGCCGTTTCGTCGATTGGGTCGCCGACTACACGCTGACCTCGCGCGGCATGGTGCTGCGCATGGTCATGCGGGCTCCCGGCGCGCTGGAGCCGGAGGCGCCGGTGCCGGGCGTCCGCCTTGCCGGCCCGCCGCCGGAACGCATGACGGCGGCGCGCGAGCGCGTGCTGGCGCTGCTTCGCGAAGGCGGCGAGGATTCGGCCAATCTGGCCTGGACGAAGAGCGGTCTCGCTGCCGCGGCCGGCGTCAGCCCCGGCGTCGTGCAGGGCCTGGTCGAGGCCGGCACGCTGGAAGTGGTGATGATGCCGCAGCGACCGGTGGCGCTGCCGCCCGACCCGGACTATGCCGCGCCGGAGCTGACGGCCGAGCAGGCCGAGGCGGCCGAGGTTCTCCGCAAGGCGGTCTCCGCCGGCGGCTATTCGGTCACGCTCCTCGACGGCATCACCGGCTCGGGCAAGACCGAGGTCTATTTCGAGGCGGTGGCGGCGGCGGTGAAGGCCGGCAGGCAGGTGCTCATCCTCCTGCCGGAAATCTCGCTGACCGCCGATTTCCTCGAACGCTTCGGCCTGCGCTTCGGCGTGCGGCCGGCGGAGTGGCACTCGGAGGTGGCGCCGCGCGGGCGCGAACGGGTGTGGCGCGGCGTCGCCAACGGCTCGGTGCAGGTGGTGGTCGGGGCGCGCTCGGCGCTGTTCCTGCCCTTCGCCAATCTCGGCCTGATCGTCGTCGATGAGGAGCACGACCTCGCCTACAAGCAGGAGGAGCGCGCCTTCTATTCGGCGCGCGACATGGCCGTGGTGCGCGGCCATCTCGCCGGCTTCCCGGTGGTGCTGTCCTCGGCGACGCCGTCGATCGAATCGCGCGTCAATGCCGATGCCGGCCGCTATCGTCGCATCGTGCTGTCGGATCGCTACCGGGCGGCGACGCTGCCGGACGTCGAAGCCGTCGACCTCCGCCACGACCAGCCGGAGCGCGGCCGCTTCCTGTCGCCGCCGCTGGTCAGCGCGATCGGCGAGACGCTGGAGCAGAAGGAACAGGCGCTCCTCTTCCTCAACCGTCGCGGCTACGCCCCGCTCACCCTTTGCCGCACGTGCGGCCACCGCTTCCAGTGCCCCAACTGCTCCACCTGGCTGGTCGAGCACCGCTTCCGCGGCGTGCTCCTTTGCCACCATTGCGGCCACTCGGAGAAACGGCCGGAGGCCTGTCCCAACTGCGGCGACACGGAGAGCCTCGTGCCCATCGGCCCCGGCGTCGAGCGGCTGGCGGAGGAAGTGGCGGCGCGCTTTCCCGAGGCGCGCACCATCGTCATGTCGAGCGACCTCGCCGGCGGCATCGAGCGGCTGCGGCTGGAACTCACCTCTATCGCCAAGGGCGAGGTGGACATCGTCATCGGCACCCAGCTCGTCGCCAAGGGCCACAATTTCCCGTTCCTCAAGCTGGTCGGCGTGGTCGATTCCGATCTCGGCCTCGCCCACGGCGACATGCGCGCCGCCGAGCGCACCTTCCAGCTCCTCAGCCAGGTCACCGGCCGGGCCGGGCGCACCGGCGGCGCCAGCCGGGCGCTCTTGCAGACCTATGCGCCCGATCATCCGGTGATCCGCGCCATCGTCTCCGGCGACCGCGAGGCGTTCTACGAAAAGGAGATCGCCGAGCGCCGCGCCGCCGGCCTGCCGCCCTTCGGGCGCCTGGTCGCGATCGTCGTGTCGGGGCTGGAGCGCGGCGAGACGCAGTCCTATGCCGCCGCCTTCCGCCGCGCCGCGCCCGACGATCCGGCGGTATCGCGTGCTCGGCCCGGCCGAGGCGCCGCTGGCGGTGGTGCGCGGCCGGCATCGCTGGCGCCTGCTCGTGCAGGCGCCGCGCAGCGCCAATGTCCAGGCCTATGTCCGCGCCTGGCTGGAGCGCGCGCCGCGCCCCCGCGCGTCGCTCCGCGTGCAGGTCGATATCGACCCGCAGAGTTTTCTCTAGGGCTGCGTCAGTACTGCCAGGCGGCGTGGGCGGTGACGCCGAAGAGGTCGGTCGACCAGTCGACGCGCTGCGGCACGCCGCCGCCGCCAATGACGTGGCCCTCGAAATGCGTGTTGCCGCGCGTCTGCATGTGCCAGTAGCGGGCGCCGGCGCCGAAGGTGAAATGGCCGGCGACGGTGTAGTCGAGCATGGCGTCGAGCTGGTAGCCCCAGCCGGTGCCGTCTTCGGGGATGCCGCCGGTGAGGTCGGAGCCGATGCGCAGCCAGTGGAAATCAGTGCCCTGCAGGGTGACCCAGGGCAGGACGGCGGCATCGCCGCTCAGGCGCCAGCCCTTGCCGAGGTGGATGTCGCCGTTCACGCCGAGACGGAGCGAGTTCCAGCTGTTGTCCTGCGAGATGACCGCGACCGAGGCCGGGTACGTCGGGGAGAAGCAGATGTCGGTGTTGGTGGCGGTCTGGGTGCAGCCGAAGGCGTTCACGCGTTCGCGGAAATAGTTGTAGCCGACGAAGAAGCCGGCCCGGGCCTTCTCGGTCTCGACGACGTACTTGCCGGCGTCGACCGTGACGTAGCCGATCTCGCCGCTGCCGAGGCTGCTGTCGGTGCTGGAATAGGGGTCGGTGAGCGGCGGAAAATCCTCGTCCTGAAGGGTGCCGCGCATGGTTGCGCCGATGCCGGCGAAGCCCTTGACGAAGTAGTTGCGCTCGTTGACCTGGCCGTAGATCTCGCCCGACATGCTGGTCAGGCCGCTATAGGTCAGCCGCGAGATCAGCATGGTGCCGGGGGTGTCGTAGAGGGTCTTGCCGGTCTGGCCCATGCCGTACCAGAAGCGCGCGCCGATCTCGCCGTTGTAGACGCCGTCCAGCCATCCCTGGTCGAAATCGTCGGCGTGGGCCGCCCGGGTGGCGGGGCCGGCGAGTCCGGTGGCGGCGATTGCCACGGCGATGGCGAACCGCCGGATGCCGAATGGAACTGTCATTTCAATCGTCCCCAAGAGGCGCGGAATCGATGGCGTGCGCGACCGAAGCAACGCCCTCAGGTTGTGCCCGTTATGGTAAATGGAGGATTAATCGGCGCCCGGTTGCGGACCCATGAAGGCCCTTTCGGGACCGGCGCGCAGCGCAGGGGAATAGCGGCGGTTCGGCGATATTGCCCTGCGGTAGAGCCTATGGTAATCGAACGCGCAATTCCGGGGTTTTGGGGCCGGTTCCGCGCGGGCCATCTCCGAAAAAAACAATTCCGTTCAGGGCCTTATCGAGACGGGCCGGGTTCGACCGGACCAGGCTCGTCGTGTCGGGGAACAGGGACCAGGTGGCCGGCAGCAAATCTTCCCTAGGGACAGTAGCGGGGCGCTACGCGACCGCTCTTTTCGATCTTGCGGTGGAAACCGATGCGCTTGCCGCCGTCGAGCAGGATCTCGGCCGCTTCGCAGGCCTGATCGCCGAGAGCGGCGATCTCGACCGGCTGGTCCGCAGCCCGGTCTTCGCCGCCGACCAGCAGGTGCGCGCCGTCGGCGCCGTCCTCGACAAGGCGGAAATCGGCGGCCTGGTCGGGAATTTCATTCGCGTGGTGGCGTCAAATCGCCGCCTGTTCGTCATGCCGGACATCATCAGCGCCTTCCGCAAGCGCCTTGCCGATCACCGCGGCGAGGTCGCCGCTGAGGTGACGAGCGCCGAGCCGCTCAGCGACAGCCATGTCGCCGCGCTCAAACAGGCGCTGAAAGCCTCCACCGGCAAGGACGTCGCGCTCGACGCCCGGGTCGATCCCGCGCTGATCGGCGGACTTATCGTCAAGGTCGGCAGCCGGATGATCGACGGCTCGCTCAGAACCAAGCTCAATTCGCTCAAACTCGCCATGAAAGAGGTCGGCTGATGGATATCCGCGCCGCAGAAATCTCTGCGATCCTCAAGGAGCAGATCAAGAATTTCGGCAGCGAGGCGGAAGTCTCGGAAGTCGGCCAGGTTCTGTCGGTCGGCGACGGCATCGCCCGCGTCTACGGCCTCGACAACGTCCAGGCCGGCGAGATGGTCGAGTTCCCGGGCGGCGTGCGCGGCATGGCGCTCAACCTCGAGAACGACAATGTCGGCGTCGTCATCTTCGGCTCCGACCGTGACATCAAGGAAGGCGACACCGTCAAGCGCACGAGCGCCATCGTCGACACGCCGGTCGGCAAGGGGCTGCTCGGCCGGGTGGTGGACGCCCTCGGCAACCCGATCGACGGCAAGGGCCCGATCAAGGCGGAGGCCCGCAGCCGGGTCGACGTCAAGGCGCCGGGCATCATTCCGCGCCGCTCGGTGCACGAGCCGATGCAGACCGGCCTGAAGGCGATCGACGCCCTCATCCCGATCGGCCGCGGCCAGCGCGAGCTGATCATCGGCGACCGCCAGACCGGCAAGACCGCCGTGGCGCTCGATGCCATCCTCAATCAGAAATCGATCAACGAGAGCGGCGACGAGTCGCGCAAGCTCTACTGCGTCTATGTCGCCATCGGCCAGAAGCGCTCGACCGTCGCCCAGTTCGTCAAGGTGCTCGAGGAGCACGGCGCGCTCGACTACACCATCGTCGTCGCCGCCACCGCCTCCGACCCGGCGCCGATGCAGTTCCTGGCGCCGTTCACCGGCTGCACGATGGGCGAGTATTTCCGCGACAACGGCATGCACGCGCTGATCATCTACGACGATCTGTCGAAGCAGGCGGTCGCCTATCGCCAGATGTCGCTGCTGCTGCGCCGCCCGCCCGGGCGCGAGGCCTATCCCGGCGACGTCTTCTACCTGCATTCGCGGCTGCTCGAGCGCGCCGCCAAGCTCAACGCCGACAACGGTTCGGGCTCGCTGACGGCGCTGCCGATCATCGAGACCCAGGCCAACGACGTGTCGGCCTATATCCCGACCAACGTCATTTCGATCACCGACGGGCAGATCTTCCTGGAGACGGACCTGTTCTACCAGGGCATCCGCCCGGCCGTGAACGTCGGCATCTCGGTGTCGCGCGTCGGCTCCGCCGCGCAGATCAAGGCGATGAAGCAGGTCGCCGGCACCATCAAGGGCGAGCTTGCCCAGTATCGCGAGATGGCCGCCTTCGCCCAGTTCGGCTCCGACCTCGACGCCGCCACCCAGCGCCTGCTCAACCGCGGTTCGCGCCTGACGGAACTCCTCAAGCAGCCGCAGTTCTCGCCGCTCAAGGTCGAGGAGCAGGTGGCGGTGATCTTCGCCGGCGTTTCCGGCTATCTCGACAAGCTGCCGGTCGAAAAGGTCGGCGATTTCGAGCAGGGCTTCCTGGCGCTGCTGCGCTCCGACCACAAGGAGTTGCTGGCGGAGATTCGCGACAAGCGCGAGCTTGGCGACGATACGCGCGAGCGCCTGCGTTCGGCGGCGGACGCCTTCGCCAAGGTCTTCGGTTGACCGGCGGAACCGGCAGGCAGTGTGACGGGCTGATCCAATGGCAAGCCTGAAGGAACTTCGCAATCGCATCGCCTCGGTGAAGGCGACGCAGAAGATCACGCGCGCCATGCAGATGGTGGCGGCGTCCAAGCTGCGCCGCGCCCAGGCGGCGGCGGAAGCGGCGCGGCCCTACGCGCAGCGCATGGCCTCGGTGCTCGCCAATGTCGCCGCCGGCGCTGCCGGCAGCACCGATGCGCCGCGCCTGCTGGTCGGCACCGGCAAGGACCAGACCCATCTGCTCGTCGTGTGCACGGCCGATCGCGGCCTGTGCGGCGCCTTCAACTCCTCGATCGCGCGGCTGGCGCGCGAGCACACCAATCGCCTGACCCGCGACGGCAAGGACGTGAAGATCCTTTGCGTCGGCCGCAAGGGCTACGACATCCTCCGCCGGCAGTTTCCGCGCCAGATCATCGATGTGATCGAGTTGCGCAGCGTCCGCCAGATCGGCTTCGTCAATGCCGACGACATCGGCAAGCGCGTCCTGGAGCTCTACGCCGACAATCAGTTCGACGTCTGCACGCTGTTCTTCGCCGAGTTCAAGTCGGTGATTTCGCAGATCCCGACCGCCCGCCAGCTGGTGCCCGCCGAGGTGACCGGCGAGGCCAAGGCGGCCGGCGGCGACGCCATCTACGAATACGAGCCCGACGAGGAATCGATCCTCGCCGACCTGTTGCCGCGCAACCTGTCGATCCAGATCTTCCGCGCGCTGCTCGAAAACGTCGCCTCCGAACAGGGCGCCAAGATGAGCGCCATGGACAACGCGACGCGCAACGCCGGCGACATGATCGACCGCTACACGCTGCTCTACAACCGCACGCGCCAGGCGCAGATCACCAAGGAACTGATCGAAATCATCTCGGGCGCCGAGGCGCTCTGAAGCCGTCACGCGGAAAGGCAATCATCATGGCCAAAGCCAGCACAGCCAACGTCAAGGGCGTCACCGGACGCATCACCCAGGTCACCGGCGCCGTCGTCGACGTTCAGTTCGAGGGCGGCCACCTGCCGGCGATCCTGAACGCGCTGGAGACCGACAATCACGGCAACCGCCTGGTTCTGGAGGTCGCGCAGCATCTCGGCGAGAACACGGTGCGCACCGTCGCCATGGACACGACCGACGGCCTGGTGCGCGGTCACGAAGTCACCGACACCGGCGAGCCGATCGCGGTGCCGGTCGGCGAGGAGACCCTCGGCCGCATCATGAACGTCATCGGCGAGCCGGTCGACGAGGCCGGGCCGGTCAAGACGCAGCAGAGCCGCGCCATCCATCAGCCGGCGCCGGACCTATGTCGACCAGTCGACCGAGCCGCAGATCCTGGTCACCGGCATCAAGGTCGTCGATCTGCTCGCGCCCTATGCCCGCGGCGGCAAGGTCGGCCTGTTCGGCGGCGCCGGCGTCGGCAAGACCGTCATCATCCAGGAACTGATCAACAACATCGCCAAGGCGCATGGCGGCTATTCGGTGTTCGCCGGCGTCGGCGAGCGCACGCGCGAGGGCAACGACCTCTATCACGAGTTCATCGAATCGGGCGTCAACAAGGACCCGCACAAGAACAACGGCTCGACCGAAGGCTCCAAGTGCGCGCTGGTCTTCGGCCAGATGAACGAGCCGCCGGGCGCCCGCGCCCGCGTCGGCCTCGCCGGCCTGACCGTGGCGGAGTATTTCCGCGACCAGGGCCAGGACGTGCTGTTCTTCGTCGACAACATCTTCCGCTTCACCCAGGCCGGCTCGGAAGTGTCGGCGCTGCTCGGCCGCATTCCCGTCGGCGGTGGGCTACCAGCCGACGCTGGCCACCGACATGGGCGCCCTGCAGGAGCGCATCACCACCACCACCAAGGGCTCGATCACCTCGGTGCAGGCGATCTACGTGCCGGCCGACGATCTGACCGACCCGGCGCCGGCGACCTCGTTCGCCCACCTTGACGCGACCACGACGCTGTCGCGGTCGATCGCCGAGAAGGGCATCTACCCGGCGGTGGATCCGCTCGATTCGACCTCGCGCATGCTGTCGGCGGCCGATCGTCGGCGAGGAGCACTACACGGTCGCCCGCCAGGTGCAGCAGGTGCTGCAGCGCTACAAGCAGCTCCAGGACATCATCGCCATTCTCGGCATGGACGAACTGTCGGAAGAGGACAAGCTGACGGTGGCGCGCGCCCGCAAGATCGAGCGCTTCCTGTCGCAGCCGTTCCACGTCGCCGAGGTGTTCACCGGCGCGCCGGGCGTCTTCGTCGAACTCGCCGACACCATCAAGGGCTTCAAGGGCCTGGTCGCCGGCGAATACGATCACCTGCCGGAGCCGGCCTTCTACATGGTCGGCACCATCGAGCAGGCGGTCGAGAAGGCCAAGAAGCTCGCCGCCGAGGCGGCCTGAGCCGACGGGCGGGCGAGGCGTGGCGATGAACCTGAAGACGATCCTGCTGGTCAGTCGGGCTGGTTGCCGGCGCGGCGATCGGCTGGTTCACGGCGCCGCCGCCGGCCGCCGAATTTCACGCCGGGCCGGTCAACATGACGGTCCAGGGCGGCAACGGTTCCGGCGGCTCGATGACCGTCACCGGCAAGGACGGCGGCGTCGCGATCGAGGTCGGCAACCGCTCCGCCTTCGACGATCCGGGCCTCAGGACGGCAATCTTCGCGGCGATCTGCGCCGTCGTCGGTCTCGGCGCCGGCTATCTTCTCGACATGCGCAAAGGCTGAGTGTCCGTCATGGCCGAACCCTTCCAGTTCGAACTGGTCTCGCCCGAACAGCTCCTGATGTCGGAAGAGGTCGAGGAGGTCGTGGTGCCGGGCGCCGAGGGCTATTTCACCGTGATGAAGGGCCATGCGCCCTACATGTCGACGATGCGTCCGGGCGTGGTCGACGTGACCCGCGGCGGCCAGACCGACCGCATCTTCGTGCGCGGCGGCTTTGCCGACGTCAGCGCCGCCGGGCTGACGATCCTTGCCGAGCAGGCGATCCCGCTCGCCGAGGTCGATCCGGAGGTGCTGGCGCAGGAAGTCCGCAACGCCGAGGAAGACGTCGCCGACGCCAAGGACGGCGCCAGCCGCGACGCGGCGCAGCTCCGCCTGCACCAGCTCAAGGAAGTGCAGACCGCGCTCGGCCACTAGACCGCGCGGAGCGCCAGGCGGCGTCAGCCGGCGCCGATATCGGCGAAGGCCGCCGCCACCTCTTCATAGACCTTGCGCTTGAACGGCACGATCAGCTCGGGCAGCCGGGCGAGCGTCTCCCAGCGCCAGTCGGAGAACTCCGGCTTGTACTTGCCGCCGCCGGGCTTCAGCACGTCGATGTCGGATTCGTCGCCGTCGAAGCGGAGCGCGAACCATTTCTGCTTCTGGCCGCGATAGCGCCCCTTCCAGGACACGCCGATGAGCTCGGGCGGCAGGTCGTAGGTGAACCAGCCCGGCGCCGCGCGGATCAGCTCGGCGTCGCGGATCGAGGTCTCCTCGTAGAGCTCGCGATAGGCGGCCTCTTCCGGGTCCTCGTCGCCGTCGACGCCGCCCTGCGGCATCTGCCACCAATGGCCGTCGCCTTCGCCCTCGGCCGTCGATGTCGTTGCGCCGGCC
The DNA here is from genome assembly GCA_963822975.1 of uncultured Alphaproteobacteria bacterium. Classification (GTDB taxonomy): domain Bacteria; phylum Pseudomonadota; class Alphaproteobacteria; order Rhizobiales; family Kaistiaceae; genus CAVSRC01. The sequence continues at coordinate 80,485 of CAWGJV010000034.1, forward strand.
GATCCAGACGCGCCCGGCGCGATTGAACAGCGCGATGCCGACGCAGGGCCGATAGGGCAGGTCGGCGGCGGCCGGCGTCTTGCTCACGAGCGGCCGGCCGTGACCAGCGAGCTCAGCGGCACGATGGCGACGCCGCGATCCTCGGCGGAACTGGCGAAGTTGGCGACGCGCTCGATCGTCGCCGGGAAGGCGGTGCCGGTGGCGATGGCGTAGCCGCGCTCGCGGGCGATGGCGCGCAGCTGGTCGAGGCGCTTGTCGATGGCCTCCGGCGACAGGTCGGCGTCGAGCACGACGTCGGCGCGCAGCACCGGCGTGCGCCCGGCCAGTTCGGCGGCGCGGCTGCGGGCCGAGGAGCCGTCGTCGAGGTAGAGCAGGCCGCGCTTGCCGATCTCCTGCATCACCGGCTGAAGCGCGTCGGCCTCGCCGGTGAAGCGGGCGCCCATGTAGTTGACCACGCCGACGTAGTTGGTGAGGCGGCTCAGCAGCCAGTGCAGCCGGCTGAGGTTCTCGCGCGCCGAGGCGTTGACGGTGAGCGTGTTCGGGCCGGGGTCGGTGGTCGGGTAGTTGAAGGGCTCCAGCGGAATCTGGAGGAGGATCTCGTGGCCGGCGGCGCGGGCGTTGGCGAGCGTCGCGTGGAGGTCGTTGCCATAGGGGGCGAAGGCCAGCGTCACCGCGCCCGGCAGGTCGATCGCCTGACTGCTGCCGTCGGCGTCGATGCCGACGCCGCCGATGACGATGGCGATGCGGGCGTCGTCGGCGGTGGCCGGCGGCCGGCCGGGCATAGGCGTCGAGCGGCCGGGTGCCGTTGCTGGCGATGCGGGGCAGGGGGCCGTCCGGGCTGGCCTCGACAAGCTCGGCCATCGGCGCCGAGGCGAGGCGCATTTCGGCGGGCGCCGAGGGATCGTGGATGACGACCTTGCCGCTGTCGTCGCTGAGGCTGCCGGTCGGCTTGATCTCGGTGAGGCCCTGGGTCGGCGGCGCGGCGTGGCTCGCAGCCGGATGCGGTCCGGTCGCGGCGCCGGCGGCGGCGCGTTGATCACCGCGGTCGCGGTCGGTCCCGGCGTGCGCGGACAGCAGCCAGCCATGCGCCGCCGGCGAGCACCGCCACGGCGGCCACCGCGCCAACGGCAATCGCCGCCGTCCGAACCCGGCCGCGCCGGTCGCGCGGCGGCTTCAGCCCGAGCGGTCTTGTCAGGTCATCCGCCATCGACTGCCATCGACTGAGCGGAAGCCGGGCGGCGCCGGTCGCGACGCCGCCCGCTCGCCTCAGTTCGGTATGCCGCGATTCGGGTCCGGCGGGAAAGCGCCGTTCGACCTGCAGGCCGTGCAGCAGGTCGAGGGCGTAGTGGAGCTGCTTGTCGTCCTTGGGGTCCGGCGGCACGTAGGCCAGCGAGCCGGTCTTTCTCGGGCTTGCCGTCCTGGGTCAGGTGGCCCTTGAGGCTGGCCTCGCCCTGCGGCGTCGCGCAACGCGCCTGATCCGGCGAGTTCCGGCGGCAGCGGCTGGGTCGACCTCGATGTCGGGCTCGATGCCCTGGGCCTGGATCGAACGGCCCGACGGCGTGTAGTAGCGCGCCGTGGTCAGGCGCAGCGCGCCGTTGCCGCCGAGCGGGATGATGGTCTGCACCGATCCCTTGCCGAACGAGCGGGTGCCGATGATGGTGGCGCGGCGGTGATCCTGCAGCGCGCCGGCGACGATCTCCGAGGCCGAGGCCGAGCCGCCGTTGATCAGCATGATCACCGGCTTGCCGTCGGTCAGGTCGCCGGAGTGGGCGTTGAAGCGCTGGGTCTCGTCGGCGCGCCGGCCGCGGGTCGAGACGACCTCGCCGCGGTCGAGGAAGGCGTCGGAAACCGCGATCGACTGGTCGAGCAGGCCGCCGGGGTTGTTGCGCAGGTCGATGATGTAGCCCTTGATCTTGTCGGCGCCGATCTCGGCCTTGAGCTTCTCGATCGCCGCCTTGAGGCCGTCGAAGGTCTGCTCGCTGAACGAGGAGATGCGGATGTAGCCGACGTCGCCTTCGGCCCGCGAGCGCACCGCCTGGATGGTGATCTCGGCGCGGACCAGCTTGACGTCGAACGGCTTCTCGACGTCGGGACGCTGGATGGTGAGCGTGATCGGCGTGTCGACGAGGCCGCGCATCTTGTCGACCGCCTCGTTGAGCGTGAGGCCCTGAACCGTCTCGCCGTCGATGGCGATGATCTGGTCGTTGGCGAGGATGCCGGCCTTGGACGCGGGCGTGTCGTCGATCGGCGAGATCACCTTGATGATCCCGTCTTCCATGGTCACCTCGATGCCGAGGCCGCCGAACTTGCCGGAGGTCTGCACCTGCATGTCCTGGAAGTTCTTCGGGATTCATGTAGCTCGAGTGCGGGTCGAGCCCGGCGAGCATGCCGTTGATCGCCGATTCGATCAGCTGGTGGTCGTCGGGCACCTCGACGTAGTCGGCGCGGACGCGCTCGAAAACGTCGCCGAACAGGTTGAGTTCGCGATAGGTGTCGGAAGCGGCGGCGTTGGCCTCGGCGCCCGCGAAGAATTGCGGCTGCATCAGGGCGGCCGTTGCCAGCGAGCCGAACACGGCGCCAGCGATCAGTAATGTGGCTTTGCGCATCATCCGCCAACCTTTTCCACGTTGGACACGGCCCACCAGGGAGCCGGGTCGATAGAAGTTCCGTCTTTCCTGAATTCGATATAGAGCACCGGCTGGGTAGCGCCTATATCCACGGCGCCGACGCTCGCCAGCTTCTGTTCGGCCATCACGGCAACCGGCTCGCCGGCAAGCACGAACTGGCCAAGTTGAACATCCGTTCGTCCCATGCCCGCCAGCAGCACATGATACCCGTCCCCGGCATTTATGATCAAGAGTTGGCCATAGCTGCGGAACGGGCCGGAATAGACCACCCAGCCGTCGGTCGGCGAGGAAACCAGCCCGCCCGGGCGGGTGGCGATCGAAACGCCCTGGGTGCGGCCGCCCAGGCCGTCCTTGTCGCCGAAGCCGCGAATCACCTGGCCGCTGACCGGCATGGGCAGCAGGCCCTTGGCGTCGCCGAAGGCGACGGCGGGGGCGAGGCGGTCGACCTTGCCGAGCGAGCGGGCCGGCCGGCCGCCGCTCTGGTTGCGGGCGACGGTGGCGGCCTTTTCGGCTTCGGCCGAGGCCGCCGCGGCGGTCGAATTCTCGCTCTCCAGGCGGGCGATCAGGTCGCGCAGGCTGGTCGCCTGGTCGGCCAGGGCGGCGGCGCGCTTCTCCTCGTTGGCGAGCGCCTCGGCGGAGGCCTCCCGGCTGGCGCGTTTCTGATCAAGAAGAAGTGATATCCGCGTGCGGCCTTCGAGCAGCGCCGTCATGTCGGTGCGCAGGCGCTCGCGCTCGCGTTCCTGCTCCTTGCGCAGGGACACCAGCGAGAGCAGGTCGCCCGCCAGCTTTTCGGCGGCGGCCTTGCAGGTCGGGCACCACGGCGCCGAGCAGGATGGCGCTGCGCACCGAGGCCAGCGCATCCTCGGGGCGGACGAGGATGGCGGGCGGCGGACGGCGGCCGACCCGCTGCAGGGCGGCGAGCACTTCGGCCAGCACGCCGCGGCGGGCGCGCAGCGAGTTCGCGCAGCTGGTCCTCGTCGGTCGCCAGCGCACGCAGGCGGCGCTCGGTCCGGTCGCTGGCGGTCTCCAGCTTCTGCACCTGGCTCGCTGCGTCGAGCAGCGCCTGGTTGAGCGAGGCGCGGTCCTTGTCGATGGCGTCGATCTCGTGGGCGAGTTCGGCGCGCCGCTCGTCGCTGAGCGTGAGGTCGCGGGTGACGGCGTCGAGTTCGGCCTGGCGGGCGGCGCGCAGGCTGGGCTTGCCGCCGTCGACGGCGGTCTGGGCAACCGCGGCGCTTGCGGCGAGCGTGCCGATCGCAAGCGGTATGGCGAAGCGCAGCCTCATGTCGGCCGGGGTCTTCCTTCCGTCGGTCGCTCCGACGTCAAGCTAGGCACAATCGGCTAACGATCTGTCAACCAAAAGCGTCGTTTTCGGGGCCTTGCGCCACGCCCGGCCGCTCAATCGCGGTGATAGGGGTGGCCGGAGAGGATGGTCACGGCCCGGTAGACCTGTTCGGCCAGCAGAAGCCGGACCAGCTGGTGCGGCCAGGTCAGCCGACCGAAGGCCATCCGCGCCGCGGCGGCCTTCAGAAGGTCGTCGCCGAGGCCGTCGGCGCCGCCGATGACGAAGACCAGATCGGCCGCACCGGCGTCGCGCCAGTTCGCCAGCTTTGCGGCGAAGGCGCGGCTGTCGAGGGCGTCGCCGTGTTCGTCAAGGGCGACGACGACGGCCGCCGCCGGCAGGGCGGCGCGGATCGCGGCCGCCTCCTGGTCCTTGCGGGCAGGGGCGGTGGCGGCGCGGCTCTCGGGCACTTCGCGGACGGCGACCGATAGCGAAAGGGCGCGGCCGGCCTTGTTGATGCGGTCGAGGTAGCGCTCCGCCAGATCGCGTTCCGGGCCGGCCTTCAGCCGGCCGACGGCGGCGATGGTGATGCGCATCGCTTTGGCTCCAGCCGTCGGGCAGGCGCGCGCCGTCGCCGGCGCTCAGATGCGGCGGTTCAGACCGGAACCGGCGCGGTCGGGTGTTCGGCCAGCCACATCTTCTCGAGATTGTAGAAGGCGCGCACTTCCGGCCGGAAGACGTGGACGATGACGTCGCCGGCGTCGATCAGCACCCAGTCGCACTGGCGTTCGCCCTGGACGCGCAGGTTCTGCCCGCCGGCCGCCTTCAGGTCGCTGACCAGGCGCTCGGATATCGCGGCGACGTGGCGTTGCGAGCGACCGGAGGCGACGACCATCCAGTCGGCGAGCGACGATTTTCCGGCGATGTCGATGGGGACGATGTCCTCGGCCTTGGATTCTTCAAGACTCTTCCGGACCAGCTTGATGGCGGCCGCCGCTGCAAGTTCACGGCGTTCGGCCGCAAGTCGAGGTGCACGGGGACGTACAACCTCACTACGAACTGCGCTTGTCAGTGTCGATCCCTCTCCTTCGGCGCCGAACACCGCGGCGCAAGAACCAAGATAAGCGCCCTCGGGTGACGCTTTCAAGACGTATCGGCGGCATTCGCGCGACGGTTCCGGAGTTCCGTCGAGGAGATGGCGATATGCGGTGCGGGCAGGAAAACCCAGGCTGGCGGCGGGGTTACGGCCAGGGCGCGGCATCGGCGGCGTCGCGCCGGAAGGGCGCCAGGGCCTTGGCGGCCGGCGAGGCAATCGCCCGGATGGCGCTGTCGGGGCGGTTGAAGACGGCGATCGGCAGGCTGGCGGCGATCGTCTGCCAGCCGCGCCAGCGATGGAAAGTGGCGAGATTGTCGGCGCCCATCATCCAGACGAGGTGGACGCCGGCAAGCCGGGGCAGGAGGCGGGCGAGGGTTTCGGCGGTGTAGCGGGTGCCAAGGTCGGCCTCGACGCCGGTCACCCGGATGCGCGGGTGGCGGGCAACGGCGCGGGCTGCGGCGATGCGCCGCGCGAGGTCGCTCGACGGGGCGTTGGGTTTCAGCGGGTTCTGCGGCGAGACCAGCCACCAGACCTGGTCGAGGTGCAGGGTCTTCAGGGCCGACCAGGCTGACCCGCAGGTGGCCGGCATGGGCGGGGTCGAAGGAACCGCCGAACAGCCCGATGCGCATGCCCGGCTGGAAAGCCGGCAGGCGGATCACAGGCGAACGGGGCTCGGCCGCGGCCTCGCCGCCGCTCAAGGCCTCACCTGACCGGAGCCCCGGATGCGATACTTGAAGCTGGTCAGTTGCTCGACGCCGACCGGTCCGCGCGCATGCATGCGGCCGGTGGCGATGCCGATCTCGGCGCCCATGCCGAACTCGCCGCCATCGGCGAACTGGGTCGAGGCGTTGTGCAGCACGATCGCCGAATCGACCTCGGCCATGAAACGGTCGGCGGCGGCCTGGTCGTCGGCGACGATCAGGTCGGTGTGGTGCGAGCCGTAGCGTTCGATGTGGTCGATGGCGGCGTCGAGGCCGTCGACCACCTTCACCGCGATCACCGCGTCGAGATATTCCGTCGTCCAGTCGGCCTCGGTCGCCGGGGTGACGCCGGCGATCGCGGCGCGCGTCGCCTCGTCGCCGCGAATGGCGCAGCCGGCCGTCATCAGCGCCTCGACCAGCGGCTTCAGGTGGGTGGCGGCGACCGCCTTGTCGACGAGCAGGGTCTCGGCGGCGCCGCAGACGCTGACCCGGCGCATCTTGGCGTTGACCAGCAGCGTCCTGGCCATGTCCAGATCGGCGGAGGCGTGGACATAGACATGCACGATGCCTTCGAGATGGGCGAAGACGGGCACGCGCGCCTCGTCCTGGACGCGGGCGACCAGGCTCTTGCCGCCGCGCGGCACGATGACGTCGATGTTGCCGTCGAGGCCGGCGAGCATCATGCCGACGGCGGCGCGGTCGCGGGTGGGGACGATCTGGATGGCGTCCGCCGGCAGGCCGGCCGCGGTCAGCCCGGCGACCAGGCAGCGGTGGATGGCGGCGGAGGAGCGGAAGGAGTCGGAGCCGCCGCGCAGGATCGCGGCATTGCCGGCCTTCAGGCAGAGCGCGCCGGCGTCGGCGGTGACGTTCGGCCGGCTCTCGAAGATGACGCCGATGACGCCGAGCGGCGTGCGCACGCGCTCGATGTGCAGGCCGTTGGGCCGGTCCCATTCGGCGATGACCGCGCCGACCGGGTCGGGCAGGGCGGCGATCGCCTCGAGGCCCTCGGCCATCGCCTCGATGCGCTTGTCGGTCAGCGTCAGCCGGTCGATGAAGGCGGCGCTGCCGCCGTGCTTCTGCATTTCGGCGACGTCCCGCGCATTTTCGGCGAGGATGGCGGCGGCGTTCCGGCGCAGTTCGGCGGCGGCGGCGGCGAGCGCCCGGTTCTTGGCGTCGCTCGAGGCAAGCGCCAGCGCGCGCGCGGCGCGGCGCGCTTTTCGGCCGATGGCGGCCATTTCGGCGGCAATGTCGGCCCCGGCCGTGGGTTTTTCGGCGACTTCGGCGATGCTCATGACGTCATCCTCGGCCGCCATCCTAGCCGCCGCGCGGCTGTTTGGCACGAGGGGGCGGGGCGGCGCAACCGGCGCCCCTCACTTGGGCCGGAGCGGCGGCCGCAAGACGAGGCAGAGCAGGATCATGAGCGCCCGATGCGGCCGCGAAAGGTCGCGGACGCCGTCGAGCAGCCTGACGGCAACCGCTGCGTCGGGATGGGCGCTGGCGGCGACCTCGGGCCGGAGGGCCTGGATGGCCGCGAAGGCTTCCGCCGTCTCGCCCACCGCGAGCGCGGAGATGATGTGCGACACGTCCGATCGTTGCGCGGCCGGACCTTGGCGCCGTGCGATCAGCCGTCGAACGAGGGCCGGCAAGCGGCTCCCCATCAGCCGTTCCTCGCGCCGCCACTCGCGCGAGAACACTTCCTCGCAAGCGAGGATCTTCGACAGGGCCAGCAGGACCACTTTGCTGTGAGCCTCGGCGTTGGCGCCGGCGTCGTCGGTTGCGAACTGGCGGTAGATCGCCAGCAGCCCGTCGATGCTGGCGCGATCCCCGAACTTGCCCAGTGCCGAGACCGCGGCCAGGCGGCATTCGATCTCGCGATCGTCGTCAAGCAGGGTGCGGATGCGGGGCAGGAACCGCTCGTCCCTTATGTCGCCCAGCGTGCGAATGGCGCGGGCGCGGAGCAGCGGATTGGTCTCATCCAGAAAGCCGGCGATGAGGTCGCCGCTGCCGGTCGCCCGGATGCGACCGAGGGAAACGAGCGCGGCGTTCTGCAATTCGGTCAGGTCGCTATCGCGCAGCACCAATTCGAGAGCCGCGACGACGGCCGGATTGTTCGGCAGGTGGCCGAGCGACTGGATGGCCTCGTGGCGGACGTCGAAGCTCGGCTCGTTGAGCGCCGTGATCAGTTCCTCCTTGACCAGCGCGCTGCCGGTGCCGCCAAAGCCGTAGGCGAGATCGCGCCGGCGTTCTTCCGAACTCAGATGGTCGAAGCGGCGGATGTTCCACAGCGCGCGCAACGGGTTTCCGCGGCGGAAGTGGCCGAGGAAATCCCGCACCCCCGTCGCGCCCTCCTCGCGCAGCATGGCGAAGCTCGCCGCCGAGGTCGCGACGACGGCGGCGCAAACGACGAATAGCGCCTCGTAATTGCCGACCGTCAGGCCGAAAACCGATACCGGATGAACCTGCAGGAACTGCAGCAGCACACCGGCGAGGAAGGTCGCGCCGCCGCCGATGAAGCCGTCGCTGGCGTAGGCGAGCGCCATGTAGCTCTCCTTCTGCGCCGGCGGCACGTAGTTGAGCATGTAGATCGAGCCGATCGAACTGGCGCTCTGAAACAGCATGCCGATCAGGAAGAAGATGGCGCTGACGATGAAATAGACCGCCGACAGGTTGCCGCTGACCCCAAGCAGGGCGAGCAGCAGGACGACCTGCAGGCCCTGCAGGACAATGCGTATGGCGCGCGTGCCATAGCGATCGACGAACCAGCCGGCCACGACGCTGCCGACGGCGCCGCCGACCGGCGTCAGCGCCGACATCAGGACGAGCTGGCCGGACGAGATGCCGAGCCGCTCGCGGAAGAAGAGCAGGATGAACAGGTTGATCGCGTTGAAGGCCAGCGCCTGGCTGCCGGAGGAACACAGGTAGGTCAGGAAATTCCGGTCGCGCGCCGGCGCAACGATGGCGCGGATGGAATCGAGGCCGCGCGCCGCGCCGATACGCGGGCGGCCGCCGCCGAGCCCGAGCAGCAGGCTGCCGCCGATCAGGCCGAACACCGTTCCGACGATGAAGACCGGATAGAACCTGTCGATGCCGACGCGGCTGTCGAGCCAGAGCTTGATGAGGTAGGACACGCCGAGCACGGCCGGCAGGGTGATCATCGCGGTGATGCCGCCGACGCGGCCGCGCAGAAAGCGCGGCGTGTATTCCTGCGACCACGGCCAGAGCGCCGTCTCGGCGAAGGTTCGCCCGATCGCGAACATGGTCATGGAGCCGAACAGGATCCAGAACGCCTGGTCCGGCGAGGCCACCAGCGGCGCGGCCAGGAACGGCAGGACGAAGAGATAGCGCAGGCCATAGCCGAGCGCGGCGATGTAGCGATGGCCGAAGCGCATCACCAGGGGCAGGAAGGCGATGCAGAGGACCTGGGCGAACGGCATGATGCCGCCGATCAGGCCGATGCCGTCCTTGCTGATGCCGAGTTCGGCGGCATAGAGCGCCAGCGGCGCGCCGACGGTGCACAGCAGCCCGGCATTGTTGAGAACGCTGAAGCCGTAGAGGAACCGGATCCGGCGGAGCTTCTCGAAGTCGGTCTGTTCGCCGTCGGCGTTCGAAGCGGCGCCGGCCTCCGTCTCCGCGTGCACGATGCATCTTCCTCCCGGTGCGCGGTGACCTTAAGGCTTTCCACGCGGCATCGCCATTTTCGTGACGCTATCTTTCCGGGACGCTGCGGTCCCGAATCCACTGGACTTGTCGCCGCCGGCGAGCGATGACCGCGTGCTCGAAAAAGCGGCAGTCTTCCCATGGTGTCGATAGCGGGACGGTCCCTCCCGGCCGAAGAGGCCCAGAACATTCCGGCGGGCATCGCCCTGATGCTGCTCGGATTTTTCCTGTTCGCGGCGAATGACGCGCTGGGCAAGTGGATGGCGGCAACCTATTCGCCGGGCCAGATCCTGCTCTTCCGCAGCGCCGCGGCGCTTATCATCCTGATGCCCTTCCTCCTGCGTGCCGGCGTCGGATCGCTGTTCGCTCTGGAGCGGCCGTGGCTGCACGTGCTGCGGCTGGTCTTCGCCACGACCGAGGTCTTCTTCTTCTATTGGGCGGTCTCCGGCCTGCCGCTCGCCGATACGATGACCTACTACCTCGCCGGGCCGATCTACGTGACGGTGCTGGCGGCGCTGCTCCTCAAGGAGCACATCGGCTGGCGACGCTGGTCGGCGGTGGCGGTCGGCTTCGTCGGCGTGCTGATCGCGCTCAAGCCGTCGGGCGAGGTGTTCGACGTCCACGTGCTGATCGCCTTCGTCGGCAGCCTGCTCTATTCGGGCTTCCTGGTGGTGACGCGGACGCTGCGCGGCACTTCCGGCCTCACCATGGCGACATGGCAGGTCGTGGGGGCGCTTGCCATCGGCGGAGTTGCCGCGCCGTTCCAGTGGGTGCCGATTGTGCAGGGAACGGACTACCTGCTGCTCGGCGCGCTCGGCATCTCGGCGCTGGCGGCGATCGTCTGCGTCAACCGCTCGCTACGGCTGGCGCCGGCCTCGGTGGTGGTGCCCTACCAGTACACGCTGATCGTCTGGGCCGTGCTGTTCGGCTATTTCGTCTTCGGCGATATGCCGAGCTGGCGCGTGCTCGTCGGTGCGGCGGTCATCGTGGCCGCCGGGCTGTTCATCTTCTTCCGCGAGCAGGCGGTGGCGACGGAGCCGGTGTCGCAGGTGGCGCCGGGGCCGTAAGGCTAGTCGCCGCGCAGCGCCATGTCGTCGCGGTGGATCATCTCGGCGCGGCCGGCAAAACCCAGGATCGTCTCGATCTCGCGGCTGTTGCGTCCGGCGATGCGTTCGGCATCGCCGGCGTCGTAGGCGACCAGGCCGCGCCCGACCTGCTCGCCGTCGGGCCCGCGGATATCGACCGCGTCGCCGCGATGAAAGCGGCCCTCGATCCGTCGCACGCCGGCCGGCAGCAGGCTCTTGCCGGCGCGCAGCGCCTTGATGGCGCCGGCATCGACGACCAGCGCGCCGTGGGTCTCCAGCGCGCCCGAGATCCAGCGCTTGCGCGCCGTCACCGGGTTGGCCTCTTCCTGGAACCAGGTCGCCCGGCCGCCGGCGGAAATGGCGCGGAGCGGGTGAGCGTCCCGGCCGGAGGCGATGACCATGGCGGTGCCGGCGGCGGTGGCGATCTTGCCGGCGTCGAGCTTGGTCTTCATGCCGCCGCGTGCGAGCTCGGAGGCCGCGTTGCCGGCCATGGCCTCGATCGCCGGCGTGATGCGCTCGACGGTTTCGACGAGCCGCGCGTCGGGGTCCGCCGCGGGGGAGGCGGTATACAGCCCGTCGACGTCCGACAGCAGGATGAGGAGGTCGGCGCTCATCATGGTGGCGACGCGCGCCGCCAGCCGGTCGTTGTCGCCGTAGCGGATTTCGCTGGTGGCGACGGTGTCGTTCTCGTTGATCACCGGCACGGCGCGAAGGCGGAGCAGGGTAGCGACGGTCGAACGGGCGTTGAGATAGCGGCGGCGCTCCTCGGTATCGCCGAGGGTGAGCAGGATCTGGCCGGCGGTCAGGCCGACGCGGCCGAGCGTTTCGGTCCAGGCGCGGGCCAGCGCGATCTGGCCGACCGCGGCGGCGGCCTGGCTTTCCTCCAGCCGCAGGGGGCCCGCCGGCAGGCCGAGCACACCGCGGCCAAGCGCGATGGCGCCTGACGAGACCACCAGCAGCTCGCGGCCGCCGGCGGCGAGGTTGCCGATATCCTCGGCGAGCGAGGCCAGCCAGTCGGTCTTCAGCCGGCCGTTGCCGATATCGACGAGCAGGGAGGAGCCGATCTTGACGACGATGCGGCGGTAGGCTTCCGGCGTGCGGGTCATGGGGCGCCCAGGGACTAGTCGGCGTTCTTATACAGGCAGAGACGCGGGCGCGGCTACGGCCGCCACGGCGCCTCGGGCTCGGCTTCGGCCGGTTGCGGCTCCTTCGCCGCGCGGATTTCGCCGAGCGAGCGCGCGGAGCGCCTTCTCGACGCCGTCGCCGCTGACCGCCGACAGGACGAGCGGCGTGGTGCCGGCGGCGCGGCGGAGCGACCGCTTGAGCTTGTCGATCTTTTCCGCCGGAACGGCGTCGGCCTTGGAGATCGCCACGACCTCGGGCTTCTCGTCGAGGCCGGCGCCATAGGCGGCAAGCTCGTCGCGGACCGTGCGGTAGTCGGCGACGGGATCGTCGGCGGTGCCGTCGACCAGATGGAGCAGCACGCTGCAGCGCTCGACATGGCCGAGGAAGCGATCGCCGAGGCCGGCGCCTTCATGGGCGCCCTCGATCAGGCCGGGGATGTCGGCGAGCACGAACTCGCGGCCGTCGATGCGCACCACGCCGAGGGCCGGATGGAGCGTGGTGAAGGGATAGTCGGCGATCTTCGGCTTGGCCGCCGACACCGCGGCGAGGAAGGTCGACTTGCCGGCATTGGGCAGGCCGACGAGGCCGGCATCGGCGATCAGCTTCAGCCGCAGCCAGAGCCAGATCTCGGTGCCCTCCTGGCCGGGATTGGCGCGGCGCGGGGCGCGATTGGTGGACGACTTGAAGTGGGTGTTGCCGAAGCCGCCGTTGCCGCCGCGGGCGAGCAGCACGCGCTTGCCGGGCGTGTCGAGATCGGCGATCAGCGTCTCGCCGTCTTCGTCGAGAATCTCGGTGCCGACCGGGATCTTCAGCACCACGTCGGCGCCGCCGGCGCCGGTCTGGTCGCGGCCGCGCCCGCCGCCGCCGGCCGCGGCCTTGAAGTGCTGCTGGTAGCGGTAATCGATGAGCGTGTTGAGGTTCTCCACCGCCTCGGCCCAGACATCGCCGCCCTTGCCGCCGTCGCCGCCGTCCGGCCCGCCGAACTCGATGAACTTCTCGCGGCGGAAATGGACGCTGCCATTGCCGCCGTCGCCGGAGCGCACGTAGATCTTGGCCTGGTCGAGGAACTTCATCGTTTGAACGTTTCGAAACGGGCGCGGGTGAGGACCGTGTTGGTATGGGGGAAGGTGCCGTTGCGCGGCCGCGAAAACAGCGTTGTCTCCCCGTCAACCACGAAACCGACCTTCTCCTGAACGCGCAGCGAGGCGACGTTCTCGCTGAACGCGCCGGAGTATACCTCATCGCAGGGGCCGGAATCGAAGATCGCGCCGGCGAAGGCGCGCGCCGCCTCGGTCATGTAGCCGTGACCCCAGTAGGGATGGCCGAGCCAGTAGCCGACATTCGGCCCGGCCCCACGCTGCAGATCGCTCGCCGGCCGCAGGCGCGCCCCTATGGTGCCAATCAGCGCGCCGTCGAGGGTGATGGCGAAGGTGTTTTCCGGATGATCGCCGGCGCCCGTCAGGACGCCGTCGACAAAGGTGCGGGCGTCGTCGCGAACATAGGGCCAGGGCGGCATGCCGAGATAGCGCACGACGTTCCAATCAGCGAACAGGTCGAAGATCGCATCGGCGTCGTCCGCCACGAGCGGGCGGAGGACGAGCCGCCCGGTGGCGACCGGGACTTTGGGGGGAGGGATCGCGCTCATCGGGCGAGCGCCTCGAAACGCCGGCGCGTCAGCACCGTGTCGATGCGATCGACGGTCTGCTTGCGCGCCAGCGTATAGCGGCGGGAGATGCCGATGCGGCGGAAACCGAGCTTGACCTGGACCCGCATCGAGGCGGTGTTGCCGGCGAAGACGCCGGAGCGGACGAGCCGCAGGCCGAGTACCCCGAAGCCGTAGGCAAGCACGGCGCGGCCGGCCTCGGTGGCGTAGCCCTTGCCCCAGGCGTCGTGGGCGAGCCAGTAGCCGAACTCGCAATGGCCGGGCAGGTGGCCGATGGCGATGCCGCCGATGAGGCGGTCGCAGCGGAAGATCGACAGGTCGAGCGACTTGCCGGCCCGCGCGTTGCGCCGCGCCCAGGCGAGGAAGGCCTCGGCGTCGATGCGCCGGTAGGGATGCGGCACGGGCGCCCAGCATGCGCGCCACGCGCAGGTCGCCGATCCCGGCGACGATGTCGTCGAGATCGGCCTCGCGCGCCGGGTGCAGGACCAGCCGGCGCGTCGCCAGCAGCGGCTCAAGCAGCGGTTTCACGGCGCCCCCCGCTGCGATCCGTCGAGGCGGTGCGCCCCAGGCCTTGAGGCTCGTCCAGTTGCGCCGGTCGAGAACGAAGCGCTCGACCGGGAAGGCGCCGAAATAGGTCGGCGAGCGCACCATGCCGGTGCCGCGGAACTGGAAGCCGCACTTCTCGATGACCCGCCGGGCGCGGGTATTGGTCACCCGGTTGGAGCACCACAGCGCGTTCAGCCCTTCGGTCGGCGAAGGCGTGATCGACAAGCGCCTGGGCGGCTTCGGTGGCGTAGCCGCGGCCCCACCACGGCACGCCGATCCACAGGCAGACCTCGACCGAGCCGGGCATGTCGTGGGTGGGGCCGTAGTCCGGCGAAGCCGACGACGGCGCCCTGCGCCCGCTCGGCGACGACAAAGCCGCCGCGACCGTCCGGCGAAAGGGCGGAGCACAGGTTTTCGGCCACCGCGGCGTTGGCCGAAAGCGTGGCGACCGCCTGGCGGTCGGCCGGCACGAGGCGCCGCAGCATCAGCCGCGCCGTCTCGATGGCAAATTCGTGCTCTGGTTCTTCCTCACCGTCCGCGCCCATGACGTCCTCCGTCCGGAACAGAAAAAGGGGAGATGGTGTCCCATCTCCCCTTCGCTGTTCCGTGCCGGGTCGATGAGACGCCGGCTGGAAATTCGGAAGCCGGCTATTCCGCGGCCGTCACCATCGGGCGGACCGAAACGTAGGTGCGGCCGGCGGCTTTGGTCTGGAAGGTCACGACGCCGTCGACGACGGCGAAGATGGTGTGGTCCTTGCCAAGGCCGACGCCCGCACCGGGATGCCACTTGGTGCCGCGCTGGCGCACGATGATATTGCCGGCGATCACGCGCTCGCCGCCGAACTTCTTCACGCCCAGCCGCTGGCCGGCCGAATCGCGGCCGTTGCGGGACGAGCCACCTGCCTTTTTGTGAGCCATGGCGGGGTCTCCTTATTCCTTGTCCGTTTCGGCGGCCTTGGCGCGGGGCTTGCGCGCCGGCTTGGCAGCCGGCTTCAGCGCCTTCGCGCCTTGGCGGCCTTGGCGCGTGTCCGCTTGGGCTTCGCCGGGGCCTCGGCGTCGGCGGAGGCTTCGGCCGGCGCCTTGGCGGCAGCTTTCGCGGGCGCCTTGCCGTCGGTCAGGATCTCGGTGATGCGGACCAGCGTATGGCTCTGGCGGTGGCCGCGGCTGCGCTTGGAGTTCTGCCGGCGGCGCTTCTTGAAGACCAGGATCTTGGCCGGTCGCTGCTGGCCGACGATCTCGCCGGCCACCGCGGCGCCCGCGACGAGCGGGCTGCCGAGGGTGACGCCGTCGTCGCCGCCGACCATCAGCACTTCGCCAAAGGCGACGGCGTCGCCGGCGGCGCCGGCCAGCTTCTCGACCTCGATCAGATCGGCCGGCGGCGACCTTGTATTGCTTGCCGCCGGTCTTGATGACTGCGAACATGACTGTTCCAGCCTGCCGGCCCGACCGCCGAGGATCGGGGCGAACCAGCCGTTTCATTCGAGAAAACCAAAGGGCGCGGCAAGGGGCCGCGCCAGTCGGCCGCGCACTATAGGGATGGCGCGATTTGGTGTCAAGGAAAAGCCGGCGGTCTTTGGCGCGCCGGCACTTGTCACGCGGGCCGCGGCCGAAGGTCTTGCGCCCACTCGCCGGCGCCGCTAGAGACGCCGGCGACGGAGAGGTGCCGGAGTGGTCGAACGGGACGGTCTCGAAAACCGTTGTGCGGGTAACCGTACCGTGGGTTCGAATCCCACCCTCTCCGCCAGCCGACCTCAGCGCAACATGCTCTGGCCAGGTGTGAGCCGCCGTGAACCGCGCTGCTCCGCAGCTTCTTGCGCGCCAGGCTGTGAACTGCACCAAACCGGTGACGGCAATGCGTTCTCCATTTGGGTCGAATTCCTATGAGACTAGTGACTTCGATGCTGGAGTTCACAGGTTTCGAATGGGCTGATTTCCAAGGGTTTGGAACCCTTTGCATCATTGCGTGTTGGAGTTCCGACCTGACCGATGCCGATCTCGAGAAGCCTGCCATTCCCTACCGCGTCAGGGAGTTTCGCTCATGCGGCTCGACCAGACCGTAACCCCTGTCGCAAACCCAAGGCAGGCAGTTGCATGCGGGCCGGATTTTGCTATCAGTATCTTTGATACGGTAACTCGACGCAGCGACCGCCAATGAAGCCCAATTTCCTTTCCATAAGTCCGGACGATGGCATCTCAACATTGAAGGGGCTTGCCTCCCCGGTGCGCCTCCAGATTCTCAAACTGCTCCATCGCCTCGGAAAGCTGAACGTCAACCAGATCAGCGCCGAACTGAAGCTGCCGCAGTCGACGGTCGCCACGAACATTCAAGCGCTGGAGGATGCCGGGCTTATCTCGACTGAGACCATTCGCGCCAAGAAGGGACAGCAGAAGGTCTGCTCCGCGCGTTTCGACGAAATCGTCCTGCGCTTCGAGACGCCTGAGGCGAAGCCGGAGAAGAATCTCGTTGAGGTGTCGATGCCGCTGGGCCTCTTCACTAACTGTGAGGTCAGCGCACCCTGCGGTTTGTGCTCGACGGAGGGGATAGTTGGACTGCTCGACGTGCCCGAATTCCTTCCTCGATCCGAGCCGGGTTCAGGCGGCGCTGTTGTGGTTCGGGCGCGGCTTCGTCGAATATAAATTTCCCAATAATGCCAAGCTGTTGAATACCCCTGTCGAATTTGTCGAATTCTCCATGGAGCTGTCGTCCGAGGTTCCCGGCACAAATCTGAACTGGCCTTCGGACATCACGCTTTGGGTGAACGACATACCAGTCGGCACATGGACGTCGCCCGGAGACTACGGCGACAAGCGCGGGGTCTATACGCCGAGTTGGTGGAAGCTCGAAGGCTCGCAGTACGGCAAGCTGAAGACCTGGCGCGTCGGCAGGTCGGGCACTTTCATAGACGGTTTGCGGATCTCAGACATGACGATCGAAGATCTAGACCTGCCAAGCCATCACTCGATCCGCCTGCGCATCGGCATCGATCCCGCCGCCCAGCATCCCGGCGGGGTGAATCTATTTGGCAAGGGCTTCGGCAACTACGATCAGGACATGGTCATGCGCCTGTACCTTGAGCCGCGCGGCGCCCAGAAGGCGCGTCAACCGGACGCGCGTCGCAAAGCGAAGCGGACCGTCACTGTATCCTGACTGCTGATCAATATCATCTTCCCGGTTGTCAACGTGTGGACGCTGGCGTAGCTTCGTCGGCGGTTCTCCAATCCAACAATGAGAGAACCACACGCACGCACTCGATCTGGGAGGAAAGATCACGATGCGATTTCTGAAGACGATGGCGCTTGCCTTCACGGCATTTGCGCTCAGCGGCCCGGCCCTGGCGCAGGGCAGCGGCGATATCCCGCGTAATGAGACCCTGATCGTCGAAAATCCCGAAGGCACGATCAAGAATCCCAGCTGGTTCAACTACTGGGCAACCAACGCCGGCGGCCGCTCGACGGGCCTCCAGCAGCTGGCGATGGACACCTTCTGGTACATCGACCCCGACCACGGCCTGGACGGCGTGTGGGACAACTCGCTGGCCTCGGAGCCGCCGATCTACAACAAGGACTTCACCGAGATGACGGTGAAGCTCCGCCCCGGAATCTACTGGAGCGACGGCAACGAATTCACCTCCGATGACGTCCTGTTCACGATCAAGACGCACCTCGAGACCAAAGGGCTCGTGTGGAGCGCGCCAGTCCAGCTCAACGTGGACAGCGTCTCCGCCCCCGACAAATACACGGTCGTCTTCAAGCTGAAGAAGCCGAACTCGCGCTTCCATGCCCTCTTCACGGTGCGTTGGAACGCGATGTGGATGATGCCCAAGGCTGCCTTCGAGGGTAAGGATCCGCTGAAGTTCGACTTCAACCCGCCGGTCTCGATCGGCGCCTATACGCTGCGCGGCTTCGATCCGAACGGCCAGTGGTTCACCTGGCAGAAGCGCGAAGACTGGAAGCGTACCTCGCTCGGCCGCTTCGGCGAGCCGGGTCCGAAGTACGTGACCTATCTCGATCCGGGTCCGCCGGACAAACGCGTCATCGCGCAGCTCAACCACGAGCTCGACATCATCCACGACACGTCGCCGGAAGGTGTTTTCACCCTCGTCAAGGAATCGCCGAAGTCGATCGGCTGGTTTGATGGCTTCCCCTACGGCCACCCGGACCCGACGCTCGCCCAGGTGATCTTCAACAACCAGAACCCGAAGTTCCAGAACAAGGACGTTCGCTGGGCCCTGGCGCTGGCGCTCGATATCAAGCAGATCGCCATGGCCGGGTATCGCGGCGCCGCGACGATCTCTGCGATCGCCGTTCCGCCGACTGGCACCCACCCGGAGTTCTATCACAAGCCCATGCAGGACTGGGTTTCGAACTTCGAGATCGACACCGGCAAGAAGAAGATCAAGCCCTACAACCCAACGATGGGGCGTGAAATCGCCGACATCCTGCGTCCTTCGATGAAGGATCAGATCCCGACCGATCCGGACAAGATCGACAACGCGTTCGGGCTTGGCTGGTGGAAGCAGGATCTCGAGGCTGCCACGCAGCTTCTCGAGCGCGCCGGCTTCACCAAGAAAGGCAACGACTGGTACATGCCGAACGGCGAGCGCTTCTCCATCAAGGTCGTGGTGGAAGGCGAGGCACGTCCGGTGATGACCCGTGGCGGCGCCATGGTCGCGGAACAGTGGCGCCGGTTCGGCATCGACGCCACCACCGAATCGGCTCAGGCCGCATTCAACACGCGTCGTAACGGCGGTGACTTCGAGACCATCATCTCGTGGAGCGTGGAGACCTGGGGCGGACATCCCGACCTCAGCTTCTTCCTCAACTCGTGGCACTCGCAGTTCCTGTCTCCCCCCGGCCAGGTGCAGACCCCACGCAACTGGTCGCGGTACTCGAACCCCAATCTGGACAAGATCATCGAACAGATCCGCGGGATCGGATTCGATGATCCGAAGGGCGTCGAGCTCGGCAAGGAATTCATCAAGCTTGCCGTCGAGGAAATGCCGGTGATCCCGCTCATGTCGTATAACGTCTTCACGATGATGGATACGACCTACTGGACGGGCTATCCGACCGCCGAGGATCCGTACACGGACCCGGTGCCGAACTGGGGTAACTCCCGCGCCATGATGGTGAAGCTCCGTCCGGCGAAGTAGCCTGGGCCTCCCGCAGGCTCACCCGGGAGCGGCCGCGCCGAGGCGGCCGCTCCCACCTCCGCCATCAGGGCACATTTCATGCGACGTTACGGCGTTTACGTCCTCAAGCGGCTTGTTCAGTTCTTCCTGGTCGTCTTTATCGGTATTTCGCTCACCTTTCTGATCACGCACCTGACGCCGATCGATCCGGTCGAGCAGATGGTGTCTTCGATGACGGCCTTCGGCAGCACCAGCCCGGAAGCGGTCAACATGATGCGCGAGGCGCTTCGTGAGCTCTACGGCATCCAGGGCAACCTGCTTGATCAGTACTTCGTGTTCTGGGCGCGCGTAATCAGGCTCGACTTCGGACCCTCGCTTTCGGCATTTCCGACGCCGGTCTCGCAGCTGATCTGGAATGCGCTGCCGTGGACCCTCGGGCTGCTCTTCACCTGCACCATGCTCGCCTGGGTGATCGGCAACCTTCTCGGCGGCCTCGCCGGCTACTACACCAAGAGCCGCACGCTCAAGCTCTTTGGCGTGATCGCGATGGGCTTCCATCCGATCCCCTACTACATCATCGCCTTCGTGCTGCTGATTATCTTCGGCTACCTCTGGCCGGTGCTGCCGATCAGCGGCGCCTCGGGCCAGAACATCGTCCGCGGCTTCACGTTCGAATACATATTCAGCGTACTCCGGCATTCGATCCTGCCGGCTGTCTCGATCATCCTGGTCGGCATCGGTGGCTGGTTCATGGGGATGCGGGCGCTCGTCTCCAACATCGTCACCGAGGACTACGTCACCTACGCCGAACTCGGCGGCGTGCCGCGCAACCGCATCCTGCCGTTTTACGTCATGCGTAACGCGCTGGTGCCGCAGATCACCGGCCTTGCCATGTCGCTCGGCGCGATCTTCAACGGCGCGATCATCGTGGAGCAGGTGTTCAGCTATCCTGGGCTCGGCCGCCTGCTGATCGGCGCGGTCTACTCCGCCGACTACAGCCTCGTGCTCGGCGTGACGGCGATCTCGATCCTGGCGGTTTCCGCCGCGGTGTTCCTGCTCGATATTCTCTATCCGGTCCTCGACCCCCGCGTACAGCTCGGCTGAAACCATGTTCAAGACCGTCAGAGACCTCTTCCGTTACAATCGCGAGTTCACGATCGGCGCATTCCTGACGGCGGTCGTCGTCGGCATGGCGGTGCTGTCGTTCTTCTCGCCCTACAGCCCGCTCGACAGCTACGTCGTGCCGCCCGACGTGCCGCCTTCGCCGGAGTATCTGTTCGGCACGACATCGCGCGGCCAGGACGCGTTCTGGATGCTGACGTTCGGCATGCGGAACACACTGCTGTTCGGCTTCTCGGTCGCCATCATCAGCCGCCTGCTCTCGCTGCTCATTGGGCTGATCGCGGGCTATGTCGGCGGTATCACCGACCGCGTGCTGATGTCGATCAACGACACTTTCATCGTCATCCCGCTCTTTCCGCTGCTGGTCCTCTTCTATTTCGTCATGCGCGACTACATGTCGTGGGCGCTCTCGCGGTCGTCATGGCTTGCCTCGGATGGGCCTACGACGCGCGGCTCATCCGCTCGATCATGATGAGCCTCAAGCAGCGCGAGTTCACACATTCCAGCGTGTTCTCCGGAATGACGACGCGGCAGATCGTGACTCCAGGAGCACCTGCCCTACGTGCTGCCAATCGTGTTCTCGACCACGCTCAACAACATCAACTGGTCGATCGGCCTCGAGGTAACCCTCTCCGTCCTCGGCTTCACCAACCTCGACACGCCGACCGTCGGCACGCTGATCTTCTGGGCCAACCAGCACAGCGCCATGATCTCGGGCGTGTGGTGGTGGATCGCCTTCCCGACGGCGTTCATCACCATCACCTTCGTCGGCCTGTTCCTGCTCGCGGTCTCCATGAACGAGTACATCGACCCGCGCAGCCGCCTGAACCGCATGGGAGGCGCCTCGTGAGCGCGGCAGGCGAACAGCGGTCGCCTGCGGACAGCCGGACGAACCGTCCGGTCCTGACGGTGACGAACCTGCGCGCCTACTACGAGATGAAGTACTTCGGCATTGCCCGCGAGGTGCGCGCTGTCGACAACATCAGGCTTAAGGTAAGGCGCAACGAAATTTACGGCCTTGCCGGCGAATCGGGTTGCGGCAAGACGGACCTTGATCAAGACCATCGCCGGGGCAATACCGCCGCCGCTCAATGTCATCAACGGCTCCATAAGGTTCGCTTTCCGCGGCCGCGAATCAGCATCTACAAGTCGACGACGAAGGAAGTGGACGACGTTCGCTGGGAGCATCATGTCCTACATCATGCAGGGCTCGATGAACGTGCTCAATCCGGTCCGCCGGGTCGGCAAGACCTTCGTCGATTTCGCCTTCCGTCACATCGGCAAGGCCGATACCGGAATTCATGGAACGTGGTGACGCACCTGAAGCGGCTCCACCTCCAGCCGACGTCCTCGCGCCTATCCGCACGAGCTGTCCGGCGGCATGCGCCAGCGCGTCACCATCGCGCTCGCCACCGTCTGCCGGCCGGAATTCATCATCGCCGACGAGCCCACGACCGCCCTCGACGTCGTCGTGCAAAGCGACGTGCTCGGCCATGATCCGCATTCAGCAGGAGATCGGCTCGTCGATGATCTTCGTGACGCATGACATGGCCGTCCACGCCAACATGGCCGACCGCCTGGGCATCATGTACGCCGGACGGCTGGTGGAGGAGGGGCGCACGGTCGACATGTTCCGTACGCCGCGCCACCCCTACACCACGCACCTCATCGGCAGTCTGCCCAAGATCGGCGACCTGACGCAAAAGGAAGCGCTCCTCGGCGCGCCGACCAATCTCTCGGATCCGCCGGCGGCTGTCGCTTCCATCCGCGCTGCCCGCTCGCGATGGACATCTGCCGCCGAGAGAATCCGGCGTTAGGACCGCTCGCGCCGGAACATAGGGTTGCCTGCTTCGCCGCCAGCCCCGAGGTCAAGCCGGCGCCCCCCGGATCCGCCCCCGGATGTCAGCGCTGGAGGGAGCGCCGGCGTGGATTGCGCCGCTTCTCGAGGTCGACCACGTGGTCCGCACCTACGCCATGGGCGGCTTGCTGGCGCAAAATGCCTTCCGC
>CAWGJV010000035.1:0-61271 GCA_963822975.1 uncultured Alphaproteobacteria bacterium
TGCCTGTTCTTCAACAACTTTTCGTGTGCTCCCATATCAGCGCTGTCCTTGGCCGGCCATCTCGGCAGAGTGCCCCATTCCGGCGGAATAGGCGTCCATGCCCCGAACGGGACGATGTCAATGACGCCGCCAGTTTTTTGGCATTTTGCGTTGCGGGAATGTCATAATTGAGTGATTCCGGCGTCACAGAAGATCGGCATTGTCCGCCGCGATGATGATAACTGAACTGCTATTCGGTGCGGTCGCTTTTGCCGCTTTGGTTCACTTCGGCGGCATAGCGCTGTTGATCTTCCGGTCCTGGGCTGACCGCAAACGGCTGCCCGCTGTCCGTCCCCCGATCACCATCCTGCGCCCCGCCTGCGGCATCGAGAACAACGTCGAGGAGACGCTCGCCTCGGCCTTCGCCATCGACTACCCGGAATACGACATCGACTTCTGCGTGGCCGACGCGAACGACCCGGTGATCCCGCTCATCCGGCGGCTGATGGAGGCCCACCCCGAGGTGCCCACCCGGCTCCTCATCGGCGACGACCGCATCAGCATCAATCCCAAGCTCAACAACACTGTCAAAGGCTGGTACGCCGCCCGTCACGACTGGATCGTCATGGCGGACAGCAACGTGCTGACGCCGCCCGACTATCTCGATCGCCTGCTCGATCGCTGGGGCCCCGACACCGGGCTGGTCTGCTCGCCGCCGGTCGGGATCCGGCCCGACGGCGTCGGCGCCGACCTCGAATGCGCCTTCCTGAACACCTATGAGGCGCGCTGGCAGCTGATCGCCGATGCCCTCGGCACCGCCTACGCCCAGGGCAAGACCATGTTCTGGCGCCGCGACATCCTCGATCGTGCCGGCGGCATCGAGGCGCTGGCGGTCGAGCCCGCCGAGGACGCCGCTTCGACCAAGCTGATTCGCGCCGGCGGCCGGCGGGTGCGGCTTGTGATTCATCCCTTCCCGCAGCCGCTTGGCCCGCGCCAGCTGCGCGACGTCTGGAACCGCCAGGTGCGCTGGGCCCGCCTGCGCCGCTCCTCGTTTCCGGCGGTTTACGCGCCCGAGGCCGTCTCGGGCGGATTGCTTCCGCTCGCCGGAACTGCCACGTTGGCGGCATTGGGGGCTATTCCGGTCACCTGGTTTGTGGGTGCGTTCGTGGCGTGGTACGGCGCGGAGATGTTGCTGGCCAAACGCTTTGGCTGGCCGCTTTCGCCCGAATCGTGGCTTTCATGATCGTCCGCGACGTGCTGCTGTTGCCGCTGTGGGTCGCGGGCTGGACTGGGAACAGGTTTGTCTGGCGGGGCAATGCCATGGATATCAAGGCGACCGAGGCGACCCCGCTGCGACGGCTTGTCGAGCGGTGGGCGTCCGTCGCGTATGGTACGGTCCGCCATTCATCTCGTCACCGGCCGGCCGGTCGATGGCGAACGTGAGCGGGGCAATCGCGCGCCGCGTGGCGGTTGACGGAGAGACGTGAATGACTGTGAATGCGGCGCCGCAACAGTTCCGGACGCTTTTCCTGTCCGATCTCCACCTCGGCACCCGCGGGTGCCAGGTTCGCCCGCTGCTCAATTTCCTGCCGAGCACGACGCCGAGACCATCTACCTGGTCGGCGACATCATCGACGGCTGGCGGCTGCAGGCGCGCTGGTACTGGCCGGACGACCACAACGACGTGCTGCGCTGCCTGATGAACAAGGCCAGCCGCGGCACCCGGCTGGTCTACCTCCCCGGCAATCACGACGAGTTCGCCCGCGACTATAACGGCGGACAGTCCGGCGGCCTCGAATTCGCCGACGAGGTGATCCACGAGGCCGCCGACGGCAAGCGCTACCTCGTCCTGCACGGCGACTGCTTCGACCCGGTCCAGACCAAGGCGCGCTGGCTCGCCTTCCTCGGCGACAACGCCTATGTCGCCGCGCTCGGCATCAACATCGCCGCTCAACCGCGTCGGCCGCGCGCTCGGCCTGCCCTACTGGTCGTTCTCCAACTGGGCCAAGATGCGCGTCAAGAGCGCCGTCAATTTCATCGGCCACTACGAGGAAGCGGTCGTCAACGCCGCGCGCGAGCACGACGTCGACGGCGTCGTCTGCGGCCATATCCACCGCGCCGCCATGCACGAGGATTTCGGCCTCATCTACGTCAACTGCGGCGACTGGGTGGAAAGCTGCACCGCCATCGCCGAGCATTTCGACGGCCGCCTGGAAATGCTGCGCTCGGTCGATGTCAGCGAGCCGGCGGCGCTGGAGCCGATCTTCGAGCCGGTGTTCGAGATCGAGCCGGAAGGCCTTGCCGAGGGCGAAGGCGAGAGCGAGGGCGCGGTCGCCTGATCGCCACCTCCGACAGGCGCGGAAGCCGCAATATTGGCGTTCTTCTTGCAAGACGGGTCTAGGATGGCCCGCGAACGGCAGGTCCTGTACCTGATCTTGCATGACGGAGCGTTAATGGCGGCGCCTTCAACGAGATGTTCGCGACAGCGGCGAATGCCGGCGCGGGCTACGAGTTCCTCCAGACGCTGGCTGGAGTCGAGCGACCCCGAAGTGCTCGCCCATCGCCGCGCCGAGGCGGAGCTGCTCTTCCGGCGCATCGGCATCACCTTCGCCGTCTACGGCGACGCCGACGCCGAGGAGCGCATCATCCCCTTCGACATCATCCCGCGCGTGCTCACCAAGCCGGAATGGGAGCGCCTGTCGGCCGGGCCTCGAGCAGCGCGTCACGCGCGCTCAACCTGCTTCCTCGCCGACATCTACGGCAACGGCGAGATCCTGCGCGACGGCGCGGTCCCGCGCCGACCTCGTCTACCGCAATCCCTACTTCCGGCCGGAGATGGCCGGCCTCAAGCTGCCCCACGGCATCTACGTCCACATCGCCGGCATCGACATCGTGCGCGTCGACGACGACGATTTCTACGTGCTGGAGGACAATGCCCGCACGCCCGTCCGGCGTCTCCTACATGCTGGAGAACCGCGAGGTGATGATGCGGCTCTTTCCCGATCTCTTCGCCGTCAACCGCATCGCGCCGGTCGAGAACTATCCGGAGGAGCTGCTGGCCACGCTGCAATCGGTCGCGCCGCACTCGGCGCCGGACGAGCCGACCGTCGCCCTGCTCACGCCGGGGCCGTTCAACAGCGCCTACTACGAGCACTCCTTCCTCGCCGACAAGCTCGGCATCGAGCTGGTCGAGGGCCGCGATCTGCTGGTGCGCGACAACGTCGTGTTCATGCGCACCACCGAGGGGCCGAAGCGCGTCGACGTGATCTACCGCCGCCTCGACGACGACTTCCTCGACCCCCTCACCTTCCGCCCCGATTCGGCGCTCGGCGTGCCCGGCCTGATGAACGCCTACCGGGCCGGCAACATCACGCTCGCCAACGCCGTCGGCACCGGCGTCGCCGACGACAAGGCGGTCTATTCCTACATGCCGGAGATCGTCCGCTTCTATCTCGGCGAGGAGCCGATCCTCAAGAACGTGCCGACCTGGCGCTGCCGCGAGCCGGACGCGCTGTGCCTACGTGCTCGACCACCTCGACGAGCTGGTCGTGAAGGAGGTCGCCGGCTCCGGCGGCTACGGCATGCTGATCGGCCCGGCCGCCGACAAGGCGACCCGCGCGGCGTTCGCCGCCAAGCTCAAGGCCGATCCGGACAACTTCATCGCCCAGCCGACGCTGGCGCTGTCGACCTCGCCGACCTTCGTCGACGGCGGCATCGCGCCGCGCCACGTCGACCTCCGGCCCTTCGTGCTGTCCGGCGCCGACAGGGTCCGCATCGTGCCCGGCGGGCTGACCCGCGTCGCGCTGCAAGCGAGGGCTCGCTGGTGGTCAATTCCAGCCAGGGCGGCGGCACCAAGGACACCTGGGTGCTGGACGCATGACATGCTGAGCCGCACCGCCGACAGCCTGTTCTGGCTGGCGCGCTACGTCGAGCGCGCCGACAACACCGCCCGCATCATCGACGCGGCGAACCGCCTCGCCGCCATGCCGATCGCCTATGCCGGCGAGTCGAACGAATGGGAATCGGCGCTCGCCGCCGCCGGCGTGCTGCACGCCTTCGAGGCCACCGGCAAGACCGCCGACCGCGACTCGGTCATCGATTTCCTCGCCTTCTCGGCCGACAACCCGTCGAGCATCAAGCACTGCCTCGGCACCGCGCGCCACAACGGCCGCGCCGTGCGCACCGCGCTGACCAGCGACATGTGGGAGGCGATCAACACCGGCTGGCTGGAGCTGAAGCGCTTCGACGGCGCCCGCATGGACCGCGACACGCTGACCGAGTTCCTCAGCCGGCGTGAAGGAAGCCTGCCTGCGCTTCGACGGCTCCGCCTACCGCACCATGCTGCGCAACGACGCCTATTTCTTCCTGCGCCTCGGCGTCTATCTCGAGCGCGCCGACACCACCGCCCGCATCCTCGACGTGAAGTACCACCTGCTGCTGCCGGAAGGCGCCCCGGTCGGCGGCGGCCTCGACTACTTCCAGTGGGCGTCGATCCTGCGCTCGGTGTCGGCGCTGACCGCCTATCGCTGGGTCTATCACGAGAGCCTGAAGCCGTGGCTGATCGCCGATCTCCTGGTGCTCAACGAGCAGATGCCGCGCTCGCTGGCGAGCTGCTACGAGAACCTCGCCGCCTTCCTCGACGAGCTGTCCCTCGCCTATGGCCGCCAGGGCCCGGCCCAGCGCATCGCCCGCTCGATCCGCACCCGCCTGCAGAACGCCGAGATCACCGAGATCTTCCAGAAGCCCGGCCTGCACGAGTTCCTGACCGAGTTCATCGCCGACAACACCCGGCTCGGCGAAGCCATCACCGAGCAGTACCTGACCTGAGCCGCCCCATGCGCCTCCACATCCGCCACGAGACGATCTACCGCTACGAGACGCCGGCGACGCGCGCCATCGAGATCCTGCGCCTGACGCCGCGCGGCCACGACGGCCAGTTCGTCGTCAACTGGCGCATCGACGTCGACCAGGACTGCCGCCTCGACCAGTCCACCGACCCGTTCGGCAACATCGTCCACACCTTCACCGTCGAGGGCCCGCTCGACGGATCTCGCCATCGTCGCCGAAGGCAGCGTCGAGACCGACCGACGTCAGCGGCGTCGTCAGCGGCCAGGTCGAGCGCTTTCCGCCGGTCGTCTTCCTGCGCGACACCGCCGCTCACCACCGCCGACGCCGCGATCCGCGACTTCGCCGAGACGTCGGCGGCCAAGTACAGCCGGCAGCCAGCTCGACCTCATGCATGCCATCATGGACGGCATCCGCGAGCGCATGCGCTTCGAGATCGACGCCACCGACACCGGCACCAGCGCCGTCGAGGCCTTCGCCCTCGGCCACGGCGTCTGCCAGGACTTCGCCCACGTCTTCATCGCCGCCGCCCGCCATCTCGGCATCCCGGCCCGCTACGTCGGCGGCTACATGCTGCGCTTCGACGACCACGAACGAGCAGGCCGCCGGCCACGCCTGGGCGGAGGCCCTGATCGACGACTCGGCTGGGTCGGCTTCGACCCGGCCAACGGCATCTGCCCGACCGACGCCTACGTGCGCGTCGCCGTCGGCCTCGACTACCTCGGCGCCGCCCCGGTCCGCGGCATCGCTACGGCGGCACCGGCGAGAAACTGTCCGTCCGGGTGACCATCCAGCCCGACGCCCGGGCGGTGCGCTGAAACCATGCGACACGTTTTTCGTTGCAACTCGGCGGCAAACGCCCCGACATTCCGGCGGCGGCAGGGCTGCGCCGAGGGAACCCGGGAGACCGAAAATGACCTATTGCGTGGGCATCCTTGTCCGCGAAGGCCTGGTGATGATCGCCGACACCCGCACCAATGCCGGCATCGACAACATCGCCACCTTTCGCAAGCTGCACCTGTTCGAGACGCCCGGCGAACGGGTGATGGCCATCGCCACCGCCGGCAATCTCGCCGTCAGCCAGTCGGTGCTCACGCTGGTCAGCGAGGGCATGGAGGACCCGGCGACCCAGGTCGTCACACCGATCTCGGACATGCCGAGCATGTTCAAGGCGGCCCAGTTCGTCGGCCGTGCCATCCGCGAGGTCCACCGCAACGTCGGCGAGGAGCTGGAACAGGCGGTGCCCGGCTCCTTCGACGTGTCCATGCTGCTCGGCGGCCAGGTCAAGGGCGGGCGGCTGCGCCTGTTCATGGTCTATGCCGCCGGCAACTTCATCGAGGCGACCGCCGACACGCCCTACCTGCAGATCGGCGAGCACAAATACGGCAAGCCGATCCTCGACCGCTCGGTGACCGATGCGACCGGGCTCGACGAGGCGCTGAAGCTCGGCCTGATCTCGATGGATTCGACCATCCGCTCGAACCTCGGCGTCGGCCTGCCGATCGACCTGGTCACCATGCGCCGCGACGCGATCAAGGTCGACCTGAGCTACCGCATCGAGGCGGCCGAGCCCTATTTCCACGATCTGCGCGAGCGCTGGTCGGCGGCCCTGCGCGCCGCCCACAAGGCGATCCCGCCGCCGCCCTACAAGTAGGGCTCACGCCTTGGCGCCGCTGCGGCAGCGCCCGGCCCCGGCGCTTCACGCGATCAGTGCAGGCGGAGTTCCGTCGTCACCGTGCGCACTTCGCGCGCGCTGATCAGGCGCTTGTGCGCGACCCGCACCGAATGCAGCGGTCCTTCGAGTTCGCGCGACCAGAAATCCAGGAACTTGCGGAGTTGCGGGGAATCGCGGGGCCAGGTCGTAGGCCTGCCAGACGTAGGTTTGCAGCACGCTCGGATGGTCGGGCATGCGGTACAGGATATTGGCCGTCGTCAGGCCATAGCCTTCCAGTTGTTTCCGGAACTCGACGACGCTCATCGTTGGTCTCCTTTGCCGAGCCCCCTCACGGGCGCCCGACAAGGTTCCGGCGTTCGCGCCGATTTGGCAACGCCGAAAACGCCGAAACGTTCATCGAATCAACAGATTAGCAGCAGCCTTCGCGAGTGCTAACAGCCTTGGGGTTTGCGAAGCTCCTTGGCGTACCGGTCGCACTGGCCGTTGCGTCAGACAACTTCGAGGCTGAGATGCCTGCCGCGTGTTCATATCCTCTCTGCCGGGAACAAAAATCGAGGGCGCTTATCGACGTGGCGAGCATAGGCAACGGCGTCCTCGCGTGTTGCGATCCAGTGCGGATTCGGTTCTCCGCTTTCGATTTGATCGAATGCCCCCCAAACGATTTCAACAAGATTGTCGCCGTAGTGCAGTGACAACCGATTTTCTTTGGCGTGAGCCGCTAGTGGTCTGAATCAGACACCTCGAACCCTTGTGTGCAGCCCATGACGACGGTCTGTGTAGGGCCGGCGTGCGGACAAACCGGACCTGTCATGTTCGCGGGTCGGCGCTTCGCATAGGCAAAACGTCGTGGAACTTGCCGCTCGCGGTGAATTCGGGCGGTGCCTGGCTTTCTCGCACCGTCACGTCCTCCAGGCCGTTATCGCGAAACACCTGTTTCACCGACTCGATGACCTCTTGAAAGACAAGCCCCACCGCCGCCTCATCGGCCACTTGTATCCGTAGCTCGAAATCCCTTTCGCCGGTCTGGACCAGCTGGATGCGCCGGGCGCTCTCATGCTCGAGATCGAAGACGAGCGGCGACAGCGTCACCCCGCCCACGCGAACGAGCGTCGCCTGGCGCCCCTCCACCTGAAAACTGCGAAACGGCGACCCGCAGGGACAGGCGTCCGTATCGAAGCGAACACAGTCGCCGAGATCGTATCGGATGAAGGGCTGAACGTCGTTGGCGAGCACCGTCAGCAGCACTGTCGCCGACAAGGTGCCATCGGGAACGGGCCGCATCGCTTCGTCGACCGCTTCGAGGATGACCCAGTCTTCATTCACGTGCTTCCGCCCGTGGCTGCACTCGAAAGAAAGCGCCAGGCACTCGGTGCAGCCATAGAAATCGGCAATGCCGTATTTCAGAGAGGGAAAAGCCCGCCCGACCCGCTCGCGAAGATCATGCGTGAGTGTCTCGCCCCCTGCACTGAAAAGCGCAGGCGCGATCCGCAGCCGCCCGGCCTCCTTTTCCCTGGCGAGGATCGCTAGCATGCTCGGGTAGGTGACGATCCAGGCGACGTTCGGGATCGCGTTCAGCCTGTCAACGAGCCGATCGATCGGCTGTTCGGCCTCGATGAAGTTCAAACCCAATCCCCGCGCCAATGCCGGTTTCAGCCGATGCACCAATTTGTTGAACCCGTTTCCGGCGAAGTGACCATTCCCGCCGGTGATCGTCACCCTGACGCCGAGCTTGCGAACGTCCCGGATGAGCTTCCAATGGTACCGTTCGAAGCGCGCCATCATGATCCCGAAGTAATACTCGACAAACGACGAAGGCAGCACGATGACCGCCGGTTCGCCCGATGTCCCGGAGGTCTGGAAAATCGCGACGTCGTCGATGGGCACGCCGACCTTCCGGATGTCGCGGAGATGTTCGTGGGCCCTGTCGAGGGGAAGAGAACGGATCGCCAGCCAATCGTCGAACTCGGCCATGAGTTCGGGTTTGCGGGTAACCGGCAAGTCGCGCAGTTCGACCCTGCTCGACAGTCCGAGATCCGCGTAGAGCCGGTGAAACAACGGGTGAGTCGCGCCGCGCCTTTGCCACGAGACGCCTCAGGTTGCGGCGTTGCTTGGCTTCGATCCGCTTTCGCCCACCCCAGGCTGTCCAGAGCCCGCCAGCGAAATATCCCAGTGTTCGAGGAAGGCTGAAACGCATAGCTGTTGGCGATCCTCTCATCCGGATTTCCAAGGCCGGTTTGCTGACACAAACCGGAGAAATCCGCCCCCCGATCAAGTCAGGGGAAGGCTCTCTCCCTCAAGGGGAGAGGTAGCTGACTCTCATGCCCACTCGCCGGCCCGAATCTCGACAGCCCCTACCCGCCTTCGCTGTCTTCTCCGGCATGCGCCGCCGCCATGTTGGAGCGGTTGAGCTTGTCGCGCAGGCTCCGCTCGATGGCCAGTTCGATCGCGTCCTGCAGGGCGACGTGCGAATCGAGCAGCCGGTAGAGCCGCTTCGCCTCGAAGCCGAGATAGCGCACCGGCGTGGCGCACACCGCCGTCGCGGTCGCCGGCTCGCCGGTCGACATGCCGATCTCGCCGATCAGCGAACCGGGCCCGCATTCCGCCACCCGCTTGCCGTCCACCACGATATCCACCTGGCCGCGGGTGACGAAACAGAGTTCGCCAACCGCCTGCCCGGTTCGCGTCAGCGTCGTGCCGGCGACGACATCGCGCCAGCGGCCGATCGCCAGGAGCTGGCGGACCTGATGGGCGCCGAGATTCGGCACCACCTTTTCGTGGAACAGCCGCTCTTCCGGGCCGAGATGGCCCCCGAAGCCGCCGGGCCCGCGCGCCAGCGCCATGCGCACCAGCACCACCGCCGCCAGCAGCGTCCACCAGAACAGGTCGACCGGGTTCTGCACGAAGATCGCCGACAGGACGAAGCCGGTCACCGCGGTGACCAGCACGAACAGCCGGACGAGGCCGATCGTCGGCATGGCCAGCGACACGACCAGCAGGAACAGGCCGACCTGGCGGGCGAGCGCCGCTGGCGAAAAGAAGAACTCGTGAAGCCACATCGACATTGGGCGTTCCCCGAAGCGCGCCGCCCCCGGCAGCGGGAGGCAAGAATACGCCATTTCCCGAGCGCGGTGCGATCCGCGGCACGGAAAAAGGTTAGCCTTGGGTTCCGCCGGCTTCCGCCAGTTCCCGGGGCGTGTCGATGTCGAGCGCGACGGCCGGGCCGAGTTCGACCTCGACCACTGATTTGGGATGCGCCTCGATCAGGTGGCGCCCGCCGGTATCGCCCGCCACCGCCATCAGTTCGGGAATGAACCGGGCGGCCCAGACGACCGGATTGCCCCGCCGGCCCTGCCAGGTCGGCACCACGATCCCGGCGCCGGCCTCCGGCGCCAGGGCGGCGATCAGCCGGTCGATCGTCTCCGCGTCGATGCCCGGCATGTCGGCGAGCATCACCACGACGCCGTCGATGTCGCCGGGCAGCGCCTGGAGACCGGCGCGGAGCGACGTGGAAAGGCCATCGGCATAGTCGGGATTGTGAACCATGCCCACGTCCAGCCCGGCGAGCGCCGCCTCCACCTCCGCCGCCTTGTGGCCGGTGACCACCGTCACCGACGCCGCGCGGCTGGCGAGCGCCGCCTCCGCCGCCGTGCGGACCAGCGGCTTGCCGGCGATGGTGGCGACCAGCTTGTTGGCGCCGCCCATCCGCCGCGACAGCCCGGCGGCGAGCACCAGCGCCGCCACCCGTGGACGATCGGGCGCGGACCGGGCGCGGCCCTCGCGCGGCTGCGGACGCGAAACGATCTCCATCAGCAGGCCGCCGACGCCGAGGCCGGCAATGTCCTCCGACGTCACATCAAGTCCGGCGAGCAACCAATTCAAGATCCAGTCGAAACCGTTTTCGTTGGGACTGCGCGCGCAGCCCGGCGCACCGATCACCGGCGTGCCGTCGAGGTCGCCGAGCACCAGCAGGTTGCCCGGATCGACCGGCATGCCGAAACGCGTCACCCGCCCGCCGGCCTGCTCGATCGCGGCCGGGATCACGTCGCCGGCATCGACCACCGCCGAGGCGCCGAACACGATCAGCAGTTCGGCGCCGTCCCGCGCCTGTTCGGCGAGCGCCCCGGCGACGGACGGCGCGTCGTGCGGCACCCGATCCTCCCGCATGACACTCGCGCCGGCAGGCTTGAGACGGGCATCCAGCAGCCGCCGCGTCTTGTCCAAAATCGGCGGATTTCAGCGCCGGAAGCGTCGTCGCCACCAGCCCGACCCTGAGCGGCCGGAAGGCCGCCAGCGCCATCACCGGCCCCCGCGTCCCCTCCAGCGCCCGCCACACGCTCCCCTGCCCAACCGCGAAGGGAATGATCTTGACCGTCGCCACCATCTGGCCGGCCTCGACCGCCGCGTATTCCTTCAGCGTGGCCAGCGTGATCGCCGGATCGACGCGGTTGATCCCGTCGATCGCGTCGCGTGCCGACGGTGAACACCCCGGCGCATTCCGCGTGGATGTTCGCGCGGCCGGTGAACGGATGCTCGACGCGAAGCGTTGGCGCCGGCCACCGCACGCGCGATCTGCTCGGCCGCCGCGTCTTCGTGGATGTCGTCGGGCTCCAGACGTGCGACGACCACGTCGGCGATCCCCGCCGCGCGGAGCAATGCGATGTCGCTGTCGCCGAGCATCCTGCCCTTGCGGATAACCCCGCCCGCGATGACGCACCGAATGGGCGAGGATCGCGCCGACCGCCTCGCCGACCGGCACCGGGCCGAATTTCACGCCGCCGCCTCGCTGCCGGTCCGCGCCGCGGCTGCGCAGCGCCTCGATCACCTGTGCCAGGATGGCGACGGCGATCTCGGCCGGCGACTGCGCCCCGATGGCAAGGCCGATCGGAGCGTGGATGCGGGCGAGCGCGGCTTGTCGTCGAAGCCGAGCCGCGCGCAGGCGTTCGAGCCGCTTGCCGTGGGTCTTCCGGCTGCCGAGCGCGCCAATATAGAAGCAGTCCGGCCCTGAGCGCCGCGGGCGAGCGGCAGATCGTCGATCTTGGGATCGTGGGTCAGCGCGGCGAGCGCCGTGAAGGCGTCGAGCCCGACCTTCGGGATCGCCACGTCCGGCCACTCGGCAAGAGGGCGACGTCGGGAAAGCGCTCCGGCGTGGCGAAGGCGGTGCGCGGATCGATGATGGTCATGTCGAAGCCGGCGATCCTGCGCCATCGGCGCCAGCGCCTGGCTGATATGGACCGCGCCGATCACGACGAGGCGCGGCGGCGGCAGATAGACGGTCAGGAACACGCTGTCGCCGTCGGCCGTCGAGAGCGTGCCGGATGCGCCGGAGCGAAAGCGCGCCGCGCAGTTCGTCGGCGAGCGGATCGCCGGCATAGCCGTCCTTCTCGAGCACCAGCCGCGCGTCGCCGCTGGCCGTGTCGGTGACGACGATCGCCGCCTCGCGCGCGCGCCGCGGCGGCGTTGAGCGTCTGCAGCAGATCGAGCTTCATGCGATCGCGGCCGGTCAGCGGGTCGACGCTAGTCGAGCTTCTGGACATAGACCCGGATGCGGCCGCCGCAGGAGAGGCCGACCCGCCAGGCGGTCTCGTCGGCGACGCCGAATTCCAGCATCTTCGGCTTGCCCGCGCCGATCACGTCCAGCGCTTCCTCGACCACCGCGCCCTCGACGCAGCCGCCCGACACCGAGCCCTCGAAATTGCCCTCACCATCGACAACCAGGTGGCTGCCCACCGGCCGCGGCGCCGAGCCCCAGGTCTCGACCACCGTGGCGATCGCCACGCCCCGCCCGGCCTTGCGCCAGGCCTCCGCCGTCGCCAGCACGTCGTTCTCAGCTTGTGTGGCACTCATGAATCCGGCCCTCGCCATCGATATGTCGGCCTGAATATAACGCTACGCGCCGCTCCGCCAAACCCATATGGAAGCAGGGTGGCAGTCGACCTAACGGGCGGCCGGGAAGGAGCACCCGCCAGATGGTGCCGTTGCCGTCCTCGCTCAGGATCAGCGATCCGTCACCGAGGACCGCGAGGCCGACGGGGCGGCCCCACACGTTTTCGGCGTTCTGGACGAAGCCGGTCATGAAATCCTCGTAGGCGCCGGTCGGTTTGCCGTTCTCGAATTGCAGGCGCACCACCTTGTAGCCGGTGCGTTTTCCCGGTTCCACGACCCGCGCATGGCGACGAAGGCGTCGCCCTTGTATTCGGCCGGGAACATGAACCCGTCGTAGAACGCGATATTGAGCGGCGCCGAGTGGGCCTGGAACAGCACGTCGGGCACGGTCACCTTGCCGGCAAGGTCCGGGCGCTGGCCCTTGAGCGGGGCGCGCGGATCCTCGTTGCCGCCGTTGTAGTACCAGGGCCAGCCGTAGAAATGTCCCGGCTGCACGCTCGTCGCATAGTCGCTCGGCACATCGTCGCCGAGGCCGTCGCGCTCGTTAACGACGCACCAGGGCTGGCCGGTTGCCGGCTGGACCGTGAGACCGGAACAATTGCGCAGGCCGGTCGCATAGACGCGGCGATGCCTGCCGTCGGGATCGTAGGCGATCACCGCGGCACGGCCCTGTTCCTCGCCCCACATCTCGCCCAGCGCATGGTCCTGTGCCCATCGATCGATGCGGCCAGGCGGCTCGCCAGCCGTCCTCTCGGCGGTGTTGGAGCCGGAGCCGACGGCGAGATAGAGCGTGCCACCATCCGGCGAGAAGGCGATGTCGCGTGTCCAGTGATGCTCGGACGGGATGCCGGCGACCAGGGTCTCGGCCGGGCCGGAGGCCTTCAGATCGCCGCTTCGGTAGGGAAAGCGGATGATGCTGTCGGAATTGCCGACATAGACCCATTGGGGATCGTCGAGCGGATAGAAGGCGATGCCGTAGGGCTCGTAGAGCCCGTCGCTGGCGAACACCGAATCCGCGACCGGCCTGGACTGACCGTTCTCCATCCTGAGGACAACGATCTGGTCTGCCGCACTGTCGACGATGAACAGGTCGCCGTTCGGCGCCACCGCCATGTCGCGTGGGGCGGCCATGCCGCTCTTGACCAGGTCGACCCTGAAGCCGGCGGGTACCTCGGGCTTGGCGGTGGGCGGCCGTGCGATCAGTCTGGGTGCGTTGCTCGCCGACCGGGTGGCGAAGGGTTCCGGCAGGTCGGCGGGCCTGATGAGGCGCCAGGTGCCCGGCACGCTGTCTTGCCAGCTGCCGAAGGCATCACGTCCGGTCAGGACGTTCTTCGGTCCAGCGATCGGGCCAGCCGTCGTGCCGTCGGCGGCAGCGACTGCGGTGGCCCGCATCGCGAGAAGCGCCGACACCACCAGCGCGATTGCCAAGGGCCGCTTCATCCCCGCAACTCCCGTTCGCCCGCCTCTGCACACGTCGCGGATCGTGCTAAGGCAATCCGGCAGATGGGGCCCGGCGCGTCGGATTCAGCCCCGCCTCACACAAGCGTGAATCCGGGATGCAACCTGACGGACAGTCTGCCGCTTCGCTGCTCGCGTGGTACGCCGAAATGGGCGTCGACGCCACGCTCGAGGAGGCCCCGGTCGACCGCCTGTCGGCGCGGGCCGCGCCGCCGCCGGAACCCGCTTCCGCGCCGCCCGCCGCGCCTGAGCGTTTCGCCGAGCCGCGCCTGGCCCCGACGCCGGCCCCGCGCACGACCATCGCACCGGCCAACGCAGCCGCGCCCGACGACACGGCCCGTGCTGCGCGTGCCGCCGCCCGGGCCGCCGCCAATCTCGATGAACTCCGCGCCGCCCTCGAAGCTTTCGACGGCTGCAACCTGAAGCTCACCGCCACCCAGCTCGTCTTCGCCGACGGCATGCCGGGCTCGCGCGTGATGTTCGTCGGCGAGGCGCCCGGCCGCGAGGAGGACCTGCAGGGACTCCCCTTCGTCGGCCGCTCCGGTCGTCTGCTCGACCGCATGCTGGCGGCCATCGGACTTGACCGCACGTCCGTCTACATCGCCAATGTCGTTCCCTGGCGTCCCCCCGGCAACCGCACGCCGACGCCGCAGGAGACGGCTGCCTGTCGGCCGTTCATCGAGCGCCAGATCGAACTCTGCGATCCCGACTTCCTGATCTGCATGGGAGCGCCCGCCGCCGCCGAGCTGATGGGCAACCGCGAGGGCATCCTGAAGTTCCGCGGACGCTGGCACGAATTCGACACCGGCAGCCGGAAGATCCGCGCCATGGCCACGCTGCACCCCGCCTATCTGCTCCGCCAGCCCCTGCAGAAGCGCCTCGCCTGGCGCGACTTCCTTGCGCTGAAGGAAGCCCTCGACCGTCCCGCCTGAAGGATCACGCATGACCGACAATGACCTCTTCGCGACCATCCGCGATCGCCTGTTCACGGCGGTCATCGGCGACGTCATGGACACCGCCGGCCTGCACCGGCAGTTCCTGCCGCCTGAAATCCGCCCGGTCGCGCCCGACATGGTGCTGGTCGGTCGCGCCATGCCGGTGCAGGTCGCCGACAACGACGGCAGCCACGATGGCGCAGACCCGTTCGGGGTGATGTTCCGCGCCCTCGACGAGCTGAAGACCGGCGAGATCTACCTCACCACCGGCGGCTCGCCGACCTATGCCCTGTGGGGCGGGTTGATGAGCATCCGGGCGACGAAACTCGGCAGCCCCGGCGCCGTCTTCGACGGCTTCCACCGGGACACGCGCGAAATCCTCAGTCTGGGCTTCCCGATCTTCTCGCGCGGCGCCTACGCGCAGGACCAGCGCGGCCGCGGGCGGGTCGTCGATTTCCGCTGCCGTATCGAGTTCCCGAACGGCGCGGTTGCCCGGCCGGGCGACATCGTCGTCGGCGACATCGACGGCGTCCTCCTCATCCCCGGCGACAAGGCCGAGGACATTGTCCGGGCGGCGCTCGCCAAGGTGGACGGCGAGGACGGCGTTCGCCGCGCGATAGAAGCCGGCGAGCCGACACAGGATATCTTCGCCAGAACCGGGATCATGTAGCCGCCGCCGGGCCCCTTTGAGGCCGCCCGCGCCTTGAAATCGGCCCGGCATCGGCCGACAAGGGGCTGGCAGTGCCTTTGACGATTCCCCCGCCGCAGGAATCATGGCTCCCCAGCTCGTCGCCGTCGCTTCCCTACTGCTCGGCTCTGCCTTCCTGCTGATCGCAGGCGCGCTGCACGGCCTGTTGCTCGCCATCCATGGAACCGTGGCTGGTTTCACGACCACGCAGCTCGGCCTGCTTGGCACGGGCTGGGCCACGGGTTTCGTCACCGGCTGCGTGCTGATCCCCCACATCGTGCGCCGGGTCGGCCACATCCGCACCTACGGCGCGCTGGCCTCCGTTTCGGCCATCTCCATCCTGCTCAACCTGCTGATCGTATCGCCGGGCGCCTGGATCGCTCTGCGCGCTCTCTCCGGTTTCTGCTTCGCCGGGGCGGCGATGATCGTGGAAAGCTGGCTCAACGAACGCACCTCGCGCGAGAGCCGCGGCACCGTCTTTTCCGTCTATCAAATGGTGAACTTCGCCGCCTCAACGGCCGGCCAGTTGCTCCTCGCCATCAACCCACCTTCCGACTACTTCTACTTCGTGCTGGGCGCGATCTTCTATTGCCTGGCCATCCTGCCGACGGCGCTCTCGACCGCCGCCACGCCGCAGCCCCTGAAGACCACACGCTTCGACATTGCGCGACTTTTCGCGCTGTCACCGGTTTCCGCCGTCGCCTGCTTCCTGGTTGGCATGGTCAACGGCGCCTTCGGTACGCTCGGACCCGTCTACGCCCAGCGTATCGGCCTGCCCATCCGCGAGGTGGCGACATTGACGGCAGGCGCCCTGCTCGGCGGCTCGCTGATCCAGTTCCCGCTCGGCTGGCTGTCCGACCGCATGGACCGCCGCCGCGTGCTCGTCGCCGTCGGCATCGGCGCGGTGGCGATCGGCGTCGCCATCGTCTCGCTCCGCCCACGCGACGCCGTGGTGATCACCGGCCTGATCGTGCTGTACGGCGCCATGATCTATCCGATGTACGCACTGGCCGTCGCGCACGCCAACGACTTCGCCGGTCCCGACGAGTTCGTGAAAGTCGCAAGCAGCCTGTTGCTGCTCTATGGCTTCGGCACGATGCTCGGGCCGATTGCGGCCGCCTACAGCATGCAGCACTGGATGCCCGAGGGCTTGTTCGCCTTCACCGCCACCGTGCACGCCCTCGTCGTCGGCTACACCCTCTTCCGCATGACCCGGCGGGCTCCGCCCGATCGCGCCGGGCGCGAAACCTTCCAAGGCCTGCCGCTGCCCAAGACCGTCACCCCGGAGAGCGCCGTCCTCGATCCGCGGGCGGCGTCCGACGAACCGCCGCCCGAGGCGCCGCCGGAACCGCCGCAGCAATAGGCCGCATCGTCCCCGTTGTATTGGCGGACACGCTACGCCAAGATACGCCCAACAATCCGGCGCGATCACCGTGTTCTGGCGGGACCGCAGCCGCAGGGGACGGGGTGCTATGGCCTATTTTCTGCAGCAGCTCATCAATGGGCTGACGCTGGGCTCGATCTACGGTCTCATCGCGATCGGCTACACGATGGTCTACGGGATCATCGGCATGATCAATTTCGCCCATGGCGACATCTTCATGGTCGGTTCGTTCATCGCGCTGATCGCCATCGTGGTTCTCGGGATCTCGGCGGCAACGCCTTTCTTCTTGCTGATCCTTGCGCTGCTCCTTGTCATGGCCATCGCCATGACCCTGACGTCTGTCTGGGGCTGGACGGTTGAGCGCCTCGCCTATCGCCCGCTGCGCGGCTCGTTCCGCCTGGCGCCGCTCATCACCGCCATCGGCATGTCGATCGTGCTGCAGAACCTGGTGCAGGTCTCGCAAGGCGCGCGCGTCAAGCCGCTGCAGCCAGTCGTCACCGGCGGCTACTCGGTGATGGAGGAGAACGGTTTCGTCGTCCAGCTCTCCAACGCCCAGATCATCATCATCGTAACGACCCTGATCCTCATGGCCGGCTTCACGCTCCTGATCGCGCGAACGCCGCTCGGGCGCTCCCAGCGCGCGTGCGAACAGGACGCCAAGATGGCGGCGCTGCTCGGCGTGAACGTCGACCGCACCATCTCGCTGACGTTTCTGATGGGCGCCGCGCTGGCCGCGGTGGCCGGCACGATGTTCCTGCTGTTCTACGGCGTGATCGATTTCTACATCGGCTTCCAGGCCGGCGTGAAAGCGTTCACCGCCGCAGTGCTTGGCGGCATCGGATCGCTGCCGGGCGCCATGCTCGGCGGCCTCCTCATCGGCCTCATCGAGACGCTCTGGTCCGGCTACGGGCCGATCGAATACAAGGACGTTGCGGCGTTCTCGATCCTCGCCATCACACTGATCTTTCTCCCGTCGGGTCTTCTCGGCAGGCCGGAGGTCGAGAAGGTCTGATCGATGGCGGCAGATCCGCGTAACGAACCCACGGCCGACTTCACGCCGGAAGGCGCCGAGATCCTCGAGGAGCAGCGGGGCGCCGTATTCGCCTCCGAGCCGCCGCGCGCGGTTGCGCCGGCGCCTGGCGCCGGCAACCTCGCCGTAGCGATCCGCGACGCCGCAATCGGGGCTGCGATCGCGCTCGTTCTCGCCGGACCGATTGTCGGCGTGCGCACGGATTCGGCAATTGGCGGGCTGACGCTGACCTCCAACTGGCCGGCAGTCTTCATCATCGTTGCCGTCGTGTTTGGTGGCCGGCTGGCGCTGAACCTCACGCTCTGGCGGATCGGGGCGCGCCCCTTCGCCGGCATCGGATCGTTCGTCGCAGCGGCCGGGGGGCGCCGCCTCATGACGCTGGCGGCGAGCAACACACTCTACATCAGCATCGTGGCGCTCGCCCTCGCCTTCTCCCTGCCGTTCATGCCCTTCGCCGATCGCTACATCATGGATCAGGCGATCGTCATACTGACCTACATCATGCTCGCCTGGGGCCTGAACATCGTCGTTGGCCTCGCCGGCCTCCTCGACCTCGGCTACGTCGCCTTCTACGCCGTTGGCGCCTATTCCTTCGCCTTGCTCGCCACCAACTTCGATCTCGGCTTCTGGGTGTGCTTGCCTATGGCTGGCTTCCTCGCCGCTGGCTGGGGTCTGATCCTCGGCTTCCCGGTCCTGCGCCTGCGCGGCGACTACCTGGCGATCGTGACGCTGGCGTTCGGAGAGATCATCCGCATCGTCCTGCTCAACTGGTACGACCTCACCAACGGTCCCGACGGCATTTCCGGCATTCCGCGCCCGTCGCTGTTCGGACTGGAATTCAAGCGCGGCCCCGGCGGCTTCGCCGACTTCTTCGGCATCGAATACACGCCGCTTCAGCGCATCATCTACCTCTATTACATCATCCTGATACTGGCGCTGGTGACCAACTTCGTCACGCTCCGCCTGCGCCGCCTGCCGATCGGGCGCGCCTGGGAAGCGCTGCGCGAGGACGAGATCGCCTGCCGCTCTCTCGGCATCAACACCACCAACACCAAGCTCACCGCCTTCGCTTGCGGCGCGTTCTTCGGCGGCCTCGCCGGCTCGTTCTTCGCGAC
This sequence comes from uncultured Alphaproteobacteria bacterium, assembly GCA_963822975.1. Lineage (GTDB taxonomy): Bacteria > Pseudomonadota > Alphaproteobacteria > Rhizobiales > Kaistiaceae > CAVSRC01. The sequence goes on from CAWGJV010000035.1 coordinate 18,993, forward strand.
GCGGCAGGGCTTCATATCTCCGGAATCTTTCACGGCCCTGGAGTCGTTCATCATCCTGGCGCTGGTTGTTCTCGGCGGTCTCGGCAGCCAGATCGGCATCGTGATCGCGGCGATCTTCCTCAACACGATCTTCGAGTTGAGGGAACTCGCGCAGTACCGCATGCTGATCGTCGGCCTGTCCATGGTGCTGATCATGGTGTGGCGCCCGCGCGGGCTCATCTCGACGCGCCTGCCGTCGGTATTCCTCAAGGCGCGCCGAGCCGTGTCGTCCGAACCCGTCGGCGAGGGGCACGGATGAAGCGCTGGGAATCCGATCCCATCCTGACCGTCGAGCATCTGACGATGCGCTTCGGCGGCCTGATTGCTGTCAACGACCTCTCGTTCAGAGCCGGGCGCGGCGACATCACCGCATTGATCGGGCCAAACGGCGCCGGCAAGACCACTGTGTTCAACTGCGTCACCGGCTTCTACAAGCCGACCGAGGGCCGCGTTGCGATCAGCACGCGGAGCGGCACGACCAACCGTGAGGTCGATGCGCTGACGGCAACATCGGCCCGCGCCGCCTCAGAGGGCGGCTTGTATCTGCTCGAACGCATGCCGGATTTCGAGATCGCCAGGAGAGCGCGCGTCGCCAGAACGTTCCAGAACATTCGTCTGTTCGGCGGGATGACCGTGCTGGAGAACCTGATCGTCGCCCAGCATCACATGCTGATGGCAGCGTCGCGCTATTCGATCGCCGGACTGCTCAATCTTCGTTCCTATCGCGACGGCAGCAGTTCTGCGATCAAGCTGGCCTCCTACTGGCTGGAGCGCATCGGCCTGACCGACCGCGCCGACGGACCGGCCGCCGACCTTCCCTACGGCGCGCAGCGACGGCTCGAAATCGCCCGCGCCATGTGCACCAATCCGCTGCTGCTCTGCCTCGACGAACCGGCCGCCGGCCTCAATCCCCGCGAAAGCGCCGAACTGAACGAGTTGCTGCGCTTCATCCGCAACGAGCACGACATCTCGATCCTGCTGATCGAGCACGACATGGGCGTGGTGATGGAGATCTCCGACCACATCGTCGTCCTCGACTATGGCGAGAAGATCGCCGACGACACGCCGGAGTCCATACGCGCCGATCCGAAGGTGATCGCCGCCTATCTCGGCGTCGAGGACGAAGAAATCGCCGCCGAAGCCGGAATCAGCCCATGAGCGGCCCTCTCCTCTCGGTCAGCGGCGTGCATACCTATTACGGCAACATCGTCGCGTTGCGCGGCGTCGACATCGAAGTCAACGCCGGCGAGATCGTAACGCTGATCGGCGCGAACGGCGCCGGCAAATCCACTCTGATGATGACGATCTGCGGCATGCCGCAGGCGCGTACGGGCAGCATCGTGTTCGACGGCACCGACATCACCAAGTGGCCGACGCACCAGATCATGGGGCTGTCCATCGCGCAGTCGCCGGAAGGCCGCCGCATCTTCCCGCGCATGACCGTCATGGAAAATCTGCAGATGGGCGCCGCGACAACCGACATGTCGCATTTCGACGCCGACCTTGAGCGTGTCCTCTCGCTGTTCCCGATCCTGCGCTCGCGCCGCGACCAGCGTGGCGGCACCTTGTCCGGCGGCGAGCAACAGATGCTCGCCATTGCACGCGCGCTGATGAGCCGCCCGCGCCTCCTCCTGCTCGACGAGCCCTCGCTCGGCCTTGCACCGATGCTCGTTCGGCAGATCTTCTCGGTGATCGGCGAACTCAATCGCGAACAGGGCCTGACCGTGTTCCTGGTGGAGCAGAACGCCTATCACGCGCTCAAGCTGGCGCACCGCGGCTACGTCATGGTGAACGGACTGATCACCATGACGGGCACCGGCGAGGAACTGCTCGCGCGACCGGAGGTCCGAGCGGCATACCTGGAAGGCGCGGCGTAGCGAAAAGACAATGGGCATACTCTGGGAAGAGCAAAACGTCGGCGTATTCCTGCTGGTCACCGTGGCGCTGGGTGGCGGGGCCGCCTACCTCACGGGGCGCGCCTTGGCACTGACATGGCGGCCGATGCTATCGCTCGTCAGGTATATGGCGATCCTTTCCGCAGCGGTGCGCTTCTTCCACTATTCCTTGTTTGGGGGCAGCTTCTTCTTCTATTTCGACAATGGAACTTTGCGCCCGGGAGTTGGGTTCTACTACTACGTAATAGACTTGGTAATATTGCTGGCCTTCGCCATTCTGGGCTTCCGCATCACGCGTGCCGGGCAGATGGCGACCCAGTATCCATGGCTCTACTTGCGTCTCGGCCCACTTTCCTGGCGCCGCCGCGCCAACTCCGGAACGAGCGGCACGTAAGCAAGATTGTGGCGGGCGATTGCGCCTGTTTTGCTGGCAAGCTAACGTGCGGTTCAAGCGCGGCGTTCAATACCGCGCTGACCATAGATGCATACTCGCATCGTACTTCCAGGGGGAGTTGCTTATGAAAAAGCTATTGATGGCTTCCGTGGTGCTGTCTTTTGGTATGGCGGCCGGCGGAACGGCCTATGCTGACATCACCATCGCCACCGCCGGACCGATGACCGGCCAGTACGCCTCATTCGGCGAGCAGATGCGCAACGGCGCCGAACAAGCCGTCGCCGACATCAACGCCAAGGGTGGCGTCCTCGGACAGAAACTGGTGCTGGAGATCGGCGACGACGCCTGCGACCCGAAACAGGCCGTGGCTGTCGCGGGCCAGATGGCCAGCAAGGGCGTGGTCTTCATGGCTGGGCACTTCTGCTCCGGCTCGTCGATCCCGGCTTCCGCCGTCTACGCCGAGGAGGGCATCATCCAGATCTCGCCGGCCTCGACCAACCCGAAGTTCACCGACGAGCGCCCCGGCCCGGGCACCTTCCGTGTTTGCGGCCGTGACGACCAGCAGGGCAAGGTCGCCGGCGAATTTCTCGCGAACAAGTTCAAGGACAAGAACATCGCGATCATCCATGACAAGACCGCCTACGGCAAAGGTCTTGCCGACGAGACCAAGAAGTTCATGAACGCAGCCGGCAAGGACGAGGTTCTGTTCGACTCCTACACCGCCGGCGAGAAGGACTACAGCGCGCTGGTTACCAAGCTGAAGGCCGCCAACATCGGTGTTCTCTACGTCGGCGGCTACCACACCGAAGCCGGCCTGATTAAGCGTCAGATGGTCGAGCAGGGCATGGACACGATCCTGGTCTCCGGCGACGCGCTCGTGACCGACGAGTACTGGTCGATCACCGGCCCGGCCGGCGAAGGCACGCTGATGACCTTCTCGCCCGATCCTCGCAAGAACCCCGAGGCCAAGGACGTGGTCAAAGAGTTCGAGGCGAAGAACATCGTGCCTGAAGGTTACGTGCTCTACACCTACGCCGCCATCCAGACTTGGGCGCAGGCCGCCGAGGCAGCCGGCACCACCAAGTTCGAACCGGTGGTTTCGGTGCTCAACAAGCGCAAGTTCGAGACCGTTCTGGGCGAGCTGTCATTCGACGGCAAGGGCGACGTGAGCCTGCCGGGCTACGTCTTCTACGAATGGAAGGACGGCAAGTACGACTACTACTAGGGTCGGATTCACTCGAGATTCCGCCTGATCGGAAACGGAAGCCCCGGCGGCAACGCCGGGGTTTTTCTTGGGCCGAAAGCCGGCAAGGTTGCGCCGGCCGGCCCTTTGCCGCAGCCTGAACCAATGCACGCCATGGCAACTCCGACCGCTCGATCACCACGCCCGGCCGCGCGCCTGTGGGCGCACTGCCTGATCCTTGCGTTGTGTGCCGGTGCGGCGCCAGCCGCGGCGCAAGCGGATATCGTCATCGGCGTCGCCGGTCCTATGTCGGGCAACCTGTCGGCCTTCGGCAAGCAGATGCGCGACGGCGCCGCGGCGGCCGTGGCCGATATCAATGCTGCCGGCGGGGTCAATGGCGAGCCGCTGTCGTTGCAGGTGATGGACGACGCCTGCGACGCCAAGACCGCCGACGCCGTGGCCAACCAGCTTGCCGGCAAAGGCGCCGTCATGGTGGCGGGCCATCTCTGCCTCAACGCTTCCCTTGCCGCCGCTTCGGTCTACGTTGCCAACCGCATGGTCGAGATCTCGCCCGGAACAACCTGGCCGGCCTACACCGACGAGCGCCCCGGCGCCGGCATCTACCGTCTCGCCGGCCGTGACGACCAGCAGGGCCGCGTCGCCGGCGATTATCTTGCCAGCCATTTCGCCGACAAGGCCATTGCTGTCGTCGACGATCGCAGCCCCTATGGCAAGGAACTCGCCGACGCTACCCGCCGCGCCATGAACGCTGCCGGCAAGCGAGAAGCCTTCACCGACGAATACGACGCCGGCCAACGCGACTTTTCGGGCCTGATCGGGCGGCTGCAGGCAGCCAATATCGACGCGCTCTACATCGGCGGCTATCCGACCGAGGCCGGATTGATCGCCCGCCAGATCCGCGATGCCGGACTTTCCCTCGCCATTCTCGGCGGCGACGCGCTGGTCACCACCGAATACAGCGACGTCGCCGGAGACGCCGCCGACGGGACGCTGGTCACCTTCCCGCCCGACGCCCGCAAGAGCGCCAGTGCCGCGGACGTGGTCAAGGCATTCCGCGACCGCGGCGTCGAGCCCGAGGGCTACGTGCTGCCCGCCTATGCTGCCGTGCAGGTGTGGACCGCCGCAGCCAGGGCGGCCGGATCGACGAGCTTCGACGCGGTGGTCAAGGCCATCGACGACGGCCACTTCGCCACCGTCCTCGGCGGCGTCAGCTTCGATGCGCATGGCGACATGTCCTTGCCGGGTTTCGTCATCTACCAGTGGCGGAACGGCCACATCGCGCCGGCCGGCTGAGCAGAACACTCGCAGCGAGGCAGCCCGTGTTGAAGAACCTGCTGACCGATGTCGCCGGCCTGAAGGTCGGCAATGCCGAGGACGACCGGGTCAAGACCGGCGTCACCGTGATCGTCTGCGACCAGCCGGCGGTCGCGTCCGTCCATGTCATGGGCGGGGCGCCCGGCACCCGCGAGACTGACCTTCTTTCGCCGGAACAGACGGTCGCCGCGATCGACGCGGTGGTGCTCGCCGGCGGCTCCGCATTCGGCCTCGATGCCGCCGGCGGCGTGGTGGCGGCGCTTGCCGAGGCCGGCCGCGGCTTCGCGGTCGGGACCGCGCGCGTGCCAATCGTGCCCGCCGCCATCCTCTTCGACCTCCTGAATGGCGGCGACAAGGACTGGGGAAGCCACTCCCCCTACCCCGATCTCGGCCGCGCCGCCTTGGCCGCAGCCGGCGACAGCTTCACCCTCGGCACCGCCGGCGCCGGCGCCGGAGCGACCACGGTCAATCTCAAGGGCGGCCTCGGATCGGCCTCGACGCAGCTCGACGATGGCATCACCGTCGCCGCCCTGGTGGTGGTCAACGCCGTCGGTCAGGCAACCGTTGGCGATGGCGAGCATTTCTGGGCGGCGCCCTTCGAGGTCAGCGCCGAGTTCGGCGGGCTCGGCTCGCCCTTTGCCTATCCACCCGAGTCGACGGCGCTTCGCTACAAGGGGCAGACGCCCCATGCGGCGACCACGATCGCGGTGGTGGCGACCGACGCACGTCTCACCAAGGCAGAGGCCAAGCGCCTTGCCATCATGGCCCACGACGGCTTCGCCCGCGCCCTGTGGCCATCGCACACGCCGATGGACGGCGACATCGTGTTTGCCATCGCCACCGGCCACGCCGCCGCCACGCCGGACATGACCACCATCGGCGCAACCGGCGCGACGTGCATGGCGCGAGCCATCGCGCGAGGCGTGTACAAGGCCACGCCTGCGACCGGCGACATGGTGCCGACGTGGCGGGAGAAGTTCGGAACCTGACGGACGCGGGGAACGGAAAAGCCGCCCCGTCGCTGAGCGGCCGGGGCGGCTAATTCAGTGCGGTACGCAATACCTATCCGCGAGGATCACTCTGCCCGCACATGGTTAGCGGACGATTAATCCGACAAAAGAATTTTCACGCCCACCCCAACACCGCCAGCAGCAAGACCGCCTGGACGCCGAATCCGACCAGAAAGGCCAGCGTCCATGCCACCAGGGGTCCGGCCGACCTGATCTGCCGCAACCCGCCGCCGCTGATTGCACACGGCCAACGGCCATGATACCGCCCAGCGCATGGATCGCCGGATTCTGATCGCGCCTTCAATCCTGTCCGCCGACTTCGCGCGGCTGGGCGAGGAAGTCCGCGCGATCGACGCGGCCGGCGCCGACTGGATCCACGTCGACGTGATGGACGGCCATTTCGTGCCCAACATCACGCTCGGGCCCATCGCGGTGAAGGCGATCCGCCCGCACACCCGCAAACCGCTCGACGTCCACCTCATGATCGCGCCGGCGGACCCTTACATCGCGGCCTTCGCCGAGGCCGGCGCCGACCGCATCACGGTCCATGTCGAGGCCGGCCCGCACCTCCACCGCTCGCTGCAATTGATCCGCTCCCTCGGCAAGAAGGCCGGCGTCACGCTCAACCCGGCAACGCCGGCGGTCGACATCGCCTATGCCCTCGACCTCGCCGACCTCGTGCTGGTGATGAGCGTCAATCCCGGCTTCGGCGGGCAGGAGTTCATCCCCGCCTCGCTCGACAAGATCGCCGAGATCCGCGCCATGATCGCCGGGCGCGATATTCTCATCGAAGTCGACGGCGGTGTCGCGCCGACCAACGCGCGGGCGCTGGTCCAGGCCGGCGCCGACGTTCTGGTTTCCGGCTCGGCCATCTTCCGGGACGGTCCGGCCGGCTACAAGGACAGCATCGCGGCGCTCAGACGCGCCGCCGAAACGATCGCGGTGTAGTCATGCGGTACGTGACCTTCGCCGGCGCCATCATTGCCGCAGGCCTCGCTTGCGGCAGCGCGGCAGCCGGCGACTACGCCGACCTGGAGATCCTCGGCTTTTCGCCTGACGGGCGCAGCTTCGCCTTCGAGGAATACGGCGTGCAGGATGGCTCCGGCTTTCCCTATTCGAACATCTACGTCATCGACACGACCAGCGATCACTGGGTCGCCGGCACGCCGGTCCGCGTTCTCGCCCAGAACGAGGCAACGCCGCTGCAACAGGCACGTACAGAGGCCGGCAACAAGGCGCGGCCGATCCTCGCCGCACGGCAGATCGGCGCTCCGGGCAACCACGTCGCCAGCAACCCGCCGACCGAAATCTCGGCCGATCCGCATCGCGTCATCTTCCTGCCGCGCAACATCTCGCCGATGGGCGGCACCGCCTATGAGCTGGACCTGACCGAGATCACCCTGCCCGCCGACAACTGTCCCGACATGGGCCAGCCGTTCAAGGGCTTCAGCCTCACCCTGACCACGGCCAACAGCCCGACGCAGACGCTCGCCAGCGACAGCGCGATTCCCGTCCAGCCGCCATTGCCCGCTCGGCTATGCGATTTCCGATGTGCTGACGTATTTCCCCGACGGCGGCCAGCCGGTGCTCGCCGTCATCCTCGGCATGTACACGGTGGGCTTCGAGGGTCCCGACCGGCGCTTCCTGGCAATAACCGCGCCCCTTCCCGCATAGGCCGCCGCTCCCCGTCGATTGTGAACTGCCGCGCCCTCTGCTAGACCGCGCCGTAACCTGACAACGGCAGGCCGAGCACATGATTCCGCGCTATTCGCGCCCCGAAATGGCGGCCATCTGGTCGCCCGAAACCAAGTTCCGCATCTGGTTCGAGATCGAGGCGCACGCCCTCGACGCCATGGCCGAGATCGGCATGCGTGCCGAAGTCGGCCGCGAAGGCCGTCTGGCGCAAGGGCCGCAAGGCGACCTTCGACATCGCCCGCATCGACGCCATCGAGGCGCGAGACGAGGCACGACGTCATCGCCTTCCTCACCCACCTCGCCGAGATCGTCGGCCCCGAGGCGCGCTTCGTCCACCAGGGGCTGACCTCCTCCGACATCCTCGACACCTGCTTCAACATCCAGCTCGTGCGCGCCGCCGACCTCCTGCTCGCCGACATCGACGCGCTGCTGGCGGCGCTGCAGCCGCCGCGCCTACGAGCACAAGGACACCGTCACCATCGGCCGCAGCCACGGCATCCACGCCGAGCCGACGACCTTCGGCCTGAAGCTCGCCACGCTTCTACGCCGAGTTCGCCCGCGCCCGCCGCCGGCTGCACGCCGCCCGCGAGGAGGTGGCCACCGCGGCGCTCTCCGGCGCGGTCGGCACCTTCGCCAACATCGATCCGCGGGTGGAGGAGCACGTCGCCCGCGCCATGGGCCTGCGGCCGGAGCCGATCTCGACGCAGGTCATCCCGCGCGACCGGCACGCCATGTATTTCGCCACCCTCGCCGTCGTCGCCTCCTCGATCGAGCGCCTGGCGACCGAGGTCCGCCACCTGCAGCGCACCGAGGTGCGCGAGGCGGAGGAGTATTTCTCGCCCGGCCAGAAGGGCTCGTCGGCGATGCCGCACAAGCGCAACCCGGTGCTGTCGGAGAACCTCACCGGGCTGGCCCGGCTGGTGCGCTCGGCCGCGCATGCCGGCGATGGAGGACGTCGCCCTCTGGCACGAGCGCGACATCTCGCACTCCTCCGTCGAGCGGGTGATCGGCCCCGACGCCACCATCGCGCTCGATTTCGCCCTCGCCCGCCTGGCCGGGCTGGTCGACAAGCTGGTGGTCTACCCGGACGCGATGCAGGCCAACCTCGACCGCCTCGGCGGTCTCGTCCACTCGCAGCGGGTGATGCTGGCGTTGACCCAGAAGAGGGTCAGCCGCGAGGACGCCTACGCATCGTCCAGCGCCACGCCATGAAGGCGTGGAAGGAAGGCAGCGACTTCCTGCCCTGCTGAAGAAGGACGCAGAGGTGACCCGCCGCATTCCGGCGCCGGAGCTCGAGGCGCTGTTCGACCTCGGCTACCACCTCAAGCACGTCGATACGATCTTCCGGCGGGTCTTCGGCGATTTCACGCCTTAGTTGCAATATTTCGGCAACATCTCGCGGCTATGGGTGACTCCCGAAACACTGGAGGCCCACGATGACCTTCCGCCCACGCCTTGCCACCGTTGCCTTCGCCCTTGCGTTGGCACCCGCCGCCACGGTCGCCCAGGCCGGCGCCGGCACACCCAAGCCGATATCGGTGCGGGTCCAGATCACCACGACCTATCCCGGCCCGGTCGGAACCGTCGAGGAAGAGGTGGCGCTGAACGCCAAGGCGCGCTCCGAGGTCTACGACACCGCAGCGGGCGAATGCGTCCTGATTTCCAAGGCGCTCGGTGGAGCCTGCAGCCTCACGCAGGTGAGCGTCACCACCCGCCCCGTCGATGCGCGCGTGGTCGCGGGCCAGCAGCAGCCGACTGGAATCGTTGCGCAAGGCACGCTGTCGTTCACCGTGACGCCGGGCAACTGACAACCAACGGCTTGCGCCCAAGTCGAACGAAAAGGGGCCGCCCCATGCCGGGACGGCCCCCGAGACTCTTCGGCCGCTGCGGCCTAGTGGATCAGACCGAGCTCCGACAGCGACGACTGGAACGACAGCGCGACGACGAATTTGTTGGCGGTCGGGCCGCCATAGTAGCGGCCGTCGAGTGTCACCCAATCGTACGGGCTCCACGACGCCCCGGCGTTCCACGACGTATCGCTGGACGAGCCGTCGCCGTATGACTGCACGCCGACAGCCGCCGACAGCGAAATGTCATGCGGCAGGTCGATCGAGCCGTTGCCCTCGAGATAGACGTTCCTCGAGTCCGGATCGTAGTAGACCGAGCCACCGATGGTGAGCGGATCGGCCGGGCTGAACGAGGCCTTTGCGTAGGCTTCACCACAGCAATCGCCGGTGTCGTAAACGTAGCGCACGTAGCCGAAATCAAAGTCCACCGGCCCCAGGGAAGGCCGCACGCCAATCGAAAAGTCGTGCTCCCAGCTGCCGCCGGTTACGACGGAACTGACGTTCGAGCCCCAATAGCCGAGATAGAAGATATCGTGGACGGTGAGTTCGGCCCACGGCTGAACCGCCGCGTTGCCGTCGGTCTGAGTGATAGCCACGCGAGATGTAGTCGCTGGTGACGGTCACGCCGAAGGCGACGTCCCACTGCGACGCGTCGTTCGCTGCCTCGTCGGCCGCGCGAGCCGGGCCGGACGCCAATGCCACCACCGCGGCCGCCGCTAGCAGGACGCGCCGGATTCCCACTTGTGATTTCATCTCTCGCCCCTGAGCCCCATCGGCGATTCACCCGCCGAACCATGTGACCAGAATGTCATACCCAGGGGGCCATTCGGGCAAGATCACAAATTAGGCAGTGATCGCAAATCCTTACCGCGTTGCAGAAAAGGCACAAACGCGAACTAGGTCGCTGCTGCGCGCAGGAGGTCGGCCGCGCCGTGGTTGAGATAGGCCTGATCGCTGGCCAGCGCGATGAAGCGGTAGCCGGCATGGCGATAGAAACGCGCCCGCTCGGGGGTGGCGGCGAACACCCCGGCAACCTTGCCGGCCGCCTTGGCCCGCGCCGAAATATGGCGGATCGGCTCGTCAAGTGACGCATCGAACGGTGCGATACGCGCACCGCCGGACAGGGTTACGGACAGGTCCGACGGCCCCACGAACACCCCGTCGATGCCCTCCACCGCCAGGATGTCGTCCAGCGCATCGAGCGCGCGCACCGTCTCGATCATGGCGAAGACGACGCTGTTGCGGTTGCCGGTCTCAAGCTGGACCTGGGTTTCTGCGATGCCGTGCAGCGTCATGGCGCGGACCGGTCCCCAGCTCCGCTCGCCGACCGGAGGATATTTGGTCGCCGCGACCAAGGCGCGGGCATCCTCGGGCGAATTGATCATCGGGGCGATAATTGCCTCGGCGCCCATGTCGAGCGCCCGGCTGGCGGTGGCATTGTCGCCGACCGCAACACGCACGCCCGCCGGCTTGCCGGCAAGAGCGATCGCGCCGATGCCGCGCATGACCGAGACTGACGTCCTGCAGGCCGTGCTGCATTTCCAGCACGACGCAATCGAAGCCGGCCCTTGCGACGATTTCAGCGACCAGCGGCTCGGGCATCGAAACCCAGCCGCAATAGAGGGTCTCGCCGGAACCCAGCCGACCGGCGAGGCACCGGCATTCAGGTAGTCTCGGTCCGGATCTGCTCGATCGCCTTGCTCATCAGCTCGTCCATCGTGCGGCGAATCTGATGGTCGGACTGGTCCACGCCGGCGGCGTCGAAGTCGGCGCGAATCTTTCGGAAAACGTCCTCGTGACCGGCGTGCTCGAAATCGGAGGCAATCACGGTCTTGGCGTATTCCTCGGCGTCGGCGCCGGCCTTGCCGAGCAGGGCCGCGGCCCACAGGCCGAGCAGCTTGTTGCGCCGCGCGTCCGCCTTGAACTGCAGTTCGGCGTCGTGGGCGAACTTGCTCTCGAAGGCATCCTTGCGCTTGTCGAAGGTCGTCATCTGGCGGCTCCCGCGGCCGCTGAAAGCGCGGCCAAGCGGGCCTTGCATATCGTCTGGCATCGCCTAAATCAACGCCGTCTGCGATCGCGACGCCGACGGGACGGAGGCTGTCGTGCGCGTCGCTCATTGTGCATTTCGGACCGATCGCATATGGTCCGCCACGCGGCGTCGTTCGGCCGCTTGAGTCGGGCGCAGGCTGTTGTCGCTAAACGCTTTTCTCGCCTGGAACCCCGCCAAATGGATTTTCACAAACCACGGTATGTGCCCATGAACCGTCGTCGGCGCATCTACGAAGGTAAGAGCAAGATTCTGTTCGAGGGGCCGGAGCCCGGCACGCTCGTCCAGTTCTTCAAGGACGACGCCACGGCCTTCAACAAGAAGAAGCACGAGATCGTCGACGGCAAAGGGGTGCTCAACAACCGCATCTCCGAGCACATCTTCACTCACCTCAACCGCATGGGCATCCCGACGCACTTCGTGCGGCGGCTCAACATGCGCGAGCAGTTGATCCGCGAAGTCGAGATCATCCCGCTCGAAGTGGTCGTCCGCAACGTCGCCGCCGGCTCGCTGTCGAAGCGCCTCGGCATCGAAGAGGGCACCGTGCTGCCCCGTTCGATCATCGAGTTCTATTACAAGAACAACGAGCTCGACGACCCGATGGTGTCGGAGGAGCACATCACCGCCTTCGGCTGGGCGAGCCCGCAGGAGATCGACGACATCATGGCGCTCGCCATTCGCGTCAACGATTTCCTCTCCGGCCTGTTCCTCGGCGCCGGCATCCAGCTGATCGACTTCAAGATCGAGTGCGGCCGCCTGTGGGAAAGCGAGATGATGCGCATCGTCGTCGCCGACGAGATCTCGCCCGAACTCCTGCCGCCTGTGGGATGTCCAGACCAAGGACAAGCTGGACAAGGACCGCTTCCGCCGCGACATGGGCGGATTGGTCGAGGCCTACCAGGAGGTCGCCCGCCGGCTCGGCATCCTCATCGAGCAGGAACGCCCGAAAGGCGGCGGACCGGTCCTGGTGCAATAGAGCGGTCGGCGACCGTGAAGGCCCGCCTCACCGTCACCCTCAAGCAGGGCGTCCTCGATCCGCAAGGCAAGGCGATCGAGGGAGCGCTGGCCTCGCTCGGCTTCGCCGGCGTCAACGGCGTGCGCCAGGGCAAGGTGTTCGACATCGAACTCGCCGAAACCGACCCCGCCAAGGCGGAAGCGACGCTCAAGGCGATGGGCGAAAAGCTCCTCGCCAACACGGTGATCGAGGACTTTCGCGTCGAGATCGCCTGACCGGCGACGCCGCTTTCGCCACATTCGTCCGGCAAACCCCTTCGCAAGAGGGATATTGACCGGACGGAACGATGCCGAAATCCGCCTGCCTCTTCGCCCTCCTCTCCCTTCTGCCGATCGCCGCCACCGCCGCCCCGCTGGCTGTCAACGGGCTGGCCCATATCGGCGATCTTGCACTCACCTTCGATGCCGGCCGCTGGACAATCGACGGCGCCGATGACCGATACGTCATCACCTGCCACGCTCATGACTGCTTCCGCACCACCATCGCCGTCACGATCGCCGATGGCGAGGACGCGGCCTGCACACCGGAGTCGCTGCCCGGCGATCCCGACGGAGCGTTTTCGCCAACAGCGGCATCGCCGGTCGCATCAAACCTGCTGGCTCACATCAGCGAGCCGGACCTCGGCTGCCGCAACTGGGCGGGCGGCCCGGTGACCGCCTGCACGACCTATGCCGGCAGGACCTACCTGTTCGAGGCACCCGGGTTCGGCTGCCACACCATGCACGACGCCGCCAGCCGGGTCGCCGGCGTTCTCAAGGGCCTGAGGCCGCAATGAGAGCCCTCCTCGCGGTCGCTGTCCTTCTGGTGGCCGGCACCTCGGCTCTTGCCGAGACTGCCACCGCCCGCTTTGGCGGCATCGCCATCGACTATGACCCCGCGCGCTGGGCCGTCACCACGCGGGACGACGCCGCCATCAGCTTTGCCTGCCGCGGCCCGGACTGCCGGACCATCCGCACAGCCGGCTTCGGCGGCAGCGTGAGCGTCCGCCTGGCCGACACGACGGAACCAGCGCCGGACGATTTGGACAGGCTGCGCGACAGCGGGCCGCTGTGGAACGACGATCTCCGGCAAGGCGGCGCGACGCATGAGTACGGCGGCGTCACGTTCACGGGCTATCGTCTGTTCAGCCGCTGCCGCGCCTACACGCCGAGCATGGACCGGGCGATCGGCACGCTGGGCGACAGGCGCTACATCTTCACGAGCGGCTTCAATGCCGGCTGCAAGGGCATCGCCGGCGTCGGCCAGGAGCGCTTCGAGGAGCTTCTGGAAGGCGTCCGCGCTGTGAAAGACGGGGCGAGATAGCCACTCCCAGACGGCTCGCCCCTTCCCATCTGCGCCGAATCGGCTATGCGTCGTGTAGCAGGCGCTGTGCATCGCAGCATCCTGATTGCGCACGGACCCCCACATGAAATCCGCCGTCGTCGTCTTCCCCGGCTCCAATCGCGACCGCGACATGATCGCGGCGCTGGAGCAGATCACCGGCAACCGTCCGGCGACCGTCTGGCACGCCGACAGTGAAATCCCGGCGGTCGACCTGATCGTGCTGCCCGGCGGCTTCTCCTACGGCGATTACCTGCGCTCCGGCGCCATCGCCGCCCGCGCGCCGGTGATGCGCACCATCGCCGAACGGGCCGAAGCCGGCGTTCCGGTGCTCGGCATCTGCAACGGCTTCCAGATTCTATGCGAGGCCGGGCTGCTGCCCGGCGTGCTGATGCGCAATGCCAGCCTGCGCTTCGTCTGCCGCGAGGTGCATCTCCGCGTCGAGACGACCGACACGCTCTTCACCCGCGGCTATCGCAAGGCCAGGTGTTCCGCTGCCCGGTCGCCCATGGCGACGGCAACTACCGCTGCGACGACGACACGCTGAAGCGCCTCAACGGCGAGGACCGCGTCGTCTTCCGCTATGCCGACGGCACCAACCCGAACGGCTCGATCGACGACATCGCCGGCATTCTCAACGAACGCCGCAACGTGCTCGGCATGATGCCGCACCCGGAGAACCTGATCGAGACCCTTCAGGGCGGCACCGACGGCCGCGGCCTGTTCGAGAGCGTCGCCGGCACGCTGGCGAGCGCCGCATGAGCGCCCGCTCCCTCCTCGCCGTGGCGCTCGCCGGTCTTTCCCTCTCCGGCTGCCAGTTCGCCGGCGGTGGCGACAACAGCGCGGCGATTTCCGACGCCGCCTATCTCCTGTCGAAGCAGATGGCCGAGACCATCGGCCGCTGCTGGTTCGCCGAAGGCGAGACCGCCTTCGCCGGCTACCACTATTCGCCGGAGCGCAACGCCGGTCAGTCGCGCATCCTGATCGTCAAGAAGGACGATCCGACCGGCCTGCCGGCGCTGGTCATCGACGCCACCAGCGGCAGCAGCGCGAATGTCTACGGGCCGCTGGCGACCTCGCCCAATGGCCCGCGCATCCGCGCCGATGTCGAGCGATGGGCGCGGGGCGGGACGAGCTGCGCATGAACGCGCACAGCCCGATCACCCCCGACCTCATCGCCGCCCACGGGCTGAAGCCGGACGAATACGACCAGATCCTCGAGCTGATCGGCCGCGAGCCGACGCTGACCGAGCTCGGCATCTTCTCGGCCATGTGGAACGAGCACTGCTCGTACAAGTCCTCGAAGAAATGGCTGCGCACCCTGCCGACCAGCGGCCCGCGCGTCATCCGGGGCCCGGGCGAGAATGCCGGCGTGGTCGATATCGGCGACGGCCAGGCGGTGGTCTTCAAGATGGAGAGCCACAACCACCCCTCCTTCATCGAGCCCTATCAGGGCGCGGCGACCGGCGTCGGCGGCATCCTGCGCGACGTCTTCACCATGGGCGCCCGGCCGATCGCGGCGCTGAACGCGCTCCGCTTCGGCGCGCCCGACCATCCGAAGACCCGGCATCTCGTCGCCGGCGTCGTCGCCGGCATCGGCGGCTACGGCAATTCCTTCGGCGTGCCGACCGTCGGCGGCGAGGTCAATTTCCACCGCGGCTACAACGGCAACATCCTGGTCAACGCCTTCGCCGCCGGCATCGCCAGGACCGACGCGATCTTCTATTCGAAGGCCTCGGGCGTCGGCCTGCCGGTGGTCTATCTCGGCTCCAAGACCGGCCGCGACGGCATCCACGGCGCCTCGATGGCCTCGGCCGAGTTCGACGACGCCTCCCACGAGAAGCGCCCGACCGTGCAGGTCGGCGACCCGTTCTCCGAGAAGCTGCTGCTCGAAGCCTGCCTCGAACTGATGGCGACCGGCGCGGTCGTCGCCATCCAGGACATGGGCGCCGCCGGCCTCACCTGCTCGGCCGTCGAGATGGGCGCCAAGGGCGATCTCGGCATCGAGCTCGACCTCGACAAGGTGCCCTGCCGCGAGACCGGCATGACCGCCTACGAGATGATGCTCTCCGAGAGCCAGGAGCGCATGCTGATGGTGCTCCGCCCCGAGAAGGAGCCGGAGGCCGAGGCGATCTTCCGCAAATGGGGGCTCGATTTCGCCATCGTCGGCAGGACCACCGACGATCTCCGCTTCCGCGTCCTCCGCCAGGGCAAGGTCGAGGCCGACCTGCCGATCAAGGATCTCGGCGACGAGGCGCCGCGATACGACCGGCCCCATGTCGAGCGCAAGCCGCCCGCCGCCGCTGGCGCCGAAACGATTCCGCAATCAAGCGATTGCGGCGAAGCCCTGATTCGAATTCTGAGCTCGCCCGACATGTGCTCGCGCCGCTGGGTCTGGGAGCAATACGACCACCTGATCGGCGGCAACACGCTCGAGCGCCCGGGCGGCGATGCCGGCGTCGTCCGCGTCGGCGGACCGAGCAAGGCCCTCGCCTTCTCCCTCGACGTGACGCCGCGCTATTGCGACGCCGACCCGTTCGAGGGCGGCAAGCAGGCCGTCGCCGAATGCTGGCGCAACCTGACCGCCGTCGGCGCCGAGCCGCTGGCCGTCACCGACAACCTCAATTTCGGCAATCCGGAAAAGCCGGAGATCATGGGCGAGCTGGTCGGCGCCATCAAAGGCATCGGCGAGGCCTGCCGGGCCCTCGCCTTCCCGATCGTCTCCGGCAACGTCTCGCTCTACAACGAGACCAACGGCGTCGCCATCCTGCCGACCCCGGCGATCGCCGGCGTCGGGCTGATCGCCCGACGTCAACCGCATGGCCCGCGCTCGCCTTCGCCGCGCGAAGGCGAGGCCATCCTGCTCGTCGGCGCGCCCGCCGAATGGGGCACGCCATCTCGGCCAGTCCGTCTTCCTGCGCGAGATCGTTCGGCCGCGACGAAGGCGCCGCCGCCGCCGGTCGATCTCGACCACGAGAAGCGCGTCGGCGATTTCGTCCGCGGCCTGATCCGCGACGGCACTCGCCACCGCCTGCCACGACTTTCCGACGGCGGCCTCGCCGTGGCGCTCGCCGAAATGGCCATGGCCTCCGGCATCGGCGCCACGGTCAACCAGCTCAACGACGCCTCGCCGGTCGCGGCCTTCTTCGGCGAGGACCAGGGCCGCTATCTCGTCACCGTCCGCGCGCGACGATCTCGAGCGGTCTGCGGAGCTGCCGCGGCGGCCGGCATCTTCGCCGCCTGGATCGGCACGACCGGCGGCACGCGAATTGAAGCTCGGCGAGGCGCGTCCATACCTGTTGCAAAGCTGCGGCAAGCCCACGAGACTTGGTTCCCGGGCTACATGGCCACCGGCGCCGCCTGAGGTCGGGGCCGGCCGAGGAGGCCGACCATGGCGATGAACGCGGGCGACATCGAGAAGCTGATCAAGGAAGCGCTTCCCGACGCCAGGGTCGAAATCCGCGATCTCGCCGGCGACGGCGACCACTACGCCGCCAAGGTCGTCTCCGAGCCGTTTCGCCGGCAAGTCCCGCGTCCAGCAGCACCAGCATGGTCTACGACGCGCTCAAGGGCAAGATGGGCGGCGAACTGCACGCCCTGGCCCTGCAGACCAGCGCGCCGGACTGACGGCGGCGCCTCCCGATGCCGCACTCAACTTCGTCGACGGGAGCGATCTGATGCGTGTCCTCTTGTTCGACGTCGACGGGGTCCTGGTGCATTCGCGCTTCCATCCCGACGCGGCCAAGCGCCGGTTCTGGGACGAGCACCTGCTCACCGACATGGGCGTCCGGCCCGAACACCTGCAGGGCCTCTTCGGCCCGACTTCATGGACGTGATGACCGGCAAGACGTCGCTGGTCGCGGCGCTCGACGCCTTCCTGCCGACCATCGGCTATCGCGGCTCGACCATGAGCTTCATCGCCTACTGGATGGAGCGCGACACCCATATCAACTACGCCCTGATCGATGCCATCCAGCGCCTGCGCCGCGCCCGACGTCAGCGTGTATCTCGCCACCAATCAGGAGCACATCCGCGCCGCCTTCCTGTGGCGCGAGTTCCGGCTCGGGCACATCTTCGACGACATGTTCTATGCCGCCCGCCTCGGCGCCACCAAGCCGGACCCGGCGTTCTTCCGGGCCGATCGAACAGCGGCTCGGCCAGCAGGAGGAGAAGCCGATCTTCTTCGACGACAGCCGTTCGGTCGTCGAAGGCGCCGAAGCTTACGGCTGGAAAGGCGTCCACTTCACAGCGGATCGAGGACTTCACTGGCCATCCCTGGGTCGCAGGGCAATTGGGATGAGCAAATTCGGCCACAACGAATCCGGCATCCGCGTCATTCCGCCTTTCGTGTATCTGGCAGGCTTTGTGATCGCCTGGGGCGTCCACTGGCTCTGGCCGCTCGGCATCGGGATCGCCGGATCGTTCCGCTGGTCGCTGGCCGCGATCCTCATCGTCGGGCCGCTGGCGATCGTCCCCTCGCTCTTCGCCGCCTTCCGCCGCGCCAACTCGAAATACGATGTGCGCGACATACCCAAGGGCCTGGTGACCGAGGGCCTGTTCCGCTATTCGCGCAATCCCGGTTACGTCGCCATGACCGTGCTCGGCGTTGGCGTCGCCATCCTGTTCGACAACGTCTGGATCCTCGTCTCCCTCGTGCCGGCGTTCTGGATCATCTGGCAGCAGGTGGTCCTGAAGGAGGAAGCGATTCTGGAGCGCGAGTTTGGCGGGGAATACCTCGCCTACAAGGCCCGTGTGCGGCGCTGGATCTGAACGCCGGCAACTTGCTGCCACCCTAACTCCCGGAATGAGCAAGGATTTCCGCCCCGAGGGGTACCGGGGCAAGCGCCATCCACTCCGCTGCATTGCGAAACCGCCCGCCTGTTCCTATGCTTACAGGCAGCAATTTTCGGCCGCCGGGGCGGCTGCACAGTGAACGGAGGCTCGCCATGAGCGACGTCAATGTCTGGATCGACAACGAGGTAAAGAGCAACGATGTCGTCCTGTTCATGAAGGGAACGCCAACCTTCCCGCAATGCGGCTTCTCGAGCCAGGTCGTCCAGATTCTCGACTATCTCGGCGTCGACTACAAAGGCGTCAACGTCCTCGAGAACGCCGACATCCGCCAGGGCATCAAGGAATATTCCAACTGGCCGACGATCCCGCAGCTTTACGTCAAGGGCGAGTTCGTCGGCGGCTGCGACATCGTCCGCGAGATGTTCCAGGAAGGCGAACTCCAGCCGCTTCTCACCGAGAAGGGCATCGCCGTCGCGGCTCCCGCCGGCCAGACAGCCTGAGCCCATAGGCGACCATGGTCGCCGCCCTGCTCGTCGGATCGCTTGTCGATTTCGCCCTTGCCGCACTGCTGATCGCAGTGTCCGGCTTCGTGCTGGAGGGCGTCAACAACACCGGTCCCATGATGCCGGAAGCCGTGCTGCTGACGGTGTTCGTCGCCTTCTGCATCGTTGCGCCGGTGGCGGCCTGGATGATGCGCGGCCGCGGCTATCGCCCAGGATCGTTTCTGGCCCTCGCCTATGCGCCGCCGGTCGTCGCCGGGCTGGTGCTGCTCACCGAGCCGCTGTTCGTGGGCCACTGACGCTCCAGACAAAAGAAAAGGGCCGCCCACCGGGCGGCCCTTTCGTTGCGGCGGCGAGCAGGGCTCAGCGCGAATAGAACTCGATCACCAGATGCGGCTCCATGTGCACGGGATAGGGCACGTCGGAGAGCGCCGGCATGCGCACGAAGGTCGCCGTCATCTTGGAATGGTCGGCCGCGACGTATTCGGGCACGTCGCGCTCCGGCAGTTGGGTCGCTTCCAGAATGAGCGCCATCTGTTTCGAGGCGTCCTTCACCGAGACCACGTCACCCGGCTTGCAGCGGTAGCTGGCGATATTCACCCGCTTGCCGTTGACCAGGATGTGCCCGTGGTTGACGATCTGGCGGGCGGCGAACACGGTCGGCACGAACTTGGCGCGATAGACGATCGCGTCCAGCCGGCTCTCGAGCAGCCCGACAAGGTGCTCCGAGGTGTCGCCGGTACGGCGAATGGCTTCGTAGTAGATGTTCTTGAACTGCTTCTCGGAGATGTTGCCGTAGTAGCCCTTGAGCTTCTGCTTGGCGCGGAGCTGGGTGCCGAAATCCGACACCTTGCCCTTGCGGCGCTGGCCGTGCTGTCCGGGTCCGTATTCGCGCCGGTTCACCGGGCTCTTCGCCCGGCCCCAGATGTTCTGGCCGTGGCGGCGGTCGATCTTGTATTTCGCAGGCGCGCGCTTGGTCATCGCGTGTATCCCTTCACGTTGCGGGTGTGGCGCCCTCCTTTGCCGCCTCTGGCGAGGCAGCCGACAGGGGGAAAGGGGTAAGGGTCCCTTCCGCCCACGGGTCGCATGAAAAACCGCGTCCGGCCGCAAGGCGGAACGCGAGAGGCAGGGGTCTTACTGTGGGCGCCCGCCCGTGTCAAATAACCGGCGCCGGAGGAGACGGGAATGCAGCAGCGGCGGCGAACTCAGGCGCGAACTTGGCGTCTTCGGGGCGACCATGATGGGCCTCGGCGCCATGGTCGGTACCGGCGTCTTCGTCAGCATCGGCGTTGGCGCCGGAATCGCAGGCCCGGCGGTCATCGTCGCCATCTTCCTGGCCGCCCTGGTCGCAAGCTGCAACGCGCTCAACAGTGCCCAGCTTGCCGCCAGCCTGCCGGTCAGCGGCGGCACCTACGAATACGGCTACGAGTACCTGGACCCGTGGCTGGGCTTCACCGCCGGCTGGGTGTTCCTTTTCGCCAAGACCGCTTCGGCGGCCACCGCGGCGCTGGGCTTCGCCGGTTATCTTCTCCATGCGCTGGGCGCCGCAGGGCCTTGTCGCGCCGGTTGCGGTTGCCGCCACGCTTGCCCTCACCGCCTTCGTGCTCGCCGGCATCCGCCGCTCGAACGCGCTCAACGTCGTCATCGTGGCGACAACGCTGCTTGCCCTCCTCGTCTTCGTCGCCGCCGGCGGCGCGACGATCCTGTCCCGTGGCAGCCAGCCCTGGCAGCCATTCTTCGCCGCCGGCGACAATGGGCCCGCCGCCGGGCTGTTGCAGGCCACCGCCCTCATGTTCGTGGCGTTCACCGGCTATGCGCGGCTCGCCACCCTCGGAGAGGAGGTCAGGGAGCCGCGCAGGACAATTCCACGCGCCATCATCGCGACCCTGGCAATCTCCGCCGTTCTCTATGTCGCCGTTGGCGCTGTCGGCGTCGCGACGCTCGGCGCGAGCGGTCTAGCCGCCGCGGTTCGCGGCGTCGCCGCGCCGCTGGCAACCGCAGCCAGGAGCTTCGACCTTCCGGCGGCGGCCTGGATCGTGTCCCTCGGCGCCATCACTGCGATGCTCGGCGTCCTTCTCAATCTGATCCTCGGCCTGTCGCGCGTGCTGCTTGCGATGGGCCGCCGCCGCGACATGCCCGGCGCATTGGCCAACGTCGACCGCCGCGGCTCGCCGGCCGCGGCAATCGTCGTTGTCGGCATCGCGGTCGCCGCGCTGACGTCCGTTGGCGACGTGAAGACGACCTGGTCGTTCAGTGCCTTCAACGTGTTGATCTACTACGCGATCACCAACCTTGCGGCGCTGCGTCTGCCGACGGAGAAGCGTCTCTATCCGCGCTGGCTCGCCTGGGCCGGGCTCGCAGCCTGCCTGTTCCTGGCGTTCTGGGTCGAACGCGACATCTGGCTGGCCGGCCTGGGGCTCATCGCCGTTGGCCTGATCTGGCGCGCGGTTGCGCTGCGCCTGACCGCGAAAGCCGGGCGCTAACCGGGCACAGCCATCGTCAGGCCGATGGCGTCCAGCACCGGCGCCAATCGGCCCGGCCAGGGCCTGCCCGAGGTCAGCCGAGCCGTGCCGCCCCCCGGCCCCGCCGCCGCATCGGGGCCGACAACCTCGACCACCCGGCGGGCAATGGCCGGCGCGGGATCGATCCAGGCGACCGGCCACGGCGCCAGCCGCTCGAAACGGTCGATCAGGAAGGGATAATGCGTGCAGGCGAGCACGATCACGTCGGTCCGCGCGCCCTCGCGCTCGACGAAGGCCGGCTCGATCTCCGTCCACAGCTCGGCATCCGTCACCGCTTCGCCGCGCATGTGCGCCTCGGCCAGCGGCGCCAGATTGGCCGAGCCGACCAGGCGCACGTGGCAGTGTCCGGCGAATTGCCGGATCAGGCTGCGCGTGTAGTCCCGCTGCATGGTGCCGAAGGTGGCGAGCACGCTGATCTGGCCGCTCAGCGTCCGCTCCGCCGCCGGCTTGATCGCCGGCACCGTGCCGACGATCGGGATCGGATGGCGGGCGCGGAGCGGCGGCAGCACCAGCGTCGACGCCGTGTTGCAGGCGATCACCACCGCATCCGGCGCGGTCTCTGCGATCAGGTCACCGAGCAGGGAGACCACATGGTCGCTGAGCGCCCCCTCCTCCCGGTCGCCGTAGGGAAAACCGGCATCGTCGGCGACATAGTCGATCGCCACGCCCGGCAGCGCGCGCCGGATCTCGCGGGCCACGGACAACCCGCCGATGCCGGAATCGAAGACCAGCAGCTTCACGTCTCGTCGGCCTCGTCCTTCGCCCGTTCGGTCGTCAGCGACCCGTCGGCAGCCACGTGCGGCCGCGTCGGGCGGCGGTCGAGCGCCGCGATCACGCCGCGCAGCGTTCTCACCTCCTGTTCGGTGAGCCCGGCACGCTGCAGCATCGAGCGGAGCGCCAGCACCATGTGACCGCGCTTCTCCGGCGGCCGGAAGAAGCTGGCGCGGTCGAGCGCGCCCTCGAAATGCTCGAACATCCGCAGCAGTTCCGCGCGCGGCGCGGCACGCGCAATGCCGCCGTCGAAGGGCAGGCCGGCGGCCTCGCCGGCGAGTCCCGACAATCGCCACTCATAGGCGACGATCAGCACCGACTGGGCCACATTGAGCGAGGAGAAGCCCGGATCGACCGGCAGGGTCAGGATGGCATCGGCGAGCGAGACTTCCTCGTTGGTCAGTCCGCTGCGCTCGCGCCCGAAAAGGATGCCGACCCCTGCTCCGGCCGCGATGCGGCTCCGCGTCGCCTCGGCCGCCGCCCGCGGTCCGACGACCGGCTTGGCCACCTCGCGCGACCGCGCCGTGGTGGCGTAGAGGAAATTGAGGTCGGCGACCGCCTCGGCAACGGTCCCGTAAATGCGGGCCGCGTCGATCACCGGCGCGCGGCTGGCCGCCGCCACCGCCCGTTCGTTCGGCCAGCCCTCACGCGGATTGACCACGCGGAGGTCGGAAAGGCCGAAATTGGCCATCGCCCGCGCAGCCGTGCCGATATTCTCGCCGAGTTGCGGCTCGACCAGCACGATTGCGGGCGAGCCAGGTTTCGGCGGATTCTGTGTGGGATCGGACATGGCCGCCGTCCTACCCCATTCCTCGCCGCAGCGGAATTGCCGTGCCGGTTCGGTGTAGAATGGCCGGGCAACGAGTTTACCCGGAGGAGGCAATCGTGACCGATACGTCCATGCCGCGTCCCGCCATGGCGCAGGTGCGCGACCACTGGGGCTGGTTCCTGGCCCTTGGCATCGTGTTCATCGTCGGCGGCGTCTTCGCCATCACCATGCCGTTCCTCGCCAGCGTCACCGTGGCGATCGTCGTTGGCTGGACGCTGATCCTCGTCGGGGCGGTGCAGCTCATCCAGGCCTGGAGCATACGCAGCTGGGCCGGCTTCATCTGGCAGCTCATCATCGGCCTGGTCTTCGTTGTCGGCGGAATCGCTTCCCTGATGAATCCGGTGGCGGCGACGGCGACGCTGACGCTGTTCATCGGCGCGGTCTTTCTCGCCAAGGGCGTCGTGCAACTTGTGCTGGCATTCCGCTACCGGCCGCATACCGGCTGGGGCTGGATCGCCGTGGCGGGCGTGCTCGCGCTGATCGTCGGCCTGATGATCGTCTCCAACTGGCCGATTTCGGCGCTTTGGGCGCTCGGCACACTCGCCGGCATCTCGCTGATCTTCAGCGGCTGGAGCTACATCATGATCGCCCTCGCCGGCCGCCGGTTGATGACCGGCTGACCGCGACTTTCTGTTAAGGTGGGGCCGCCGTCACATCCCGACGGTGGTTCCGCTGCGGCAGGGAGGGTTTGCCATGACCGCCTACAATGTCGTGCGTTTCCGGGTGAAGCCGGGCAGCGAAAAGGCATTCGAAGAGGCGCACCGCGCCTTGAACAGCGCAAAGATGAAGGGCTTCCGCAAGGGCGCCCTCGTCAATACCGGCGAGGGCAGCTATTGCTTCGTCGGCGAATGGGGGGCGATGAGCGACATCGTCGCCGCGCGTCCTGAGATGATCGCCTTCCTCGACACCGTGCGCGGGCTGCTGGAAGACCTGGGCGGCGGCCTGGGCGTCACCGACCCGGTATCGGGCGAGGCCGTGGTCGAGGTCACGTAGCAGCGAGAACGTTCGCCGATTGACCGGCTGCGACGGCGACCGCCGCCGTCGCGGCCCGCCTGCCTTTTTGTGGTGTCTTGGCGCGCGCGCCCGCCGCTGTTATTGAAGCGCCGTCTTCTTCCGCCGTGCCCTCCTCCCGAGATCGAAGGTTCCCGATTCATGGCCAAAATCAAGGTCGCCAAGCCCGTTGTCGAAATGGACGGCGACGAGATGACCCGCATCATCTGGCAGCTCATCAAGGACAAGCTGATCACCCCGTATCTGGACGTCGATCTGCTCTACTACGATCTCAGCATCGAGAACCGCGACGCCACTGACGACCAGGTCACAATCGATGCGGCCGAGGCCACCCGCAAGCACGGCGTCGGCGTCAAATGCGCCACCATCACCCCCGACGAAGCGCGGGTGAAGGAATTCAACCTGAAGAAGATGTGGCGCTCGCCGAACGGCACCATCCGCAACATCCTCGGCGGGGTAATCTTCCGCGAGCCGATCATCTGCAAGAACGTGCCGCGCCTGGTGCCCGGCTGGACGAAGCCCATCATCATCGGCCGTCACGCCTTCGGCGACCAGTACCGCGCCACCGACTTCCGCTTCCCCGGCAAGGGCAAGCTGACCATCAAGTTCGTCGGCGATGACGGCAAGACGATCGAGCACGAGGTGTTCTCGGCGCCCGGCGGCGGCGTCGCCATGGCCATGTACAACCTCGACGATTCGATCCGCGATTTCGCTCGCGCCTCCCTGAACTACGGCCTGACGCGCAAGTATCCAGTCTACCTGTCCACCAAGAACACCATCCTCAAGGCCTATGACGGCCGCTTCAAGGATATCTTCCAGGAGGTCTTCGACGCCGAGTTCGCCGCCGACTTCAAGAAAGCCGGCATCACCTACGAGCACCGGCTGATCGACGACATGGTCGCCGCCGCGCTGAAATGGTCCGGCGGCTATATCTGGGCCTGCAAGAACTACGACGGCGACGTGCAGTCCGACACGGTGGCGCAGGGCTTCGGCTCGCTCGGCCTGATGACCTCGGTGCTGGCCACCCCGGACGGCAAGACCGTGGAGGCCGAGGCCGCCCACGGCACCGTCACCCGCCACTACCGCGAACACCAGAAGGGCAACGCCACCTCGACCAACTCGATCGCCTCGATCTTCGCCTGGACCCGCGGCCTCGCCCACCGCGCCAAGCTCGACGACAATGCCGACCTCGCCCGCTTCGCCGACACGCTGGAGAAAGTCTGCGTCGCCACCGTCGAGTCCGGTTTCATGACCAAGGACCTGGCTCTCCTTGTCGGGCCCGACCAGAAGTGGCTGACCACGGAAGGCTTCCTCGACAAGGTCGACGAGAACCTGAAGAAGGCGATGGGCTGAGACGGCAGCGCCCTCTTTTCGTCGCCTTCGCGCGCAAGCTCTCCCGGATTCTTTCCGGGGGCCTATGCGTCGCTTTCTCCGCATCCTGCGCGTTCTGGCGCTACTTGTTCTCGCCGTTGCGGCGGCGGTCTTCGTCGTCAATGCCAGCCAGTTCGCGCCCGCGCCCGCCGCCAAGCCGAGGATCATCGCCCATCGCGGCCTCGGCCAGACGTTCCACCGCGACGGGCTTGACCGGCGAAACCTGCACCGCGGAGCGCATCTTCCCGCCCGAGCATCCCTACCTCGAGAACACCATCACGGGCTTCGCCGCGGCGTTCGCGGCCGGCGCCGACATGGTGGAGTTCGACGTCCACCCGACGACCGACGGACACTTCGTCGTCTTCCACGACTGGACGCTCGATTGCCGCACGGACGGCCACGGCGTCACCCGCGAGCACAGCCTCGCCGAACTGGAAGCCCTCGATATCGGCTACGGCTACACCGCCGACGGCGGCAAGACCCATCCATTCCGTGGCCAGGGCATCGGCCTGATGCCGACGCTCAGCGAGGTGCTCGCCCGGTTTCCCGACCGGCGGTTCCTCATCAACATCAAGAGCGACGACCCTGACGAGGGCCGGCTTCTGGCCGAAAAGATCGCGGCGCTGCCGAGCGAGCGGCAGGCCTTGATCTGGGTCTATGGCGGCGGCAAGGCCATCGAGGTCTTCGCCGCAGCCCTGCCGAAGATGAAGGTGCTCGCCACCGACGCGGCAAAGCGGTGCCTGATCCGCTATGAACTCCTCGGCTGGCTCGGCATCGTTCCGGACGAATGCCGCGGCACTCTGTTCATGGTGCCGGTCAACTACGCCCGTTTCGCCTGGGGATTCCCGAACCGGCTCACCGCCCGCCTCGGCGCCTTCGGCACCACGGTCGTGCTGCTCGGCCCCTACGACGGCAGCGGCTTCTCCAGCGGCATCGACGATCCGTCCGAACTCGCGGCGGTCCCTGCCCGCTTCGACGGCATGGTGTGGACCAACCGCATCGACCTCATTGGGCCGGCGCTCGCCGGGCGCTGAACCCGTTGCGCCGTCCCTCTATTCTTCCTCGTCGATCTCTTCGCTGACAATATCGCCGCTGCGACCGACGACTTCGGTGCCGACGCGATCGCGCGCCACGTCCCTGATCCGCTTGGCGAGCCGGCTGTCGCGGTCCATCAGCGCATGCAGGTCGTTGCCGTTGAGAATGAGGAGATTGCTGCGCGCGAGGGCGGTTGCCGTCGCCGAGCGCCGCGTCCGGCGGAGCACGGCGACTTCGCCGAAGAAATGACCCACCCCGAGGCGCACGCGCTGGTCCGGCAGGTCGATCTCTACCTCGCCGGCCGTGATGAAATACATCGACCGCCCCGGCTCGCCGCGACGAACGATGACGCCGCCGGCCTCGACGGTCTGGGCGCTCAGCAGCCGCATGATGTCGGCGATTTCCCGCGCACTCAGGCCGGAGAACAGCGGCACCCGCGCCACCATGCCCCAGGTGACGACGAAATCGCGGCGATGGACCTCGTTGGCGAAGGCGGTGGCGACGATGCCGACCGGCAGCGCGATCATCACAAGGCTGGCGAAGATGGTGAGGACGCCGACGAAGCGGCCGAGTCCCGTCACCGGCACGGCGTCCCCGTAGCCGATGGTGCCCAGCGTGACGATCGCCCACCACATGGCGTCGGGGATGGTGCCGAACTTGTCCGGCTGAACCTCGCGCTCGACGAAATACATGAGCGATCCGGACGTCAGTGCGATGCCGACCATGATGACGAAGCACCCGAACAGGGCGCGCCGCTCGCCGTAGAGCGCATCGAGCAGCGAGCGCATGGCCGGCGAATAGCGGACCAGCTTGAGAAAGCGGACGATGCGGAAGACGAGCAGCGCGCGCAGATCGAGGGGAAAGAAGATGCCGATCCAGAACGGCAGAATGGCCAGCAGATCGACAATGCCGGGCGCGCTCCGCAGGTAGCCGAGCCGCGGTCCCCAGCGCCCGGTGTCGAAAGGCGACTCGTCGGCAACCCACAGGCGGAGACCGTACTCCACCGTGAACACGATCAGCGAGAAGACCTCGATGACCGTGAACGGAATGCGATATGCGGCCTCCACCGAAGGCACCGACTGCAGAACGACAGCGGCAAGATTGACGACAATGAGCAGCACGAGCAGGCGGTTGACTGCAAGGCTGAGGCGATCGTCGCGGGGCGCAAGCTCGAGAATCTCGTACAGGCGGCGACGGACGCCGACCATCTTTTGGCCGACGGCTTTCTCTTTGGCCATGGACGAACCCTTCCGTGCCATTCAGTCCTCGCTGGTCGCCCCGGAATCGCGACTGCTCATGCGGCCCCGCCCTTCCCGGCGAGCTGCCTGATCTCGATCTCGCGCTGCACGGCCAGTCGCGCGTCTACTGCCTCGTCCGGCAGACCAACCCCGGCAAGCACGCGCCCGGCCAGTTGCAGGCTGCCCTCCAGCGCCTCAGGCACCACGTCGCTCGCACCGACATCGGCAAGGCGACGGGCATGATCGGCGTCGAGGGCGCGGGCGTGAATCGCCGCGTCCGGCCAGGCCTGCCGGATCGCCCGGACCATCAGCTCGGCCGCCGCGGGAGCGTCCGGCGTGACCACGAAAGCCCGCGCCGACCCGCCGCCGACCCGCTCCAGAATCTCCCGCCGGCTGGCATCGCCATAGAAGACCGGGCGGCCGTCCCTGCGCTTCTCCGCGACGCGGACGGCATTGAGATCAAGTGCGATATACGGAATCTGCTCCGCATCGAGCACGCGCGCCACCATCTCGCCGACCCGGCCGAAACCGCCGATAACCACATGGTCGTGGAATTCGGGCGCGTCGCCGACGCCGTGTGCGCGGTTGTCGCGACGCGCGTCAAGCCGCAACGCGATGCGCCGGCCAGCGGCAGCGACCAGGGGCGTCGCCAGCATCGAGACCGCAGCAACGATGATCGCAACCTCCAGCACGCGACCGCTGATCAGCTCGGCGCCACGCGCCAGCGTGAAGACGACGAAGGCGAACTCGCCGGCGCCGGCGAGCACGAAGGCCGACTCCACCACCACCGGAAGCGGCATGCGCCAAAGCCGGCCGGCGGCCCCCATCGCGACGATCTTGAGCGCCAGCAGCGAGACGACCAGCAGGACCAGCAGCGGCAGTTCCGCTGCCGTGGCGACCACGTCAATGCTCATGCCGACGGTCATGAAGAACAGGCCGAGGAGCAGGCCCTTGAACGGCTCGAGGTCGACCTGAAGCTGGTGACGATATTCGTTCTCGCCGAGCAGGATGCCGGCAAGGAAGGCGCCGAGCGCCGCCGACAGGCCCAGCCAGGCGGTGAGGATGGCGGCGCCGATGGCCAGGAACATGGCGATGGCGACAACCGTTTCGCGGCTGCCGGTGCCCGCCGCCAGCCGCATCAGCGGCCCGACCACGAAGCGTCCGGCGACCACGATGATGCCGACGCCGGCCACCGCGATGACGATCGCGCGGATCACCGCGCCGGAGAGCGCCACCTCCTGGCCGGCAAGCAGGTCGACGACAATGACCACCGGCACGACCATCAGGTCCTGGAACAGGAGCACCGCCAGCGACAACCGCCCGGCGGGACTCGCGAAGCGCCGCGCCTCGATGAGCACCTGCGAGCCGACCGCCGTGGAGGACAGGGCGAAGGCCAGCGAGACGACCAGGGCCGCGGCGAAGCTGCGCGTGAACCACATGACCGAGACGAGGATCAGCGCGGTGGCGACGATGAACTGCGCCGAGCCGGCGCCGAACACCATGCGCCGCATCGACCACAGACGATCGAAGGAGAATTCGAGCCCGATCACGAACAGGAGGAAGAGCACGCCGAGTTCCGCGAACGGCTCGACCCGCTCCGGGCCTGAGAACGTGACCGCATCCAGCCACGGCACGACGCCGACCAGATGGCCGAGGCCGCCCGGCCCCAGCACGACGCCGGCGGCGAGGAAGCCGGGCACGATGCCGACCCTCAGCCAGCCAAGCAGCGGCACGAGCACGCCCGCCGTGGCGAGCACGATCATCAGGTCCTTGAGCCAGCCACCTTCGAACATGGGCCCCGGGCGCGGTTTCTCCGGTCGGAACGCGTTCCGACACCTAGCACGGAACGGGATTCGCCGGATGCGGCGTCAGCGAGCGGCTATGGCAGCCGCAACCGCCGCAAGCGCGGCATCGGCCTGGGCGCCGTCCGGGCCGCCGGCCTGGGCCATGTCGGGCCGGCCGCCGCCACCCTTGCCGCCCAGTGCTTCGGCGCCGGCGCGCACGAGATCGACCGCGTTGTAGCGCTCGGTCAGGTCGTCGGTGACGCCGACCACGATCCCCGCCTTGCCGTCGTCGGCAACGCCGACAATGGCGACCACGCCGGAGCCGACCGTGCGCTTGCCCGCATCGACCAGCCCCTTGAGGTCGCGTGGCGGAATACCGGCGACGGTGCGGCCGAGGAACTTGACCGAGCCGACGTCGCGAACGTCGCCGTCGGCGCCGTTGCCGCCGCCGCCCATGGCGAGCTTCTTGCGCGCATCGGCAAGATCGCGCTCGAGCTTGCGGCGCTCCTCGACCAGCACCTGGACGCGCTCGGCGGCGTCCTCCGGGCGCGACTTCAGCGCCATGGCCACCGCCCGCAGGCGTTTGTCCTGCTCGGAAAGATGCTTGCGCGCCGCCGCGCCGGTCAGCGCCTCGATGCGGCGCACGCCCGCCGCCACGCCGCTCTCGCCGACAAGGGTGACCAGGCCGATCTCGCCGGTCCGCCCGACATGCGTGCCGCCGCAGAGCTCGACCGAATAGGTCTTGCCGCGTGATGCTCTCCGGGCGTCGTGCCCATCGACACGACGCGGACCTCGTCGCCGTACTTCTCGCCGAACAGCGCCATGGCGCCGGACTTCATCGCCTCGTCGCGGTCCATCAGCCGGGTGACCACCGGCGCGTCCTCAAGCACGACCGCGTTGGCGAGGTCCTCGACCGCCTCGATCTCGGCGGCGTCCATCGGCTTCGGATGGGAGAAATCGAAGCGCAGGCGATCGGGCGCGACCAGCGAGCCCTTCTGCGCCACATGGGTGCCGAGAACCTTGCGAAGCGCCGCATGCAGCAGGTGGGTGGCGGAGTGATTGCCGCGGATCATCGCGCGCCGCGGCCCGTCGACCGACGAGGCGCACCGCGTCGCCGACGCTGAGCGCGCCGTCCTCGACCTTGCCGGAATGGACGATAGAGACCGTCGGCGCGCTTCTGCACGTCGTCGATGATGGCGCCGCCGTCGTCGCCCGCGATCAGCGCCGGTATCGGCGACCTGGCCGCCGGACTCGGCGTAGAACGGCGTCTGGTTGACGACGACCGCCACCGTCTCGCCGGCCTTCGCCTGCTGCACCGCCTCGCCGTCCTGGACCAGCGCCAGGATTTCGCCCTCGGCGGATTCGGTCTCGTAGCCGAGGAACTCGGTCGCCCCCAGCGACTCGCGCAGGCGAAACCAGATCGGCTCGGTCTGCGCCTCGCCGGAGCCCGCCCAACTCGCCCGCGCTTCTTCCTTCTGCTTCTCCATCGCCTGGTCGAACCCGGCGGTATCGACCGCGATGCCGCGCGCCTTCAGCGCATCCTCGGTGAGGTCGAGCGGGAAGCCGAAGGTGTCGTAGAGCCGGAAGGCGACGTCGCCGGCGAGCGTATCGCCGGCGCCGAGCGTCGTGCGTCGCCTCGTCGAGCAGCGTCAGCCCGCGCGCCAGCGTGCGGCGGAAGCGGGTCTCCTCGAGCCTCAGCGTCTCGGCGATCAGCGCCTCGGCGCGCACCAGTTCCGGATAGGCGCGGCCCATCTCGGCGACCAGCGTCGGCACCATGCGGTACATCACCGGCTCGGGCGCACCGAGCAGATGCGCATGGCGCATGGCGCGGCGCATGATCCGGCGGAGCACGTAGCCGCGGCCCTCGTTGGACGGCAGCACGCCGTCGGCGATCAGGAAGCTCGACGCGCGCAGGTGATCGGCGATCACCCGATGGCTGGCCTGGTTCTTCCCCGTCGCCGGCACGCCGATGATCTCGACGGACGCCGCGATCAGCGTCTTGAACAGGTCGATGTCGTAGACATTCTTGGACGCCCTGCAGGATGCCGGCGATGCGCTCCAGGCCCATGCCGGTGTCGATCGACGGGCGCGGCAGCGGCACGCGCTCGCCGCCGGGCACCTGCTCGTATTGCATGAACACCAGGTTCCAGAATTCGAGGAACCGGTCGCCGTCCTCGTCGGGGCTGCCCGGCGGCCCGCCCGCGAGCGCTTCGCCCTGATCGATGAAGATCTCCGAGCACGGCCCGCACGGGCCGGTGTCGCCCATCTGCCAGAAATTGGCGCTGGTCGCGATGCGGATGATGCGCTCGTCGGGGAAGCCGGCGATCTTCTTCCACAGATCGAAGGCGTGGTCGTCATCGACATAGACGGTGACGAGGAGCTTGTCCTTGGCGAGACCGAACTCCTTGGTGACCAGCGTCCAGGCCAGCTCGATCGCCTGCTCCTTGAAATAGTCGCCGAAGGAGAAGTTGCCGAGCATCTCGAAGAAGGTGTGGTGGCGCGCGGTGTAGCCGACATTGTCGAGATCGTTGTGCTTGCCGCCGGCGCGCACGCATTTCTGCGAGGTTGTCGCGCGCGGATAGGGCGGCCTGCGCACGGCCGGTGAAATAGTCCTTGAACTGGACCATGCCGGCATTGGTGAACATCAGCGTCGGGTCGTTGCGCGGCACCAGCGGGCCCGACGGCACGAGCGTGTGCCCGTTCTTCTCGAAATAACCGAGAAAATGGGAACGGATGTCGTTGACGCTGTTCATGACGTTCTGGGCTCGGGAAAGGGCGGGCGCGCCGCAACCGCCGGGTTCTACAGCCCCGGCGCCGGACCTGTCCATAAGCAGTGAGGGCGCGCCTAGCCCGGAAGGCTCACCCGGCCCACGTCATCCAGCGACCAGCCCGGATTCCAGGCAACTTCCCACGGGTGGCCGTCCGGATCGGCGAAATAGCCGGAATAGCCGCCCCAGAAGACCTCCTCGGCCGGCTTCAAATGGTGGCCCCGGCCGCTTTCGCCTCGGCAAGGACCGCATCGACCTCATCTTTCGAGCGGGCATTGTAGGCCAGTGTGATGCCGCCGAAGGACGCTCCGGTGTCGGCCACGCGAGCATCCTCGGCGAGTGACGCCCGCGACCACAGGGCGAAGACCGCGCCCGGAACCTGGAAGAAGACAACGCCCTCGTCCTTGTTGCCACGCTTCCAGCCGAGCGCCTCGTAGAAGCGCAACGAGCGGGCAAGGTCGGCGACGCCGAGGGTGATCAGGCTGACACGCTGGTCCATGTTTTCCTCCGCGGTCCCGGGTTACTGGTGGACCGCTTCCAGCTTGTGGCCGTCCGGATCGATCACGAAGGCCGCATAATAGGTCGGGCTGTAGTGCGGCCGCAGTCCGGGCCGGCCCGCGTCGGTCCCTCCCGTCGCCAACGCCGCGGCATGGAACGCATCCACCGCCGCGCGGGACGGCGCATTGAACGCCAGATGAAAGCCGGGACCGGGAGGACGGGCGTCGGCGGGATGAGCGAACAGCGCCAACTCGCCGGCTCCGGGCTCGCCAAAGCCAATACCCTGATCCTCGGTCCAGTCCCGTCGCCAGCCGAGCGGCGCCAGGACCGCATCGTAGAAGCCGCCCGGCTCGTTCAAGGTCGGCCACCCCGAAAGACAGGTGGCCGAGCACCGGCCTGGGCATGCGGCGCCTACGCCTCGATGGCGTCGTCGCCGCTGTCGTCCTCCGGACCGCCCTTCTCGAGGAACTTCTCGGCGATCAGCCCGGCATTGGCGCGAATCGCCTGCTCGATGACGGCGGCGATCTCCGGATTATCCTTGAGGAACAGCTTGGCGTTCTCGCGCCCCTGGCCGAGGCGCTGGCTGTCATAGGAGAACCAGGCGCCGGACTTCTCGACGATGCCGGCCTTGACGCCGAGATCGACCAGCTCGCCGGTCTTGGAGATGCCCTCGCCGTACATGATGTCGAACTCGACCTGCTTGAACGGCGGCGCCAGCTTGTTCTTGACCACCTTGACGCGGGTCTGGTTGCCGACCACCTCGTCGCGATCCTTGATCGAGCCGATGCGGCGAATGTCGAGACGCACCGAAGCGTAGAACTTCAGCGCGTTGCCGCCGGTGGTCGTCTCCGGGTTGCCGAACATGACGCCGATCTTCATGCGGATCTGGTTGATGAAGATGACGATGGTGTTGGAGCGCGAGATCGAGCCGGTGAGCTTTCTCAGCGCCTGGCTCATCAGCCGCGCCTGCAGGCCGGGGAGCTGATCGCCCATCTCGCCCTCGATTTCGGCGCGCGGCGTCAGCGCGGCGACCGAATCGACCACCAGCACGTCGACCGCGCCGGAGCGCACCAGCGTGTCGGTGATCTCCAGCGCCTGTTCGCCGGTGTCGGGCTGCGAGATGAGCAGATCGTCGAGATTGACGCCGAGCTTGCGGGCATAGCCGGCGTCGAGCGCGTGCTCGGCATCGATGAAGCCGCAGATGCCGCCGGCCTTCTGGGCCTCGGCGATGACATGCAGCGCCAAGCGTCGTCTTGCCCGAGGATTCCGGCCCGTAGATCTCCACGACGCGGCCGCGCGGCAGGCCGCCGATACCGAGCGCGATGTCGAGCCCGAGCGAACCGGTCGGCACGGTGGCGATATCGACCGTCGCCTCGTTCTGGCCGAGGCGCATGATCGAGCCCTTGCCGAAGGCCCGTTCGATCTGGCTGAGCGCCGCATCGAGCGCCTTCGACTTGTCCATGGAGTTACCCTCGATCACGCGAAGAGGCGTTGCGGCCATTGTAGGTGCTCCTTGTTCCACAGGCACCGGATGCGATCAAATGACGGTTGAAAGATTCGCGCCCCGGTATGTGAGAACGCTTGTACACGGTTTGTTCTCATCACGCAAGAGGGCCGGAAGTCAGGCCATGCCCCGGTTCTCATCGCCGGCCGGTCGAGGACGTGTTCAGCGCCACGGCGGCGCGAACGAGCGCCTTCAGCGCCTTTCCGTCGATCCGGTCGCCCTCGTGGAAATCGATGGCGCGCCTGACGTTGCCGTCCAGGCTCGCGTTGAACAGGCGTGACGGGTCCTTGAGCGCGGCGCCTTTGGCGAAGGTCAGCTTCACTTTGTCCTTGTAGGTCTCGCCGGTGCAGATCAGGCCG
Source organism: uncultured Alphaproteobacteria bacterium (assembly GCA_963822975.1). Classification (GTDB taxonomy): domain Bacteria; phylum Pseudomonadota; class Alphaproteobacteria; order Rhizobiales; family Kaistiaceae; genus CAVSRC01. The sequence continues at coordinate 53,757 of CAWGJV010000035.1, forward strand.
GCGTGCTCCCACACCGGAACGCCCAGGGGGTTCGACGGCTTGCGCCATTTCACCGCCTCGACCACGTCCGGGTCCGCCTCCCTGATGAGACTTCGCAGCAGGGCGAGCGTCTCGCCGCGCCAGTCACCCAGCGCTTCAATTCGCGCGTCGATCAGGTCGGCAGGGAGAGTCTCCTCCCATGTTTTCCTCCAGACCGCTCTTCTTCATGGCTCTCGCCGCTTCGTCATGGCTGCTGACGGTCACCTGTCAGCGATAGGTCAAGCATAGGGCATCGACGGGACTTCCGCTGCTGATCTCAGCCTTGTTCCGCCAGTTCCCCACGGGCCGTCACAATGATGCGCCACGCCGATTGCAGGAACAGACCGGCGATAACCGCCGCCACGATCAGATCGGGCCACGCTGTCCCCGTCCACGCCACCAACACCGCCGCAACGACAATCGCGGCATTGCCGAGCGCATCGTTGCGGCTGAACAGCCACACCGCCTGAACATTGGCGTCGCCGTGGCGATGCTTCACCAGGATGGCGGCGCAGATCACATTGACCGCGAAGGCTGCAACGCCGAGCACGCCCATCAGCTCCGCCGCAGGAACATGCGCCACGAGGACGCGATAGGCCGTCGCCGCCAGCACGCCGAGCCCCATGCCGGCGAGGAAGATGCCCTGGAGCAGCGCCGCCCGTGCCCGCCATGCGGCCCCCCAGCCGATCGCGACGAGCCCGAGCAGCGTGATCGTGCCGTCGCCCAGGAAATCGAGAGCATCGGCCTTGAGGCCCTGCGACCCGGCGAGGAAGCCGCCACCCACTTCGACGACGCCGTAGCCGATATTGAGCACCGTGACGATCCACAGCGCCCGCTTGTAGGCGGGCGCGGCGTGGGTCAGATCGCCGGGATCGTCATCGTCGTCCATGCGGCGCCTAGAGCTCGAACTCGGCGTTCATCGCCGGCATCACCGCCTCGGTGTCCTGCAGAAGCGGGGCGAAGGTCTTCATCACCTTCTCGTCGCCGTGGACCAGGTAGGTGCGGGCCGCCCGCGACGACTTGTGCCAGGCGATCAGTTCCTGCTGGCCGGCATGGGCCGAGAAGCCGCCGATCGTGTGGATCTTCGCCTTGACCGGAATCTCCTCGCCGAAGATGCGCACGCTCTTCGCCCCGTCGATGATGATGCGCGCCAGCGTGCCCGCCGCCGCGAATCCGACGAAGATGATGCCGGCGTCGGCGCGCCACAGGTTATGCTTGAGGTGGTGGCGCACGCGCCCGCCGGTCGCCATGCCGGAGCCGGCCATGATGACGGCGCCGCCGCTGATCTTGTTGATGCTCATCGATTCGGCCAACTCGCGCGTGAGGTGCAGGCCGGGAACCGACAGCGGATCGCGCCCGTCGGCGAAGAGGTCGGCGACCTCGTCCGACAGGCACTCCCGGTGATGGCGGAATATCTCGGTCGCCGTGATCGCCATCGGTGAATCGAGGAAAACCTGGATCGATCGCGGCAGCCGGCCGTCGCTCACCATGGCGTCGTGGAGCGCGTAGAGCAGTTCCTGCGCCCGTTCCAGCGCGAAGGTCGGGATCACCACATTGCCGCCGCGGCGGAAGGTCTCTTCGATGGCGGCGTAGAATTCCTCTACCGACGGTCCGAACGGCTTGTGGTTGCGGTCGCCGTAGGTGGTTTCCATGACCACCACGTCGCATTCCGGCGGCTGCTTGGGCGGATTGAGCAGCGGCCGGCCGGCATTGCCGATGTCGCCCGACATGACCACCCGCCGGCGGGCGCCGTTCTCCTCCAGTTCGAGCAGGATGCTGGCCGAGCCGAGGATATGGCCGGCGTCGAAATACGTGGCGCGGACGCCCGGGGCGATGTCGAGCGGCGCGTCGTAGTGCGCCTCGCGTCCAAAGAATTCCAGCACGTTCATGGCGTCGAGCACGCCGTAGAGCGGCTCCCCGTCGCCATTGCCGCCGTGATGGCGGGTTCGCCGACGGCGGTTGCGGTCGGCGTCTTCCTCCTGCAGGCGGGCCGAATCCAGCATCACCACGCGGGCGAGCTCGCGGGTGGCGCCGGTGGCGACGATCTCGCCGCGAAAGCCGCGCTTGGCGAGCAGCGGCAGGCGCCCGCAGTGATCGAGGTGGGCGTGGGTCAGCAGCACGAAGTCGATCGCCGCCGGCTCGAACCCGAACGGCTCGGCATTGTCCTCGGAGAGCTCTCGGCTGCCCTGGAACATGCCGCAATCGACCAGGATGCGCTTTCCGGCGCACTCGATCAGATGACAGGAGCCGGTGACCGTGCGGTCGGCGCCGTGGAATGAGATTTTCACGCTCGTTGATCCTCTATGCGACTGACCTGCAGGGGTTCGCCGTTGGCCTCGTGCCAGGCGAGGATGCCGTCCCAGACCTCCTGCGCCGTCTCGGCGAACCAGAAGAGGTCGCGGTCCTCCCGGTCGATGACTCCCTCGTCGACGAGGTAGTCGAAATCGACTGCCCCCTTCCAGTATTCCTCGCCGACCAGCACCACCGGCATCGGCTTGATCGTGCGGGTCTGCATGAGCGTCAGCAGTTCGAACAATTCGTCGAACGTGCCGAAGCCGCCCGGAAAGGCGACCAGCGCCTTGGCGCGCAGCAGGAAGTGCAGCTTGCGCAGCGCGAAATAGTGGAAGCGGAAGCAGAGCTCCGGCGTGACATAGGGATTGGGGAACTGCTCGCGCGGCAGCATGATGTTGAGGCCGACGGTCTGCGCGCCGGCGTCGAAGGCGCCGCGATTGGCAGCCTCCATGATGCCCGGACCGCCGCCGGTGGTCACCACCAGCCGATGATCGCCGAGCCCCGGTCGGAGGTCCCCACCAGCCGCCCGAAGTCCCGCGCCACGTCGTAGAAGCAACTCTTGGCAAGGATGCGCCGGGCGACGGCGAGCCGGCGCACCAGTTCGCGATCGTCCGGCGCCGACTTGACCGCGGCCTCGAGGTCCTCCACCCGCCGCGCCGCCGCCGCCGGCTCGCAGATGCGCGTGCTGCCGAAGACGACGACGGTGTGGTGGATATCGTTTTCCTCGAGCAGGTATTCCGGCTTGAGATAGTCGAGCTGCAGGCGGACGCCACGGACGTCGTCGCGGGCGAGGAACGCGGTGTCGTCGTCGGTGGGACGGTAGCTCGGGCTGGCGAGGATTGCCTCCAGCCGGCCCGGCGCTTCCGGGTCCTCCTCGGGCGGTTTCGGCCGCGCCGAGGGCAACGGCTGGTCGCGAAGCTGCGGATGGGGCGGCGCCGGCACGCGCGGCCGGGAGGCCGGCGGTCGCTTGGAACTGGTCATGGAAATGGCACGTCCGGAGCTGGCGGCCGGCGGATTTCGCCGGTCCGGCTTTCAAGTCGACCCGCGGCATCCTAAGGCCAAGCCGCGGCGGTTGGGAGGGCTCATGCCCCCCGCTGTCCCCGGCGCGGCCGGCAGCGCTATGATCGGCCGGGAATCGTTCCGGTGTCTTGGGGATCAGGCCACATGGACCAGCCGCTTCGCCGCTTCGACCGGGTGACCGTCTTCGGCGGCGCCACCATCGACCGCATCGCGCGCAGCACGCGGGCGCCGGTCATGGGCGCCTCCAATCCCGGCCACGCCCGCCGGCTGCCCGGCGGTGTCGGCTTCAACGTCGCCTCCATCCTCGCCCGGCTCGGCGTCGGGGCGCGGCTGGTGACGCGCGTCGGCGCCGACGTGGACGGCGAGGCGATCGTCGCGGCGGCCGGCGCCGCCGGCATCGACACGACCGCCATCGGCGTCTCGCAAGCATTGCCGACCGCCGCCTATCACGCCGCCTTCGACGAGCGCGGCGACCTGATCATCGGCATCGCCGACATGGAGGTCTGCGACGAGATGACCCCGCAGGCGGTCGGCGGCGCGGCGGCGAGCGGCCACGAGGACTTCTGGGTGGTCGACGCCAACCTGCCGGAAGACACCCTCGCCTTCCTCGCCGAGCAGGCGGTCGCCAACGGCAATCCGCTGGCGGCGCTGACCGTCTCGCCGGCCAAGGCGGTACGCCTGACGCCGCTCCTCAACCGCATCGGCTACCTGTTCGCCAACCGGCGGGAGGCGGCGGTGCTGCTCGGCCGCGATCCGAACAGCGCCGGCGCCAGCGGCGGGCTGGCCGCGGAACTCGCCCGCACGCGCACGACCAAGGTCGTGGTGACCAGCGGCAACGACCCGGTCTTCGTCGCGGCCTCGGCCGATGCGCGCTCGTTCCTGCCGCTGCGCACCGACGTGCGCTCGTCAACGGCGCCGGCAATTCGCTGGCCGCCGGCACCATCGCGGCGATGACCGAGGGGCGGCCGCTCACCGACGCCATCCGCTTCGGCCTCGCCGCCGCGGCGCTGACCATCGAGCACGGCGGCGTGGCGGCGGCGCCCTTCCGGCCGGGGGCGCTCACGGCACGGATCGCCGCCGGCCCCGCCAGCAAGGCGACCCCGTGAGCCCCCTGCTCGCACCATCGCCCGAGGTCGCCGATGCGCTCGCCGCCGGCCGGCCGGTGGTGGCGCTGGAGACCACCATCGTCAGCCACGGCATGCCGTGGCCCGAGAACCGCGACACCGCGCTGGCCGTCGAGGCGGTGGTGCGGGCGGCGGGCGCCGTGCCGGCCGCGATCGCGGTCATCGGCGGCCGGATCAAGGTCGGGCTCAGCCAGGCCGAACTGGAGGCACTGGCGCAGGCGCGCGACGTGCTCAAGCTCTCCTCCGCCGACCTCGCCTACGGCCTCGCCTCCGGCCGCACCGGCGCCACCACCGTCGCCGCCACCATGATCGCCGCGCACCGCGCCGGCATCGGCGTCTTCGGGCGATGGCGCGAGCAGGGGGCTCACGGGGGCGCCTTTCTGGCGGGGCCGGCGGCGATCCGTGCCGTGAGCGCCCCGGCCGGAAGGGCGCTGCCGCCACGCCGCCGTGCTCGATGGTCAGCGCCGCGGCGGCGAGGCCGAAAGCGGTGAGCGGCCGCCCCTCGGTCATCGCCGCGATGCGGCCGGCGAATCGCCAGCACCGTTGAGACGAGCGCGCCTGCCGGCGAGGACCGCCGGGTCCCAGCTCGTCACGACCTTGGTTGTGCGCGTCGGCCGGGGCCAAGCTGGCGCCGGCGCTGTTCGGATCGCGGCCCGACGCCGCGGCTTCCCGCCGGTTGGCGAACAGGTAGCCGATGCGGTTGAGGAGCGGCGTCAGGCGTACCGCCTTGGCCGTCGGCGACCGTCGGCGAGGAAGGCGGAGGTCTTCCGGCAGGTTGGTCGGACCACCCAGAAGTCCTCGTGGCCGCTCGCCGCCGCGCCGCCGACCGCCTGCGGGGTCATCTCGTCAGCAAGTTTCTCGGCGATGCCGTGGTCGGGTCGCACAGTCGAAGGCGGCGTGATAGGCGGCGGTCAGACGCTTGCGAGACGCCGATAGCGGTGGGGATTGTGATGCCGGCGGGGCGCGGACCCGCCGACGCCGTCCACGTCGGCGCCGACACGGCGTCACCAGCCGTGCCCCGGGCGAGCCGGGCGAGGATGGAGGCGACGTTGAAGCCGACACCGCCGGGCAGCCGGCGGGCGTGGCCGGATGGAGGCGCCCTGACCGGCGCCCGCCGTGCTGCGCGCGATGCGCCGGAAGACGGGGGGAAGCGGCTGGTCATGTGGCCTGACCCCCGACGAACGCCGGCAAATTGCCAGCCGCGCCGGGCGGCGGGGGCATGAGCCCTCCAACCGCCGCGGCTGGGCCTGGATGCGCAACTGAAAGCCAGACGAAATCCGGCGGCCGCCGGGCTCCGGACCTTCCATGACCAGTTCCAAGCGACCGCCGTCCGCCGCGCGTGCCGGCGCGCCATCCGGTTCGCGACCAGCCGTTGCCCGAGGCCGAACCGGAAGCGCCGGGCCGGCTGAAGGCCATCCGAGCTACCGTCCCGCCGACGACGACGCGCGTTCTCGCCCGCGACCCGCGCCTGCAGTGCGACCTCAAGCCGGAATACCTGCGAAAACGATATCCACCACACCGTCGTCGTCTTCGGCAGCGCCGCATCAGCAGCCCCCGGAGCCTCGAGGCCGCGGTCAAGTCGGCGCCGGACGATGATGGCCCGGCATCCTACGAAGAGCCGCTTCTACGACGCTGGACTTCGGGCGGCGTGGGGGCCTGACCGGGGACTCGGCGATCATCGGCTGGTGGTGACCACCGGCGGCGTCCGGCATGATGGAGACTGCAATCGCGGCGCCTTCGACGCGCGCGCGGCCTCGGCCTCAGACGGTCATGCTGCCGCGCGAGCCAGTTCCCCAATCCGCGTATGGGTCTACGCCCGACTCTGCTCCGCTTCATTTCGCGCTGCGCAAACTTCCTGCTGCTGCGCCAAGGCGCTGGTCGGCCTTTCCGGGCGGCTTCGGCACGTTCGACGAATTGTTCGAACTGCTGACGTCATCCGCAGACCGGCACGATCGAGCCAATCCCCGGTGGTGCTCAGTCAGCAAGGATACTTGGAAGAGGGCAGCGATTTCGATTACCTCAGTCGACAAGGGAATGGACCGGGAGGACCGCGACTCTTTGGTTCGCTGAGACGGCGCAAGAAATTGGGACAGACTCTCGCCTCGACGAGGACAACGGCGAAGCGCCCTGCCGTGAGTCGGCGGTCAAGGATCAACGAGCGTGAAAATCTCATTCCACGGCACGACGGTCACGGTCACGGTTGCCGTCGTCATCTGATCGGATGCGCCGAGCGCATCGTGGGATTTCGCCGCACCAGGCCGCGAGAGCTCTCCGCGATGCCGAGCCGTTCGGCTTCGAGCCCCCCCCACCCACTGGCACCTGCGCCAAGCGCTTTCGGCCGGCGAGATCACCACCGGCGCCACCCGCGAGCTCGCCGCGTGGTGATGCTCGAATTCGGCCCGCCTGCAGGAGGAAACGCCAACCACAACCGCCGTCGGCGAACCCACCATCAGCGGCGGCAATGGCGACGAGTCTACGGCGCGTGAAGCTGTAGAAAAGTCCGTGCGACACGCCACTTGGATAACATGACACCAGCTGTCCTACGGCTCGGCCAGCATCCTGTCTTGAACTGGAGGACATGTGGCGACATCGGCAAGGAGATGCCGGCCGGCCGCTGCTCGACGAGCCGCCGCACCCAGAATGCGGACGCGGTGGTGGAAAACTCACCACTACAAGTTCGCAACCACAAGCCGTTCGGACCATCGGTAGAGGAGACGTCTACGCCGCCATCGAAGAAGACGGAGATGTCATCACCAACCTTGGCGCTCGGCGGCACACCACGACGCCATGGTGAGCGACAGCCGCGATCGATCCAGGTTTTCCTGGAACATTCACCGATGGCGATCACAGCAACCGAGATATTCCGCCGTCGCCGGGAGCTGTATACGATTTCAACGACGGGCGCGATCCGCCGTCGGCCTGCACTCCAGCGCGAGTGAGCAAATGAATAACATGCGAGCACAAGATCAGCGGCGGCGCGGCGGGTGATGGCCGGCTCCGCGCACGTGGAGACCGGCGGGCGCTGCACCATCACCTCAAGAGTGGCGCGCCGACGCGATAC
>CAWGJV010000036.1:0-136374 GCA_963822975.1 uncultured Alphaproteobacteria bacterium
CAAGGATGATGCTTCTATCCACGTGATTTCGAAGCCGGGCCTGCGTCCCATCGGCTTCATCATCAACCTGACGAAGGGACCGCTCGCCGATCCGAAGGTGCGAAAGGCGCTGAACCTGGCCGTTCCGGTGGCGACCATCGCTGAGAAGGTCTTCTTCGGTTACGCCAAGGCGCCGGATTCGCCGCTCGCTTTCAACACGGTGGGCTACGCCTCGGTGTCGCCATTGACCTACGACGTCGAGAAGGCGAAGGCGCTGCTCGTGGAAGCCGGCTACGGACCTGACAAGCCGCTGACACTGAAGATGTTCACGCCGCAAGGTCTCTTCCCGGGCGACGTTTCGGTCTCGGAGATCGTCGCAAACGCGCTCGGTCAGGCCGGCGTCGAAGGTGGACATCACGAAGATCGAGGGCGGCTCCTACTGGGATGAACTGCGCCAGGCGCCGGCCGACCTGAAGTGGGATATCGCCATGTTCGGCTTCAATCCGTCGAACGCGTCAGGCCTCTATCACTTGTCGTCGCTGTTCAAGTCGAACCCCGACGATGCTGGCAAGCCAGCCGTGTGGAATGTCGGGCGTTACAAGAACGCCGAGGTCGACTCGCTTCTGCAAGGAGGCTGATTCGACCGCGGATCAGGCCAAGCAGATGGCTGCTCTTGCCAAGGTCCAGCAGATCGTATGGAACGATAATCCGTACATATGGCTGCAGATCAACGAGAACATCTCGGCGACGACCAAGGACGTGACCGGCGTCGAGGTTTGGCCGATCGTGTTCACCGTCGTTCGTCGCGCCGGCGTCTAGTGCCTTTGGAGGCCGGCGGTCATTCGCCGGCCTCCATGTGATACCCATGCTACGGTTTCTCGCCTTTCGCGTTCGCGCTCATTCCCCTCGTCGCTTTTGGCGTCATCACGATCCTGTTCGTGATCTTCAAGTCGGTTCCGGGTGACGAGGCGGCGATCGTCGCCGGGCTCGGCGGCCACGCAGGCGGAGATCGAGACATGTCCGCGTCCAGCTCGGCCTCGACCGTCCGCTGATCCAGCAATACGGCACGCACCTGTTCGGGTCTTGTCCGTGGGGATTTCGGCTATTCCTCAACCTTCCGGGGCAATCCGCTGCCGCGCATCCTCGAGCGAGTCCCGGCGACGCTGCTGCTCATGTTCTCGGCGATCCTGGTCACGATCGTCATCGGTATTCCGGCCGGCGTCGACCGCCGCGGCCTTCCAGAACCGATGGCCGGACGTCGCGATTTCAAGCTCCGTGGTCGGCGCTGCTCGCGGTGCCCAACTTCTGGCTGGGCATGATCCTGATCGCCGTTTTCTCGGTGAAGCTTGGCTGGCTGCCGAGCTTCGGCCTGTCGGGCGCGCTTTCGATCGTGATGCCGACGCTCGCGCTCTCCGCCCGGCTGATCGCGCTGGTCGCGCGCATGACGCGCGGCGTCGTCATCGAGGAGATGCGCAAGGATTACGTGCGCACCGCGCGCGCGAAGGGCCTCAATCGCAGCGTGTGCGCTTACCCGCCACGTGCTGCGCAACGCCATGATCCCGACCGTCACAGTGATCGGTCTGCAGGCCGGATACCTGCTCGGCGGCTCGGTCGTGGTCGAACGACTGTTCGCGTGGCCCGGCATCGGCGACCTGCTGCTCACCGGCATCAGCGTGCGCGACTACACGCTGGTGCAGGGCATCACGCTGCTCTTCGTCACCGGCGTTCCTGCTGATCAACCTCGCGGTCGAGCTCCTCTACGTGCAGATCAATCCGCGGCTCCGCTATGGCTGACATCGCCAGCACCATCGTGGCGCGAAGCGCCGGGCCGCGCCGCGCCGAAGCAATGCGTTCCTGTGGATCGGCGCGACGCTGCTGCTCGATGTTTGTCGTGATTGCCGATCTTCGGGCGCGCGATCGCGCCCTACGATCCCGACTGGCGCAGGACCTTTCGCGCTGCTCGATCCACCATCGGCGGCGCACTGGTTCGGCGTCGACGAGGTCGGCCGCGACATCCTTTCGCGCATGCTCGTCGGCACGCGCACCACGCTGCTCGATCGCCGTCGTCTCGATCATCCATCGCCGGCGTCCTCGGCGTCGCGCTCGGCTCTGGTCGTCCGGCTATTTCGGCGGCTTCGTCGACCGGTCGTCACGGCGTTCATCGATCTGCTGCTCACGATCCCGAGCATGGTGCTGGCCATCGCGATCGTCGCGGTCGTCGGCGCCAGCGCCGTCGGCCTGACGGTGGCCATCACCGTCAGCTTCATGCCGCCGCTGGCGCGGCTGGTCCGCGGCCGCGTGATGGAATTGCGCGAGGAGGACTACGTCAGCGCGGCGCGCACGATCGGCATGAGCCGCGCGCGCATGCTCGTCCGCCACCTCCTGCCCAACGCGGTGTCGGTCATCGTCATCGAACTCAGCCTGCTCGCGGGCCAGGCGGTGCTGATCGGCTCCGCCCTCGGTTTTCTCGGCCTCGGCGTTCAGCCGCCCAACCCCGAATGGGGCATCGATGCTCGGGCGCCAGCCGTGAGTATCTCACCGTGGCGCCGCATCTGGTGATTGCGCCGGGCATCGCCATCAGCCTGCTGGTGCTTCGCCTTCAACGCGCTCGGCGACGGCCTGCGCGACCGTTTCGATCCCAATCAATCCGCCTAGGAGCTTCCCTTGGACTTCGGCATCATCGACGCGCACTGCCACATCTTTCCGCCGCTCGCCGGCGCGTGCGGTTTCCCCGATGCGGCGACGCATCTGCTGCACCAGCAGCGCTCCATGCACGTGCATGGCAACCAGCCCTACCGGCGGGCCAGCGACCACGCGCTGGTGAGCGAACGACCGCTTGTGGGCAGCCGACGATCCCTCCGAGGCGGGCCGCAAGACCGACGTCGGCTTTCGGGTCGGCCGCTTCGGCCGCTTCGAATGGACGGTCGACGGAGAGGATCAGTACGTCCAGTTCCTGCCGCCGCACATGACCGACCTCTCCGCGCCGGCCGGAGATGGTCGTCGCGCGAGATGGACTATGCCGGCGATCGACGACGTCGATCCTTCAGAACGACCACATCTACGGCAATCTCGCCGGAGGATTTCGCCGCGGCCGCAGCGGCCTATCCCGGCCGGTTCCGTCGGGCTGGCGCAGGTCGAGGAGGCCTTCGCCTATACGCGACGGCGAACTCGAACGCCTTGCCGACCAGATCGACCGGCTCGGCATGGTCGGCGCTCTATTTCACGACGACCGGGCTGTTCCGCGGCGGCTACGCCCGGCTGCCCGACCATCCGGACTACGAGCCGCTTTGGCGCGAGGTCGAGCGGCGCGGGCTGACCGATCGCCTGGGTGCACTCGGCGAAGTCGCCGGTCGGCACCTATGAGGACGAGATGCGCCACCTGGCCGCGCATCGTCGAGCGGTATCCCGGCATCCGACATGTGCTGGTGCACGGCATTCCGACGGCGCTCTATGCCGACGACAAGGATCGCATCACGCTGCCCGATATTCTGGACCGGTCTGCATGCGCGGCGGCGCCGTCTCGGCCGAGATTCTCTATCCGATCTCCTGGGGCGGAAAGGCGGAGTATCCCTATCCGCGTGCGGCGATGCGCATGTCGCAGCAATTGATCGAGCGCTACGGCGTCGGCCGCTTCCTGTGGGGGTCGGACATGCCGAACGTCGCGCGCTACTGCACCTATCGGCAGAGCCTCACCTATATCTGGGACCATGCGCCGTTCCTGTCGGATGCCGACCGGCGGCTCACTGTTTCGCGACAACGCGCTGGCGCTCTACGGCGGCGCTGCGAGACGGGCGCGGGGTGCGGCTTGAGCGGCGAGCCCGATCCTTGACGGTCGAGGGGCTCACCGTCCGCATCGAGACGGTCGGAGCACGCCTTCGATGCGGTGGCTGACGTCTCGATTCACGATGCTGCCGGGAGAGACCTTTGCCATCGTCGGCGAATCCGGTTCGGGCAAGTCGCTGACGGCGCTCGCCATCATGGGGCTGCTGCCGGAGAACGCGGCGCGGCTCGTCGTCGGGCGCGGTCCGGCTCAATGGCGAGGACCTCGCGGCCGCCAGCGAACACCGGCTGCGAGCAGATCCGGGGCAACCGAATCTCCATGGTCTTCCAGGAGCCGATGACCTCGCTCAACCCGTCGATGCGGGTGGGGCAGCAGGTGGCCGAGGCGCTGCGAACTGCATCGCGGCATTGATCGCGGCCGAGCCGCGCAGCAGCGGGTCGAGCGCTGTTCGCCAGGGTGCGCATCGCCGAACCCGGAGCGGCGGCTGACGCGAATATCCGCATCGATGTCCGGCGGCATGCGCCAGCGCGTGATGATCGCGATGGCGCTCGCCTGCGGGCCGGAGCTGCTGATCGCGGACGAGCCGACGACGGCGCTGGACGTCACGACCCAGGCGCAGATCCTGGAACTGCTTCCGCGACTCCAGGCCGAGATCGGCATGGCGACGATCCTCATCACCATGATCTGGCGGTGGTGGCCGAAACCGCCGAGCGCGTCGCCGTCATGTATGCCGGCCGCATCGTCGAGGAGGCGCGTCCGAGGCGCTCGTTCGCCGCGCCGCGCCATCCCTACACGCTGGGCCTGCTGCAATCGATGCCGCGCATCGTCGGCCGCGCGGCCGGTGCCGGGCGCGGGCCGCTGCCGAGATCCCCGGTGCCGTGCCGCCGCTGTGGGACCTGCCGCCAGGCTGTGCCTATGCGCCGCGCTGTCCGTTCGCCGACCGAACGGTGCCGCCGCGAGCGCCCGCCGCTGGTCGACGACGGAGACGGGCCGTCGGCTCGCCTGCTTCCATCCGGTGGCGGCGGAGATGGCGGCATGAGCAGCGCCGCTCCTCGAGGTCAGCGGGCTTGCCAAGCGCTTCCCGGTCAGCGGGCCGCTCGGGCAGACCCGGCACCGGTGCATGCGGTCGACGGCGTCTCGTTCTGCGATCGAGCCGCGGCGAGACGCTCGGGCTGGTCGGCGAGTTCGGCTGCGGCAAGTCGACGGTCGGCACGATGATCGTCGCGGCTGCTCGAGCCGAGCGAGGGGTCGATCGTGCTGGACGGCGGGACATCAGCCATCATCCGAACGCGGCTCGGCCAATCCGCCGCAAGGTGCAGATGATCTTCCAGGATCCGTACGGCTCGCTCAATCCGCGCATGCGGTCAGGCGACATCGTCGGGGAGCCGCTGATGGTCCATGGCGTCGCGCAGCGGCAGCGAACTGGCCGACCGCGTCGAAAGCTTTCAAGAAGGTCGGTCTCCGCGCCGACCAGATGCGCAACACGCTCCGCGTCAGTTCTCCGGCGGCCAGCGGCAGCGCATCGCCATCGCCCGCGCGCTCGCGCTCAGCCCCGACCTGATCGTCGCCGACGAGCCGGTATCGGCGCTCGACGTTTCCATCCAGGCCCAGGTCGTCAACCTGCTTTGCGACCTCCAGGACGAATTCGGGCTCTCCTACCTTTTCATCGCCCACGACCTCGGCATCGTGCGGCATGTCAGCGACCGGATCGCCGTCATGTATCTCGGTCGCATCGTCGAGACCGGCGACGCCGAGGAGGTGTTCACCAATCCGCGCCACCCCTACACGCAATCGCTATCGATGCCGTGCCGCAGCCGGATCCAAAGCGCCGGCTGACGACGCATCACGTGCCGCGGGCGAAGTGCCGAGCCCGATCGCTCCTCCCGCCGGCTGTCACTTCCATCCCCGCTGCCCGATTGCGACGGACGTCTGCCGGAGTGAAAGCCCACCGCTCAGGGAAATTGGTGGCAGCATGGTCGCATGCCACCACGCGTGACTGAGATTTGTCGAAACCTAGCACTTCAGCCACCCATTCTCCTCTTCGAGCTGGCGCAGCCGCTGCTTCTAAGACGGAAGAACTGTGGTTAGAACGGCGCAATGTAGGGCTGGGGTCTGTTTATCGGAAAAGCCCATCACCTGACCCTCACGCTCAGGACCGGTTCGGGGTTGGAGAGCGCCACCCCCGGCACCGGACTGCCGCGCTTGAGGTCATTGATCAGGCCAACCCGGTCGAGGCGGGGCTCACGCGGCTGCCAGTAGGTCTCCGGGATGACCTGTTCGTCGACGACGACGAGGGCCGGGGATCCGGGCCTGACCGAGAGCGTGAAGTCGGGTGCGGCGATCTTGCGGACATCCACCTCGACCATGGCGTCACGGGCGATCCGCCGCCGCTCCGAGGCCCGCTCCGACCAGCCGGTGCAGGCGGTCCTGCAGGGCCTGGATGTGGCCCTTCAGCCCTTCCGCCATGGCATCATCCAGCAGCGCCGAGCGGACCACGGCGGCCACCACCTCGTGGAGGTCGGTCAGTCCTTCGAGGGTGTCGGCAAGCGTCGTATCGTCGATGTCAGCCTCAAGCGCTAGGATGCGCTCTCGAATCGTCTGGTAGGTGGTGAGCGAATGGGTGAGCTGGGTCATGGCACTACGTTCCTGGGTCTCTTGGTCCGGGGGCCCCAATATGATACGAATAGTATTATTTTGAGGCGACTGGATTGTCAATACTAAAAGTATCGATCCGGCAAATTAAGGCCGCGCGAGCATTGCTTGCATGGTCGCAGGAGCAATTAGCCGCTGCCTCAGGAGTTCCGATTCCGACAGTGAAGCGGCTGGAGGCTCAAGACGGGCCTCTGGGCGGGCGGGTTGAGACTGGGGAAAGGCTGAGATCGGCGCTGGCGGCCGCGGGCGTGGAGTTTATCGACGAAAATGGGGGAGGGGTCGGCGTCCGCCTGCGGAAACCCAGCCACAGAACTGGTCGTTAGGCCTGTAGGTCAGCCAGCCGGCCAGCGTTGCACAACAGGCAAAACGCACCGACGCTGTAGGCCCGCAAAACCCGTGGACCGTGACTACCCGTCAATGCCACGGCGTTTCGGTCTCCGATTTTGGCAGAACAAACCCAAACGAGCGCAAACCATTGGTCGAACTTTATTTTTGCCGTAGGCCCGCGACCAGTCGCACGTCAGGGCCTTCGTGACGCAGAAATTGTCCGGTGTGAGTGGGCGCCTTAAATGATCCACTTCAGCACAAAAGCTGGTTGCCCCGTTTTCTACTCACTCGGCGCGGCGATCCGGTCGGGCAAGTCGGCTTCAACACCATCTTCGCGCGCGCCGGCTGAGCCGCCAGTCGTTCAGTCCGGTTCGGCGGCGCTGGCGATGTCGTGGATTTCCGGCTCGTGGCCGGTGGCGCGGATGAAGGCGATGAGGTCCGCCGTGCCCAGCGTCGTGGTTGCCGTGTTCTCCAGCGGATGGAAGTTGACCGTCGCGTGGGCGACGAGGCCGGCGTCGAGGATCACCCGCACGCGCGGCGGCCGGTCGTTGATCAGGCCGAACGGCGTCACCGAGCCCGGCGTCACGCCGAGCACCTCGATCATCAGCTCCGCCCGGCCGAAGGAGAGCCTTCCGGAGGCCCCGATCCGGCCATGCAGGTGCTTGAGGTCGATCGCGGCGTCCTCGCGGGCGACGACGAGATAGAGCGCGTCCTTCTTGTCCTTGAGGAAGAGGTTCTTGCTGTGCGCGCCGGGGATGGCGCCGCGCAGGTCGCGGGCCTCCTCCACGGTGAAGACCGGCGGGTGCTCGACCGTCGTGGCGACGATGCCGAGCTCGCTCAGGTATTGCGCCAGGTCGTCGCGGGTCGCAGGCATACGGGTTACCCCCAGCGCTCCCCGGCTATCGTCCCGTCGTCATCGGAGGTTTGGTGGAGCCAGGCGGAATCGAACCGCCGACCTCTTGAATGCCATTCAAGCGCTCTCCCAACTGAGCTATGGCCCCTCCGGGGGTAGTCATTGGCGCCCGGATCTCGCCCGGGCGGCCACTTTCCGGTGCGGCGGGTTGGGACCCGCCTCCGGCAAGCGCGCGGACATTAGGCCGCGACGCCCCGCCGGATCAAGACCGCACCGGCCTGGGATCAGGTTTCCTCCTCGTCGACGTCGCCGATGATGTCGCCAACGTCGTCCTCGTCCTCGTCGTCGTCGGCGAGGAAGGTATCGTCCTCGGCTCTCGTCCGCGTCGTCGTCGTCCTCGCCGGCGACCTTGACGGCCCCGCTTTCGGCGGCCTCGTCGTCGGCCTCCTCCAGCGAAACCAGTTCCACCGCGGCCGTCTCCTCGACCTCCACCTCGGGGGCCGGTTTGGCGGCCTTGGCGACCGCCTGCGGGCGGGCCTTGCTGCTGACCGCCTCGAACTGCGTGCCGCAGCGCGGGCAGATGATCGGCGTGCGGCTGAGGTCGTAATAGCGCGCGCCGCAGTTCGGGCAGAGCCGTTTGGTTCCGAGCTCGGGTTTAGTCACGGTTTCATGCCTCGTCCGGGCCGTTGAGCGGCCCCCCCATAATGCGCGCGCATGAACCTGTCAAAAGCATTTCTGCGGGGGTGCGCTCGCATGATGACCTGCCCGCCCGGCTATGCTATCCGGTCGGCGCACCCGAAGGGGGAAGCGGGGCGGGAATGGGCGGCCGCCCGGGCACCCCGCCGCCCGCGCCGCGCCGGCCTCGCGCGGCCAACCGGAGCATTGGTTATCCATGTCGAGCGATGATGCGGCACATCCGCTGACGGCGCGGCGATCGGGACCGCTGACCGGCGTCGTGCGCCCGCCCGGCGACAAGTCGATCTCGCACCGCGCCCTGATGCTGGGGGCGCTGGCCGTCGGCGAGACCACGATCGAGGGCCTGCTCGAAGGCGAGGACGTGCTTGCCACCGCCGCCGCCATGCGCGCCTTCGGCGCCACGGTCGTCTCGGCCGGCGGCGGCAACTGGCGGGTCACCGGCCTCGGCGCCGGCGGCCTGCTCGAGCCCGAGGGCGTCATCGACTACGGCAATGCCGGCACCGGCGTGCGCCTGGCGCTCGGCGTCGCCGGCAGCCATGCCTTCGCCACCACCTTCACCGGCGATGCTTCGCTGGTCCGCCGGCCGATGGGCCGCATCTTCGATCCGCTGCGCCGCATGGGCGTCCAGGTGATCGCCCGCTCCGGCGACCGCCTGCCGGCCACCGTGCGCGGCCCCGACACGCTGGTGCCGATCGAATATCGCGTGCCGGTGCCCTCCGCCCAGGTCAAGTCGGCGGTGCTGCTCGCCGCCCTCAATGGCGGCGGCGTCACCACCGTCATCGAGCCGGTCCCCACCCGCGATCACACCGAGCGCATGCTCGCCGCCTTCGGCGCGGCGATCGAGGTCGAGGACGCCGATGACGGCAGCCGCACGATTCGCATCGAGGGCAGCCGCGGGCTGAAGCCGCGCTCGATCAGCGTGCCCGGCGACCCGAGCTCCGCCGCCTTCCCGCTGGTCGCCGCCCTCATCGTCGAGGGCTCCGACATCACCATCGAGAACGTGCTGCTCAACCCGACGCGCATCGGCCTGATCGAGACGCTCGCCGAGATGGGCGCCGACATCGCGATCGACAAGCGCCACACGGTCGGCGGCGAGGAGGTCGGCGACCTCCGCGTCAAGGCGAGCCGCCTGAAGGGCGTCACCGTGCCGGCCGCCCGCGCCCCGTCGATGATCGACGAGTATCCGGTGCTCGCCGTCGCCGCCGCCTTCGCCGAGGGCGACACCGTGATGGAAGGCATCGGCGAGATGCGGGTCAAGGAATCCGACCGCATCGCCGCGGTCGTCGCCGGGCTGACCGCCAACGGCGTCGCCGTCGAGGACACGCCGGATTCGATGCTGGTTCACGGCATGGCGAAGGTGCCCGGCGGCGGAACCGTCGTCACCCATCTCGACCACCGCATCGCCATGAGCTTCGTCGTGCTCGGGCTGGCGACCGAAGCGCCGGTCACCATCGACGACGCGCGCACCATCGCCACCAGCTTCCCGGAATTCCGCGCCCTGATGGCCGGCCTCGGCGCCGATTTCGGCGACGGCTGACGCGTCCGGGCCAGCGCCGCTGATGATCATCGCCATCGACGGACCGGCCGCCGCCGGCAAGGGCACCCTCGCCGAGCGGCTGGCGGCCCACTACGGTCTTCCCTATCTCGACACCGGCCTGCTCTACCGGCTGCTCGGCCGGCTGGTGGCCGAGCGCGGGCTCGACCCCGACGACGCGGCCGCGGTGAGCGAGGTCGCCCGCGCCCTCGATCCGGCGCTGCTCGCCGATCCCTCGCTGCGCGGTCACGAGGCGGGCGAACTCGCCTCGCGGGTCGCGGTCCATCCCGGCGTCCGCGCCGCCCTGCTGGATTTCCAGCGCGATTTCGCCGCCCGGCCCGGGGGCGCCGTCCTCGACGGCCGCGACATCGGCACCGCCGTCTGCCCGGACGCCGACGTCAAGATCTACGTCACCGCCTCGCCGGAGGAGCGGGCCCGCCGGCGCACCAACGAGCTGGTCGCCAAGGGCCGCACGATCGAATACGAGCGCATCCTCGCCGAAATCAGGGCGCGCGACGCCCGCGATTCCGGCCGCGCCGCCGCCCCCTTGCAGGTGGCGGCCGATGCGCACTTGCTCGATACCACCGACAAGGATATAGAAACCGCGTTCCGCGCGGCCGTTGACTATGTCGATCGGGCCAGAGCCGAACGCGAATGACGGGAACCACGCTCGCCTGAGTGGGGTTGCCCGCTTTTCGTGTTGTCCGGCCCGTCGGCGAGCGGTCGCGGCTCCCGCGCCCATTGCGGGCGGAACCGAACTGCCGCATTCCCGACCCCGAGCGCCGCACCTGAAACGGTGCGTCCGAACCGGCAGGGTCGTGGGAGGCGGAACCGTCAACGCCAACCGCCGGCAGGCGCCGCCGGCGCACCAGGAGATTCAATGTCAGTAGCCAGCCCCACGAAGGAAGATTTCGCCGCCCTCCTCGACGAGAGCTTCAAGTCCGACGAGCTGATGGAAGGCGCCGTCATCAAGGGGACGGTCGTCGCGATCGAAAAGGACCTCGCGGTCATCGACGTCGGTCTGAAGACCGAAGGCCGCGTTCCGCTCAAGGAATTCGCCATGCCCGGCCGCGAGCCCGACCTCAAGGTCGGCGACGAGGTCGAGGTCTATCTCGAGCGCATCGAGAATGCGCTCGGCGAGGCGGTGCTCGCCGCGAGAAGGCCCGCCGCGAAGAGAGCTGGGTCAGGCTCGAGGAGAGCTTCAACAAGAACGAGAAGGTGACCGGCGTCATCTTCAACCAGGTCAAGGGCGGCTTCACCGTCGATCTCGACGGCGCCGTGGCCTTCCTGCCGCGCAGCCAGGTCGACATCCGCCCGGTGCGCGACGTCGGCGCCGCTGATGCACACGCCGCAGCCCTTCCAGATCCTCAAGATGGACAAGCGCCGCGGCAACATCGTCGTCTCGCGCCGCACCGTGCTGGAAGAGACCCGCGCCGAGCAGCGTTCGGAGCTCGTCCAGAGCCTCGAGGAAGGCCAGATCATCGACGGCGTGGTCAAGAACATCACCGACTACGGCGCCTTCGTCGATCTCGGCGGCATCGACGGCCTGCTGCACGTCACCGACATCGCCTGGCGGCGCATCAACCATCCGTCCGAGGTGCTGTCGATCGGCCAGACCGTCAAGGTGCAGATCATCCGGGTCAATCACGAGACCCACCGCATCTCGCTCGGCATGAAGCAGCTCGAGGCCGATCCGTGGGAGGGCATCGAGGCCAAGTACCCGGTCGGCGCCCGCTTCAAGGGCCGCGTCACCAACATCACCGACTACGGCGCCTTCGTCGAGCTGGAGCCCGGCATCGAGGGCCTGATCCACGTCTCCGAAATGTCGTGGACCAAGAAGAACGTCCACCCCGGCAAGATCGTCTCGACCTCCCAGGAAGTCGAGGTGCATGATCCTCGAGGTCGATCCGGTCAAGCGCCGCATCTCGCTCGGCCTCAAGCAGACGCTCGCCAATCCGTGGGACACCTTCGCCGAGAAGTACCCGGTCGGCTCGATCGTCGAGGGCGAGGTCAAGAACAAGACCGAGTTCGGCCTGTTCATCGGCCTCGACGGCGATGTCGACGGCATGGTCCACCTCTCCGATCTCGACTGGAACCGGCCGGGCGAGCAGGCGATCGAGGACTACAACCGCGGCGACATGGTCAAGGCCCAGGTGCTCGACGTCGACGTCGAGAAGGAGCGCATCTCGCTCGGCATCAAGCAGGTCGGCGGCGATCCCTTCGCGGACGCCGCGGCTCGGGCGACATCCGCAAGGGCGCGGTGGTCACCTGCGAGGTCATCGAGGTCAAGGACGGCGGCATCGAGGTCAAGATCGCCGATACCGACCTCACCGCCTTCATCCGCCGCTCCGACCTGTCGCGCGACCGCTCCGAGCAGCGGCCGGAGCGTTTCGCCAAGGGCGAGAAGGTCGATGCCCGCGTGACCAACTTCGACAAGAAGAGCCGCAAGGTCTCGGTGTCGATCAAGGCGCTGGAGATCGCCGAGGAGAAGGAAGCCGTCGCCCAGTACGGCTCGACCGACTCCGGCGCCTCGCTCGGCGACATCCTCGGCGCGGCGCTCAAGGCGCGCCAGGGCGACGACGAGGACGAGAAGGTCGAGGAAGAAGACCAGGCCTGACCGGCCCGGCGCATCTTCGCTCCGCAAGATCGACGGCCCGCGCTCCCCCGGCGCGGGCCGTTTTCGTTTCCCGGTCAACCCCTTGCCCCGATCGCCCGAAGGCGCTAACCCAGCCCGCCAGGGGAACGAAGAGGCCCGTCCCATGTCCATGACCGCCGACCAGATCGTCGATCGCCGTCGCCTGCGCCGCAAACTCTCCTTCTGGCGCGTGGTCGGCTTCTTCGCCCTGCTCATCGCTCATCGCCGGCGCCTTCGTCGCCTATTCCGGTCGCGACGCCTTCCCGCTGATTCCCGAGGACCAGATCGCGCGCATCACCGTCACCGGCTTCATCACCGACGACCACGATCGCGACGAGATGCTGGCCAAGCTGGGCCGCACCGATTCGGTCAAGGGCGTCATCGTCGCCATCGATTTCGACCGGCGGCGCCACCGCCGGCGGCGAGGCGCTCTACGAGGGCATCCGCAAGCTCGCCGAGAAGAAGCCGACGGTCGCCACCATCGGCACGGTCGGCGCTTCGGCGGCCTACATGGCCGCCATCGCCACCGATCACATCGTCGCCCGGCGCACCTCGATCACCGGCTCGATCGGCGTGCTCTTCCAGTATCCGGAAGTCAGCGAGCTGCTCGACAACCTCGGCGTCAAGGTCGAGGACATCAAGAGCGCCCCGCTCAAGGCCTAGCCCAATCCGTTCGAGCCGTCGACCGAGGCGGCGCGCGCCGTCATCCAGGGCGTCGTCGACGATTCCTACAACTGGTTCGTCGATATCGTCGCCGAGCGCCGCGACCTGCCGCGCGACACCGCTCTGACGCTGGCCGACGGGCGCATCTACACCGGCCGCCAGGCGCTCGACGCCAAGCTCATCGACGAGATCGGCGGCGAGGAGGCGGCGGTCGCCTGGCTCGGCACCAAGGGCGTCGATCCGCGCCTGCCGATCCGCGACTGGAAGCCGGCCTGCGCCAGCCGCGGCGTGTTCTCTTTCGCCGATGCCGCGCGTCGCTGTGGATCGCCGAGAAGACCGGCATTGCCCCGGCGCTCATCCGTGGCGGCGTGCTGGACCGGATTCTTCCGGAAAGTCTGAAGCTTGACGGTCTTATGTCGGTTTGGCAGGCTTCGTCCGGCCCGGCCTCCGGGTCGGCCGAGGGGGCCCCATGATCAAGTCGGAACTGGTCCAGAAACTGGCGGAACAGAACCCGCACCTCTACCAGCGCGACGTCGAGAACATCGTCAACGCCATCCTGAGCGAGATCACCGACGCGCTTGCCCGCGGCGACCGGGTCGAGTTGCGCGGCTTCGGGGCGTTCTCGGTCAAGAACCGGCCGGCGCGCACCGGGCGCAACCCGCGCACCGGCACCCGGGTTGCGGTCACCGAGAAATACGTGCCGTTCTTCAAGACCGGCAAGGAAATGCGCGAGCGCCTCAACACCTGATGCCGCCCGCCAGCGAGTTCGCGAAGGACTTACATGCGACGATTCCTGATCCTGTTCATTCTCCTGCCGCTGGCGGTCGTCGTGGTCGCCCTGTCCGTCGCCAATCGCGAGGCGATGGTGCTCTCGCTCGATCCCTTCGGCGGCGCCGCGCCGCGCTGGTCGGTGGAACTGCCGGCCTTCGTCGTCCTCTTCGCCACGCTGGCGCTCGGCATCGTCATCGGCGGCCTCGCCACCTGGCTCAAGCAGGGCAAGTGGCGGCGGGCGGCGCGCTTCGAGCGGGCCAGCGCGGCCCGCTTGCGCCAGGACGTGGAGAGCCTGCGCCAGCGCGTCGCCACCCAGCCGGCGCTCGCCCCGCCTGCCGACCGCGACGCCGCCTGAGGCGGCGGGACGCGGGTGCGCGGCGCCTCTGTTGCAACGATCGGCTCAATAGCGGGAATCGCCGAAAACCTGCAGGGACCGGGCCTGTCGGGGGCTTGGGCGCGCCCCCTTCGGCACCGTCACGGTCGTTGGACTCGGCCCGGTTTCGTGCCAAATCCACGCCCCATGAGCCTGATCGTGAAGATCTGCGGCCTCTCGACCGAGGAGACGCTGGACGCGGCGCTTGCCGCCGGCGCCGACATGGTCGGATTCGAACTTCTTTCCGAAGAGCCCGCGCTACGTGACGCCGGCGCGCGCCGCGCGAACTGGCGCAGCGCGTCGCCGGCCGCGCCGAGATCGTGGCGCTGACCGTCGACGCCGACGAAACGGCGATCGCCGAGATCGTCGAAGCCGTGCAGCCCCGACTGGCTGCAGCTGCACGGCGCCGAGACGCCGGAAACCGTGGCCGCGCTGCGCAAGCGCTTCGGCCGGCCGGTGATGAAGGCGGTCGGCATCCGGCAGGCGCGCGATCTCGCCACGGCGCGTTCCTACGAGGCGGTCGCCGACCGTCTCCTGCTCGACGCCAAGCCGCCGAAGGGTGCGGACGCTGCCCGGCGGCAACGGTGTGCCGTTCGACTGGACGCTGCTCGCCGGCTTCGATCCCGACGTTCCCTGGCTGCTCTCCGGCGGTCTCACGCCCGGCAATGTCGCCGAGGCGCGTTGCGCGTCACCGGCGCGCCGGGCGTCGACGTGTCGTCGGGCGTCGAGAGCGCGCCGGGCCGCAAGGAGCCCAACCTGATCCGTGCCTTCCTCGACAATGCTCGCGGCAAGGTCATGCATGGAGTGGTGCCGTGACCGCCCAGCCCAACACATTCCGCTCCGGTCCGGACGAGCGCGGCTTTTTCGGCATCTTCGGCGGCCGTTTCGTCGCCGAAACCCTGATGCCGCTGATCCTCGAGCTGGAGCAGGCCTACGACGACGGCCAGGGCCGATCCCGAATTCCAGCGCGAGATGGATGGCGACCTGGCCACACTATGTCGGCCGGCCGAGCCCGCTCTATTTCGCCGAGCGGCTGACCGAGCATCTCGGCGGCGCGAAGATCTATTTCAAGCGCGAGGAACTGAACCACACCGGCGCCCACAAGGTGAACAACGTGCCTCGGCCAGATCCTGCTGGCGCGGCGCATGGGCAAGACGCGCATCATCGCCGAGACCGGCGCCGGCATGCATGGCGTCGCCACCGCGACGCTCTGCGCCAAGTTCGGCCTGCCCTGCATCGTCTACATGGGCGCCGTCGACGTCGAGCGGCAGCAGCCGAACGTGCTGCGCATGAAGATCCTGGGCGCCGAGGTGCGGCCGGTGGAATCCGGCTCGCGCACGCTCAAGGACGCCATGAACGAGGCGCTGCGCGACTGGGTCACCAATGTCCGCGATACGTTCTATTGCATCGGCACCGTCGCCGGCCCGCATCCCTATCCGTCGATGGTGCGCGACTTCCAGTCGATCATCGGCAATGAAACCCGCGAACAGATGCTGGCGGCGGAAGGGCGTCTGCCGGATTCGCTGGTCGCCTGCATCGGCGGCGGGTCGAACGCGATGGGCCTGTTTCATCCGTTCCTCGACGAGCCCGGCATCGAGATCTTCGGCGTCGAAGCCGCCGGTCATGGCGTGACCACCGGCATGCACGCCGCGTCCATCGCCGGCGGCCGGCCCGGCGTCCTCCACGGCAACCGCACCTACCTGTTGATGGATGCCGACGGCCAGATCGCCGAAGCCCATTCGATTTCCGCCGGCCTCGATTATCCCGGCATCGGTCCGGAGCACGCCTGGCTCAACGATGTCGGCCGGGTGAAGTTCCTCTCCGCCACCGACGACGAGGCGGTCGCCGCGTTCCAGTTGTGCAGCCGGCTCGAGGGCATCATTCCCGCGCTGGAGCCGGCCCATGCGCTCGCCCGCGTCATGGACCTCGCGCCCGCCAGGCCGAAGGATCACCTGATGGTGGTCAATCTCTCCGGCCGCGGCGACAAGGACCTTGCCTCGGTCGAGGCGTATCTTGCGAGCAAGGCGAAATGACCACCCGCATCGAACGCCGCTTTGCCGCGCTGAAGGACGAAGGTCGCCCGGCGCTGGTGACATTCGTCATGGCCGGCGATCCCGACCACGACGCCTCGCTGGCCATCGTCAAGGCGCTCCCCGGCGCCGGCGCCGATCTGATCGAACTCGGCATGCCGTTTTCCGATCCGATGGCCGACGGCCCGGCGATCCAGCACGCCGGCCAGCGCGCCCTTCATGCTGGCGAGACGCTGGCGAAGACCCTCGCCCTCGTGCGCGGCTTCCGTGCCGACGACGACGCCACGCCGATCGTCCTGATGGGCTACTACAACCCGATCTACCAGTACGGCAACGCGCGCTTCCTGACGGACGCCAAGGCGGCCGGCGTCGACGGATTGATCATCGTCGATCTGCCGCCCGAGGCCGATGACGAACTCTGCCTGCCGGCCATCGAGGCGGGCATCAATTTCATCCGCCTGGCCACGCCGACCACCGACGACAAGCGTCTGCCGGCCGTTCTCGCCAACACCTCGGGCTTCGTCTACTACGTGTCGATGCTGGGCATCACCGGCATGGCGCTCCCCGATACGTCGCGGATCGCCGGGGCGGTGGAAAGGATCAAGCGGCACACCATATTGCCCGTGGTGGTCGGCTTTGGCGTCAAGACCGCGGCCCAGGCCCGCGAGATCGGCCGGGCCGCCGATGGCGTCGCGGTCGGCACTGCCATGGTCGAGGCGGTGCGCACCTCGCTCGATGGCGAGGGGCGGGCCACGGCGAAGACGGTTCCGGCGGTCGCCGGTCTGGTCGCCGATCTTGCCGCCGGCGTCAGGAGCGCCCGGGCGGAAGCCGCCGAATAGGCGCGACAGCAACGAGGACAGGTTGAAGTGAGCTGGATCAGCAACGTCGTCCGCCCGAAGATTCGGAGCCTCCTCAACAAGCGCGAGGTGTCGCCGAACCTGTGGATCAAGTGCCCCGAGACCGGCGAGATGGTTTTCCATCGCGATCTGGAACAGAACCAGTTCGTCATTCCCGGTTCCGGCTACCACATGCGCATGAACGCCCGTCAGCGTCTGGCGCATTTCTTCGACAACGGCGCCTACGAGACGCTGCCGCTGCCCGATGTGCCGCTCGATCCGCTCAAGTTCCGCGACGAGCGCCGCTACACCGAGCGGCTGCGCGACGCCCGCGCCAAGACCGACGCCATCGACGCCGTGACCGTCGCCGCCGGCACGGTCGAGTCCGTGCCGGTCGTCTCGGCGGTGCAGGATTTCGATTTCATGGGCGGCTCGCTCGGCATGGCCGCCGGCGAGGCGATCGTCACCGGCATGACGGCCGCCGTCGAACGCAAGCGGCCCTTCGTCATGTTCGCCGCCTCCGGTGGCGCGCGCATGCAGGAAGGCGTGCTGGCGATGATGCAGTTGCCGCGCACGACCGTCGCGATCGAAATGCTGCGCGAGGAGAAGCTGCCCTACATCGTGGTGCTGACCAACCCGACGACCGGCGGCGTCACCGCCTCCTATGCCATGCTCGGCGACGTCCACATTGCCGAGCCCGGCGCCCTGATCGGCTTTGCCGGTCCGCGCGTCATCGAACAGACCATCCGCGAAAAGCTGCCGGACGGCTTCCAGCGCTCCGAGTTCCTGCGCGAGCACGGCATGGTCGATCTCGTGGTCCATCGCCACAAGCTGCGCGAAACCATAGCCCGGCTTTGCCGCCTGCTGGGCGCCAACGCCCTGCCGACGGTTCCGTCGGCGTCGCCGCCGCCCGCCCAACCTGCGGCCGCCTGAGACGAGGCTCCGCTCCCGCATGGACCGTTCGAACGCAATCCTTGAGCGATTCCGCGGGCTCTACCCGCGCGAGATCGACCTTTCGCTGGACCGCATGCGGGTTCTGCTGGCCAAGCTCGGCCATCCCGATCTGAAGCTGCCGCCCGTCTTCCAT
Organism: uncultured Alphaproteobacteria bacterium; assembly: GCA_963822975.1. Taxonomy (GTDB): domain Bacteria; phylum Pseudomonadota; class Alphaproteobacteria; order Rhizobiales; family Kaistiaceae; genus CAVSRC01. Next base: position 18,218 of record CAWGJV010000036.1, read on the forward strand.
ATCGCCGGCACCAACGGCAAGGGCTCGACCACGGCGTTCCTGCGCGCCATGCTCGAGGCGGCCGGCAAGTCGCGTGCACGTCTACACCTCGCCGCACCTCGTCCGCTTCCACGAGCGCATGCGCATCGGCGCGCCCGGCGGCGGCCATTTCGTCGCCGAGGACGACCTGATCGAGGCGCTGCTCGAGGTGGAGCGCGTCAACGCCGACACGCCGATCCCGCAATTCGAGATCACCACCGCCGCCGCCTTCAAGCTGTTCGCCGACCACCCGGCCGACTACCTGCTGCTCGAAGTCGGCCTTGGCGGTCGCTACGACGCCACCAACGTCGTCGACCGACCCGCTGGTCTCGGCCATCACCCCCATCTCGATGGATCACGAGAAGTTCTTCGGCGATACGATCGAGAAGATCGCCGGCGAGAAGGCCGGCATCGTCAAGCGCGACCGTCCGGTCGTCGTTGCGCCGCAGCGCGAACCGGTGATCGATGTCATCGAGGCGGAAGCGGCGCGGCTCGGCGCGCCGGTGTTCCTCGCCAACCGCGACTGGGTCGCCCACAGCGAGCATGGCCGCCTCGTCTATCAGGACGTCGACGGCCTGCTCGACCTGCCGGCCCCGCGCCTCGTCGGCCGCCACCAGTTCACCAATGCCGGCATCGCGCATTGCCGCGCTCCGCCAGGCCGGCCTCGGCATCCCGACGGCGGCCATCGAGGCCGGGCTCACCAATGTCGATTGGCCGGCGCGCATGCAGCGGCTGACCGCCGGCCGCCTCGTCGCCCGCACCCGCGCCGACGCCGAAATCTGGCTCGACGGCGGTCACAATCCCGGCGCCGGTCAGGTCATCGCCGAGGCGATGGCCGACCTCGAGGAGCGCGTCGCCCGGCCGCTGTTCATGGTCTGCGGCATGCTCAACACCAAGGATCCGGTCGGCTTCTTCCAGCCCTTCGCCGGCCTCGCCCGCCGCGTCTACACCGTGCCGGTGCCGTCGTCGGCGGCCGGCCGCGATCCTGGCGAACTGGCGGCCGTCGCCCGCGCCGCCGGCATCGAGGCCGAGCCGGTCGCCGACGTCGAGACCGCCCTCGACCGCATCTCCGCCGAGACCGGCATGCCGATGCCGCCGCGCATCCTCATCTGCGGCTCGCTCTACCTCGCCGGCACCGTGCTCGACGCCAACGGCACGCCGCCGACCTGAGGCGGCTCAGTCCACCAGCACTTCCATGTCCGGTACGGGTCGGGCGCGCCATCGGCCAGGTAGCGTCCGGCGATCTCCGCCAGGGCGAGCGGCGTGAACCTCTCGGCCGAGGCCGCCATCTCGGCGAGGGGCCACCAGCGAAACTCCTGCAGTACCGCTCGCCTCGATCGCATCGCTCATCACAGGGGCGAAGCGGGGAACGTGCACGGCTCGGTATTCCTCACGCTGGCAATAGCGCTTTTCTCCCCAATTGAAGGTGTGCTGCCGACGCCAAAGCAGGGGGCCGATGTCGAATGCTTCGAGGCCGAGTTCTTCCTTCAATTCCCGCCTCAGCGTCGTGTCGAAATTCTCGCCATCCTCCATGCCACCGCCCGGCGTGATCCAGAACCGCGCACCGCCGCCGGGCTCGCGTATCTGCATCATCAGGATTTCGCGCGCCGGCGTCAGCAGGATCGCGCGCACGGCTTGCCGGTAAATCGATCATGGCGCGCGCACCTCCGTCTCTTCCCGCCGCGCAGCCATAACAAAAAGGGCCGCCGAAGCGACCCTTTTCCTTGCCCTGTGCGCCGGCGGTCAGGCGTCGACGCCGGCCTTGATCCACTCCGACAGCTTGCCCTTGGGCGCCGCGCCGACCTGCATCGAGGTCGGCTCGCCGTTCTTGAACATGATCAGCGTCGGGATCGAGCGCACGCCGTAGCGGATGGTGATGTCGGGGTTCTCGTCGACGTTGAGCTTGGCGATCTTCACCTTGCCGTCCATCTCCGTGGCGATCTCCTCCAGCGCCGGCGAGATCATCCGGCAGGGCCCGCACCATTCGGCCCAGAAATCCACCACCACCGGCTCGGAAGAGCCAAGCACGTCGGCATCGAAGTTGGCGTCGGTCACGGTCGCGGGCATCGGAAAAACCTCGAAAGGGAGCGAAGGGGTCGGATCGAAGGTAGGTCGGCACTCGCCAATGTCAAGTTAATCGCCCGGCGCCGCGGCCCGCCTTGTCGCGCGCCCTGGGGCCCGCCGGGCTCAGGTCGCCAGAATGCGCGATTCGGCCGAATCGAGCGCCGATTCGGGGATTTCCATGAGCGCCGGAACGTCGGTCCACATGAGCGCCGCCGTCACCCTCCGGCCGGGATAGAGCCGGCGGAGGATGGTGCGGTAGAGGGCGAGCTGGCCGACATAGGCGTCCGGCACCTCGGCCAGCGTTTCCGGGGCCGGGCGGTTGGTCTTGTAGTCGACGATCAGCACCCGCTCCGCCGTCACCGCCAGCCGGTCGATGCGGCCGGAGACCGTCGGCGGGGCCGGCGGGCGTGACGACCCGGCCGGCGATCTCCACCTCCGCCCGGCTGCCGGGCGCGAAGACCGGGGCGAAGGCCGGTTCGGCCATCACCGCCATCACCTCGGCGAGCAGCGCCGCGCGCTCCGCCGCGTCCATTTCGGTGGCGAAGGCGTCGAGATAGGCGGCGCCGATCGCCGCGCGGTCGCCCGCAGCGATCTCGGGCAGCGATTCCAGCAGCCGGTGGACCAGCCGCCCGCGCACCAGCGCCCTGGCGGCGTCGCCGCCTCCCGTAGCGACGTGCGGGCGGAAGTCGTCGCCGTCGCTTTCGCCGGGCAGCGACGATGGCGTCAGCCGCGCCGGCGCGGCCGGCGGCGGCGGCGCGGCGCGTTGCAGCCAGCCGGGGCAGCGGCGGACCGAGGCGGCAGGCCCGGCTGCGGCGGCCGCGCGCTTTGCGCCTCGCGCGGCGGCGGCCGCCATTCCAGCGTCGTCGCTCGCCGTCGGCGTCCGGTCGTCGCTCGCACTCCGCCTCCAGCGCCTGCTGCACCAGCGCGTGCCAGCGCTGGTCCGTGTCGGTGCCGCGCTGCTTGAGCATGCCGCCGACGATAAAGCCGGTCCTTGGCGCGGGTCATGCCGACATAGAGCAGCCGGCGGTATTCCTCCTCGACGCGCGTCGCGCATGTCGCTTGACGCGCTGCCTCACCGCCTCCGGCATCGCCTTGACCGAGCGCATCCACACGAGCGGCGCCGGGCCGTCGCGGGTCGTGTCGTCGAGCGAGCGACAGCATGCGCGGATCGTGGCCGGGATGGACGGCGGCGTGCCGTTATCGATCAGGAAGACGATGTCGGCCTCCAGTCCCTTGGCGCCGTGCACGGTCATCACGCGCACCTCGTCGCGCAGCGTCTCGGTGTCGCGCTTGATCTCGGAGTCGCCGGCCACCAGCCAGGCGAGGAAGCCCTGCAGCGTCGGCGCGTTGCGCCTGCTCATAGGCCAGCGCCTGCGCCAGGAACTCGTCGAGCACGTCCTCGGCCTCGGCGCCGAGCCGGCGCGAGGAATGCGCGCCGGCCGCCGCTCGCGGTCCGAGGATGCGGGCGAAGAAGGCGTGCGGGTCGCGCGTGTCGGCGGCCGCTGCGCCAGCCTTCGATCAGCGCGCGCGCGCGCGGCGAAGTCGTCGCGTTCCGCGCGCCTTGCGCGCCGAGCGCCTGCCCACAGCGATGCCGCCTGCGGCCGTGGGCGAGGTCGAACAGCGCCTCCTCGCTCGAGGCCGATCAGCGGGCTCTTCAGCAGCGCCGGCCAGCGACAGGTCGTCCTCCGGCAGCAGCACGACGCGCGCCGAGCGCCATCAGGTCCATGACCGCGATGTGCTCGGTCAGCGTCAGCCGGTCGGCGCCGGCGATCGGCACGCCGCGCGATCTTCAGCGCGCGGTTGATCGCGTCGGTCAGCGCGCCGCGGCGTGCGGCGTCAGGATCAGGATGCCGCCGGGGCGGATCGGCCGCGGCTTGCCGTCTCGTCCGGCGCGTCGAGCGTCGCGCCGCTGTCGAGCCAGCCGCGGATCGTGTCGGCGATCCGCCGGCAAGCTGCACCTCCGGGCTGTCCTCGCCGAGATGGTCGAGCGGCGTCGACCCAGTCCTCGGTCTCCGGCTTCTCCGGCGGCGCATACGCCGGCCACAGCACCACGCGGCCGGGCTCGTTCCGCCGCCGCGCCGTGTGCTGGGCGGCGCGCGGCTCGGCCGATCAGGCCCGCGATGCACCGCCGGGTCGGCGAAGACCGCGTCCACCGCCTCCAGCACCACCGGCACCGAGCGGAAGGAGAGGTGCAGTTCGAGGTCGTTCCAGCGCATAGCCGCCGGCCGCGCGCCGCCCGCCGAGTTCGCGCTGCATCGCGCGTGAACCACGCCGGCACCGCGCCCTGGAAGGAGATAGATCGACTGCTTCTCGTCGCCGACCGCGAACAGCGTGCGCGACTCGTCGCTGGCGCCTTCGCCGGCGAAGAACTCCTCGGCCAGCGCGCGGATCACCTGCCACTGGCGCGGGCTGGTGTCCTGCGCCTCGTCGACGAGGATGTGGTCGAGGCCGCGATCGAGCTTGTATTGCACCCAGCGCGCGGCGTCGGCGCGCGACAGCAGCGCCACGGTCTTGACGATCAGGTCCTCGAAATCGAGCACGCCGCGCTGCCGCTTCAGCCGCTGCGTATTCGGCGATGGCCGCGTCGGCGAGGCGCAGCATCGCGGCGCTCGATTCGAGCAGTTCGGCGACCTTCAGGCGGTCGAGCGAGCTCGGCAAGCCGCTCGCCTCTTCCGGCAGGAGCGTGTCGAGCTGCGGCCACTGTCGCCGGATGACCTGCGTGGCGACGCTGGAGTCGGATCGCGGATCGCCGTCGTCCTTGATCAGGAAGTCGATCAGCGCCCGGGCGCGCTTGTCCAGGTCCGTCGCCTCGACATAGCTGGCGAGCCGTTCGGCGGCCCGCATCATCGTTCGGGCCGCCGCGACTGAGCACCGTCGACCAGCCGGCGCGCGTCGGCGGCAAGCAGACTTTCGATCGACGATCTTCTCGCAAACGCGTTCCGCCGTCTCGTCGGGGCCGAGCCCAAGCGCGTCGCGCAGGCTGCGCAATCGCGCCGTCGAGGTCGCCGGCAGGAGACGATCCAGGCGTCGAGCGGTCGCGCTCGACGACGAACTCGGCCACGCGACTCCTCGTGCATGTAGTCGCTGGCGAGCGTCAGCACGGTCGCGAGCGCCTGCCGAGCGCGCCGTCCGGATCGGCCGCGGCACGCGCCAGCACCGCGCGGCGCGCCTCGTCGGTCAGCGCCTTCGCGTCGCGCTCGTCGAGCACCTCGAAATGCCCGGCGACGTTCGCCTCGAAGGGAAACTGGTGCAGCAGCCGCTCGCAGAAGGCGTGGATGGTCTGGATCTTCAGCCCGCCCGGCGTCTCGAGCGCGCGGGCGAAAAGCCGCGCGCGGCCGCGCGCCAGTCGGCGCGGCTCCGGCGGCCGGCCCTCGAGGTCTCGATCAGCGCTGCGCGAGCTCGGCGTCGGAGAGCGTCGTCCACGTCGCCGAGGATGGCGAAGACGCGCTTGGCCATCTCGGCCGCCGCCGCCTTGGTGAAGGTCAGGCAGAGGATGCGCGCCGGGTCGGCGCCGGCGAGCAGCAGCCGGATCACGCGCCGCGACAGCACGAAGGTCTTGCCCGAGCCGGCATTGGCCGACACCCAGGCCGAGGCGCCGGGATCGGAAGCGTCCGCCGTCGTCCGCGCGCGTTGCCGTGTCGATCCGACGGGCGCGCGCGGTCATGCCGCGGCCCGCCATGATGCGACATCGCCGCGCTCTCCACCAGCGCCCATTCGCGCACCCGCGCCAGATGATCGTAGTCGCCGAGATAGCGCGCTCTCGCATCATCGGCCGGGCGCGCGAGAGATAGGCGCGCGTCCTCCTCGGTCGAAGCGTGCGACCAGCGCGGTCAGCAGCGCCAGCGCTTCGTCGGCGAGGTCGTCGGCGGTCTCGTCCCTTTCGACCGCCGAGACTTACGGCTCGCCGCGGCCGGCCTGGCCGATCGCCGAGCCAGGCGAGATCGCTGACGCTCGACCGGCCGCCTGAGATTTCGTCGAAGGCGCCGGCGCGCACCATCGCCGCCTCCAGCGTCATCTGCGGCGTCAGGCCGGCGAAGACCTGCGTTCGGTCTGGCGGCGTGCCGGTCTTGAAGTCGTAGATGGCGAGCGTGCCGTCGCGCATCCGTCGATGCGGTCGGCGCGGCCGCGCAGGCGTGAAGGCGCCGCCGGCGGCGAGCGGAATGTCAGGTCGCCGCCGATCTCGGCATGGCGCGTGGCGACCGTGGCGGCGCGCTCGCGCTTCCCAGCCCACGAACCAGCGCGCGATCGTCGCCGAAGCGCAACGTCCAGACGGCATAGACGTCGCGGAAATCGCGCGATCGTCGCCGAACAGCTCGGCGCCGATAGCGCAGCGAGCCGCGCCTCCGCCGCGGCGTCGAACGGCCCCGTCCATTCCTTGGTGAAGCGGCCAAGCGCCTCGTGCATCAGCGTGCCGCGCAGCGCACAGTCCGGCGCCATGCCGAGTGGCGTCGAGCGGCTCGCAGGTCGCAGCACATGCTTGGCATAGATCGCATAAGGGTCGCGGATCAGCGTCTCGATCTCGGTGATCGACAGGCTTGCGCGGCCGCGCCGCGAGCGGCGGCCTCGGCTGCTGGCCGCTCGATCGGGCTTCACGTCGGCGGCGCACGGTCGATGCGCGCGCGCGAGGTCCACGAAGCGGTCGCCGCGTTCCGTCATCGCCGTGGTCGTCGGCTTCGCGCCGGCGACCGCCTCCAGCCGTTGCAGCCAGCGCGATTCGACCGTCGGCGTGCCGCCGCGCTTCTCGGCGCGCGCGACGATCACGCGCTGCGCCGCCATGCCCTGCGGCGAAGTCGTGCGCGGCCAGGCCGATGCGCCGCTCCGGCGGCGGCAGGCCGATCTCGGTGCGCATCGCCCGCGACAGGAACGGATCGGTGCGCGTCGCCGTCGGCCAGACGCCCTCGTCGAGGCCGGCGAGCACCATCAGATCGACCGATTGCAGGCGTGCTTCCAGCGCGCCCCAGATGTGGACGCGCGGGTCGGCGCCCGCCGGCCGTCGAGCACGGCGACATCGCGCCATCAGCTCGCGCAGGAAGAACGGGATACTCGGCCGGCCGCAGGCGCAGCGCCTCGCCGCCTTCCATCAGGCCCTCGAGCAGGCCGTCGAGCGCCGCTCCCGACGCCCGGTCGAGCCCGTCCGCGCCGGTGTCGTCGGTCGGCTGCGCGCGACCAGCGCCGCGGCAGCAGGGTCGCCGCCGCGGCGACCGGGATTTCGCGGCGTCCGGTGAACGCTCGCTCGAGCGGCCGCGAGCAGTCGGCGAGGTGCCGCGCGAGCCCTCGGCCGCGCGCCAGTCGTCGTCGCCCATGCGGCGGGCCGCCGGTGCGGTGGCCGCCATCCTCGTCGCCGTGCCGCCCGCGCCTGCGCCAGCGCCGCCGGCAGCCCGGCCATGCCGCCGCGTGACGCCGGTGCCCGCGGAAGAGCGCCAGCTCCAGCATGCGCGCCGCCCGCCGGCAGGCCGGCCGGCGCATGCCGAAGGCCGCCAGCGGATGCTTCGCCAGCGCCAGGATCGTCACCGGATCGGCGTCTGAAAGCGCCGCCTCGGCGACAAGCCGGGCGAACACGCCGACCGGCAGGCGGTCGAGCGGCGCGCCGGCCGAATCGTCCACCGTGAGCCCCCAGCGGCCGAGCTCGACCGCCACCCGCCGGGCGATGGTGCGGTCGGGCGTCACCAGCGCCACCGTCGCGCCCGGCGTCTCCACCGCCTCGCGGATGGCGAGCGCGATGGCGGTGGCCTCCTCCTGTTCGTTGCGCGCGGTCAGCAGTTCGACATCGTGCAGCGCCGGTTCGGCGTCGGGTGCGGCGGCGGACGCCCAGCGGTCCGTCGTCTCCGCCGGCCGCATGGCCTCGCCGACCAGCCGGCGGCGCGCCGCCATTCCGTCACCGGAATCGACCAGCGCAAGCACGTCTTCGCGCAGGATTCCGATCTCGCCGATGAGATGCTTCAGCCCGAATTGCGGGTGGCCGAAAGCGCTCGCTTCCGCCGTTTTTTCGGTGCCGATCGCCGCCCATCCGGCCTCGTCCATGTCCTGGTCGAGGCCCGGGAGGACGACCGCGCCGTCCGCCCGGTGCGCGATCGCCTTGAGCAGTTCGGCGGTCGCCGGGATCGAGCCGGTCGAACCGGCGGCGATCACCGGACCGGCAAGGCGCTTCGCCGATTGGCGGATCAGCAGGTCGCGGCGCTCGGCCGGATCGACCCGGTCGATTTCCATCAGGTGCGCCGGCCATTGCTCGGCGACGATCTTCAGGAAATCGAGCGTGATCTGGAAATAGCCGGCGTGGTTCTCCGGCACCAGCCCGGCGAGCCGGTCCCAGGGGATGCCGGCGGTCTCCATGTCGTCGAGCAGCCGGGCGAGGTCGCCGGCCAGCCGGGCCGCGTCGGCGGCCGAGGCCGGCACCAGCAGCGGTTCGTCCGGACCGAGCCGCAGCAACTCGCGGCGCACCGCCCGGCCCCAGGCGAGCGTCATCTGCGTCAGGGCGAGCCGCCGGTCGAGCGGCGACACCGCCGCCGGCAGGGCGAGGCGCAGCGCCGCCGGTTCCGCCGACGGCGCCAGCAGGTGCTCCTCCTCGTCGACGTCGCCGATCGTGCGGATCGTCGGCAGGATCGCCGCTTCGCCCGGCAGGTGTCGCAGCAGGCAGTCGCGGAAGGCGCGCGCCGCGCGCCGGGTCGGCAGCAGGATGGTGACGCCGGCAAGCGCCAGCGGATCGTCGCGGTCGAAATCGACCAGCCGCCCGGTCAGCAGCGCCTCGGCGAGAACATCCAGAAAGGGCGCCCCGGCCGGGATGGTGAAGACGCGGGGGGCGCTCCGCTCTTCCGCCATGGCCGTCAGGCCGCGCTGTCGGCGATCGAAAGTTCCGCCTCGCCGATGGCCTCGGGCGTGCCGACATGCAGCCACAGCCCGTCCATGCGCATGCCGAACAGCCGGCCGGCCTCAAGCGCCTGGTCGAACAGCACGTTCAGCGAGAACGGCTCCGCCGTGCGGCCCTCGAACAGGCGCGGATGGAGGATCGCCGCGCCGGCATAGGCGAAGGGCGCCACCTCGCGCTCGGGCCGGCGGATCAGCCGCCCGGCGGGGTCCATGCGGAAATCGCCGCGTCCGTTATAGCCGACCGCGCGGACCGTCGAGGCGACCATCAGCAGCGCGTCCATCTCGTTGTCGCTGCCACGCGCCGGCCAGCCATTCGAGATTGGGCCGCGCGCCCTCGATCCAGAAGGAGTCCGAGTTGACCACGTAGAACGGCTCGTCGCCGAGATGGGGCAGCGCCTTGGCGATGCCGCCGCCGGTATCGAGCAGGCGGGCGCTCTCGTCCGATACGACGATCTCCGGCCGGCCACGTCGCCCGACATGAACGCGGATGAGTTCGGCGAGGTAGTGGACGTTGACCACCGCGCGCTCGACGCCGGCGCGCTCCAGCCGGTCGAGCGCGCGGTCGATCAGCGCGCGGCCGCCGACCTCGATCAGCGGCTTCGGCGTGGTCACCGTCATCGGCCGCATGCGCTTGCCGAGCCCGGCGGCGAGCACCATGGCGCGCTTCGGGCGGATCGGGCCGGTCTTCCACTGGAAATCCGGGCGGGCTTGCGGCTCGGCGTTCATCCTGCGGCCTGGGTCAGGGGAGGCAGGTGCCTCTCATACCAGACGGCAAGATCGGAAAGAACCGGATGCGACAGATTGCGTCCGAGATATCCCCGCAGTCTTGGCAAGTGGCCGAGATAGCCGGTTTTCCCGGCATTCTCGGCCAGGCGGGCGAAGACGCCCAGGTTCTTGAGGGTCCGCGCCGCGCCGAGAATGGCGTAGGCGGCGGAGAAAGCCGCCTCATCGAAAGACCGGTCCGATTCGCGCCTGAGCCCGATATAGCGCGCCGCTGAGCTCGGCCTCGAGGGCCGGCGGGACCGTCACGCGCGCATCCTGGCAGAGCGAGGCGACGTCATAGGCGGCCGGGCCGACGAACATGTCCTGGAAGTCGATCAGGCCGATCCGGCGGATACCCTGCCGCTCGGGCAGCCAGAAGAGGTTCGGCGATTGCACGTCGAAAAGCACCCAGCTGGTCTGCGCGTGGCGGAGCCGGTCGAAGAGCGCCCGCCACAGGCCCGTGAAGTCGCGCGCCGCCGCCGCCTCGATCGGCCGGCCGGTGGCACGTGGCACGGACCAGTCGGTGAAAAGCGCCAGGTCGGCCGCCAGAACCCTGTCCGACAGCGCCAGCAGGCGATGTTCGCCGCCGCCGGGCATGGGCAGCACCGAGGGGCGCGGTTCGGCGTGGATCGCGGCAAGCAGATCGACGGCGACGCCGTAGCGTTCGGCGTCAGGGGCATCGCCGGGAGCGATTCCGGCCGTGCCGAAATCCTCCTGCAGCAGAAAGCCTCGTTCGATGTCGGCGGTAAGCACCGCCGGCGTCGAGAAGCCGGCCTCGGCCAGCGCCGTGCCGGTGGCGACGACGGCGCGGACGTCCTGCGCACGGTAGGCGGCGCGGCTGTCGCGAACCGGCGGCGCCGCCGGCTTCTCCCAGTCCATCAGCACCGCGTTTGCGCCGGCGTCGCGCACGCGCTCGAAGCGCCGCGTCGAGGCGTCCCCTTGCAGGAAGCGCCGCGATGCGCCCGCCCAGTCCGGCGCCGTCGAGGAAAGCCCGCACTGCCAGCGTGCGCTCGACGCGCGACCGCCACGCGGCATTGCCGTGGAGCGCTGCGCGCCGGCCGCCGCCCTCTATCCGGAGTTCGATCTCGAGCCGGTCCGCCGGCAGGCGCCCTTCGCCGCGTTCCGGCCACTCGACCAGAACCGCGCCCTCCGCCTGCGCCTCGTCGAACCCGGTCTCGTCCAGCTCGTCCGCGGCTTGCCAACCGGTAGAGGTCGAAATGGGCGATCGTCAGCCGGCCGCCGGCGTAGGTCTGCACCAGCGTGAAGGTCGGGCTCGGCACCTCCAGGCCGTTATCGTCGAAAACCGCCCGGATCAGCGCCCGCGCCAGCGTTGTCTTGCCGGCGCCGAGCCCGCCGGCGAGCCCGATCACGTCGCCCGGCCGAAGGATCGCGGCGAGGTCCTCGGCGAGGCGCGCCGTCGCCGCTTCGTCGGGGAGGTCGATTGTCAGGAAAGGCCCGGCCATGGGCGGAAGGACTAGCCGCGAATCTATTCCGCCGCCACCGCTGAAACCGCGGGCCTGAGGGGCAGGCGCACTTTCACGGTCGAGCCGACGCCTTCCTCCGACTCGATCTCGACCGTGCCGCCGTGCAGCAGGACGAAGCTCCGGACGATCGACAGGCCGAGGCCGACGCCGCCGCGCGCCGCGCCGCGTGGCATGCTGGCGAAGCGGTCGAAGACGTTGCCGATGAAGTCGCTGGGGATGCCGGCGCCCTGGTCGGTGACGGCGAACTCGATCATGTCGCCGGTCCGCTGGGCGGCCACCGTCACCAGCTCGCCGCGTGGCGAGAAGCCGATGGCATTGGCAAGCAGGTTGTAGAGGATCTGGCGGACGCGCTTGCCGTCGGCGACGAAGGAACCGGCGTCGGGCGCGACCTGCGTTTCGATGCGGACATCGGCGTCCGCCAGACGGTCGTGCATCGCATCGACCGTCGCCGCGATGATTGCCGCGGTGTCGACCTGGTCGAGGTCGAGTTCCATGATGCCGGCGTCGATGGTGGTCAGGTCGAGGATGTCGTTGACGATGGCCAGCAGCGACGCGCTCGACGACATGATGTAGCCGGTATATTCGCGCTGCTTGTCGTTGAGCACGCCGACCTTTTCGTCCGAGAGCAGCTGCGAGAAGCCGATGATGTTGGTCAGCGGCGAGCGCAGTTCGTAGGAGACGTGGTGGATGAAGGCGTTCTTCAGCGAGTTGGCGGCTTCCAGCGCCTCGTTGCGCTCGACCAGCGCGCGCTCGACCTGCACGGAATCGGTGACGTCGACGAAGGTGACCATGGTCTGGCCGTCGGGGAGCGGCACCGTCGCGTAGTCGATGACGCGGCCGTCGACATGCTCCATGCGGCCCGAGATCGAGGACCGGCTCTCGTCGAGACCGGCGACGCTGGCGGTGAAGCTCTGCCACATGGCGTCGTCGTCGCATCGGCTGCCGGCAGGCGGCGACGATGGCGGAGATGTGCGGCCGGTCCCCGAGCAGCGCCCCGTCGAGCGACCAGATGGCGGCGAACGACGGATTGTGCAGGCGCAGCCGACCGTCGGACCCGAACACCGCCACGCCCTCGTTGAGATGGTCCAGCGTCTCCCCCTGCACGCTGACCAGGGCGTTGTAGCGGCTTTCGAGGTCGAGCCGCTCGGTGACGTTCTCGTAAATCCAGGTCATGCCGCCCTGCGGGTGCGGGTTGGCGATGACGCGCAGCGTCTGGCCGTCGGGCAGGTGCCAGATGTGCTCCTGCGATTCGGCAGCGCGGTAGGCCGACAGCAGTTCCGTCCGCCAGCCGCGGAAGTCGGCCTGTTCGGGCAGCTTGCGGGCCGCCCGCAGCCGGTCGAGGACGGTCGCCTCGTCGGGCGCTGAATCGAGGAAGGCGGCGTCGAGGCCGAAAAGGGCGCGGTAGGCGGCGTTGGCCGACTTGAGCCGGCGGTCGGGTCCGAAGATGGCGACCGCGGTGCGCAGCTGGTCGAGCGTGCGGGCGTGGAAGTCGATCTCGCGGCGAAGCGCCGCCTGGGCGCTCTCCACCTCGGTGACGTCGGTGGCGATCGCCGCGCTGCCACCCTCGGACATGATGTCGGCGACGTCGAAGATGCGCCGCGCGCCGGCGACGATCGCCGGCAGCCGCCGGGTGAAGACCGGCGACGTCTCGTGCGCTGTGCCGATCATCTGCCGCGCCGTCGAGTTCGAGAAGTTCGAGCCCGTGCGCCACGGCTTCGCCGGCGTCGTTGGCCTCGACCGCCGACGGCATAGGCGGCGTTGACCCAGACCAGCGCGCCGGATGTGTCGCGCAGCCAGATCGGCATCGGCGCCGCCGCCAGCATGGCGCGCATGGTCTCGACTTCAGCGGCGAGCAGGTCGCGGCTGGCCTGGATCTTGGCGAGCGCCAGCCGGTCGCCGGTGAGGTCGCGGAAGCGCGCCACCGCCGATCCGCCGACGGTTCGGCCGCGCACCTCGATCAGGCGCCCGGCCTTGGTGGCCACCACCTGGCTGAAGGGCTCGCCGCTTTCGCGCAGGCGGGCGATCGACTGTTCGAGTTGGGCCGCGGACTTCGGCGTCAGCCACGTCCCGAAGGCGACGAAGGCGTTGCCATCGCACGGGGGCGCCGACCGCCGCCGGCAAATTGCCGGCGACCAGCGGCGGTTCGCCAGGCGCCGACCAGGCGACCAGCCTCTGGTCGTCCTCATCGGCGAGCGCCTCCAGGCGATCGATCACCACCTTGAGGTCGCCGATCTCGGTTCGCATGACCGCGTTCTCGGCTTCGGCGCGGTTGCGGGCGCGAAACAGGACGACGACGCTGAACACGGCGAAGAACACCGTGCCGACCACCGCCACGATCATCACCGTCTGGGCGGAATCAGGTTGTTGGCGGCGTCGGCGATGTCCAGTGCGGTTTCGGCGTGGGCGGCCGCGAGCGGCAGGATAGCCAGGAGCATCGCTGCGATCGCGCGAATCCCCCTCGTTTTCCCGCCATGCCCGCGCATGCAGAACCCCCGACCCGGCGCCGCTTCCCGATACTCATGGGGTTTGGCATTCGGCAGCGCGTCGCGGGCATCCCGCCGCCCGCGCATCCGCTCCGAATCACCTCAATGTAACCCTTTGATCGGGGGCCGTGAATCCGCCCGGCCGGAAAAAGCGCACCCGCGTCCGCTGGGCGGTGCACAAGGCGCGTCTGCGCGCCTCGGAAACGCCTCCCGCCGGGCGTTCTGCCGCTCAGTACCGGTAGTGGTCGGCCTTGAACGGGCCGGTCGCCGGCACGCCGATGTATTTCGCCTGTTTCTCGCTCATTTCGGTGAGCTTCACGCCGATCTTGGCCAGGTGCAGGCGGGCGACCTTCTCGTCGAGCTCCTTGGGCAGGGTGTAGACCTTGCGCTCGTACTTCTCCGGCTCGGTGAACAGCGCGATCTGCGCCAGCGTCTGGTTGGTGAACGACGCCGACATGACGAAACTCGGGTGACCGGTGGCGTTGCCGAGGTTCACCAGGCGGCCCTCCGACAGCAGGATGATGCGCTTGCCGTCGGGGAACTCGACCTCGTCGACCTGCGGCTTGACGTTGTGCCACTTCTGGTTCCGGAGCGCGCCGATCTGAATCTCGGAATCGAAGTGGCCGATGTTGCAGACGATGGCGCGATGCTTCATCGCCCGCATGTGGTCGATGGTGATCACGTCGACATTGCCGGTGCAGGTGACGAAGATGTCGGCGCGCGGCGCCGCGTCTTCCATCGTGGTCACCTCGTAGCCTTCCATCGCCGCCTGCAGGGCGCAGATCGGATCGACCTCGGAGACCAGCACGCGGCAGCCGGCGTTGCGCAGCGACGCCGCCGAACCCTTGCCGACGTCGCCGAAGCCGGCGACCATCGCGGTCTTGCCGGACATCATCACGTCGGTGCCGCGGCGGATGCCGTCGACCAGCGACTCCCGGCAGCCATAGAGGTTGTCGAACTTCGACTTGGTCACCGAGTCGTTGACGTTGATCGCCGGGAAGAGCAGCCGGCCTTCCTTGGCCATCTGGTAGAGCCGGTGGACGCCGGTGGTGGTCTCCTCGGTGACGCCGCGGATGTTCTCCGGCGACGGTCGAGTACCACTTGGGCGACTGCTTCAGGCGCGCCTTGATCGCGGCGAACAGCGCCTCCTCTTCCTCGTTGGTCGGGTGGGCGATGACCGAGGCGTTGGTCTCCGCCTGCATGCCGAGGTGGAGGAGCAGCGTGGCGTCGCCGCCGTCGTCGAGGATCATGTTGGGCCAGCCGCCGTCGGCCCATTCGAAGATGCGGTGGGTGTAGTCCCAGTACTCGGTGAGGCTCTCGCCCTTGACCGCGAAGACCGGCGTGCCGGTGGCGGCGATCGCCGCGGCGGCGTGGTCCTGGGTCGAATAGATGTTGCAGGAGGCCCAGCGCACCTCGGCGCCGAGCGCCTGCAGCGTCTCGATCAGCACCGCCGTCTGGATGGTCATGTGCAGCGAGCCGGCGATACGCGCGCCGCGCAGGGGCTGCTCGGGCCCGTATTCCTCGCGCGTCGCCATCAGGCCGGGCATCTCGGTCTCGGCCATCGAGATTTCCTTGCGGCCCCAGTCGGCGAGCCCGATGTCCTTGACGACGTAGTCGGCGGCTTTCGGCATTCCGCTGTCTCCTCAGGCGGATTTCGCTGAGATGTGTTTGGCGCGGTTATAGCGGCCCGCCGAACGCGGGCAATAAGGATATAAAGATTTCTTTATGTAACTACTCGGACTTCGCCGAAACGGTCGGCCACCAGCGCCGCCAGCGCCGCGAGCGCCGCCTCCGCCTCGCGGCCCTCGGCGGTCACGTGGATCTCCGATCCGGGCGCCGCGGCGAGCATCATCAGGCCCATGATCGAGGTGCCGCCGACCGTCGTCTGGTCCTTGGAGACCGTGATCGTCGCGTCGAAGCGCTCGGCGCACTGCACGAAGCGCGCCGCGGCGCGGGCATGCAGGCCGCGTTTGTTGACGATCAGGAGATCGGCGGACAGCGGCCGGCTCGATTTGGCGGCAGCCATTATTTGCCGTTGAGAACCTGGCTGGCGACGTTGATGTATTTGCGGCCGGCGTCCTGGGCGTCGGCGACCGCGTCGGCGAGCCGCTTCTCGCCGCGCACGCTGGCGAGCTTGATCAGCATCGGCAGGTTGACGCCGGCGATGACCTCGATCTTGCCGGCCTCCATCACCGAGATGGCGAGGTTGGAGGGCGTCCCGCCGAACATGTCGGTGAGCAGGATCACGCCCGAATCGTCGTTGACCTTCTGCACGGCATCGAGGATGTCCTGCCGGCGTCGCTCGACATCGTCGTCGGGCCCGATCGAGATCGTCTCGATCCTGGTCTGCGGGCCGACCACATGTTCGAGCGCCGCGCGGAACTCCACTGCGAGCTTGCCGTGGGTGACGAGCACCAGTCCTATCATCAGCCTCTCGGTCCCCCGGCCTCGTCTTTCGGCCGCCGCAGCGGGGCACATCTTGCCGGATCGATTTTGCAACGCAAGAGGCAACTGACCATTTGATATTTCAGGGGTTTTTGCCGTAGCCGCTCGCCAGCGCATGGCGGATGCGAAGAACCCCGTCGTGGCGATCGATCGGCAGCATGAGCCGCGGCAGCGCGATTCCCGCGATACTGGTGCGCGTTTCGGCGGGCTCCGGCAGCCGCGGGCAGTCCGCCGCCGGGGCCAGATCGACCACCAGGTCGATCACCGCCGGCGAAACGTGCGGCTGGCTGAGGATGCCTTGTCCGCGCAGCTCGATCAGGCCGGCGAGGGCCGGCGGAACACTCGCCACGATCCGGCCGTTGACCGCGGCAAGCGCGACGCGGTCGTCGGCGACCAGCGCGTTCGCCGCCGGGTTGTCGGCGATCAGCGCCAGCACCAGCGCCGACTTGCCGCTGCCGGACGCCCCGCGGACGAGCACGCCGCGCTCGCCGACGAGCGCGGCGCTTGCATGGACGGTGTCGCCGGGGGTCATGCCGCCGGCAGGCGCACGGTGAAGCGGGCGCCGAGCACCGCCGGCGGCGCGCCGGGCTCCTTGCTCGGCCGCGTGCGGTTCTCCGCCCAGATGCGGCCGTTATGCGCCTCGACGATCTGCCGTGAGATCGACAGGCCAAGGCCGGAGTTCTGGCCGAACGTGTCCTCGCCGCCTTCGCGGTCGGTGTAGAAGCGCTCGAAGATGCGCTCGAACTGATCGGGGCGGATGCCCGGTCCATCGTCTTCGACGACGATCTCGACGAAGCCGTCCTTCGGGCGCACGCCGATGCGCACGGTGCCGTCCTTGCGGCAGAAGGAGCGCGCGTTGTCGATGAGATTGTTGAAAACCTGGCCGAGGCGGCTGTCGTGGCCGAGAACCGAGATAGGCCTCGCGATCGCCGTCGGCGAAATCGAGCCGGATGGTCGGGGCGCCTGCCTTGCCGGCGTCGCGCACCATGCCGGTGACGGCGGTCAGCAGCTGGCGCATGTCGACCGGCGCCGCGTCCTGCCGCGCCAGTTCGGCGTCGAGGCGCGAGGCGTCGGAGATATCGCTGATCAGCCGGTCGAGCCGGCGGATGTCGTGCTGGATGATGCCCGACAGGCGCGCCTTGGCCTCCTCGTTCTTGGCGAGCGGCAGGGTCTCGACGGCGCTGCGCAGCGAGGTCAGCGGGTTCTTCAGCTCGTGGGCGACGTCGGCGGCGAAACTCTCGATCGCGTCGATGCGGTCGTAGAGCGCGCCGGTCATGTCGCGCAGCGCCTGGCTGAGATGGCCGATCTCGTCGCCGCCGCCGGCTGAAATCGGGGATTTCCGGCCGCGACTTGACGCGGTGGCGGACGCGGTCGGCGGCGTCGGCGAGGCGGCGGAGCGGCGCGGCGATGGTGCCGGCGAGCAGGATCGACAGGAGCACCGTGACGCCGGCGGCGACCAGGAAGACGCGCACGATCGCCAGCCGCTCGGCGTGAACGATGTTGTCGATGTCGCCGCCCTGGGTGGACAGCAGCAGCGCGCCGTGCACCGAGCGATAGCGCTGGATGGGCACGGCGACCGAGACGATCAGCTCGCCGCGATCGTTGATGCGCACGATCTTCGCCGGCTGGCCGTTGAGGGCGGAACGCCACCTCCTCGTAGCCGCGGCCGTTGGCGCCGCCGAGCTCCTGGTAGATCGGCAGGTCGCGGCTGCGAGAGCCACAGGTTGAACCGGCGCCAGAGCGCTTCGAACCAGGTCTCGTTGTCGGTGTTGGTCGGCGGCAGGTCGAAGCGCAGGATCTGGCCGCCGGGATAGAGGTGGCGCGAGTCGACGATCAGCGTGCCGTCGCGATCGTAGATGCGGGCGCGGGTGCGCGTCGGCGAGATCAGCCGGAGCAGGATCGGCGCGACCTTCTCCGGATTGATCGAGAAGTCGAGGCCGTCATAGGTCTGGTCGTAGGGCGAAACGCTCTGCCCGGCCTGCAGGTCGAGCAGCTTGTCGGGATCGATGTAGATGTTGTCGGTGTCGACGGTCGCCTGCGAGGCGATGGCGCCGGCGATGATCTCGCCCTGGGTGAGCAGGCTGGAGACGCGGGCGTCGATCAGGCCGGCGCGGAACTGGTTGAGGAACAGGATGCCGGAGACCAGGACGACCAGCGCGGCGAGGTTGAGGATGACGATGCGCCGCGTCAGGCTGGTGAAAACGCGGCATCGCGGCGACGCGCCACAGCCGGCCAAGCACGCGGCGCGCAAGCCCGCCGCCGCGGCTCGGCCGTCGGCACCTCGGCCAGTCTCTGTTCCTCGAACCCTGCCGTCATCGCGGCGCCGGACCGTCGTCTCGCCGGTCAGGCCTCCTTGAACCGGTAGCCGACGCCGTAGAGCGTCTCGATCATCTCGAAGTCCGCGTCGACCACCTTGAACTTCTTGCGCAGCCGCTTGATGTGGCTGTCGATGGTGCGGTCGTCGACATAGACCTGATCGTCATAGGCGGCGTCCATCAGCGCGTTGCGGCTCTTCACCACGCCCGGCCGGTTGGCGAGCGCGAACAGGATCAGGAACTCGGTGACCGTCAGCGTCACCGGCAGGCCGTTCCACGTGCAGGTATGGCGCTCCTGGTCCATCGACAGGGCGCCGCGCTCGAGCACCCGCTGCGGTCTCCTCGGCCTTCTTGTCGACCGCCTCGCGCGGCTGGAAGCGGCGCAGCACCGCCTTGACCCGCTCGACCAGCAGGCGCTGGGAGAACGGCTTCTTGATGAAGTCGTCGGCGCCCATCTTGAGGCCGAACAATTCGTCGATCTCGTCGTCCTTCGAGGTGAGGAAGATCACCGGCAGGTCGGTCTTCTGGCGCAGGCGGCGGAGCAGCTCCATGCCGTCCATGCGCGGCATCTTGATGTCGAGGATGGCGAGGTCGGGCATGCTCGCCTGGAAACCGTCGAGCGCCGAGGCGCCATCGGTATAGGTCTGGACGCGGTAGCCCTCGGATTCGAGGGCGATGGACACGGAGGCAAGGATATTGCGATCGTCGTCGACAAGGGCGATCGTCGGCATCCAGTTCGTCTCCAGCTTGTTGGGCCGCCCCGGCGAGGCGCGCGGTAGACCGCCTTTGGCGTCATCATTGCGCGGAAAATGTGGCGTGACATTAGCGGATTCCAAGGGGAAGCGCCAATTCGGCCGGATTTGGCCGGGCAGCAGTCTGTCGGCTTGTCCCGCTCCAGGCCACCGGATGTCAAGGCGCGTCGGCAGGCCATGGATGCGCATGACCGAGCCGTTCTCCCCGATCCGGCCGCCCGGCGGGTTCTCCGCCTGGCGGCGACCGGCTCGCTGGCGACCCTCCAGCCCGCCGGCGGGCCGTTCGCCTCGCTTGTGACGCGTGGCGACGACCCCGGCCGGCGAGCCGATCCTGCTGCTCTCGGCCTCGCCGTGCACACGAAGAACATCGCTGCCGATCGCCGCGGCTTCGCTGCTGCTGGTCGCGCCGGGCGGCGAGGGCGGCGATCCGCTGGCCGGCGCCCGGCTGACGCTGACGGGCCGCGTGGCCGGCCCGGACAACGACCCGGCGCTGCGCCGTCGCTTCCTCGCCCGCCACGAGGAGGCCGCCGGCTATGCCGATTTCGCCGATTTCGGCTTCTACCGTTTCGCCGTCGAAGGCGGCCATCTGGTCGCCGGCTTCGGCCGCATCGTCGTCGCTGTCGCCGGCGGAGCTGCTGACCGACATCGCCGGACGCCGGCGACCTGATCGCCGCCGAGGAGGGCGCCATCGCCCACATGAACGCCGATCACGCCGAGGCGGTGTCGCTCTACGCGACGCGCCTGCTCGGCATGCCGGAGGGCGAATGGCGGATGACCGGCGTCGATCCGGACGGCATCGATCTGCGCGCCGGTGCGCTGCGGGCGCGTCTCGATTTTGCCGAGCGCGGTGACGAGCCCGGCGGCGCTCCGCGCATGTCCTCGCCGACCTGCCGAAGTCGGCGCGGGCTACTCCCCGATCGCCATGAGCGAGCCGATGTTGCGGGCCGGGTTGGTCAGCCGCACGAAGGCGAAGCTCGCCACGCTGATGCAGCACCACATTGATGGCGAGCGCCTCGATCATCAGGTCGGCGCGGAACGTGTGGTCGAAGAGGATCGCCCGCAGGCCTTCGAAGACGTAGGTCGGCGGCAGCGCCCAGGAGAGCGGCTGCAGGAAGCCGGGCAACACCGACACCGGGTAGAACACCGCGCAAAGCGGCAGCAGCAGGAACGTCAGCGTCCAGGCCAGCGTCTCGGCGCCGAGCCCGTTTCGGAGGATGACGCCGCTGACCAGGATGCCGATCGACCAGGCGGTCAGCAGCAGGTTGGCGAAGAACGCGGCGAGGCCGAAGCCCAGGCCCCACAGGTTGAAGCCGAAGAACCAGATCGCGAGCAGGCTCACCGGGATGATCGCCACCGTCAGCCGCACAAGCTGACCGCCATCAGCGCCGAGGAGGAATTCCGACGTGCGCAGCGGGCTGATCAGCAGGTTCGCCATGTTGCGCGACCACATCTCCTCGAGGAACGAGACCGACAGGCCGAGCTGGCCGCGGATCAGCATGTCCCACAGCAGGATCGCGCCGAGCAGCGATCCGCCGGCCGCCGCCAGGAAGCTCGGAATGCTGGTTGAGGTAGGTTTGCAGGAAGCCCCACATCAGCATCTGCACCAGCGGCCAGTAGATCAGGTCGGCCAGCCGCGGCCATGACGAGCGCATCAGGTAGAAGTGGCGGAGCATGATCGCGCCGATCCGGCGCGCCGAGAAACGCTTCGGCGCCATCGTCGCCGGTGCGGCGAAGGGCGCGTTCATGGGCCGGTCTCCGTCAGGTCGTGGGCGACGCCGGTGCCGCGCGCCACGTCGAGGAAGACGTCCTCCAGCGTCGTTGCGCCCGTATTTGTCGATCAGTTCCCTCGGGCCGGCGCGATCGACGATCCTGCCCGCCTTCATCATGATGACGTCGTCGCACAGCCGCTCGACCTCGGGCATGTTGTGCGAGGCGAGCAGGATGGTGGCGCCGCGCGTTCTCGGCGTAGTCGGCAAGCCGCGTGCGGATCCAGTCGCCGGTGTCGGGATCGAGCGAGGCGGTCGGCTCGTCGAGGAGCAGCACCTCCGGCGCGTTGATCAGCGCCTTGGCGAGCGCCACGCGCGTCTTCTGCCCGGCGGAGATCTTGGCGCGCCTCGCGGTCGATGAAGTCGCCGAGGTCGAGATCGTCGGCAGCGCCGCGATGCGCCGTCTCGACGTCGGCGACGCCGTAGAGCATGCCGAAGATGCGCAGGTT
Organism: uncultured Alphaproteobacteria bacterium; assembly: GCA_963822975.1. Lineage (GTDB taxonomy): Bacteria > Pseudomonadota > Alphaproteobacteria > Rhizobiales > Kaistiaceae > CAVSRC01. Next base: position 39,620 of record CAWGJV010000036.1, read on the forward strand.
CTGCCGCACCGTCAGCCGGTTGGGCAGCGCCACGTAGGGGCTCTCGAAATTCATCCGGTGGAGCACCGTGTGCCGGCTGGTCAGCATGTCGACGCCGAGCACGCGGATCGAGCCGGCCGTCGGCAGGATCAGGCCGAGCAGCATGCCGATGGTGGTGGTCTTGCCGGCGCCGTTGCCGCCCAGCAGGCCGGTGATCGATCCCTGCCGGATGGCGAAGGAAACGCCGTCGACGGCCGTGACCTCCTTGTAGGTCTTGGTCAGCCGATTGACCTCGATTGCCGGGGATGCGCTGCCTTCGGGCATGGTCGGTGAACGGCTCCGGTCAGGCTTTCGCTGACAATGGATTTGTCGGCGGCGGTGTGTTTCTGTGCGTGTCCGCCAGTCGAGGGTGCTCGTCATGCTATCCGGCCTGAACGTCGCGTTCATCAATTTCCGGGGCGGGTTCTCCGACGAAAACGGCCTAGGATCGCCACGCCATGCCAGGTTCCGTCAGAGACCCGGTCAACGCCGCCGATTTCGCCGGCCGCAGCCTCCGGCTCGACACGCTGGTCCGCCTGCGCTGGCTGGCGGTCGCCGGCCAGGCGACGGCCGTGCTGTTCGTCGCCGCCGTCCTGCATTTTCCGTTGCCCACCGAGTCGAGTGCCTGCTGCTGATCGGCCTGTCGGCGCTGGTCAATGTCGTGCTCCGCCTGCGCTTTTCGCCGACTCTGCGTCTCGGCCAGTGGCCGGCGCTGGCGCTGCTCGCCTACGACGTCGTCCAGCTCGGCGTGCTGCTCTTCCTGACCGGCGGCCTCGATAATCCCTTCGCCATCCTCCTGCTCGTGCCGGTGATCGTTTCGGCGACCACCCTGCCGCCGCGCCCGACCGTGCTGCTCGGCGCGATGGTGGTCGCGGCGGCCAGCGTCCTGGCGCTGTTCCATTGGCCGCTGCCGTGGCTCGCCGGCGAGAGCCTGACCATCCCGCTGGTCTATACCGGCGGGCGTCTGGGTCGCCCTCGTCTCGGCCTGCGCCTTCATCGGCATCTACACCTTCCGCGTCGCCGAGGAGGCGCGCCAGCTTGCCCGCGCCCTGAGCGCGACCGAGCGCGTGCTGGCGCGCGAGCACCACCTCTCGGCGCTCGACGGCCTCGCGGCGGCGGCCGCGCACGAACTGGGCACGCCGCTCGCCACCATCGCTCTCGTCGCCAGGGAACTGGCGCGCGAGATGCCGCCCGGCGACGCCCATGCCGACGACCTCGCGCTGCTCATCAGCCAGTCGCAGCGCTGCCGCGACATCCTCGGCCGGCTCACCACCATGTCGTGGCAGGGCGACGAGCATCTCGCCCGCGTGCCGCTGTCGCATCTGATCGAGGAGGTCGTCGAGCCCTATCGCGCCTTCACGCGTCGAGATCGACGTGGCGCCGCCGCAGGGCGCCGGTCCCGAGCCGGTCGGCCGGCGCAATCCGGCCGATCGTCCAGGGCCTCGTCAATCTCGTCGAGAACGCCGTCGATTTCGCGCGCTACCGGGTGACCGTCGGCAGCGCGTGGGACGACGACGGAGATCTCGGTCACCATCACCGACGACGGGCCGGGCTTCGCCGGCGGCATCATGGAGCGCATCGGCGAACCCTACGTCACCACGCGCGGGCCGCGGGCGGAGACGGCCGCCGATCCGGAAGCCGGCGGCCTCGGTCTGGGCTTTTTCATCGCCAAGACCCTGCTCGAGCGCTCCGGCGCGCGCCTGGCGCTCGCCAATCGCGAGCCGCCCGAACGCGGCGCCATGGTCAAGGTCGTCTGGCCGCGCGCCTTCATGGACATCGCCGCCCCGGCCGGCGCTTCCGAGGATGAAACCATAGTCTAGCGAACGGCTTGGCCTCGGCCGGCGGAATCCCTATAACGCCTCCAACCTGCCAATCTCCGGGAGGAACGGAGAATCAAGAAAATGGCTGAAATTGCTTAACGGCGGCGCGGTTCACACCGATATGTCGCTGCTTCTCGTCGACGACGACAAACCCTTCCTGCAGCGCCTTGCCCGCGCCATGGAAGCGCGCGGCTATGCGGTGGATATCGCCGATACGGTCGCCGAGGGCCTGAAGAAGGTCGATGCCGCGCCGCCGGCCTTCGCGGTGGTCGACATGCGCCTGGAGGACGGCAACGGCCTCGACGTGCTCGAGCTGGTGCGCCGCAAGCGGCCCGGATTCGCGCATGGTGGTGCTCACCGGCTACGGCAACATCGCCACCGCCGTCACCGCGGTGAAGCTCGGCGCGGTCGATTATCTCGCCAAGCCCGCCGACGCCGACGAGATCCACTCCGCGCTCACCCGCGAGCCGGGCGAGAAGCCGGCGCCGCCGGAAAATCCCATGTCGGCCGACCGCGTGCGCTGGGAGCACATCCAGCGGGTCTACGAGCTTTGCGAGCGCAACGTCTCGGAGACCGCCCGCCGGCTCAACATGCACCGGCGCACGCTCCAGCGCATTCTCGCCAAGCGCGCCCCGCGCTGACCTAGCCGAAGACCTTCTGCCCGCTGCCGGGATCGACCAGCCCGTGCAGCCGGGAGGCGGCGGCCTGGGCGAAGCGCACCAGCATCGCCTTGCGCGTCGCGCCGGCGAGCCGGTGCTCCGGCGCCTCGCGGATGAGCTCGGCGCCGAACTGGTCGGCGAGGATCAGCCCGGCGTCCTCGGGGAAGATGTCCAGCGGCACGCCGGCATGGCTGGCGAAGAACAGCCGGTCGCAGGAGAAGCGGTAGTCCGGCCACTTCTGGTCGGCGCGGAAATCCTCGATCGACGACTTGATCTCGACGATCCACAACTCGCCGTCCGGCGCCGAGCCCGACCACGTCGGCCCGCCGGCCGGTCGCCAACGGCAACTCGGTCACCATGGCGAAACCGCGCGTCCTGAGCAGCCGGCCGACGCCGCGGCAGACGGCGCTTGCGCGCTCGGATTGGCGGCCGTCCACCGGCGGCGCGATGTCGGAGAGATCGGTCAGCATGAGAACAAAAGTGGCACGCGAATCGCGCCGTGAAAAGGGAGGCGGTCAGCGCCGCACGAGGTCCAGCCGCCAGCGGTCGTGCAGCCAGAACCACTGCTCGGGATGCTCGCGCACCCAGCCCTCGACCACGGCCGTGATCTTCGCCGTGGCGGCGGCCGACGTCGATCAGCCCCTCGGCGTCGCGCGGCATCTCGATCGGCGGCGTCAGTTCCAGATGCAGCCGTCCGTCGGGCAGGCGGATCGCCCGCGCGCCGTGCACCGGACAGTCGAACTGGCGGGCGAACTTCGCCGCCAGCGGATTGGTCGGCGCCGGCCGGCCGAAGAACGGCACGCGCAGGCCGCTGCGCCAGCCGCTGGTCGACCAGCATGCCGAGGTGCTCGCCGCGCTCCATGGCGGCGGCGATCTCGAAGGCGGCGCCGCGGCTGTTGGGGATGAGCGTGCCCATCAGCGCCTCGCGCTCGGCGAGCATGTCCTCGGCGAAATGGGCGTTGGAGGGCGCCCGGTAGGGCAGCACGGTCTTCAGCCCGAATTTGCGCGGCGACCACGCCGAGCACCTCCCAGTTGGCGAGATGCGCGGCGAAGATCACCGCCGGCTTGCCGTCGTCGCGGAGCGTCACGAACTGGTCGATGCCCGACACCGTGACCGGCCCCTCGTCGGGTTTCGCCGGGTCGAACGCCGGCGGCGATCTCCTCGAGGAACAGGAACTCGACCACGACCTTGCGCGAAATTGGCCCAGCAGCCCTTGCAGGATCGCCTTCCGCTCCGCCTCGCTCTTCTCGGGAAAGGCGGCCGCGATGCTGTTCGCCGCGGTCCGGTTCTCCGGCATCAGCGGACCGACGACGCGGATCAGGAACAGCACGACGCGCTCGGCGCGCTTCCGCCCGATCCGGCGGACGAGCGCGTCAGGCCGCGCAGCACCGCGGCCGATCGTCCGGCTGAAGCCGTCCGAGCGCACGAAACGCTGCCAGGGCGTGCCGCCGCGATAGCGCCGCGCCGGCTTCAGTTTCGGCCGGTAGGGCTGGGAGTTTCGGGCTCGCCGGTCAAAGCGTCACGATGATCTTGCCGAACACGTCGCGCGATTCGAGCCGCGCCAGCGCCGCGTCGATCTCGTCCAGGCCGATGACCGTGTCGATCACCGGCCTGCGCGATGCCCGCCGCCATCTTGTCGAGCACCGTGGCGAGGTTGCGCGAGGTTGCAGCCGAAGCGAGCCGATCAGGCGCAGCTGGCGCTGGTAGAGCTGGAAGAGGTTGATCTCGGCGTTGACGCCGGTGGTCGAGCCGCAGGTGACCAGCACGCCGCCGCGCTTCATCGAGAACATCGAGCGCGGCGAAGGTATCCGGCCCGACGTGCTCGAAGACGACGTCGACGCCTTCCTTGTTGGTGAGCTTGCGCACGACGCCCTCGAAGCGGTCTTCGCGGTAGTTGATGACGTGGTCGGCGCCGAGCGCCTTCGCCTTCTCCGCCTTCGCGTCGCTGCCGACGGTGGTGATCACCGTCGCGCCGACCGCCTTGGCGAGCTGGATCGCCGCCGTGCCGATGCCGCTGCCGCCGGCCTGGACGAGCACCGTCTGCCCGGCTTCCAGATGGGCGTTGTCGAACAGCATGTGCTCGACCGTGCCGTAGGTGATCGGCGCCGTCGCCGCGTCGGTGAGCGGCGACGCCGTCGGGCGCCGGCACGACCAGGCGCGCGGCGACGTTCAGCCGCTCGCGCGCCAGCCCGTCGACATGGAAGCCGCGGATGCCGGCGACGTTGACGCAGAAATTGTCGCGTCCCGCCTTGCAGGCCGGGCAGACGCCGCAGGTCTCGGCGCCGAACAGCGCCACGACCTGGCCGTGCTTCAGGTGTCGACGCCGTCGCCGGCGGCGACGATCTCGCCGGCCGCCTCGGCGCCGACGACGATCGGCAGCTTGCGCTTGGCGAAGGCCATGCCGCGCCAGCCCCACACGTCGATGTGGTTGAGCGCCACCGCGCCGATGGTGACCTGCACCTCGCCCGGCCCGGGCGGCGGCGGCTCGGCCATGTCGACGGTGGCGAGCGGCCGGTTGTCGAGAAGCTGGAGGGAACGCATCACGCCACGCGGGACGCATCAAGCCGGCTCGGCGGTGATCACCAGGCAGGCGTTCTGGCCGCCGAAGCCGAAGGAGTTCGACAGAGCACTGTCGACACTCGCGCGTCGCGCGCCACGTTCGGCACGACGTCGAAGCTGGATCGCCGGGTCGGGCGTTGCGTAGTTGATCGTCGGCGGCAGCACGCCCTCCTCGATGGTCCGGATCGAGAAGATCGCCTCGATCGCGCCGGCGGCGGTCAGCGTGTGGCCGATCATCGACTTGTTGGAGGAGATCGGCACCTGCTTCATGCGCTCGCCGAACACCGCCTCCAGCGACATCGCCTCCATCTTGTCGTTCTCCGGCGTCGAGGTGCCGTGGGCGTTGACGTAGTCGATCTCGTCCGGCGCGACGCCGGCGTCGTCGATGGTGGTGCGGATCGCGCCGATGATCGCGCGAGCCGTCCGGCCGCGAGCGCGTGCGGTGGAAATCGTCGGCCTTCTCGCCGATGCCGCGGACGATGGCGTGGATCGTCGCGCCGCGCGCCACCGCCGCGTCGTAGTCCTCCAGCACCAGCGCCGCCGCGCCCTCGGCGATGACGAAGCCGTCGCGGTCCTTGGAGAACGGCCTCGAGACTTCCTCCGGCGGCTCGTTGGTGCCCGACAGCGCCGAGAGAAGCGCGAAGCGGATCATCATTTCCGGGTTGACCGAGCAGTCGGCGCCGAGCGAGATCGCCGCATCGGTGTCGCCGCGGCGGATCGCCTCGACGCCGAGCTGGATCGCGGTCGCGCCGGAGGCGCAGGCGGTCGTCAGCGAGATCGGCGCGCCCTTGGTGCCGATCGTCTCGGCGATGCCCTCGGCGATGAAGCCGAGCAGCGCGTGGTGGAAGCCGTCGTCGTCGTTGTGCGGCCGCGCCGCCGCGATCATGCGGTCGTAGGCGTCGCGCGCCCTCGGCCGGCGCGTCGTGGTAGAGCGTCTCGCGGTACGGCCACTCCAGTCTCGGCCGGCGGCATCGCGGCGAACAGCGGCCCGGGAAAATCGCCCTGGCGTGCCGATGCCGGCGTCGGCGATCGCCTCCTCGCGCGGCGAGGATGCCGGCCCGCATGGGTGATGTCCATCGCGGTGTCGCCGTCCTGCCAGAGATAGTCGATGGCGCCGGCGATGATCGTGCGCATGTTGTCGGTCGGGAAGCGGCTGATCTGCTTGATGCCCGAGCGGCCGGCGTTGAGGCCGGCCCACGAAGTCGGCGACGCCCTGTCCGAGCGAGGAGATCATGCCGTAGCCGGTGACGGCGACGACCGGACGGCCGAGATGATCCTGTCTTGCCCATCCTGTTCCCTTTCTAGTCGACCGCCTCGATCAGCGCCCATGCCCTCGCCGCGCCAGATCCCGGCCGTGGTGACCGCGATGCGCTTCGGCGGCGTCGCGGCCGGCTGTCTCGAAGCCGCTGTCGTCGGCCGGCCGGTAGAAGCCGCCCTGCGAAAGCGCCAGCGCCGCAAGGCCGGCCGCGGCCGGGAAAGTGGCCGCCGGCGACGGCTGCCGAGCATGCGGCCCGATCGCCCGCACGGTAGTCGACCCGGCCGGCTGCGATCAATCGGTCGAGCAGCGTCGCGCTCCTCGCCGGTCTGCATGGCGGACTCCGGTCGGCGCCGGAGAGCACCGCCGCCGGCGCGCTGCCCTCCGGCAGGATGGTCGTCGAACTGGCGCGGTCGAGCTTGGCGGTCGACGTCGCCCGGCCGCCGCCGGCTCTGGTCGGTCGCGACGCCGGTGAGGCTGGCGTAGGGCTTGCGGCCGCGCGCCTCGGCGTGCTCGCGCGCCTCCAGCACCAGGAATGCGCCGGCCGAGCCGAAGATCGAGCCGCCGCCCTTCTCCTGCCGCGCCCACACCGAGACCGGATCGCCCGCCCACAGGATGCCGCCGAGGGCGCAGTTGAGCACCGTGTCCTTGCGGTCGGCCTGGACTGGCGCCGCCGACGAGGAAGATGTCGCCCTGTCCGGCGCGGATGCGCCGCCACGCGACTTCCGCCGCGCTGACCCCGGCGATTTCCTCGCCCATGAAGGTGCGCGACGAGCCGGTGACCTTGTGGACGATCGAGATGTTGCCGGCGAGCAGGTTGGGCAGCTGCGCCAGGAACAGCGTCGGGCGGAGGTCGTTCGACAGGTGCTCGTTGAGGAACGGACGCCTGGTCGGCCGCGCTCTCGAGCCCGGCGAGGATCGCGGTGTCGACCGACGTCGTCGCGGGCGCCGCCGTCGGCGGCGATCACCACGTGGGTGTGGCCGAGGATGTCGAGGTTGCCGGCGATGCCGGCGTCTTCCAGCGCGAGGCCGGCGGCGTAGGTGCCGAGCCGCTGCCAGGCTTCCATCTGGCGCTGGTCGGCGCGCTTCGGGATCTGCTTGTCGAGATCGAGCGGCACCATCGGATGGATGGCGAAGGGCGGCGCGAAATCGCGGTCGACCACCGGCTTCGGCGGTCTCGGCCTCGGCCATCGCCTGCCAGTGGGCGTCGAGCCCTTCGCCGAGGCTCGAGGCCAGGCCGATGCCGGTGATCCAGACCTCGCGCGCCATCGCCCGGTCCGCTCACGCCGTCGCCGCGGCCGTCACCGGGATGTCGTTCGATGCGCTGCGCGGATTTCCTGGGCGAGTTCCGCCGTCGGGAATTCGGTCGAGATCATCACCACCTCCGCGTCGGCGGCGACCTCGCCCTTCACCCAGACCGTGGTCTCGGCGATGGAGAAGCCGGAGCCGTCGTGTGTGATCTTGGCGTCCACGGTCATCGTGTCGCCCGGCATGACGAAGCGGCGGAACTTGGCGCGCTTGACGCCGCCGAGGAAGACGAACTTCTCGAGCTTCTGCGCGGCGCAGCAGCAGATAGCCGGCGGCGTGGTTCATGAATTCGAGCATAAGCACGCCCGGCAGGACCGGAAAGCGCGGGAAGTGGCCGTCGAACACCGGGCTTTCCTCGGGCAACACGCCGGTGACGCGGATGGTCAGCGCCCTCGACGTCGATCTCCTCGACGCTGTCGATCAGTTCGAAGTATTCGAGGCGCATCGGCGGGTGCGCGTCGTCAGGCAGATTTCTGGGCGACGAGTTCGTCGATCCGCGCGCTCAGGTTCTTGAGGACGAAGTAGTCCTCGACCGAGGCGTTGCCGGCGTTGACCTCCTTGGTCCACGCCTCGAGCGGGATCTTGATGCCGAATTTCTTGTCGAGCGCGAAGACGATGTCGAGGAAGTCGAGGCTGTCGATGCCGAGATCGTCGATGGCGTGCGCCTCCGGCTTGATGTCCGTCGATCGGAATCTCGCTGGTCTCGTGGATGACCTGGGCGACGGTGTCGAAGGTCGAAGACATGGTGGTCGCATTCCCCTGACGTACGGCCGGCCGGCACGCCCGATGAGCGGGCCCGGCCGCCGGAAACGGCGTCGAAGCTCCTCGTTGGACACGCAGTGGAGCCGATCTTGCGGCGGCGCCCGGCCATTTGCAACGCGGCCGGTTCCCCGAAAAGGCCGCCCGAGACGCCCCGTCCGGCCGGTCCAAGCGGTCCAATACAGGCCTTGCCCCGGCCTGTCCACCGTCCTGAAAGGCGCGTTGCCGGCCGCGGTTGCCTGCGCCGGTCCGAGACGGCAGGATGGCGCCCGTCAGCCAGTGCTCAGAGGATGCCGATTCGCGTGGCTATCGCGAGTTTCGCCGGAACCCGCGGCGCCCGCATTGCGGCGATCGACGTCGTGCGCGGCGTCGCCATTGTCGCCATGGTGGTCTACCACACCGCCTTCGACCTCAGCGATCGCAGCCTGATTCCGGTCGATGTCACCCGCGACCCGGGTGGATCGTCTTCGCCCGGCTGACCGCCGGCACGTTCCTCGCGCTGGTCGGCGTCAGCCTGGTGCTGGCCACCCGTCACGGGCTGAACGTGGCAGCGCTTCCTCCGCCGACTCGCTTTCATCGTCGGCGGTGCCCTGCTGGTCAGCCTCGGCCACCTGGTGCGTCGCGCCGGAAAGCTTCGTCTTCTTCGGCATCCTGCACGAGATCGCGCTGGCGAGCGTGCTGGCGTTGCCGTTCCTGCGGACTGCCGATCGTGGCGTGGTCGGGCTGGCCGCGGCGGTGGTCGTGGCGCTGCCCTATTTCTTCTCGAGTCCGGTCTTCGATCCGTCGGCCGCTCTGGTGGGTGGGCCTGTCGGCCCACGTGCCGCGCTCGGTGGACTACGTGCCGGTCTTCCCCTGGTTCGGCGTGGTGCTGGCCGGCATCGTCGTCGGCCGCGCTCATCGTCGCCTACCTCATGGACACGCCGCTTGCCCGCTGGCGCCCGGCCGATCCGCTCGGGCAGGGCCGCCGTCTGGGCCGGCCGCTGGAGCCTTGCCATCTACCTGATCCACCAGCCGCTGCTCTACGGGCTGTTCTCGTCGCTACGCCGTTCCTGACGCCCGATGTGTCAGCTGTGCACCGGAACTTCATGGCCACTTGCGTCGACCCTTGCCGGCGGCAGGGTGTCGACGAAGCCACCTGTCAGACCCTCTGCGGTTGCATGTTCATCAGCCTCGAAGGCACCGACCTGATGAACGTCGGTCGGCCGCCACGATGACGCCGGAGCAGCGCGCCCGTCTGAACGACATCCTCGCGAGCCTGTACGCCGCGGACCCCGGCCCCCGCCCAGCCCTAGGGACGCTGCGCGCCGGTGGCGGCGACGTAGACCGAATAGACCTCGTAGGTGCAGGTGGCGAACAGCCGGTTCCGCTTCGGCCCGCCGAAGGCGAGATTGGCGACCGTCTGCGGGAAGTTGATGCCGGCCGAGCGGTCGCCGCCCGGCGCGAAGACGTCGATCGCCGGCGCCGGCGCTGGTCCACACGTTGCCGTCGGTGTCGAGGCGGAAGCCGTCGGGAATGCCCTTCTCGGTCTCGGCGAAGGCCTTGCCGCCCTTGAGGCCGCCGTCCTTGCCGACCTTGAAGGCGCGGATGTGCGCGGGGCCTTCGGGATCGTGGCTGGCGGCCGAATCGGCGATGTAGAGGATCGACTCGTCCGGCGAGAAGGCGAGGCCGTTGGGCTTGCTCGAAGTCGTCGGCGACCACCGTCGATCTTGCCGCTCTTCGGGATCGACCCGGTAGACGTAGCAGCCGTCCTGCTCCATCTCGGCCTTGTGGCCCTCGTAGTCGCTCATGATCCCGTAGTTCGGATCGGTGAACCAGATCGTGCCGTCGGACTTCACCACCACGTCGTTGGGCGAGTTCAGCCGCTTGCCCTTGTAGCTGTCGGCGATGACGGTGATCGAGCCGTCATGCTCGGTGCGCGTCACGCGCCGCGGCGCCGTGCTCGCAGGTGACCAGCCGGCCCTCGCGGTCGCGGGTGTTGCCGTTGGAATAGTTCGAATTGGCGCGGAACACGTCGACCGTGCCGGTCCCAGGTCCAGCGCATCATGCGGTTGTTGGGGATGTCGCTCCACACCAGCATGTTGGCGTCCTGGAACCAGCACCGGCCCTTCCGCCCAGCGGCAACCGGCGTAGAGCAGATCCTTCTGCGCCGACCCCTGCGTCATGTAGCGGAAGCGGCGGTCGAAATATTCGGTGTCCTGGCTGACGAGCGTCACAGGCATTCCCTCTCGTGGTTGTTGTCGTTGTCGATGGCGGCAGTGTCGGCGGAAGGCGCGTGCGGCGTTGCCTACCTGCCGGGCGGGATGACGCCCTTCTTCAGGATGATGTTGCCGTAGAGCCGGCTCTCGCCGGTGGCGACGGTGGCGAAGGCGGCTTCGGCGCGTTCGTAGAAGGCGAAGCGCTCCAGCGCCTTGGTGGTGTGGCCGGGCGCGCGCCGGCGGATCACCTTGCGGAAGTCGCGCGTGGTTTCCGGCACCGCCTTGGGGTCGTCGACCACCGCCATGGTGAAGGCGGCGCAATCGACGAAGGTATCGAGCGGCATCAGGGAGAGTACCGCATCGAGCGTGTGCACGGCGTCGACGCCGTCGAGGCGGACGAGGCGCCGTGGCCTTGGCGACCGCCGGATAGTTGGCGTCGACGATGGCGATCTCGTCGCCGTGCCCCATGGCGCGGAGCGCGTGCAGCAATTCAGGTCCGAGGACCGGATCGATTCCGTAGAGCATGCGGTTTCCCCCTGTTGGCGGCGATCATCGGCTGCAAGCCGGCCAGCGGTCAACGGCGGTGGACGGCGGCGGCGAAGGGGGCTAGCCTTATTTCTCTTCCCGCAAGGAGTTCACCACCTTGGAAAAACGCAAGCTCGGGCCGTCCGGCCTCGAGGTTTCGCTCGTCGGCCTCGGCACAAACAATTTCGGCGGCCGCATGGACGTAGAGGCTGCCCGCCCGGTCATCCACAAGGCGCTCGACATCGGCGTCACCCATTTCGACACCGCCGACATCTACGGCAACAGCGGTGGCTCGGAGACGATCATCGGCGAGGTCCTCGGCGACCGCCGCAAGGAGGTCACCCTCGCCACCAAGTTCGGCAAGCCGATGGCCGGCTCGAACGAGCAGCACCGCGGCAGCCGCGCCTATGTGCTGTCGGCGGTCGAGGCCAGCCTCAAGCGTCTGAGGACCGACTGGATCGACCTTCTGTGGATGCACGAGCCCGATCCCTCGACGCCCATCGAGGAGACCTTCCGCGCCATCGAGGAACTGATCAAGGCCGGCAAGGTGCGCCACGTCGCGGCATCGAATTTCTCGGCAGAGCAGCTCGACGAGGCGGTCGCCACCGCCGGGCGCATCGGCATGGAAGGCTTCGTCGCCTGCCAGGACGCGCTGAGCCTGGTGGAGCGCGGCATCGAAAAGACGCTGCTGCCGGCGATCGAGAAGCACGGCCTCGGCCTGGTGCCCTATTTCCCACTCGCCGGCGGATCGCTGTCGGGCAAATACCGCAAGGGCAAGGCGCTGCCGGAAGCCTCCCGTCACAGCGGCGGCTCGCCCCGTTTTCTCGATCCGCATTGGGACACGGATCGAGGCCCTGCACGCAGTTCGCCGAATCGCGCGGCCACACGCTGCTCGAACTGGCCATGAGCTGGCTGGCGAGCCAGCCGGTCGTCGCGTCGATCATCGCCGGGGCAACGAAGGTGGAGCAGGTCGAGGCGAACGCCAAATCGGTGGCGTGGAAGCTGAGCGCGGCGGAAATGGCCGAGGTGGACAAGCTGACGGCCGTTTGACGCCGCTCAACGCGGCCCGGGCAGGGCTCTGGCAAGTGTCGGGGCCGCATCCTACCTATGGGCCGGAGCCAAGCCATGTCAGCCGATTCCAGCCATTTCGTCTGTCCCCATTGCGTCGCCGTCAACCGCGTGCCCGCCGTCCGGCCGGCGCGGGAAGCGAAGTGCGGGGTTTGCCACAAGCCGCTGTTTTCCGGCCATCCGTCGGCTGCCACCACGGAGACATTCGCTCGCCATATCGGGCGGAACGACATTCCGGTCGTGGTGGACTTCTGGGCGGAGTGGTGCGGCCCCTGCAAGATGATGGCGCCGGTCTATGAGCGCGTCGCCGCCGAACTGGAGCCGGCGATGCGCTTCCTCAAGGTCGATACCGAGGCGGAGCCGGAACTTGCCGCCCGCTACGGCATTCGCGGTATTCCGACTTTGATGGTCTTCCGCGGTGGCAAGCTGGTCGCCCAGCGTGCCGGCGCCATGGATGCCGCCAGCCTGCGCGCCTGGCTGACCCAGGCGACCGCTCAGGCGGCCTGATCGACTGCCTCGGGCGCTGCCGTCAACGCCTGCAATCTGCTACGATCCACCGACATCGGGCATGCGGGGGCGTCGTGCATCGGCTGTACTTTGTCCAGTGGCTGCGGGTGTTCCTGATCGTCCTGGTGGTCGCCCACCATGCCGGTCAGCCCTACGGCCCGACGGGCGGCGAATGGCCGATCAACGATCCGGTGTCCGCCGAGTGGCTTGATCCGTTCTTCGGCGTCAACGCCGCCTTCTTCATGGGCTTCTTCTTTCTGATCGCGGGCTACTTCACACCTGGTTCCTATGATCGGAAAGGCGGCGCGGTCTTCGTCCGCGATCGCCTCATCCGCCTCGGCATCCCGCTCGCGGTCGTCACCTTCATCGTCTTCCCGGTCCTGATCTACTTCTGGCAACCCCCGGCAGCCGGATTTCTTGCGTACTATTTCGGCGACTACATCGGCCACTGGCAGATCGTGATGGGCCACCTGTGGTTCGTCGCGCATCTTCTCGTCTATTCGCTGATCTATGCGTGCTGGCGGAGCCTGCGCCGGGGCCGCCGGGGCAGGGCCCTGCCGCCGCCCGGCGACGTGGCGGTGGCGCTCTACGTGCTGGCTCTGGCGGTCGTCGACTTCGCCGTCCGCTTTCCCTTCCCGCAGGACCGCTGGATCGATGTCCTGTGGCTGGTGCCGACCGAACCGGCCCACCTGCCGCAATATGCCAGCCTCTTCGTGATCGGTCTTGTCGCCGGCCGCGGTCGCTGGTTTGAGGCGATCGGCTCGGGACTCGGCGCGCGCTGGTTCGCGGGCGGCGTCGTCGCGTTCCTGATGATGACGGTCCTCCCCGGCCTGCTGCCGGGTGTGCCCTTCATGAACATCTGGGGCTTTGTCGAAGCCTTCGTCTGCGTCGGCATGATCCTGGGGCTGACCGTGCTGTTCCGCCGGTTCTGCTCGACCGGCGGCCGGGTACTGGCGGCGCTCGAAGGCAACGTCTACGGGGTGTACCTCGTCCACTGGTTCATTGTCGTCGCGATCCAGGCGGCGATCCTCGGTCTCGCCGTGTCGGCGACCGGGAAGTTCCTGATCGTCACGGTGCTCGCCACGCTGGCAAGCTTCGCGGCGACGGCGCTCCTCAGGATGATCCCCGGCGTCGCGCGGGTCGTCTGAAGCCCTAGTCCTTGGCGCGCTCGACGTAGGAACCGTCGGCGGTCATCACCACGATGCGCGTGCCGGTGGCGATGTGCGGCGGCACGTTGGTCCTGACGCCGTTGGAGAGCATCGCCGGCTTGTAGGACGAAGCGGCGGTCTGGCCCTTCATCGCCGGATCGGTCTCGACCACTTCCAGCGTCACCCGCTGCGGCAGCTCGATGGCGATCGGCACGCCGTTGTAGAGGCTGAGGCGAACCGTCATGTTCTCCTGGAGGTAGGGCGCCTGGTCGCCGACGATGTCCTTCGGCACGGCGACCTGCTCGAAATTCTCGCCGTTCATGAAGGTGAAGCCGTCGCCGTCCTCGAACAGGTACTGGTAGTCGTGGTCCTCGACGAAGGCGCGCTCGACCTGTTCGGTGGTCTTGTAGCGCTGCGACACCTTCACCCCGTCGGAGATGCGGCGCATGTCGATCTGGGTGGTCGGCGTGCCCTTGCCGGGATGGAAGTTCTCGGCGGTGAGCACGACGTAAAGCTGGTTATCGACCTCGACGACGTTGCCCTTGCGGACCTGGCTGGCGATGACTTTCAAGTTATCCTCGACTATTGCCTCTCGGGCGGCGCGGGAGCGGGCCGCCAATTCGGCGCGCACCTTAGCGATTTTGCCGCGGACTGCCAGAGGTATTGCGTGCTCATGTTCGTTCGCGGACCGTCTCGAAATGACCGGTTTGCCGCCGTTTTGGGACCGGGCACGCCACGCCGACCGGCGGCCTGTGCTGCTGGCGCGCGAACCGCGTGGTCGCCGCGCTGCGGGCCTGGTTCGCGGATGAAGGCTTCACCGAGGTCGAGGCCGCGGCCCTGCAGGTATCGCCCGGCAACGAGACCCACCTGCACGGCTTCGCCACCGAACTGATCGGCCCGGACGGCACGCGGCAGACACGCTATCTGCACACCTCGCCGGAATTCGCGCTGAAGAAGCTGCTCGCCGCCGGCGAGAGCCGCATCGTCGATTTCGCCCGCGTCTTCCGCAACCGCGAGCGCGGGCCGCTGCACGCACCGGAATTCACCATGCTCGAATGGTATCGCGCCGCCGCGCCCTACGAGGCGGTGATGGACGACTGCGCCGCCATCCTTGCCGTTGCCGCGCGGGCGGCCGGCGGCGACCGGCTCGTGTGGCGCGGACGCGAGGCCGACCCCTTCGCTGCGCCGGAGCGGCTGACGGTGGCCGACGCCTTCCTCCTCCATGCCGGCATCGAGCTCGTCGGCTGCCTCGGCGACTTGCCTGCCTTCGCCACGGCGGCGATCGCCCGCGGCATTCGCGTCGCCGCCGACGACACGTGGTCGGACATCTTCAGCCGCGTGCTGGTCGAGAAGGTCGAGCCGAATCTCGGCGTGGGCCGCGCGACGCTGCTCACCGAATACCCGCCTGTCGAGGCTGCGCTGGCCCGCGCCAGGCCGGACGATCCGCGTTTCGCCGAGCGCTTCGAGCTTTATGCCTGCGGCGTCGAGCTCGCCAACGGCTTCGCCGAGTTGACCGACGCCGCCGAACAGCGCCGCCGTTTCATCGCCGACATGGACGAGAAGCAGGCGATCTACGGTGAGCGCTATCCCGTCGACGAGGATTTCCTCGCCGCGCTTGCCACCATGCCGGAGGCGAGCGGCGTCGCCCTCGGCCTCGACCGTCTGGTCATGCTGGCGACCGGCGCCAGCCACATCGACCAGGTGCAATGGACGCCGGTTGCCGGCGTGGAGGAAGAGTGATGAACGACATGAGCTTCGTCAGGCGACGGACGCTGCGCTCCATCGCCGATCTCGCCAGTGCGGGCCTGGTGCCCGAAGGTAAGCGCGACGCGCTTGAAGCCGTCGCTGCGCGCTATGCCGTCGCCGTCACACCGGCGATGGCCGACCTCATCGACGTGGACGATCCGGCCGACCCCATCGCTCGCCAGTTCGTGCCCGATACGCCGAACTGACGACCACGCCCGACGAGCGCGCCGACCCGATCGGCGATGGCGCCCACGAGGTCGGCGAAGGGCTGATCCACCGCTACCCCGACCGCGTCCTCCTCAAGCTGGTCTCGGTGTGTCCGGTCTATTGCCGCTTCTGCTTCCGCCGCGAGACGGTCGGGCAGGGCGGCTCGGGGATGCTTGCGGAAGACGCCATCGACGCGGCGCTTGGCTATATCCGCGCCCACGGGGAAATCTGGGAAGTGATTCTCTCCGGCGGCGATCCGCTGATCGCCGCCCCGCGCCGCCTGAAGGCGCTGATGCGGGCGCTGGCGGAAGTCGACCATGTGAAGATCGTCCGCTACCACAGCCGCGTGCCCGTGGTGGCGCCGGAGCGCGTCACCGATGAGCTGATCGAAGCGCTGACCGCGTCCGGCAAGCCAACCTGGCTCGCCGTCCATGCCAATCATCCCCGCGAACTGACGGCTGACGCCCGCGCCGCGCTCGCCCGCCTGGCTGGCGGCGGCATCTCGCTGGTCAGCCAGAGCGTGCTGCTGAAGGGCGTCAACGACGACGCCGAAACGCTCGCCGCCCTCATGCGCGCCTTCGTCGAGTCAGGCGTGAAGCCCTATTACCTCCACCACCCCGATCTCGCGCCGGGCACCGGCCACTTGCGCGTGTCGATCGCCGAGGGCAGGGCGCTGATGAAGGCGTTGCGCGGCCGCGTCTCCGGCCTCTGCCAGCCGACCTACGTCCTCGACATTCCCGGCGGCCACGGCAAGGCGCCGATCGGCCCCGATTACCTGGCTGCGGCCGACAGCGCCTGCACGGTGGAGGATTTCAACGGCCGCCGCCACGCCTATGGCGAGGGCGAACCTCAGTCGTCGCTGTAGGCGCCGCCGCCGTGGCAGGCGAGGCAATTGCTTTTCGACTTGATGTTCGCCCGCAGGAAGGCCGAGGCCGGAACCTCGTGATGGCGGCGGATCCACCAGGGCGTCTCGGTGATGCGCAGCGGCGTGTCGGTCGCCGCGATGCCGTAGAGCAGGCGCGGATTGCCGAACGCCGAGTCGGCGGCGTTGGCAACGAGATAGTCGGCGATGATCTTGGTCGTGTCCGGATCGAGCGAGGCGTCTTCGCCGAAGTGATTGGAGAGGTCGCCGGTGATCGCCTGCCATGACCTGGCCGGCAGGAAGGCGGCCGGATAGGCGAGATGGCAGGCGCCGCATTCGGTGTTGAAGGTCTGTTCGGGGTTCGGCGGCGGCGGAGCCGTGGCGGCGGCGATGTCAGCCGCGGAAGGCGCGGCTTCACTGCTCGATGAAAAGACGGCGTAACCGGCGGCCGCCAGCGTCAGGGCGACCGTGGCAAATCCTGCGATAGCCTGCGTCCTCATGTCTTCCTCCTACTGGCTGGTCATGAAGGCGATGAAGTCGCCTTTTTCAGCCGGTGTGCATTGGCGGCCGAGCACGGTGTTGCAGTTCCGGCGGAACCATTTCTCGGTCTTGGCCATGTCGGTGAAGCGATCAGGCGTGACCGATACCGCCATGGGGGCGATCGCCTGGCCGACGGTGGTCTGGCCGGCATTGTGCGGATCGGCGGTGTGGCACGCGCTGCACGACGGCGTGTCGGCATTGGTTGTGCGCTTGGCGAGAAAGAACGCCTTGCCGCGATCGGCCGAGAAGCCGCCGAAGGCCGGATCGGCTGCTTTTGCCAGGGCGGCGTACTGGTCGAGCACGGCCTGCTGGCCGGCGCCGGCAAGGGCGAAGCCGGCGAGGCAGATGGTGGCGGTGGCGAGGAGGGCGATGCTGAGGCGGCGGGTCACAGGTTGGCGTCCTTCGGAATGGCGATGGCTTGAGGGTTGAAGAGGCCGGCGGCTGCGTCCTCGTGACAGGCGCTGCAATTGCTCTGCGAGCCGACGGATTTCGCGGCGAAGACCCGCTCCGGGATGCCGCTGTGCACGTGCCGCCAGAAAGGCGTGGCGGTGATCTTCAGCGGCTCGCTGGCGTCGCGGCGGCGGAACACGTTGGCCGGCTTGGTGTCGGCGGTCTCGGCGGCGTTGGCGACGAGGTAGTCGCGGATGCGGGCGACCTTGTCGGCTTCCAGCGACGCGTCCTCGCCGAAATGCCGGTCGAGGTGATCCATGATCGCGACCCACACCGCCGCCGGTTCCAGGCTCGGGTGGTAGGGCGCATGGCAATCGCCGCATTCGCTGGCATAGAGCGGATCGAGCGCCGCCAGCGGCACGCCGCGGGCGGGCCGGCCGGCAAGGGCGACGACCACCAGGCCCGAGGCGACGAACGTCACCGCGACGATCGCCGCCGCGATCCACGGGTGGGCCGCCCGTGCCGGCTCGGCGATGGCGTCGGCCCGCTCGCGCTTGCGGCCGTTGATCATCGCGGCGGCGAGGTTCTCCCGGCTGCGATAGCTTTCGAAGATCGCCCCGCCGATATGCAGGGCGATGAGGCCGATCAGGCCCCACGCCACCAGCTGGTGGAGATCGCGGGCGAGATTGCCGACCGCGAAGCTGGTGAGAAAGGCCAGCGGCCCGGTCTTGAGGACGCCGCCGAGGGCGACCGTGCCGGTCGCCGCAAGGACCACCACCGCGGCGATCAGCGCCACGATCATGGCGCCGCCGAGCGGGTTGTGGCCGAGATGGTGCGCGGCCTGTCCGCCGCGCAACTGTTCCGCGTGATCGAGGATTTCGGCGGGGCGGCGGACGAAGCTGGAGAAACGCGCGTAGGTCGGGCCAAGGAAGCCCCAGACGATGCGCGCCGCCACCAGCGCCAGCGCGCCGACCCCGGCGATGATGTGCAGCCTCACCCAGGTCGGCGGCAGGATAAGGCTGGTTGCCAGCGCCACGGCGACCGCCGCCACCAGCGCCCAGTGGAAAACGCGGACAAAAGGGTCCCACACGGCAGTGGTGGCGACTGCCGTAGCCGGCCGCTCGCTGGCCGGAAGAACGTCGATTCCCGGTACGTCGCCCATGGTCCGGATTTGCCACGGCCAAGCTGTCAATACGCTGATAGCCGGCGTCGGGCGGGCGTCAGGACGGCTGGCGTAGGTCTCGGGCGATCGGGGCGATCCCCGGCACAACCGGAAGGAAGACGAAAATGCGCAAGACCCTCATCGCAACCCTGGCCGCCATCCCGCTCGTCGCCGTCGGCGCCTATGCCTTCGCCGCCCAGTCGACGCCGAGCGGCGACGACATTCTTGCGGCCACGCCGGCCCAATCGTCGCCGGCCGGCAAGGCCGTCGTCGGCAAACGGCTTTCCATCAAGGGCCTCGCCATCGAGTCCGAACGCGGCGAACTGGGCGAGGTCGAGGACGGCATGGAGGACGGCGAGTAAGCCGCCTCCCGGTTCACCAATCCACGGGGCGGCGCTCACGCGCTGCCCCACGGGCTTGTGATCGTTAACTGCTTGAACGTGAACGGCTTGTCGCAGATATGCCGGCTACAGTGACCGTGCCAAAACCGTTCGAGAGCAGACCATGACGACCCGCCGCACCGCCCTTGGCCTGATGGCCGGCGCCTTCGCCCTGATTGCCGTTTCCGGCCTCGCAGCCCCTGCCAACGCCAGCGAGCGGGTGCCCTTCGATCGCGCCGCCTTTGACTCGGCGCTGAAGAGCGGCGGACCGGTGCTGATCGATGTCGCCGCCACGTGGTGCGGAACCTGCGCCCAGCAGCACAAGGTGCTTGCCGGTCTCTTCACCAGGCCGGAATACGATCATTTCACCGTCTTCGAAATCGACTACGACACCCAGAAGGATCTGATGCGCTCCTTCGGCGTGCAGCAGCGCGCCACGCTGATCGCCTTCAAGGGCGGCGCCGAAGTCGGCCGCCTGTCGTGGCAGACCAGCCAGGCCGCGATCGAGGCGCTTCTCGCCAAGGCCGTTTGAGGCCGGGCGCGAGACCTCCCCGATGTTCGGCACGCTTGGCCTCGCCTTTCTCGCCGGTGTGCTGTCGATCCTGTCGCCCTGCGTGCTGCCATTGCTGCCGCTGGTCTTCGCCGGGGCCGCCGGCGAGCACCGCTACGGTCCGCTGGCGCTCGCCGCCGGACTGACGCTTTCCTTCACGATCATCGGCCTGTTCGTCGCCACGATCGGCTTCTCGATCGGCCTCGATTCGGAGTTCTTCCGCGCCCTTGCCGCGGTTCTTTTCATCGTCATCGGCGCCGTGCTGGTCGTGCCCTCCCTGCAGACCCGCCTGGCGCTCGCCGCCGGGCCGGTGAGCAACTGGACCGAGCAGCGCTTCGGCGGTCTGTCGACCGGCGGCGTCGGTGGCCAGTTCGCCCTGGGCCTGTTGCTTGGCGCGGTCTGGATCCCCTGCGTCGGCCCGACGCTCGGCGCCGCCGCCTTGCTCGCTGCGCAGGGCCGCGACCTCGGCGCGGTCACCGCCACCATGCTGGTCTTCGGCGTCGGCGCCGGGCTGCCGCTCGCCGTTCTCGGCTTCGTCTCGCGCCAGGCCATGCTGCGCTGGCGCGGTCGCCTCGCCGGCGCCGGCAAGGGCGTCAAGATCGCGCTCGGCGCGGTCCTCATTCTCTTCGGCGCCGCAATCCTCGCCGGCTACGACCACACCATCGAGACCGCCCTGGTGCAGGCCTCGCCGGACTGGCTGACCGAACTGACGACCCGCTACTGAGGCGGCCGTTTCGGCCCTGCGTCACATCGTTGTCATGTGACTTGGCCAAAAACCGGCCAAACCGAAGCAGCCAGGGGAGCGGCATGAGCGACCGGGTCTACAACGTCCTTTTCCTGTGCACGGGCAATTCGGCCCGCTCGGTCATGGCCGAGGCCATCCTCAACCGCGAGGGCAACGGGCGTTTCAAGGCGTATTCCGCCGGCAGCAAGCCGCGTGGCTCCATCCATCCGCATGCCCTCAGCCTGCTCAAGGGCCTCGACTACGACGTCACCGGCTTCCGCTCGAAGAGCTGGGACGAGTTCGCCGGGCCCGACGCGCCGGAGATGGATTTCATCTTCACCGTCTGCGACGACGCTGCCGGCGAAGTCTGCCCGATCTGGCCCGGCCATCCGACGACGGCGCATTGGGGCATCCCCGATCCGGCCGCGGCCACCGGCACGCCCGCCCAGGTCCAGCTCGCCTTCGACGACGCCTACCGCATGCTCGCCACCCGCATCGGCATTTTCATCAACCTGCCCAGGCTCGACGACGTCAGCATGCGCCATCGCCTCCATGACATCGGCAAGATCGACGACAAGCCGTCCGACACGTCCTCGGCCGCCTGATTCTCCGATGACCGAACCGCTGGCCCGCCGGCTTGTCGCCGAGGCGCTGGGCACCGCACTCCTGGTGGCGACCGTCGTCGGCTCCGGCATCATGGCCGAGCGGCTTGCCGGCGGCGACCAGGCGCTGGCGCTCCTCTGCAACACGCTGCCGACCGGCGCCATCCTGGTGGTCATCATCACCATCCTCGGGCCGGTCTCGGGCGCTCATTTCAATCCCGCCGTCAGCCTGGTTTTCGCCGCGGGAGGCTCGCTGTCGCGCGGCGATCTTGCCGCCTATGTCCTTGCCCAATGTGCCGGTGGCATCGCCGGCACCATCGTCGCCCACCTGATGTTCGATCTGGCGCCGCTCGTCGTCGGCACCCACACCCGCGCCGGGCCGTCGCAATGGCTGGGCGAGGTGGTCGCCACCTTCGCGCTGGTCGTCACCATCCTCGGCGGCCTCCGCCATGCGCCGGCGGCGGTGCCCTGGCTGGTCGGTCTGGTCATCACGGCCGCCTACTGGTTCACGTCCTCGACCAGTTTCGCCAACCCGGCGGTGACGCTCGCGCGCGGCTTCACCGACACGTTCTCCGGCATCGCCCTTGCCGACGTGCCGGCCTTCGTCCTTGCCGAGATCGTCGGAGCGCTGCTGGCAGCGGGCTTCGGATCGTGGCTGTTTGGCAAGCGCCCGCCCGCCCCGTCAGCCTGACGGCGGCGGCTCCATCTCCCGCCACGCCTCGGCGACCGCGCCGGCGGTTGTCAGCCACACGGTCTCGCTCGCCGCGGCGATGTGGCGAAGGGCTCGCCTCAGGTGCCGCAGGCGAAAGGGCTGGCCGACGATGTAGGGATGGAGCGCGATCCCCATGACCAGCGCCTGGTCGCGCGCCTGCTCGCGCATCTCGTCGAACTGGTCGACGATCATGTCGGCGAAGGTCGCCGCCGAGGCCCGCCGCACGGCAATCGCCGGAATGTCGTTGACCTCCTGCGGATAGGGCACGGCGAGGAGCGGCCCGGCGCGGGTGCGCATCCAGGTCGGCCGGTCGTCGTGGCACCAGTCGAGCAGGTAGCGGTAGCCGGCCTCCTTGAGAAGGTCGGGCGTCGCCGGCGTCTCGGCGATCCACGGCCCCAGCCACCCGGCCGGCGGCTTTCCGAAGTGCCCGGTCAGCCGGTCTGTCGCCTCCGCGATCAGGGCGCGCTCCGCCGCCTCGGCAAGGCCGGTCTGGCGTTCCGAGTTGCTGCGGCCGTGCCCGGCGATCTCGTCGCCGCGCCGGGCGTGGGCATCGGCGAGTTCGGGGCAATGGTCGAGGATGGTCGAATTGAGCAGCACCGTCGCCGGCAGCGACAGTTCATCGAGCAGATCGATCAGCCGCCACGCCCCGACCCGGTTGCCGTAGTCGCGCCATGCGTGGTTGAGCACGTCCGGCTGGCCGGCCGGCGGCACCAGTTCCGCCCCGAGGCCCTCGCCGAAGGCGAAGTGCTCCAGGTTGACGCCGAGATAGACCGCCAGCCCGCGTCCGTTCGGCCAGGCCGGCGCCACGCGCTCGCGGATCGAGCGGTAGGCAAAACGGTCATGGCTGGCGAGCGCCATCGGAAGCTCCGGCGGTGGACCCTGTCCGTCGATGCAATCGCTGCGCCAGTGGCGCCGTCAGGACTTGAAGCCGATCTTCAGATGCGTGTTGTCGCAGAACGGCTTGTTGCGCGAGCCGCCGCAGCGGCAGAGCCGCGCCCCCGTCACCCGGTCGATCGTCCGTCCGGTGCCGCTGACGATCTCGAGATTGCCGCTCACCTGCAGCGGCCCGTCCTTCTGCGGCGCGATCGCCACCGGCCCGTCGCGCACCGTGAGCGGCTGCGATTCGCGCGTGTCCGGCTCGCCGGTCGCCTTGAAGCCGATTTCGTTGTGCGAGCCGTCGCAGAACGGCTTGTTCTTCGACGCGCCGCACCGGCAGAGCGTCGCCCGGAAGCCGATATTGGCGCCGTCGATGGCGAGCGGTCCGTGGAAGGCATAGGGGCCGTTCTCGCGCAGCCGGATCAGGTTGACCGGCGGCGCGCCTTCCGCCGGCCCGCCGTCCTTGCGCTGGTAGGTGATCGCCCCGGACGGGCAATTGTGGGCGACGCGCACCAGAGCGTCGGTGTCCATGGCGTCGGGGTAGATCCATTCGCCGGGCGTGTTCGCCCTGAACACCGCCGGCGCGCCCAGCACGCAGTAGCGCGCATGGATGCAGCGCACGCCGTCGAAGCTGATTTCGAGCTTGCTGCCCGAAGCGATCTCGCATTCGTCGCTGGAGGAGGGCAGATCGTCGGCCTTCGGCGCCGGCGGCAGTGGATGCGATTTGCCGACTGTCTTGAGGTCCTTGACGCCGAAGCGTGCGACGATCGGTTCGAGCTTGTCGGCGATGCCGGACAGTTCGTGGCCTTCCGGAAATACCCGGCGCGCATGCTTGGCGATCTCCGCCACGCGCTCGGCCATCATGCGCTTCTCCGCCGGCCCGCGCGGCAGCCGGGCGATGTCGCGCAGCATGGAGAAGGTGACGCCGGCATTGACGCCCGCATGGTGCGGGTTGGCCGGCAGCGAGGCCAGATGGTTGCCGACCGCCGGCAGGAACTCCATCAGGTCGATGGCGGTGTTGACGAAAAGCCGCTTGCCGTCCTCGTCCTCGGCGCCGCGGCCAAAGGCCTGCACCAGGCAGCGCAGCAGGTGGCCGTAGAGCGAATTGGCGAAGTCGAGCACCCGCGCCGCTTCCGCCGCGGTGACGTGGACGTGGTCGTGCTTGTCCACCGGCGGCCGCATGGTCGGGTTGTGCGCCACCGGGAAGGCCGGCGCGAACGACGGATCGGCCGCGATGAACGCGTCGTATTCGCGCCGCACATTGACGAAGCGGTTGTAGTGGCTGTTCTCGCTGTGGTCGGGCGCGCCTTCGCCCTGCTCGATGATCGTCTCGATCGCGTCCTCGGCGCTCTTCAGGTCGCGAACCACCGAGATGCCGGGCAGCGATGCGTCGGCCGGCCCGATCTGCGATGCCGGGTCGCCGCAGAACAACGCCGCCTCGCCGATGTGGTGGGCAAGCACCGTCAGCCCATGCCGGATGCCGCGATAGAGGTGGCCGACCGTGCCGTAGTCCTGGGCGCTCGGCATCAGCCGGCCCTTCGGCTGGGTGCGATGATAGTCGCTGGGGTGGACGAACTCGCTGGCGTCGGTGAGCTCCTTGCCCTCCGGCCGCTCGACGAAGATGAAGTGGTCGAGGACCGCCGGCGAGAAGCCGGCCAGTTCGATCACCAGACCGGACGGATGGTAGCCGGGCGGGATCGGGAAATTCGGGTGCGACAGGTGGGGGCCGGCGCCGATCGAGACCAGCAGGTTGCTGGCGAGCGTCAGGTGGCTCATTTCCTCGATGGCGACCGACGTGATCGCCCGCTTCCAGCGCTGGACCGCGGCCGCCTGCTCCGCCGTCAGCCCGTCGCGCTCGCCGCGTTTGAGGCTCCAGGCGGCATACAGGTAGCAGCACATCAGGTTGTGCTCGATGGCCGACGCCTCGGCCAGCAGGTAGATCAGTTCCTCGCGCGACTCGATCCTGATTTTGGGCTCTTCACTGGCCATTGCCTTGCCTCCCTGCCGGCCAATTCTGGCACAGGCAGGGCCGTGACGCAACTCCGTTAGGGCTGTCTGCGGGGCGTCCGACAACGCCGCGAAGGCCTTCTTCGCGTCGCCGTCAGGCCTGTGCTCGCGTTCACAGCCCCGGCGGCCGTCTTGCCGTAATCCAGTGAAGTTTGCCGTCTTACCGCCGGATCGGCGAAGCGGTTCATTGAAACCCTAACGGAATCCGGGCAGAACAGCCGTGTCGACCCTTTCAACGATCCCCACTGCGCCAGATGTGCTGTTCCCCGTACGGGGCCCCTCCCTTGGCAGGAAACCCGCCGTGAACCGGTCGGCGACCGATGAGGCGTCCGCGCTGGAGCGGGTGGGCAAGCTTGCCTTCTGGCGCGGCCCGGTGACGCCGAGGCGGGTCGCCGGCGGCATCACCAACCGCAATTTCAGGGTGGACGACGGCGGCGAGAGCTACTTCGTGCGCGTCGGCGACGACATCCCCGTCCACCACATCATGCGTTTCAACGAGCGCGCCGCGGCGGAGGCCGCATTCGCCGCCGGCATTTCGCCGGAAGTGATCCACGCCGAGCCGGGCGTCATGATCATGCGCTTCATCGAGGGCGCCACCTGCACCGCCGAGGATATGCGCGATCCGGCGCGCCTGGCGCGGGTGGTGCCGCTGGTCAAGCGCGTCCACCGCGAGCTGCCCCGGCACCTGCGCGGGCCGGCGCTGGCCTTCTGGGTCTTCCACGTCATTCGCGACTATGCGCGCACGCTCGATCAGGCCGGCAGCCGTCACGCCTCGCGCCTGGCCGAACTGGTCGACATCGCCGACGGGCTCGAGCTTGCCGTCGGCCCGGTCGATTTCGTCTTCGGCCACAACGATCTGCTGCCCGGCAATTTCATCGACGACGGCCAGCGTCTCTGGCTGATCGACTGGGACTATGCCGGCTTCAACGCGCCGCTCTTCGATCTCGCCAATCTCGCCTCCAACAGCGAACTCGACCGGGCGCAGGAGGAGTGGCTGCTCCAGGCCTATTTCGGTCGCGCCCCGGACGCCCGTCTGCTTGCCAGCTACCGCGCCATGAAATGCGCCTCGCTGCTCCGCGAGGCGATGTGGGGCATGGTCTCCGAGATCACCTCGACGCTCGATTTCGACTACGCCGCCTATGCCGCCGACTACCTGGACCGTTTCGCGCGGGCCCACGCGAGCTACCGCGTAACGCGCGCATGAGCGCGGCGCTGCCGGCGGCGGCCGAGGTCGTCGTCATCGGCGGCGGCATCGTCGGCTGTTCCACGGCCTACCATCTCGCCCGCGATCACAAGGCCGACGTCGTTCTCATCGAGCGCGGCAAGCTGACCGGCGGGTCCACATGGCACGCCGCCGGTCTCGTCGGCCAGTTGCGCTCCTCCGCCGCCATCACCCAGGTGCTGCGTTATTCCGTCGGCCTGTACGAGCGGCTCGAGGCCGAGACCGGGCTTGCCACCGGCTGGCGCCAGACCGGTTGCCTGCGCCTTGCCTGCAACGATGAGCGCTGGACCGAATTCCGCCGCCAGGCCACCACCGCCCATTCCTTCGGCCTCGACATGCACCTTCTGTCGCCCGCCGAGGCGAAGGCGCTGTGGCCGCCGATGGTGGTGGACGATCTTGTCGGGGCGAGCTTCATGCCGACCGACGGCCAGGCGAGCCCCTCCGACATCGCCCAGTCGCTGGCGCGCGGCGCGCGCATGCACGGCGCCAGGCTGTTCGAGGATGTGGCCTGCCTCGGCTTCGAGATCGCCGACGGCCGGGTGACCGGCGTCCGCACGTCCGCCGGCATGATCCGCTGCGACAAGGTCGTGCTCTGCGCCGGCCTGTGGTCGCGCCAGATCGCGGCTCTGGCCGGCGTCAGCGTGCCCCTCCAGGCGGTGAAGCATCAATACGTCATCACCGAGCCGGTCGCCGGCATCGCCGCCGGCATGGCCACCGTCCGCGATCCCGACCGGCGCACCTATTTCAAGGAGGAGGTCGGCGGACTTGCTTTCGGCGGCTACGAGCCGAACCCGGTGCCCTGGCTCACCGGCGACGCGGACGAGGACTATCCGGACGACTTCGCCTTCCGCCTGTTCGACGACGACTGGGATCATTTCGAGCAGCACATGACGGCGGCGCTCGAGCGCGTGCCGGCGCTGGAGACCGCCGGCGTCAAGCAGATGATCAACGGGCCGGAGTCGTTCACGCCCGACGGCAACTTCATTCTCGGCGAGGCGCCGGAGCTTCGCGGCTTCTTCGTCGGCGCCGGCTTCAACGCCTTCGGCATCGCGTCGGCCGGTGGCGCCGGCTGGGTGCTGGCGCAATGGGTCATGTCCGGCGAGCAGCCGCTCGACCTGTGGTCCGTCGACATCCGCCGCTTCTCAGGGCTTCACGCCGATCGCGCCTGGACACGCGCGCGCACGCTGGAAGCCTATGGCAAGCACTACGCCATCGCTTTTCCGCTGGAGGAATACGAGAGCGGCCGTCCGCGCATCGTCTCGCCGCTCTACGAGCGCCTCAAGGCGCGCCGCGCCGTCTTCGGGTCCAAGCTCGGCTGGGAGCGAGCCAACTGGTTCGCGCCCGCGGGCGTCGAGGCCCGCGACGTTCACTCCTTCGGCCGCGGCAACTGGTTCGCCGCCGTTGGCGAGGAACACCGGGCCGCCCGCGAACGGGTGGCGCTGTTCGACCAGTCCTCCTTCGCCAAGTTCGAGATGACCGGTGAGGGCGCCGCCGACGCGCTGTCGTGGATCGCCGCCAACGACGTGACCCGCCCGCCCGGCCGGCTGACCTACACCCAGATGCTCAATTCGCGCGGCGGCATCGAGTGCGACCTGACCGTCGCCCGCCTTGCCGGGGATCGTTTCTACATCGTCACCGGCACCGGCTTCCGCACCCACGATTTCGCCTGGATCCGCCAGAACATTCCCGCCGGGCTCGACGCAGCGCTCACCGATGTCACCGAGGCTTTCGGCACCCTGTCGCTGATGGGCCCGCGATCGCGCGACGTGTTGTCGGCCGTGACCGACGCCGACCTGTCGAACGCCGCCTTCCCCTTCGGCGCCGTCCGCGAGATCGCCGTTGCCGGCGTTCCCGTGCGGGCGCTCCGCGTCACCTATGTCGGCGAACTCGGCTGGGAACTGCACATGCCGATTGCCGACACGGGCGCAGTCTTCGACGCGTTGATGGCGGCCGGCGCGCCGCACGGCATCGCTCCGGCCGGCTACCGCGCCATCGAGTCGCTGCGCCTGGAGAAGGGCTATCGATCCTGGGGCGCCGACATCACCCCCAATGACACGCCGTTCGAGGCCGGTCTCGGCTGGGCGGTGAAGCTGAAATCAGGGGTGCCGTTTCACGGCCGTTCGGCGCTGGAGACGGCCGCCGGCGGTCCGCTCAGGAAGACCCTCGCCACCTTCACCGTCGACGATCCGGCGATCCTCCTGTCCGGCCGCGAAACCATTCTCCGCGACGGCCAGCCGGTCGGCTACCTGTCGAGCGGCGGCTGGGGCTACACGATCGGTGCCGGTATCGGCCTCGGCTATGTCCGCAATCCGGCGGGCGTCGACGATGCGTTCCTCGCCGCCGGCAGCTACGAGCTGGAAGTCGCCGCGGCACGCGTGCCGGCGAAGCTGCATCTTGCGCCGCTCTACGATCCGGCCAGTGCCCGCGCAAGGTCGTGACAGACGGGTACTGTGGACCCGCGCCGTCAGCTTGTCTTCCCCTCCGCATGGCAACAAAAAGTCTGACTTATCCAAAGTCAAAGGCGTCGGATTTGCTGGTCGATTTCTTGGGCGCCCGGGTCGACGGCCGTGAAATAAGGAGGATTTTAATGATCCGCGTGCCAGACAGGCGGCGATGCTCACCGAAAGCCGCCGGGCCCCTGCTTTGCCGCCGCTGTCCCTTGCAGATTGCAGGTCCATACTGCGGAGCCTGACGGAGAACGCCGCGATCGGCATTTCGCTCGCGGCGCCTGACGGACAGATCGCCTTCGTCAATCCCGCCTTCGCCGACATGCTCGGCTACGCGCCGGAGGAATGCCTCGGCTTTTTCGCCCATGATCTGGCGCCGCCGGACGCCGCCGACGCCGCGCGCGCGCAGATGCAGGACATGCGTGACGGCAACGCGGATTCCTACCGCGCCGAGCGGCATTACCGGCGCAAGGACGGCAGCAACTTCTGGGGGCGCGTCACCGGCTCGATCGCCCGCGACGACACCGGAAAGCTGCTCTACTTCATCTTCCAGCTCGAGAATATCGACGGGCAAAGGGCTGCCGAGACGGCGCTTGAGGAGAACGAGAAGCGCTGGAACTACGCTCTCGAGGCCGCCGGTCAGGGCGTGTGGGACCACGATTTTCGCAACGGCCGCATGTTCTATTCGCGCATGTGGAAGAGGATTCGCGGCCTCGATCCCGACGCCGATGTCGAAATCGCCATAGCCGACTGGGAAGATCGCGTGCATCCGGACGACAAGGACCGTGTCCTCGCCGAGGTCCGCCGGCACGACAAGGGAGAGGTTCCGTCATTCGCGCTGGAATATCGCGAGCGCCGCCACGACGGCGCGTGGATATGGATCCTCAGCCGCGGCCGGGCCGTGGAGTGGCTGCCGGACGGTACGCCGGCGCGCGTCGTCGGCACCGACACCGACATCACCTCGCTCAAGGAGGAGGAGGCGCGCAAGGCGACCGAGGCACTGGCGGCGTACCGCGAGAACCTCGCCAGGATCGAGAAGGCGCACCAGGCGGCCGAGCAGGCGCAGCAGCTTGCCCTTTCGCTGGCGCGCCACGACGCGCTCACCGGCCTTCCCAATCGTCGCGTCTTTGCCGAAGTGCTCGCCAAGGCGATCGCCCGCACCGGTCGCGGGGGTGGCGGCAACGCGGTGTTGATTATCGACCTCGATCGCTTCAAGCCGGTCAATGACATTCACGGTCATGCCGCCGGCGACACGGTCTTGTGCGAGATTGCCAGGCGCCTGCGCACCATTGCCCGCGGCGGCGACACGATCGCCAGATTGGGCGGCGACGAGTTCGCGGTCGTCGTCGAAACGGCGCGGCCGGACGAGGATCCGGGCGACGCCGCCGTGCGGTTTGCGCAGCGGGCCATCGAGGCCATCCAGGAACCGGTCATCGTCGACGAGCGTCCTGTCGAGGTGGGCGCCAGCATAGGCATTTCGCTGTGTCCGACCGACGGCAGCGACCCCGAAATTCTCCTGCGCGCCGCCGATATCGCCATGTACCGCGCCAAGCAGGACGGTCGCGGCACGTTCCGCTTCTTCCAGGCCAGCATGGAAGCCGAGCTGCGCACCCGCGCCGATCTGGAGGATGATGTTCGCGAGGCGGTCCTCAACGAGGACATCGAGCCGCACTATCAGCCGCTCATGCAGCTTGCCGAGAACCGGTTGACCGGTTTCGAGATCCTGGCCCGCTGGCGCCATCCGAAGCGCGGCGACGTGCCGCCCGATGTCTTCATTCCCGTGGTCGAGCAGCTCGGTCTGATCGCCGATCTGACCTACTCGCTACTGCGCCGCGCCTGCCGGGACGCGCTGAACTGGCCGGCCGAGCTCACCATCGCCCTCAACGTTTCGCCGTTTCATCTCGCCGACGCACTGCTTCCGGTCAGGCTGCTCGCCATCCTTTCGGAGACCGGTTTTCCGCCGAAGCGCCTGGAAGTCGAGATCACCGAGACGGCGATTGCGCGCGACATCGACACGGCGCGCACGGCGCTCGCCACGCTCAAGGACCTCGGCATCAAGATATCGCTGGACGACTTCGGCACCGGCTACTCGAGCCTGTATCACCTGCGCGAATTGCACTTCGACAAGATCAAGATCGATCGCAGCTTCGTGCAGTCGATGGGCAGCGATGTCTCCAAGGCGCATCTCGTGCGCTCGATCCTCGATCTCGCCCGCAATCTCGGCATGCCGACCATCGCCGAGGGCATCGAACAGGTGGAGACGCTCCGCCAGATCATGGCCGGCGGCGGCGAATACGGGCAGGGCTTCTATTTCGGCAAGGCGATGCCGGCCGGGGACGTTGACCGCCTGGTCGCGGCATCGGCGGAGAAGCAGGCCGCTGGCTGAAGCGCGCCGATTTCGCCTGAAAATGCGAAGGGCCGCCCTTGGGGCGGCCCTTCCATTGTCGGTCCGCGGAGACGCGGGCCCACGACCTTGAACGCCTAGGAGGCGCAAACCTCGCGAGAGGCGAGATTCCAGGTCCGGTCCGCCACACGCGGCGTATGACAATGAGACACTGGATCACCTCCTTTCGTTTGTTGATGGGAGGCCCAATATGGCCTCGCGGCCGATTCCCCGCAAGACCGGCCTCTTTCCCCGTCTGCCGCCGCCCGCCCGCCGCGCTATAAGCGCTTCCATGCCGATGGAATCGCCCGTGTCTTCCCAGCGCCGGACAGCCCTGCATTCGCTCAAGCTGGCCGGCTTCCGCAACTACGCCGCCCTGTCGCTGGCGCTGGACGGGCGGCCGGTCGTGCTGACCGGGCCGAACGGCGCCGGCAAGACCAACCTGCTCGAGGCGGTGTCGTTTCTGTCGCCGGGCCGCGGTCTGCGCCGGGCGCAGCTCGACGAGGTCGCCCGCCGGCCGGGCGACGGCGCCTGGGCGGTCGCGGCGACCGTCGACAACGCCGCCGGCGAGGTCGAACTCGGCACCGGCATCGCCATGACGCCGGACGGGCCGGAGAGCCGCCGCAGCGTCAGGGTGAACCGCGCCCCGGCGCGCTCGCCCGATGCCCTCCTCGAGCATCTGCGCGTCGTCTGGCTGACACCGGCGATGGACGGCCTGTTCACCGGACCGGCGTCCGACCGCCGCCGCTTCCTCGATCGCGCCGTCCTGGCCATCGACCGGGCCACGGCACCCGGGTCAATGCCTTCGAGAAGGCCATGCGCGGGCGCAACCGGCTGCTCTCGGAGCACCCGTCGGATCGGCAGTGGCTCGATGCCATCGAGCGCGAGATGGCCGAACTCGCCGTCGCCATCGCCGCGGCGCGCCGCGAATGGGCCGGGCTGGCGGTGGCGCTGATCGCCGAGGGCGACGTCGCCGCGCCGTTTCCCGCGGCCGAGATCACGCTCGAGGGGGCGCTCGAGCACCTGCTCGACGGACACGCCGCGAGCGCGGTGGAGGAGCTTTACGCCGCCGACCTCGCCGGCGACCGCCCGCGTGACGCGGCTGCCGGGCGGACGCTGTCAGGGCCGCACCTGTCCGATCTCCGCGTCCGCCACGGCCCCAAGCAGGCGGCGGCCGAGACCTGCTCGACCGGCGAGCAGAAGGCGCTGCTCATCGGCCTGGTCCTGGCTCAGGCGCGGCTGGCGGCGCGGCTCTCCGGCGAGACGCCGCTGGTCCTCCTCGACGAGATCGCCGCCCATCTCGACGCCGCCCGCCGCGAGGCGCTGTTCGCCGTCCTCGACGATCTCGGCTGCCAGGCCTTCATGACCGGCACCGACGCCGCGGTGTTCGCGCCGCTGGGCGCCCGCGCGCAGCATTTCTTCGTCTCGGAGGGGACCGTCACTCCTGCTGCTGCCTGAACCGCCGGTGCAGGAAAGTCAGCACGCCGTAGGCGACGATGCCGACCGCGACCATGGCGATCAGCTTGGTCTCGATGGCGTGGAAGCGGCCGAGCGTCGCCTCGATGGTGCGCCCGAAGGCGAAGCCGAGCGCGGTCATCACGCAGGCCCAGACGAAGGCGGCGATGGCGTTCAGGATGGCGAAGCGCGTGACCGAGATGTTGGACACGCCGATCGCCAGCGGGCTGACGGTTCGCAGCCCGTAGAGGAAGCGGAAGGCGAGGATGAAGCTCGTCGGGTGCGCCTCGACGCGGGCGAGCGCGTTGGCGAAGAGCGGCCGGTCGCGCTGGCGCATGACCATCGGATGGTCGGCGAAGCGCCGGCCGATGAGGAACAGGACCTGGTCGCTGGTCAGCGCCCCGAGGAACGCCGCGATCAGCGCGAAGCGGCCGTCGATGACGCCCTGGTGGGCGAGGAAGCCCGCCATCATCGCGACCGTCTCGCCCTCCAGCATGGTGCCGAGGAACACGACCAGCGGTCCGTAGATGGCGATGAAGGCTTCGGCGGTCTGACAAGTCGGCTCCCGTTGGCTGGCTGCAAGGACACCCCTCGGAGGCCGGGAACCGTGCCCCCGCCGGCGTCCGAATCGGCATGTCCGGCCAGCATAGCAGCCCTGCCGCGAGGGCCCGCCTCGAAAGGCGCGGAATCGGCCGGGTCTTGCGCCGCAAAATCGGGGCTAAATTGCTGGCAAAAGGTCGAAATCCGGCCCCGCCGATGCTATATATGAAGCTATGATTCTGGGCCCTCTCCGGCGCCTGCCGGAAGGGCTGTTTCAGGTATGCGTGATCACTCCGCCTGACGGCCGCCGCGGTCCCCTGTCCGAAACGGAATCCGAATGAACGAAATCAAGCCGGTCGCCGAATACGGGGCCGAATCGATCAAGGTCCTCAAGGGCCTCGATGCGGTGCGCAAGCGCCCGGGCATGTACATCGGCGACACCGATGACGGCTCCGGCCTGCACCACATGGTCTACGAGGTCGTCGACAACGGCATCGACGAGGCGCTCGCCGGCCACGCCGACGAGGTGCGCGTCACGCTGAACTCGGACGGCTCGGTGACGGTGTTCGACAACGGCCGCGGCATCCCGACCGACATCCACAAGGGCGAGGGCGTCTCGGCGGCCGAGGTCATCATGACCCAGCTCCACGCCGGCGGGAAATTCGACCAGAACTCCTACAAGGTCTCCGGCGGCCTGCACGGCGTCGGCGTCTCGGTCGTCAATGCGCTGTCCTCGAAGCTGTCGATGCGCATCTGGCGCGACAAGCAAGATCCACGAGATGAGCTTCTCGGACGGCGTGCCCGACGCGCCGCTCAAGGTGACCGGCGAGTGGGACGGGCGCAACGGCACCGAGATCACCTTCACGCCGTCGCCGAACACCTTCACGCACATCGAGTTCGACTACGCCACGCTCGAGCACCGCCTGCGCGAGCTCGCCTTCCTCAATTCCGGCGTCAAGATCGTGCTCACCGACCGGCGCGGCGTCGAGCCGAAGTCCGAGACCATGATGTACGAGGGCGGCCTGGAGGCCTTCGTCCGCTATCTCGACCGCGCCAAGAAGCCGCTCGTTCCGCAGCCGATCTACGTCAAGTCGGAGCGCGACGGCATCACCGTCGAAGTCGCCATGTGGTGGAACGATTCCTACCACGAGAACGTGCTCTGCTTCACCAACAACATCCCGCAGCGCGACGGCGGCACCCATCTCGCCGGCTTCCGCGGCGCGCTCACGCGCCAGCTCACCAGCTATGCCGACAAGCAGGGCATCTCGAAGAAGGAGAAGGTGACGCTCACCGGCGACGATTGCCGCGAGGGCCTCACCGCCGTGCTCTCGGTCAAGGTGCCCGATCCGAAGTTCTCGTCGCAGACCAAGGACAAGCTGGTCTCCTCCGAGGTGCGTCCGGTGGTCGAGAGCCTGACCAACGACGGCCTCGGCACGTGGTTCGAGGAGCACCCGGCGGAAGGCAAGGCGATCGTCGGCAAGGTGGTCGAGGCCGCCGCCGCCCGCGAGGCGGCGCGCAAGGCGCGCGAGCTGACCCGGCGCAAGGGCGCGCTCGACATGGCCTCGCTGCCCGGCAAGCTCGCCGACTGCCAGGAGCGCGACCCGGCCAAGTCGGAGATCTTCATCGTCGAGGGCGATTCGGCCGGCGGCTCCGCCAAGCAGGGCCGCAACCGCGCCAACCAGGCGGTGCTGCCGCTGCGCGGCAAGATCCTCAACGTCGAGCGCGCCCGCTTCGACAAGATGATCTCGTCGGAGCAGGTCGGCACGCTGATCACCGCGCTCGGCACCTCCATCGGCACCGACGAGTTCGATCCCGACAAGCTGCGCTACCACAAGATCATCATCATGACGGACGCCGACGTCGACGGCGCCCATATCCGCACGCTGCTGCTGACCTTCCTCTACCGGCAGATGCGCGAGCTGATCGAGCGCGGCCACGTCTATCATCGCCCAGCCGCCGCTCTACAAGGTCAAGCGCGGCTCCTCCGAGATCTACATCAAGAACGAGCGCGAGCTCGCCGACTTCCTCATCTCGTCCGGCCTCGACGAGGCGGTGCTCAAGCTCGCCCGCGGCGACGACCGCGCCGGCCGCGACCTCGCCGAGATCGTCAACGACGCGCGCTCCTTCGTGAACGTGCTCTCCGCCATCCACTCGCGCTACAACCGCACGGTGGTCGAGCAGGTGGCGATCGCCGGCGCGCTCAACCAGGGCATCCTCGCCGAGACCGAGAAGGCCGAGGCCGCCGCGGCCTACGTCGCCAGGCGGCTCGACGCGCTGTCGGAGGAGACCGAGCGCGGCTGGACCGGCGCCTTCTCGCCGATCGACCGGCTTCCGCTTCGAGCGCGAGGTGCGCGGCGTCAGGGAGGTGGCGACCATCGATGCGGCGCTGCTCGATTCCGCCGATGCCCGCAAGCTCGATTCCTACGCGCCGCGCCTGCAGCCGATCTACGGCACCTTCGCCACCTTCGTCCGCAAGGGCGAGGAGGTCATCGTCCACGGGCCGCGCGACCTGTTCGAGGCGGTCACCGCCGCCGGCCGCAAGGGCCTCTCCATGCAGCGCTACAAGGGCCTCGGCGAGATGAACGCCGAGCAGCTCTGGGAGACGACGCTCGATCCCGATGCGCGCACGCTCTTGCAGGTCAAGGTGCGCGAGGCCGACGAGGCCAACGATCTCTTCGGCCGCCTGATGGGCGACGAGGTCGAGCCCCGCCGCGACTTCATCCAGACCAACGCGCTGAACGTGGCGAACCTGGACGTTTAGGCCAGTGTGACCTGACGCTCGCGACCGCCGCGCGACCACGGCGAAATGCGGCAGCGTCTTGCCACGGTTCACCGGTCAGCGCGTCGAGACGGCCTCGGTCGCCAAGCGGCCGCGGCGAGTTCCCGACAACTCTGCCGGATCAAGCCTGCTCCAGTGAACACCGAGCAGTCCGTTGCCGGTTCCACGATCAGGTACGCGGTCGAGGGCGAGCTTGATCTCGTCGTAGACGAAAGTGTTGAGCGACGCCGACATCAGTTGCTCGGCGGCCCAGAACCCGTCCATGAACCGGCGACCAGAGAGTGGCGGCTTCCTCGCGTCGAGCACATAGCCGAGGAGGCTTGCGATGAGGCCGCGGGCTTCAGCGCGGCCATTCCCGTGACGCCGCGCCATCTGTCCGGAGCAGAGCGCAGAGTCGCCATAGATCACGCATGGCTCGTCTGACCGCCGGAGGTCGCCGTAGTAGTCCCGATGCCGGTAGCCGATGCCAGGCCCGCATCGCCGGCCGATTCGCGCGCGTGGGCGGTCGACCGTTCCGAGAAATCGATTGCCGGTGACGCGATGGCCACGCCGGATGCGCGTCGCATAGAGCCGGGACCGCACCGAGGTCGCAGACGCCTTGCCGACAGCCCGACCGTCGCCGTCGATCCACCCGACCATGCTATTGATGACCTGCGGCCGGCGGAGGCGTCGTCGCAGTCGGGATCGAGGCAATCGGCGAGCATGCGGCCGGAGATGTGCATCGTCGGTCCACAGCGCGTCCGCCTGTAACGGCTGAACGTTGCCGGCCGGCGATGCTGCTCGCGCAGGGCGCCGTGCATGGGTCGCGTTCTGCGCTT
The DNA here is from genome assembly GCA_963822975.1 of uncultured Alphaproteobacteria bacterium. Classification (GTDB taxonomy): domain Bacteria; phylum Pseudomonadota; class Alphaproteobacteria; order Rhizobiales; family Kaistiaceae; genus CAVSRC01. The sequence continues at coordinate 75,844 of CAWGJV010000036.1, forward strand.
CGCCCCCATGCGCCAGCGCCGAGGGCGTCTGCACGGCCGACGATGGCCGGCGCCTCGTGGACCAGCGCGTCGTCGGTGAGCGCCTCCACCATGAACAGGGCGAAGTCGATGCGGCGGGTCAGGTTGCTCGCCAGGATCGGGTCGCCGACGTGCCGGCTCCACACCGGCAGGCCCTGGCTCTCGCCTTCCTCCAGGTCGCTGCCGCGCACCACGGTCCAGCGCGTGTCGCTGGCAAAGATGCGCTGCGTCGCCTCCACCTGATCGTCGAGGTCGACGGCGCGGAAGAGCTTCGCCATCCAGCCGAAGATCGGCACGAGGTACCTGAGCTGCCACGAATAGACGTCCTTGCCGTCGCGGCTGATGTGCCAGCCGCAGGAGAAGACCAGCCGTGCGCCGGGCTCGGCGTAGTCGAGCACCGCCTGGGCCGTGCCCGACGCGTAGTGCTGGACGCCCCAGGGGACAAGCACCGTGAGCACGCCGTCGCAGCCGGCGACCGCGCGCCGGATGACCTCGCGGTCGTTGGTCGCGCCGGGCATGACAGTCGATGCGTCCCTTGAACCGGTCGAGCTTGCCGACGCTCTCCGCCCGGCAGACGCCGACCACCTCGTAGCCGCGGTCGAGGCAGTGCTGGATCATGTACTGGCCGAGCTTGCCCGACGCGCCGACGATGCAGACCTTCATGACGCGCGCTCTCCTGCCACGTCGATCACCACGATGCCGGTCTTCTGCTCGCTCAGCACGTAGCGATAGGCCTCGGCGACGGCGTCGAGCGGATAGTGCCGGTCGACGACCGCGCGGAATTCACCGGCCGCCATGCGCGCCCTGAGGAAATCGACGAACGGCTTGCGCGGCTGGGGCATCGCGAAGATCACCCGGTCGGTGTGCCGGATCGCCGACCACCACGTCAGCCAGATGTTCTGTCCGCCCGGTCCGAGATCGGTGGCGGCGAAGGTCCCCTCCGGCTTGAGCAGTTTGCGGCAGCGGAAATAGGTCGTCTTGCCGACCGAGTCGAAGACGAAATCGAAGGTCTCGCCGATCGCCGTGAAGTCCTCCGCGGTGTAGTCGATGACGCGGTCGGCGCCCAGCGAGCGGGCAAGCTCCAGGTGCCGGGTTGCCACCACCGCGGTCACCTCGGCGCCGTAGGATTTCGCCAGTTGCACCGCCGCCGTGCCGATCGCGCCGGAGGCGCCGTAGATCAGGATCGTCTGTCCGGGCTTGAGGCCGAACCGCCTGAGGTTGGAGTCGGCGTACCAGGCGCCCTCGCAGACCACCGCCTCGTCGAACGGCACGCCCTCGGGGATCGTCGCGATCGCCTCCTGCTCGGGCACGGCGAGATATTCCGCGTGGCCGCCGGAATCGTTCGGCGCCAGGCCGAACACCCGGTCGCCCGGCCGGAACGAGGTGACGCCCGCGCCGACCGACTCGATGGTCCCGGCGAAATCGATGCCGCGGATGGTGTGGGTCGGTCGGACGAGCCCCGTGAACCCCCGGATGAAGAACGGATGGGCCCGCAGCGCGCCGCAGTCCGTCCGGTTGACCGTGGAGGCATGGACCCGGACCAGCACTTCGCCGGCTTTCGGTTCCGGCTTCGGCACGTCGAGGATCTTCACCACGTCCGGCGATCCGTAGCGCGTGTTGACGGCCGCTTTCACGATGCCTCCTGTCTGGTCCAACCCGGTTGTCAGCATCGATGCGCGGGTGCGGCGATCCTGATGGCGTTGGCAAGTCAGGTTGGTACACTGCGGGGACGCGATTTCAACCGCTGCGCCGCCGGCAAGCTCCCGACCGACCCGTGCCTTCTCCGAGAAAACCCCGCCGCCGCGCCGCGCCGGCGCCCGTCGAAATCCCGCCGGCCCGCGCCCGCGCGCTGTGGATCGACGCGCAGCGGCTGAACGCGGCCGCGCCCTTCGGCGCCGGACCGCAGGCGGTCGCCCGCGCCGTCGCCCATCTCGGCTACGTGCAGATCGACACGATCAACGTCATCGAGCGCTGCCACCACCACATTCTCTTCAACCGCATCCCCGCCTACCGGCGCGAGGATCTCGGCCACGCGCAGGGCGAGGCGAAGACGGTGTTCGAATACTGGACCCACGCGCTGAGCTACGTGCCGGTCGCCGATTTCCGCTTCTTCGCCGGCGAGATGAAGCGGCATCTCAGGAACCCGACGCACTGGTACGCCGACGTCGGCACGAAGGACATGCGCAAGGTCGTGCGCCGCGTGCGCGACGAGGGCGCGCTCACCATCGCCGACATCAAGGACGACGTGCTCGTCGACAAGGACCACCCCTGGGCGTCGCGCAAGCCGTCCAAGCGGGCGCTGCAGGCGGCCTTCTTCTGCGGCCTGCTGGTCGTCGCCCGGCGCGAGGGCATGCTCAAGACCTACGAGCTGACGACGCGTCATTTCGGCTGGGAGCGCCCGCCGAAACCGGCGAGCGAGACCGAGACCGCGCGCTACCGGCTCGAGCGGGCATTGCGCGCGCAGGGCATCGTCAGCCTCGATTCGATCTGCCTCGGCAGCGCCAAGGCCAAGCCGGCGGTGCGCGCGCTGATCGAGAAGGATGTCCGCGCGAAACGTCTGGTGCCGGTCGCGCTTGCCGGCGCCGACGCCGCCTATTGGGCGCGTCCCGAGTCGCTTGAGGGCGAGGTCGCACCGCCGACGCTCACCCACATCCTGTCGCCGTTCGACCCGCTGGTCATCCAGCGCAAGCGCACCGCGCTCTTCTTCGGCTACGAGCACCTGTTCGAGGCCTATGTGCCCAAGGCCAAGCGCCAGCTCGGCTATTTCACCCTGCCGGTGCTGCTTGGCGACGAGATCGTCGCCGCGCTCGACCTCAAGGCCGATCGCCAGAAGACCGAGCTTCTGATCCAGGCCTGGCACTGGGTCGGCAAGGGCAGCGCCCGCCGCCACAAGAAGGAAATCGAGGCGGCGCTCGACCGCTTCGCGGCCTTCCAGTTCGCGGCGTGAGCCGGCCGCTCAGCGCGCCACGGTGTAGTCGAGCAGCACCGCGCCGCTGTCGAAGCCACGCGCGCTGACCAGTTCCAGGCCAAACCGGTCGCAGCCGCCCTGGAAGAGCGGCGTGCCCGCGCCGAGCACGACCGGGGTGACCAGCAGGTGGAATCCGTCGACCAGGCCGGCCGCCATGAAGGCATTGGCGAGCTCGGCGCTGCCGAGGATCGTGAGGTCGCCGTCGGTCTCGCGCTTCATCGCGGCGACGTCGGCGGCGAGGTCGTCGCCGCGCGAGATGGTGACCTGGCCCCAGTCGGCTTTCTGCAGTGTCCGCGAATAGACGTATTTGCGCATGCCGGCGAGCCGCGCCGCCGCCTTCGGTTCGGCGGCGGTCGACCTCCAGTAGGCGACCATGCCTTCGTAGGTGACGCGGCCGTAGATGAAGATGCCGCTCTGCGCGAGGTTCGGCTCGATGAACCAGCGGAACAGGTCCGGCGACGGCCTCGGCGGCACCATTTCGCGGCCGGGCGCCTCGATGTATCCGTCGAGGCTGATGAAGGACGAGACGATGACCTTGCCCATGGCTCAGGCTCCCAGCGACTTGGCGAGCTTGTCGAGCAGGTCCTTCGTGCCGGTCTCGCGCTGGCCGGCATTGTCGAGGCCGTCGAGGAAGGCGCCCATCTCGGTCACCTTCAGCCGCGTCCCGGCGCCGCTTGCCCGGAACTCCAGCGTCGCCACCGACACCGAGATGCGTTTGCCGTCGATGGTCATGTCGTAGGTGTAGACGATGCGCTCGTTCGGCACGATGTCCTGGTAGAGCGCGTCGAAGGTGTAGAGCGGCCCATCGGGAACCTTGCCGCTCGAATGCTCGCGTCCGCCGACGCGGAAATCCATGCTGGCCTTGCTGTCGCTGCTGTCCGGCGCGCCGAACCACTTCGCCTTGGCCGCAGGATCGGCGAAGGCATTGAACACGCGCGCCGGCGCGGCCGGATAGTCGCGCTCGATGGTAAAGGTCGCGTGGACCACGGAACGCTCTGCCATGTCTTCTACTCCGTCTTCACCGGTTGATCGGCCGCCGCGGCGAGGAAGTCGCCGAGCCGGTCGAGGCGCCGCGCCCAGGCGGTCCGCCTCTGGTTGATCCATTGTTCCGCCATGCTCATCGCCTTCGGCTCCAGCTGGCAGGTGCGCACGCGCCCGACCTTCTCGGAACGCACCAGACCGCTGCCTTCCAGCACCTGGAGGTGTTGCACCACCGCCGGCAGCGACATGGCCAGCGGCTTTGCCAGTTCGCTTACCGAGGCCGGGCCGCGGCTCAGCCGTTCGACCATCGCCCGGCGGGTCGGGTCGGCAAGGGCGTGGAAGACATCGTCGAGTTGAGACTTAAGCATATGCTTAAGTATTGCGGCGGTCGGTCGGTGTCAAGCGGCCTGCCGCGACCGACTGTCACCGGTCGCTTTTTGCCTTGCGACCGGCCGCCGCCGCCGCCACATAGCGGAGCGATGGCTACTTACCGCTCTTTCCAGTTCTCGCGGCTCGGCTGGCGTGGCCAGATCGGGCTGGTGCTGGCCGTCGCCCTCGGCCTTGCGGCCGCCGGCGCGCTCGTCATCCTGTCGCTCGGTCTGGCGCTGGTCCTGCTGCCCGTCGTCGCCATCGCGCTCCTGATCGGGCGCTGGCGGCTGAACCGGATCATGGCCGAGGCCCAGAAGGATTGGGCCGAGCGCCAGCAATACGAAGCCGGCCGCGTCATCGAGACCCAATACGTGGTCGATGACGACGACAGGCGGTCCTGACTTCTCTGGAAAATGAGGGAGACGGGCCGCCGGCCCATCTCTCCCCTGAGGTCTATGCGAGCTTTGCCGCAGCAATCGGTCTTGCGCGTGCGCTCGATCGTGCCGGTCGGCGTCCGGCGCCACGGCGCTGGCCAGCGCCTTGCGCATGGTCACGCCACGGAACGTCACCCGGTCCGGCAGGCTGAGCGCCATCGGCCGCACGTCCTGGTATCCCAGGGCCCGGTAGAACGACACGCCCGAGAGCAGCGCGTTCAGTTCCGCTTCGTCGAAGCCGGCCGTGAACGCCTCCACCTCGGCGCGCAGCATCAGCCGCCGGCCAAAGCCGTATCCCTTCCAGTCGGGATGAACGAACACGCTGCGGATCTTGGCGGTGGTCAGGTCCGCGGCCGGGTCGCCGTCGGCCGGCCCGACATAGTTGGCCCGGAACCGGCTCCAGCCGCCCGTCGCCACGATGCGGCCGCCGGTTTCCACCAGATAATAGGTGCCCTCGTCGATGAGCTGGTCGTCCATCGTGCCCACATAGGTGATGAACGCCTCGATCTCGGCGCGCGAATAGCAGGACGCCGCCAGCTTGCGCATGGATTTCGGCCTGCATGGCGCGCATGTGGTTCCTGTCCTTGCGTCGCGCCCGACGCATGACGAACGTTTCGGTTTCGCTGCTCATCGCTCGGTCCCGGATCGAAAAACGAAAGATCCTCCCTCCGCCAGCCGCAATCGGCCGGGCGGACGGAGCGTTTGCGCCCGCCTCGATACACCGCCGCGCCCCCGGCCGATGTGACCCGGTTCACAACGATCCTCAGTCGGGATCAGGCGAATGGCCTTGCGTGGACTTACCGAGCGTGCGCCGAGCAGGATGACGAGTGCGGTGACCGCGCTGAACGCGGCGAACCACGAGCCGGAGACCGCCAGTCCCGCGGCCGCCGCCCATGAGAACGAGGTGAGCGCCTCGGCGAAGGTGGCGATGCGCGAGGAAGTGTGGCGGCGGCGGAAATTGCTGCGCTTTGCCTGCGCCCGGAACCAGAGCTGGATGCGAATGGTCGATGCGGCGGCGATGGCGATGCCGATCAGCGCCGCGATGGCGTGGCGCGGCGACAGGAAGAGGACGCCGGCCAGGAACGGCGCCAGCACCATGCCGACCGCTCCCATCACCGCCTCCACCTTGGCGCGGGTCACCGCGCTCGGCAGCACCGGCGCCGTCATCACCAGATCGGGTGCGTCCTCGCCGGAGATCGCCAGCCACGCGAGCGCGCCGCCAAGCTGCCCGCCGACGGTCACCAGCACCATGACCGCCACTGTCAGCGCTCCGCTCGAATCGCCGAAATTCCGGGACAACAGCAGCGCCGGCGGAATGAGATAGAAGAGCTGGGTCAGCGTCTGCGAGGCGAGCCACGGATCGCGGCGCAGCAGCAGCCACTCCTTGCGGCGCAGCGCCGCCGCCGCCGAGCGCATGGCGAAACTGCGTCGCCGCCGGCGCCGCTGCGCGACCGGCGCGGCAAGGTCGGTGGCGGTGATCGAATGCTCGCCGAGACGCGGCGCGAAGATCGCCATGACCGCGCCGACGACCGCCAGGGCGGCCGCCAGAACCAGGACGAGCGCCACCGGGTCGCCGGTGATCGCCCTGGCCGGCAGCCACAGCGGGCTGTCCGCGTCGGGCAGGCGGGCAAGCAGCGCATCGCCGACGATCGACGTCGGCTTGACGAAGGCGCCGTAGTGCAGGATGGCGATCACCTGGATGCCGATGGCGAAGCCGGCGCCGATGACGGCCGCCACCACCTGTGCGACCAGCCGGGTGCGCCGCGCGCCGAGCAGGCGGAAGAGCCCGATCGTGATCGCCAGCGCCACAGCGGAGGCCGTCGTGCCGAAGGCAATGGCGACGCCGTAGCCGGCCAGCCAGCGCGGGCCGCCGGCAAGCGCCAGCACGTCGATGAAGGGCAACACGAAGGCCACGGCGAGGATGGCGATCAGGATGGCATTGGTGGCGATCCTGACCGAGAAGAGCCGGCCTGGCGCCACCGGCGAGGACATCACCAGGTCGAGGTCGCCGCGGGCATAGAGCGTGCGGGTGACGGTCTCCATCGATTGGCCGAGGAGCAGCGAGGCGTAGAGCCCGACCACGACCGAAATCGACACCAGCGCCGCCTTGTCGGGGACGGCGCCCGATCCTCGGCGAAGCCGGCAACCATGGCCCAGGCGGGCAGATGCAGCGCCACGCCGATGACGGCGATGACCAGCACGGCCGTCGACAGCCGGCGGCGGCTGCCGGCGGTCATCATGCTGCGCCAGTCGCGCCATGCGAGCCTGAGCTCGTGGCGCAGCAGCCAGGCGACGGAGCCGGGCCGGATCACGCCGCGGCGCTCTCGGCGACCAGCGACAGGAACACGTCCTCGAGGCTGCCGCCGCGCCCGGCGCGCAGGCTGAGCTCGGCCAGCGTGCCCTCGGCGATCAGCCGGCCATTGGCGAGCACGCCGATGCGCTCCGCCATGCGCTCCGCGACTTCGAGGATGTGGGTGGTCATGATCACCGTGTCGCCGGCGCGCACGCGCGCCTGCAGCACGTCCTTGACCTGACGGGCGGTGCCGGCATCCAGGCCGGTCAGTGGCTCGTCGAGAATGATCAGGCGCGGGTCGTGCACCAGCGCCCCGGCGAGCGCCACCTTCTGGCGCATGCCGCGCGAGAAGCCCTCGCAGCGCTCGTCGGCGTGCGGCCCGAGGCCGAGCCAGTCGATCAGCTCGCGGGCGCCGGCCTCCGCCTTCGCCGGCGTCGATGCCCCACAGGCCGGCGACGAATTCGAGATATTCCAGCGGCGTCAGCTTGTCGTAGATCATCGGCTCGTCGGAGACCCAGGCCATCAGCCGCTTGGCGGCGACCGGATCGGCGAGCGCATCGACGCCGAGCACCGAGACCGAGCCGGCGTCGGGCTTGAGCAGCCCGGCGACCATGCGCAGCGTCGTCGTCTTGCCGGCGCCGTTCGGCCCGAGCAGGGCGTAGAATTCGCCGTGGCGGACGGTGAGGTCGAGCTCGTCCACGGCCGGGCGCTCGAAGGTCTTGCTGAGACCGCTGACCGCGAGTGCAGCCGGGGAGGGCACCTCTTCCATGGATATCGGCCGGCTCCTGTCGGTGACGGGATGCCCTATCTACCCGGGTCGGGTTGAGCCGCGGTAAATCCCGCCGCCCAAATGCGCTGAAAGCGCTCCTCCGCCGCCGGTTTCGGCCGTTTCGCCGTCGTCAGAACGGCTTGATGAAACCGCCGAACACCCAGCCGTGGGTCGGTCCGGCGACCTCGCACCAGCGAGTCCCGACCAGAGCCCGCTGCTGCCACGCCGACATGTAGGAGATTGCGAGAGGTCGAGGTCGCGTGTGCAGCGGCCGGTGAGGTCGCATTGCTGCCGCCGGGGATCGTGCCGGCCAGTGGCGCGGCGGCCGAGGCGAAGGTGCGCACCGGTACCTGCACCCAGCCGGTGGCCACCCAGTTGCGTGCGCCTGCCGAACCGGCAAACACCATCAGGCCGGCCGCGAACGCCGCGGCAAATCCTGTTGAACGTGCTGACATGAACAATATCCGCTCCCGGGCAGATGGGCCCCACCGCCGAATTCCGATGATAGGCGGCGGTTTCGATCCAGCACAAGGCGAAAATCGGAGTGCGGAAGGCCGCGCCGCCTCGTCCGCCTATCCGCGCCGGTCGAGCCGCCGGGCCTGGCGCAGCATCGGGAACGCCCAGGCCCAGATGCCGGCGACGGCGAGCGTGCCGATGCCGCCGACCACCACGGCCGGGACGACGCCGATCAGCGCGGCCACCGTGCCGGCGCGGAACTCGCCGAGTTCGTTCGAGGCGCCGACGAAGACCATGTTGACCGCGTTGACCCGGCCGCGCACGGCGTCGGGCGTCCACAGCTGGATCAGCGTCTCGCGGATATAGACGCTCACCATGTCGGCGGCGCCGGCAAGCGCCAGGGCGGCGACCGACAGCCAGACGGCGGTCGAGACGCCGAAGACGAGCGTGAACGCGCCGAACAGGCCGACGGCGACGAACATGATCACGCCGGCATGGTCGCGCACCGGCCGGACCGCGAGATAGAGCGCCACGACGATGGCGCCGATGCCGGGCGCGGAGCGCAACAGGCCGAGACCCCACGGGCCGGTATCGAGGATGTCGCGCGCATAGGCCGGCAGCAGCGCCACGGCGCCGCCGAGCAGCACCGCGAACAGGTCGAGCGAGATCGCGCCGAAGACGATCTTCTCGTGCCAGACGTAGCGGAAGCCGGCGACGACCGTCGTCCATGTCGCCGGCTCCGGCAGGGTCTTCTGCGGCGGCTTCGGCACCGCCAGGACCAGTCCGCCGGCGAGCAGGAAGCAGCAGCACCGCCGTGCCGTAGGGCGCCGCCGCCGCGACGCCGTAGAGCAGGCCGCCGACGACCGGCCCGACGATGGTGGCGATCTGCCACGACGACGAGGCCAGCGCGATGGCGCTGGCGAGATCGCGCTCCGGCACGAGGTTGGGGATGAGCGACTGCGCGGCCGGGTTCATGAAGGCGCGCGCCACGCCGAAGACCGCGAGCAGGGCGAAGATGCGGCCCGGCGAGATCGTCCCGGTGACCGTGAGGAAGCAGCGAGGCCAAGCGCGCAGGCCGCCTCGACGAACTGGCAGATCGCGACGATGCGCCGCCGGTTGAAGCGGTCCGAGACGGTGCCGGTGACCAGCACGAGAAGCAGCGCCGGCGCGAACTGGACGAGCCCGACAAGGCCGAGGTCGAAGGGGTCGCGCGTCAGGTCGTAGATCTGCCAGCCGACCGCGACGCTGAGGATCTGGGCGGCGAAGGTGGCCAACAGCGCGCGATACCCAGAAGAGCCGGAAACCGCGGTGGCGGAGGGCGCCCCAGATGGCCGCTCGGGCGGTTCGGCGTCTGCCGCTGGCATGGGTCCTGGAAGGCCGCGGGGCGGAGGTGAGTGCCCTGTTTACGCGATCGGGCGGCGTCGGCGGAAGCGGGCGCTCGTCGGTCTGGCCGTCGAGCCGGTCGGCGTCGCGCAGCGCCGGGAAGAGCCTCAGCCACACGCGCGGCGACGGCGACCGTGCCGATGCCGCCGAGGATCACCGCCGGCACCACGCCGATCACTGTCGCGACGGTGCCGGCGCGGAAGGCGCCGAGCTCGTTCGAGGCGCCGATGAAGATCGAGTTGACCGCCGTGACGCGGCCGCGCAGCGCATCCGGCGTCCAGATCTGCACCAGCGTCTGGCGGATGAACACGCTGATCTGGTCGGTGGCGCCCATCACGGCGAGCATGCGCGACCGAGAGCCACACCGTGCGCGACAGGCCGAAGGCGACCGTGGCGACGCCGAACAGGATGACGGTGGCGAACATGACGCGTCCGGCATTGCGCTTCAGCGGCCTGCATGGCGAGGAACAGCGCACGGAGAGCGCGCCGATCGCCGGCCCGGCGCGCAGCAGGCCGAGACCCCAGGGGCCGGTGTCGAGGATGTCGCGCGCGAAGGCCGGCAGCAGCGCGGTGGCGCCGCCGAGCAGCACGGCGAAGAGGTCGAGCGAGGTTGCGCCGAGCACGATCTTCTCGTGCCACAGGTAGTGGATGCCGGCGGCGAGGCTCGGCCAGCGTCGGCGGCTCGCGCAGCGATCTCTGGTCGGGCTTCGGGCACGCGGGTGAGCAGGAGCGATGCCGCCGCCAGGAAGACGAAGGCCGTGCCATAGGCGACCTCGGCGCCGAGCCCGTAGAGCAGGCCGCCGGCGACCGGACCGAGAATGGTCGCCGTCTGGTTGGACGACGAGCTCCAGGCGATGGCGCTGCCGAGTTCTTCGCCGCGGCACCAGATTGACCAGCAGCGATTGCGAGGCCGGCCGGTAGAAGGCGCGGGCGATGCCGATGCCGCCGACCAGGGCGAAGATCGCCGGCGCGCGTGACGGTTCCGGTCAGCACCAGCGCCACCAGGCTCGCGGCGCAGGCGGCTTCCGCCGCCTGGCAGACGGCCATGATGCCGCGCCGGTTGTAGCGGTCGGCGACCGTGCCGGTGACGAGCACGAGCAGCAGGCCCGGGCGCGAACTCGACCAGTCCGACGAGGCCGAGCTGGAAGGGGCTGCGGGTCAGGTCGTAGACCTGCCAGCCGACCGCGACGCCGACCATCAGCGCCGACATCGACGTCAGGAACCGCGCCACGCAGAAACAGCCGATAGCCGGCGATGGACGAGCGGCCCCCAGCGCGATCCGGACGCCGGCGGAGCGTCGGCCCTGGCAACTGCGGCCGGATCGCCGTCTGGCGGGCGTCGGCAAGATCAGCCTTCGATCCGGTCGATGAACCAGCGGGTGAGCTGGATCCAGACCTGGTCCTTCTCGGCCTGGTCCTCGACGCCGTGATCGATGTTGGGGTTGTCGTTGATCTCGACGACGAAGATGCCGTCGGCGGTCTCCTTGATGTCGACGCCGTAGAGGCCGTCGCCGATCAGGTTGGCGGCGCGCACGCCGGCGTCGATCACCGCCGGCGGCGCCTCGCCGAGCGAGGGCGTGTGCAAGCCGCCCTCCGATGCCTTGCCGTTGGCGCCGTGGCGGACGATCTGCCAGTGCTGCTTGGCCATCATGTACTGGCAGACGAACAGCGGCTTGCCGCCGAGCACGCCGACCCGCCAGTCGAAGGGCGTCGGCATGAAGGCCTGCGCCAGCAGGAGGTCGGTGTCCTCGAACCACGCCTTGGCGAGCGCCGCGAGCTGCTCGACGTTGTCGACCTTCTTGACGCCGCGCGAGAACGAGGAGTCCGGGATCTTGACGCACCATCGGGAAGCCGAGCTCGTCGGCCGCCCGCGGCAGGTCGTGCATACCGGCGAGGATCACCGTCGGCGGCACCGGCAGGCCGTTGCTGGTCAGCAGCTCGTGCAGGTAGATCTTGTTGGTGCAGCGGATCATCGAGATCGGGTCGTCGATGACCGGCATGCCTTCCTGCGCGGCGCGCCGGGCGAAGCGGTAGGTGTGGTTGTCGATCGAGGTCGTCTCGCGGATGAACAGCGCGTCGAACTCGGCCAGCCGCGCCAGGTCGCGCCGGGTGATCGGCTCGACCTCGACGCCGAGCTTCTCGGCGATCCGCGCCCAGTGCTTGATGCTGGCGCGGCCCGACGGCGGCAGCGCCTCGTTGGGATCGTAGAGCACGGCGAAGGAATAGCGCGGCGTCGGCCTGTCCTTCTTCGAGCGCCACTGGCGGGTCGTATGGGTGTGCAGCGGCGGTATGGAAGAAGGCGAGCTCGCTCTTCGACAGCTTGGTCACCGGCATCGGCGGCGAGGCGGCGGATCTGCGGCCGGCCGTTGACCGTCTCGACGGTCACTTCCAGCACCGGGCAGCGGTACCAGTCGAACAGGAGCCGGCCGAAACGGTCGAAGCGCGGGTCCTCGACCGCGCCGAAGAAGACCAGGATGCGCGTCGGCACGGTCTTGTCGTCGGCCGCCGGCGAGCGCCTTGGCCAGCGCATCGTCGAGTTCGGGCAGCGCCTGGGCGTAAAGCTGGCGCGCGCCGAGGTCGACCATCGTCTCGACCGAGGGGATGACCCGATGGCCGCGCGCCTCGGCGAGCAGCGAGCAATAGTAGCCGCGGCTCTGGTAGGCGAAGGAGCGCGACAGGTTGATGATCTTCGGCCGATCGCCGGAGAACAGGCTGGGCCGCGCCAGGTAATCCCGGGTGGTGATGACCTTGTGCGGCGTATCGGCGTTCGGAAAATCCTTCGGCGAATCGACGAGAATGACCCAGTCGGACATGGCTAGCTTCGGAGGCTGCCCAGGTCGCCCAAGCCTGCAAGCGACGCCCATGGGGGTGCATGCGCGACTGCGAGTTTCGTTATACCCAACCGCGTCGCCGGGCAAAGTCGCCGGAATTCGTTAGCCGGCAGCGCCGGCCGGCCGGCCGGGTTCATCCGGCGGGGCGGACGTCCCTGACCATGCGGATCGCCGCGTGGCCGTCGGCGTAGTAGTCCCTGCAGCGTCTCGAAGACACGGTAGCCGAGGCGCGAATAGCGCTCGAACAGCCGGGTATTGTCGTCGCGGATCTCAAGGCGCACGCCGCGATAGCCGTTCTTGCGGGCGAAGCTCTCGATCGACCGGAACAGCAGCGTGCCGGCGCCCTTGCCGGCGTCCTCCGGCCGGATCGCCAGGGAGACGAAACGAACGTAGGGCGAGGTTCGCTTGACGAAGCCGAGCGCGTAGCCGCAGACCACTTCCGTCTTGCCGCTCGGTTGCACCGCGACGAAGAGCGCGTTCCGGCCCGCCCTGATGTGGTCGGTGAAGCTCCGGCGGCTCAGTTGCATGCCGGCATAGCCGGCATCGGCGAAGGCGGTCGCCTCGATCGCAGCCAGTGCCCCGGCATCCGCCGGCCTGGCGCGCCTGATCCGGTATGCCTCTGCGGGTCCTGCCTTTGCCGCCGGCTTGACCACGGTCGCGCTCCCCATGATCGAGCTTAGCGTAGCGCCGGGGAGGGTCATAGGTTGCCGCCACCTGCCGCCTTGCCGGTGCCGCGCCCGACCGGGGCGGCACGGCGGGGCTCCCTCAGCATCGACGAAACGGAGACCATGATGCCGGCAGCCGCCCGCCTCGACCATTCCCGATCTTGCCGGCAAGGCCGTGCTGATCACCGGTGCCTCGACCGGCATCGGCGCCGCGCTCGCCCGCGCCTTCGCCGCGCAGGGCGCCCGGGTCGCCCTGCACTACAATTCCAGCGTCGATGCGGCCGAGGCGGTCGCCAAGGATATCGCCGATGCCGGCGGCGATGTGTTCCTCGTGCGCGGCGACGTATCGGTGTCGGCCAACACGGTGCGGATCGTCGAGGAGGCGGCCAATCATTTCGGCGGGCTCGACGGGCTCATCAACAATGCCGGCCTGATGCTCGGCCGCGTCAGCTTCGCCGACATGACCGACGAGCAGTACGAAAAGGTCATGGACCTGAATGCCCGCTCGGTCATTGCCGCCAGCCGCGCCGCGCTGCCGTGGCTCAAGAAGAGCGGCGGCTTCATCATCCATACCACCTCGATCGCCGCCCGCACCGGCGGCGCCGGCGGCGCCGGGCTCTACGCCGCCGCCAAGGCCTTCGTCTCCAGCGTCACGCGCGGCATGGCCAAGGAGTTCATCGGCAGCGGCATCCGGGTGAACGCGGTGGCGCCCGGCGTCATCCTGACGCCCTTCCACGAGCGCTATTCCTCGCCGGAGCAGATGGCCGCCATGCTCGCCGGCATCCCGCAGGGCCGCTACGGCATGCCGGAAGATTGCGTCGGCGCCTACCTGTTCCTCGCCTCGCCGTCGCTCTCCGGCTACATCGTCGGCCAGGTGATCGAGGTCAATGGCGGCCAGTTGATGCCCTAGGCGGTCTAGCGCAGGACTTCCTGGCGCTCGCCCGGCTTGCCGTCTTCCTTCTCGCGCGTCGTGCGGTAGGTGGCCAGCGTGCCGTTCAGCGCCTCGCCGATCGCCTCGCCAAGCTGGCGCGCCGTGTCGAGACGCGACAGGAACACGTAGTTGGCGCCCGCCTCGTAGATCGCCTCGCAATCGGGGAACGAGACCGCATTGGCGATGATGATGGCCGACGGATTGATCCGCCGCACGTTCTCGACCAGCTTGCGGTTGTCGATGCCGCGCAGCAGATCGTCGGGCACCGTCAGCACCACCACCTCGGCGCGGTCGACGCCGGCATGATGCAGCGTCTCCGGGTTGGCGAGGTCGCCGTATTTGACGTGGGCGCCGACCTCGCGGATGCGGCTCGTGCAGCGACACGTTGAAGTCGACGACCAGCGTCTTGGCGGCCAGGCCGGGGTCGTCGCGGGCGATGTTGTAGAGCAGCGACGAGGCGACGCGATGGAAGCCGAGGATCGCCAGCCGGTACTCGGCCTCCTCCTCGGCGACCGCCGCCGGCGGGTCCTTGAAGCCGAGCTTGCGCAGCGTCGGCGCCAGCCACTCGTGGATCTTGTAGGCGGAGCCGTAGAGCGGCGTCGTGGCGATGGCGGTCAGCACGAAGGCGAAGATGATGGCGCTCGACAGGTCGCGCGACAGGTGGCCGAGATCGACGCCGAGGAAGGCGATCACCAGGCTGAATTCGGAGATCTGGGCGACGCGCACCGAAGTGACCTCGGCGTTGCGCTGGTCGAGGCCGTTGAAATAGAGCACCGGGAACAGGATCAGCTGGCGCGCCGCGATCGCCGCGATGGCGATGCCGACGGCGAGCAGCAGCACGCCCGGTCCGCTCGGCGCCGGGATGCTGAGCCCGAGGCCGACGAAGAACAGCGTCACGAAGAAATCCTTCACCACGCCGACCTTGGTGACGATCTCGGTGGCGTAGGGCAGGCTGGCAATGGTGGCGCCGGCAATCAGCGCGCCCATGCCCGAGCCGACGTTGAGGTGCATCTGCATGCCGAACGCCATCTCGGTGATCGGGTCGAGGCTGGCGCCGAGGAAGACGATGGCGAAGCACCAGCTGATCGCGCCGACCAGGATGATCTCCGGCACCTTGGCGATCCAGCGGAAGGCGATCGGGATCAGCGTGCGGGCGCAGGCGAAGGCGAAGGCGGCGAGCAGGCCGATGCCGAGGAAGGAGGCGAGGATCGGCAGGATGTGGGGCTCGTGCAGGCTGGGCTGCAGGATGATCACGACGATCGCCCACAGGTCCTCGAAGACCAGCAGGCCGAGGGCGACGCGGCCGGGCACCGTGTCGAGCTCGAAGGCTTCCTGGAACAGCTTGACGACCAGCAGCGTCGACGAGCAGGCGATCACCATGCCGATGTAGAGCGCGCCGAGATTGTGGCCGATGATCGCGCTGAAGCCGATCAGCGCCAGCAGCTGCGCCACCAGAAAGCCGAAGGCGACGATCAGCGGATAGGACAGCAGCCCGCTCAGCATGATCGTGCGGCCGCTCTTGAGGATCTTGCCGACGTCCATCTCCAGGCCGATGACGAACAGCAGCAGGACGAAACCGAGCTGGGCGATGGTGTTGATGTTTTCGCTGTCGGTGACGAGTCCGAGAGCCAGCGGTCCGGCGATCACGCCGGCGACGATGTAGCCGGCGATCGCCGGCAGCTTGAGGCGCGAGAAGACGATCGCCAGGGCGCCGGACAGGAACAGCCCGATGCCGATGTCGTGGACCAGCGCCGGCATCTCGCCTTCGGACGCATGGGCCGGGCTGGCGGCAAGCACGGCCAGAACGAGCGCCGCTGCCCCCGACCATGCTCTCGATCTTGACCGGCTCATCAGATGGATTGCCCCTGTGCGTGCCCGGAATTGCGTGGCTCATGCCGCATTCCGCCCCTCGCGGCGGCGCGGCCCTCCCTGATACCTTGATTCGTGAATTCCACCGGCGTCAAGCGCGGGCGGGTTGCTTCGTTGGCGCGGAAACGACCGGTCGCCGGCATTTCGGTTCCGGATCCGCCGGCCTGGGGCGCCGGCCACCGGTTGTGACGGCGCCGGGCTTGGGCTATCAACGCGGCTCCGGCTTGCCGCAAATGCACCCGTAGCTCAGCTGGATAGAGCGCTGCCCTCCGAAGGCAGAGGTCGTGAGTTCGAATCTCGCCGGGTGCGCCAATGACTCCTGCGTGTGGCCGGAGTTGCGAACAACCACCACCGATCCTGCGGCGGTCCCCTAGACCCGCATCGGCATCAGCACGTAGAGCGCGTCGGACGCCCCGTCGTCGAGGATCAGCGTCGGCGAGCCCGGGTCGGCGAAACGGAATTCGGCGGTTCCCGATTCGAGTTGGCCGGTGACGTCGAGCAGGTAGCGCGAGTTGAAGCCGATCTCGATGGCGTCGGCGCCATAGTCGACGCCGAGCTCCTCGACCGCGCTGCCCGAATCCGGGTTGTTGACCGAGAGCACCATCTTGCCGTCGCCGAGCGCCAGCTTCACCGCCCGGCCGCGCTCCGAGGAGATCGTCGAGACGCGATCGACGGCGCTGGCGAATTCGCCGCGATCCACCTTGAGCACCTTGTCGTTGCCCTGCGGGATGACCCGGGCATAGTCCGGGAAGGTGCCGTCGATCAGCTTGGAGGTCAGCACCACGTCGCCGATGGTGACGCGGATCTTGGTGTCGGAGAGTTCGATATCGACCGCCGCATCCGGCAATTCCACCAGTTTCTGGATCTCGCCGACCGCCTTGCGCGGCACGATCACGCCGGCCATCTTCTCCGAGCCGGCCGGCGCCTCCATCTGCGATTGCGCCAGCCGGTGGCCGTCGGTGGCCACGGCGCGCAGCATCGGCTTGCCGTCCACCGTCACCGCATGGAGGTAGATGCCGTTCAGGTAGTAGCGCGTTTCCTCGGTCGAAATCGCGAACTGGGTCCGCTCGATCAGCTTCTTCACCGCGCTCGCGGCCAGCGCGAAGCGCGTCGGGAACTCGCCGGTGGTCAGGTCGGGGAAGTCCGATTCGGGCAGCACCTGCAGCGTGAAGCGCGAGCGCCCCGATTTCAGCGCCAGTTGCGAACCGTCGCCGGTGTCGAGCGACACTTCCGCCCCGTCGGGGAGCTTGCGCACGATGTCGTGCAGGATGTGCGCCGGCACGGTGGTGGCGCCGGCCTGGCCAACCTCGGCCGGCACGGTCTCGGTCACTTCCAGGTCGAGATCGGTCGCCTTGAGGGTCAGCTTGCCGCCGTCGGCGCGCAACAGCACGTTCGACAGGATCGGGATCGTGTTGCGTCGTTCGACGACGCGGTGCACGTGGCTGAGGGAGCGGAGCAGGTGCGATCGCTCGACGGTCGCGCGCATGGTTTATCGGCCTTCGCTTTTCAGCGGACGGCAGGAGGTGCCGCCCGGGCCGGCAAAGTTGGCCCGGCTGCGGTGGATTCGCAAGGGGCAGACTGCTTCGCGCCGCCGCCGCGCCTCATTCGTCGATCATCCGCTTCAGCAGGTCGATCTCGTCGGCCAGCGTCATTGTCGCCCTGGATCAGCCCCTCGATCTTGCGCACCGCGTGCAGCACCGTGGTGTGGTCGCGGCCGCCGAAGCGCCGGCCGATCTCCGGCAGCGAGCGCGGCGTCAGCATCTTGGCGAGGTACATGGCGATCTGTCGGGGGCGGACGATGGTCCTCGTCCGCCGGCTCGACAAGAGGTCCGCCTTGGAAACGTTGTAGTGCCGCGCCACCACCCGCTGGATTTCCTCGATGCGGACGCGGCGCGGTTCGCGCACGCCGATCAGGTCGCGGAGCGTGATTTCGGCCGAGGCCACCGTCACCGGCTGGCGGGTGAACTGCCACTGGGCGACCAGGCGGTTGAGCGCGCCTTCCAGGTCGCGGCCGTTCGAGGTGACCGACTGGGCGGTGTATTCGAGGATCGCCTCGGGGATATCGAGGCCCGGGTTCTGGGCCTGCGCCGCGGCGTAGCGCACCTTGAGGATGTCGCGGCGGAGCTGCGTGTCGGGCGCGCCGATCTCGAAGGCGATGCCGCCGCGCAGGCGCGAGCGCACCCGCTCGTCGAGGCTTTCCAGTTCCGCCGGCGGCCGGTCGGCGGCCGCCACCACCTGCCGCGCCCCGTCGATGAGCGCATTGAGCATGTGGCAGAACTCCTGCTGCACGGTCTTGCCGGTCAGGAACTGCATGTCGTCGATGAGCAACAGGTCGATGTCGCGATGCAGCTCCTTGAAGCGGATCGCCGACTGGTTCTTGAGCGCCGCCACGAAGCGGAACATGAAGTGCTCGGCCGTCAGGTAGAGGACCTTGCGGCCCGGCTGGTTGAGTCGCGCCGCCCGGGTGATCGCCTGCAGGATGTGGGTCTTGCCGCGCCCGACCCCGGCATGGATGTAGAGCGGGTTGAATTGCGTCGGCTTGCCGGGCGGCGTCTCGACCACGGCGCGCGCCGCGGCGAAGGCCAGCCGGTTGGTGGCGCCCTCGCAGAACGTCTCGAAGGCATAGCGCGGCTCGACCGGCGAGCCGGCCAGCGCGCTCTCCGCGCCCTGCGGTTTGTACGGCGTTGCGGCAGCCGCCGGCGCCCTCGGTTCCGCCGCCGCTGCCGGCGCGGATGCCGCCGGTGCCTCGGCGGTCTCGACCTTCGGCGGCAGCTTCGGCCGCGCCGCCGTCCGCACCAGGATCTCGATGCGCGCCACGCTCGGCTGTTCCGCCTGCCACAGGGCGAGCAGCCGCTCGCCATAGTGCGACTCGATCCACGATTTCAGGAAGCGGGTCGGCAGCGACAGGTAGACGGTCGCCACGTCGGCCTCCTCGAACGTCGCCCGGCCGAACCAGTTGTTGAACAGGTCCTCGCCCAGCTCGGCGCGCAGCCGCTGCTTCACGCGCGACCATTGATCGGCGTTCGGCAGCGTGGCGCTCATGCGAATTCCCTCCCCTTTGCCGCCGCCCGCGGGTGCAAGCCCGCCGGCCGCGAATTCCTCACCGATTGGCCGTGCCGCCGTCACGACTGCGTCCATGGCAAATTCTCCGCCTTCCAGCTTCCCGGCGTGCCGCGATGGCGTTCGCCATCAAGCCGTCCCTCGAAGCCCTGTGTGATGTTGTATGCGTGCGTGTAGCCGGCCGCCGTTGCCGCGATGGCCGCATGGCGGCTGCGATTTCCGGACCGGCAGAGGAAGTAGAGCGGTGCGTCCGTCCCGGCGCCGACGGTGGCGAGCGCCGCCTTCAGCCGCCCCATGAAATCGGGCACCAGCTCGCCCGACGGGAACGCGTCCCATTCCACCAGCAGGGGCGACTTGCCGATCGACGACAGCACCGGCACGCCGACATAGGCCCATTCCGCCACCGTACGAACGTCGACGAGCACCGCATCCGCCGTCCCGGAGAGGTCCTGCCACGCGTCCTGCGCGCTGACGTCTCCGGCGTAGGTGTTGCTGCCCGTTTCCGACATGGAGCCCCCTTTCGTACACGCCACACGGACGCGTCGCGTACGAACGCTGAAGTATCGACAGTTGACGGCAAGGCATTCCCCGGAGGGAATCCTACGCAATCACTCGATGAACACTTTACTTGGAAATACTAGCTACAAGACTAGATCGCACCGGAACGTGCAACGCGTTCTCGCGATTACTGTCTGTCATCAGCCACTGCCCGCCACATTCTTATTCTTGCATCGGGCTAGACTGACCGTGTGCCCTGAATGCCATAGCAACGTACACAGGTGCCCCCGGGGGCGCAATGCCCCAATGCGTTTTGCCGCAGCGCCGGCTGTGGCTCTCCGGCAACACCGGGACACACCGGCGGCCATAAGCCGTTGATTCAATTTCAACGGGTCGGCGCCTGCGGCGAAGCATAGCAGCCTCATTTTTTTCTGCCGGCCGGCCGCTTCCCCCCGCCGATTCCCCCGCCCGGGGTGCCCGCCTTCGGCAACTTGCCCGCATGGCCTTGAATCCCAAGGGAAATGAATGGCAGGCCAGAGCCCGGTGGCAAGCGCCGGATTTCCCGCCCAGCGTAGCGGCAGGAGGGGTTAGGCGCCAAACGAAAAAGCCCGGCACTGGCCGGGCTTTGCAACGTTGCGAAAGCGGGAACGCTCAGGCGAGCGCTTTCACCTTCTTGGCGAGACGCGACACCTTGCGCGAGGCGGTGTTGGAGTGGACGACGCCCCGTGAGGCGGCGCGCATCAGTTCCGGCTCGGCTGCCTTGAGCGCGGCGACGGCCGCGGTCTTGTCGCCGGCGGCAACCGCCTCGTCAACCTTGCGCACGAAGGTGCGGACCCGGCTGATCCGGGCCGAATTGACCTCGGTACGGTGCGCGATCTTGCGGGTGGCCTTTTTGGCCGACCGTGTATTGGCCATTGTTGTCTAAGCCTTGTGGTGCAAACGAAATCGGCGGCGGACCTGTCCACCGCGCGAAAGGTTGGCCGGGCTTATAGTCGGCGCCCCTCCGCCGGTCAATGGCGCCTAGCGGTTCCTGAATTGTGGCGTCCGCTTTTCGATGAAGGCGGCCATGCCCTCCTTCTGGTCCTCCGTGGCGAACATGGCGTGGAAGACCCGGCGCTCGAACAGGCGCCCCTCGGCGAGCGGCGTCTCGAAGGCGCGGGAGACCGCCTCCTTGGCCATCATCACCGCCGGCAGCGAGAAGGACGCTATTTTGCGCGCCGCCGCCACCGCCTCGTCCATCAGCTTGTCGGCCGGCACCACGCGCGCCACCAGCCCGGCGCGCTCCGCCTCCGCCGCATCCATCATGCGGCCGGTCAGGATCAGGTCCATGGCCTTGGCCTTGCCGATGGCGCGCGGCAGGCGCTGGGTGCCGCCCATGCCGGGCATGATGCCCAGCGTGATCTCCGGCTGGCCGAACTTCGCCGTATCGGCGGCGATGACGATGTCGCAGAGCATGGCCAGTTCGCAGCCGCCGCCGAGGCAATAGCCGGCGACCGCCGCGATCACCGGCTTGCGGCAGCGGGCGACCCGCTCCAGCGCCGCCGCCTGGTTCTTGAGATAGGCCTCGACGTAGGTGAGGTCGGCCATCTCCTTGATGTCGGCGCCGGCGGCGAAGGCCTTCTCCGATCCGGTGACGACAATGGCGCCGACCTTGGCGTCGGCCTCCAGGGTGTCGAGCGCCTTGCCGAGTTCGTCGATCAGCTGCGCGTTGAGCGCGTTCAGCGCCGCCGGCCGGTCGAGGCGGATAATCGCCGCGCCGTCGCGGGTCTCGGTGGTGATGCATTCATAAGCCATGACGGGATTCCCTCAGCGCTGGCAGACCGGACAATAGAATGTCGAGCGGCCGGAATGGATCTTGCGGCGGATGGTGCCCTTGCCGCGCGGGCAGGGCTCGCCTTCGCGATCGTACACGGCGAAACTGTGCTGGAAATCGCCGAGCTCGCCGGTGGCGCGGATATGGTCGCGGAGCGACGAGCCGCCGGCCGCGATCGCGTCCCCCAGCACCGCGCGGATCGCCGCCGCCAGCCGGTCGGCGCGCGCCGTCGCCTTGCCGGTCTTCGTGGCCAGCGTTCCCGATGTGCGGTCGGGCGACAGCCGCGCCCGCCACAGCGCCTCGCAGACATAGATGTTGCCGAGCCCGGCGATCAGCCGCTGGTCCATGAGGGAGGATTTCAGCGGCGCGCTGCGCCCGGCGAGCAGGCTCGCCAGCGTCGCGCCGGAGAGTTCGTTGCCGAGCGGCTCGATGCCGACATGCCGGAAGTGCTTCGACGTGGCGAGGTCGACGCGCGGCACCAGGTCCATCAGGCCGAAACGGCGCGGATCGTTGAAGATGACCCGCACCGGCGTCCGCCCGCCGATGCCCGACATGTGAAAGACGACGTGGTCGTGGGCCTTCAGCTTGGTGCGGGCGTGGTAGTAGGCCGTCGTCGGCCGGCTCACATCCTCCGCCTCGATGCGGAAGGAGCCCGACATGCCGAGATGCATGACCAGCACCATGCCGTCGTCGAGGTCGGCGAGTGAGGTATTTGGCCCGCCGGCCGAGCGAAATCACCCTCCGCCCGGTCAGCCGGCTGGCGAAGCGCGGCGGAAACGGCACCCGCAGGTCCGCCCGGCGCTGCTCGACCTTGTCGATCGTCGCGCCCTCCATCACCGGCGCCAGCCCCCGCCGCACCGTCTCGACTTCGGGCAGTTCGGGCATCAGCCGGTCGCGCCGCTTCCGCCGGCCTGTTCGGTCGGCTCCCCGAAGGTGATGCGGTTGTTGAACGGGTCGATCACCGTCATCTCGGTCATGCCCCAGGTCTGCTCTTCCAGGCCCGGCCGGTTGTGGCGGTAGTGCTTGTCGTTCAACTCGCGGTGCAGGTCGCGGACGCCGTTCATCGCCACGTAGGCGACGGAGCCGGGCGTGCCGTCGCCGTGGTGCTCGCTAAGTGAAAGGCGATTCCGTCGCGTCGAGACCTGCATGTAGACCGGCGCGCCCGCCCCGAAGTCGCTCTCCCAGTCCACCTGGAAGCCGAGGAAATCGACGTAGAACGCGCGCGCCGTCTCCACCGAGTAGATGCGGAAGATCGGCACGGCCCGCTTGAATTCGATCGCCATGGCCCCCGCTCCGCCGGTTTGCTATTAACTAACGCCTTTGTAGCGGCGTTAAGCCGGGCGCGCTATCGTGCCGCCCGATGCCCCGGACCAACGAACAACAAAGCGATTTCGGCTTCCGCCGCGTGCCCGCCGGCGACAAGCAGCGGCTGGTCGACGACGTCTTCGACAAGGTCGCCCGGCGCTACGACCTGATGAACGACCTGATGTCGGGCGGCGTCCACCGGCTGTGGAAGGACGCCTTCGTCACCTGGCTGGCGCCGCCGCGCCGCTCGTCCGTGCCTTTCCGCGTGCTCGACGTTGCCGGCGGCACCGGCGATATCGCCTTCCGCATCGCCGAGCGTTCGGCCTCGGCGCGAGGTCACCGTCGCCGACATCAACGGCGAGATGCTGGCGGTCGGGCGGCAACGCGCCGACGGCCGCGCCTTACGCCGGACCGCGGTCGACTTCGTCGAGGCCAATGCCGAGGACCTGCCCTTCGGCGACGGCGAATACGACGCCGTGACCATCGCCTTCGGCATCCGCAACGTGCCGCGCATCGACCGGGCGCTGGCCGAAGCCTTCCGCGTGCTCAAGCCCGGCGGCCGTTTTCTCTGCCTGGAATTCTCCACCGTCGATGTCGCCGGCCTCGACCGGCTCTACGAACTGTTCTCCTTCAAGGTCATCCCGGCGATCGGCGATCTCGTCGTCGGCGATGGCGAGCCCTATCGCTATCTCGTCGAGTCGATCCGCCGCTTCCCCAATCAGGCGCGCTTCGCCGCCATGATCGAGGATGCCGGCTTCGCCGCGTCAGCGTGCGCAATCTCTCCGGCGGCATCGCCGCCATGCATTCCGGCTGGAAGCTCTGAGGCGGGGATGGCCGGCACCCTCGCCGCGTCTCTCCGGCTGGCCGGCGCCGGCTTCGTGCTGGCGCGCGAGGGCGCGTTCGCGCTTGTCGATCCGGAAGACCTGCCGGCCGGCCCGCGCGCCGCGGTCGCGTCTGGCCCGGCTGTTCGAGCGGCGCGGCGTCACCGCCGTCGATCGCGGCGAGCGCCTGACCGCTCGCGCTCAATCGGCCTCGGCCCGTCCTATGTGAAGCTCGGCCAGTTCCTCGCGACGCGGCCCGATCTCGTCGGCCGCGAAGGCGCCGACGCGCTCGGCCGCCTGCGCGACGAGATCGCGCCTTTTCCCGAGGCGGAGGCGCGCGCGCGTCATCGAAAGGTCGCTCGGCAGCCGGTCGAGGCGCTGTTCGCTTCGTTCTCGCCGCCGATCGCCGCGGCCTCCATCGCCCAGGTCCACAAGGCCGAGATCGGCGGCGGGCGAGGGCGGCACCCGCACCGTCGCCGTCAAGGTGCTGCGCCCCGGCATTCGCCGGCGTTTTCGCCGACGACCTCGACACCTTCTATGTCGCCGCGCGGCTGATCGAGCGCGTCGACCCGGCCTCGCGCCGCCTGCGGCCGGTCGCGGTCGTCGATACGCTCGCCCGTTCGGTCGACGCTGGAGATGGACCTGCGGCTCGAGGCGGCGGCGCTCTCCGAGATGGCCGAGCTCACCGCCGGCGATCAGGGCTTCCGCGTGCCGGCGGTCGAGTGGGACTTCACCGCCCGCGACGTGCTGACGCTGGACTGGGTGGACGGCATCAAGCTGTCCGACACCGCCGCGCTCGCCGCCGCCGGTCACGACCTGCCGCTGGTCGCCCGCCGGCTGATGCAGGCCTTCCTGCGCCAGGCGCTGCGCGACGGCTTCTTCCACGCCGACATGCACCAGGGCAATTTCTTCGTCGACGAGGCCGGCGATATCGTCGCCATCGATTTCGGCATCATGGGCCGGCTCGGCCGCGCCGAGCGGCGCTTCCTCGCCGAGATCCTCTACGGCTTCATCACGCCGCGATTATCGCCGCATCGCCGAGGTGCATTTCGCCGCCGGCTACGTGCCCGACAATCACACGGTCGAGGATTTCGCCCAGGCGCTGCGCGCCATCGGCGAGCCGATCCACGGCCAGAGCGCCAGCGGCATCTCCATGGCGCGGCTGCTGGCGCTGCTCTTCGAGGTGACCGAGATCTTCGACATGCAGACCCGGCCGGAGCTGCTGCTCGTCCAGAAGACCATGGTCGTCGTGGAAGGCGTCTGCCGCAGCCTCGACCCGGATTTCGACATGTGGACGACCGCCGAGCCGGTCGTCGCCGACTGGATCGAGCGCTATCTCGGGCCCGCCGGCCAGATGGAACTGGCGGCGGAAGGCATCGGCGCCCTTGGCCGCCTCGCCGGCGAACTGCCGCGGCTCGCCGAACGCGCCGAGCGGCTGTCGGCCGAGATGGACCGCATGGGCGAGCGCGGAATTCGTCTCGATCCCGAAACGATCGAGGAGATCGGCCGCTCCGAGGCCCGCGGCGGACGCTGGGGCAGGGTGGCGCTGGTGGTCATCGCCGTGGTCGCCGTGGTGGTCGGGTTGAGGATGATCTTCTAGCGGGCGGTTGACGCCGGGCCCTCCCGGCAGGACGCTTGCCGCCATGAGCAGGGCCTTCGTCAAGGAAGATGCCGGCGGCGACGAGGCGTTGCCCGATCGCCCGGTATCGACCCATCCGAACTACGTCACGCCCGAGGGCCTGGCGCTGATCGATGCCGAGCTTGCCCGGCTGCACGCTGCCGCCGTCGAGGCGGGCGACGATCGCGCCGCCCGCGCCGCGGTGGAGCGCGACCTCCGCTACTGGCGCGCGCGCCGGGCCAACGCCGAGGTCGTCCCGCCGCCTGCCGACACGACGACGGTCCGCTTCGGCTCGACCGTGACCATTGTCCGCGACGACGGCCGCCAGCAGGTCTGGCGCATCGTCGGCGAGGACGAGGCCGATCCGAAGGAGGGCACGCTGTCCCACGTTTCGCCGCTGGCGCGGGCGCTCATCGGCAAGGCGGTCGGGGACACGGTGCCGATCGCCGACGGCGAGGCGGAGATCGTGGGGATTGCCTGACGTCCGGCAGCCCACGCGCCGGCTCCCAGCGTATCAATTTGCCAGCATTGCTGTCATTGCAGTCATGATCTAGACTGCCGCAATGCCCAAATCCGTTCCGACCCTCACCATCCGCGGCCTCGACGCCGGCACCCGCAAGCGCCTGCGGCTGGCGGCGGCCGAGCACAACGTCTCCATGGAAGAGGAGATGCGCGCCATCCTGCGCGGCGCGCTTGCTGCCGGTGAGTCGCCGGCACACCGCCGCCACCGCCGCGCCAACCGCACGGCCGAGATCGGCGACGCCGGCCGCCGAGCCCGGCGCCGCATCCATCCTGCTCGTCATCGGCGGCGGCATCGCCGCCTACAAGGCGCTCGACCTGATCCGCCGCCTGCGCGAACGCGGCCACGCCGTGCGCGCCGTGATGACCAGGGCGGCGCAGGAATTCGTCACGCCGCTGTCGGTCGGCGCGCTCACCGGCGGCAAGGTCTTCACCGAACTCTTCGATCGCGAGGACGAGCACGACATCGGCCACATCCGTCTCGCCCGCGAGGCGGCGCTGGTGGTCGTCGCGCCGGCGACCGCCGACCTGATGGCGCAGATGGCGAGCGGACGCGGCCGACGACCTCGCCACCGCCGATCCTGCTCGCCACCCGCGCGCCGGTGCTGCTGGCGCCGGCCATGAACCCCGCCATGTGGGACCATGCCGCCACCCGCCGCAACGTCGCGACGCTGCGCGCCGACGGCGTGCACTTCATCGGCCCGACGTCCGGCGAGATGGCCGAGGCGGGCGAGGCCGGCACCGGCCGCATGGCCGAGCCGCTCGATATCGTCGCCGCGGCGACACGCATCCTGAAGCCCGCGCCGCGTCTGCTCGCCGGTCATCATGTGCTGGTCACCTCCGGCCCGACCCACGAGCCGATCGACCCGGTGCGCTACCTCGCCAACCGCTCCTCCGGCCGTCAGGGTCACGCCATCGCCGAGGCGGCGGCCGAAGCCGGCGCGCGGGTGACGCTGGTCTCCGGGCCGGTGACCGTCCCCGATCCGCCCGGCGTCAATGTCGTCCACGTCGAGACGGCGCGGCAGATGCTGGAGGCGGTCGAGGCGGCGCTGCCCGCCGAGGTCGCCGTCATGGCCGCCGCCGTCGCCGACTGGCGCGTCGTGTCCGAGGCCAACGGCAAGATCAAGAAGGACAGGCTCCGGCAGGCCGCCGGCTCTGGCGCTGACCGAGAATCCCGGACATCCTCGCCACCATCGGCCGCCACCATACTTTGCGTCCCGGCGCTGGTCGTCGGCTTCGCGGCGGAGACCGACGACCTCCTCGCCAACGCCCGGAAGAAGCTCGCCGCCAAGGGCGCCGACTGGATCCTCGCCAACGACGTCTCGCCGCAATCGGGCATCATGGGCGGCGAGGAGAACGCCGTGCATCTGGTCAGCGCCGCGGGCGTCGAGGACTGGCCGCGCATGGCCAAGCGCGACGTGGCCGGCCGCCTCGTCGCGCGCATCGCCGCGGCGCTTGCCGAACACCGAAAGTAATCCACACGCTTCTCGGCCCGGCGGCTTGCAGTAGAGGCCGCGTCAAGGGACACAAAGAAGCGTCCGCAACGAACTGCCCCTGAGATCGGTGCCCGATTCGATCGCCAAGACCGAGGTCCGCGTTCTCCGCCTGGCCGGGAGCGACGACTTGCCGTTGCCCGCAGCGAAGACGGCCTCCTCGGCCGGTCTCGATCTCTGCGCGGCGGTGGACGTGCCGCTGGTCATTCCTCCCGGCGGCCGCGCGCTGGTGCCGACCGGCTTCGCCATCGCCCTGCCGGCCGGGCACGAAGGTCAGGTGCGGCCGCGCTCCGGCCTCGCCGTCGAGCACGGCGTCACCGTCCTCAACGCCCCCGGCACCGTCGACGCCGATTATCGCGGCGAGGTGAAGGTGCCGCTCATCAACCACGGCGACCGGCCCTTCGTCGTCACCCGCGGCATGCGCATCGCCCAGCTGGTCGTCGCCGCGGTGGCGAGCGTCGCCCTTGTCGAAGTGGCCGAACTGGACGACACCGGACGCGGCGCCGGCGGCTTCGGTTCGACCGGCGTTTCGGGCTAGACTGGCGGCGAGGGAGGAATCATCCATGGCAAAAGCATCGGCGAAAACCGCCTCGGCAACGGCGGACAAGCAGCCCGGCCGCGGCCGCATCTACGATTCGATCACCGACACCATCGGCGACACGCCGCTGGTGCGGCTCGACCGCATCGCGGCGATGAAGGACGTGCCGGCGCACCTCCTCGCCAAGCTCGAGTTCTTCAATCCCATTTCCAGCGTCAAGGACCGCATCGGCGTCGCCATGATCGACGCGCATGGAGGCGGCCGGGCGCATCAGCCCCGGCGTCAACACGCTCATCGAGCCGACCTCCGGCAATACCGGCATCGCGCTCGCCTTCGTCGCCGCCGCCCGCGGCTACCGGCTGATCCTCGTCATGCCGGAAACCATGTCCATCGAGCGGCGCAAGCTGCCCAAGCTGATGGGCGCCGAACTGGTGCTGACCGAGGGCGCCAAGGGCATGCGCGGCGCCATCGATCGCGCCAACGAATTGCTCAAGGAGATTCCCGACTCGGTCATCCCGCAGCAGTTCCAGAATCCGGCCAACCCGGAGATCCATCGCCGCACCACGGCGGAAGAGATCTGGAACGATACCGGCGGTGAGATCGACGCCTTCGTTTCCGGCATCGGCACCGGCGGCACCATCACCGGCGTCGGCCAGGTGCTGAAGGCGCGCAAGCCGGGCCTGCGCGTCATCGCCGTCGAGCCGGCCGAGAGCCCGGTGCTGTCCGGCGGCAAGCCGGGTCCGCACAAGATCCAGGGCATCGGCGCGGGCTTCGTGCCCGATGTCCTCGACACCAAGGTCTTTGACGAGGTGGTCACCGTGGCCAGCGCCGAAGCGTTCGACTACGCGCGCCTGTGCGCGCGGGTCGAGGGCATCCCGGTCGGCATCTCGTCGGGCGCGGCCATCGCCGCCGCCGTCGCGGTCGGCCAGCGGCCGGAGATGAAGGGCAAGAATATCGTGCTCATCATCCCCTCCTTCGCCGAGCGCTATCTGTCCACCGCCCTGTTCGACGGTCTGGACTGACCGCCCCGCTCCGCCGTCTCCCATCAAGATTGCGTGAGCCGATTGCGGATCGCCGCGCGCTCGCGGACAGTCGGCCTCGGCATTTAACCGGGGAGGAAACCATGGCAGCAGTCACGGTCAACTGGCTGGCGATCATCGTCGCCGCAATCGTCAGGTTCGGCATCGGCGCCGGCTGGTACACGGCGCTGTTCGGCCAGCGTTGGCGGCAATTGCAGGGAAGTCCCGGAAGGCGCGTCGACGGCCGGCATGGCGCAGGGCATGGCCGCCGGCTTCATCGGCGATCTGGTCATGGCCTATGTGCTTGCCCGCTTCGTCGGCCACTACGGCGCCGTCAACCTGTGGGACGGCATCGTCGTCGGCTTCCTCGCCTGGCTCGGCTTCGTCGCCACGATCATGGCCGGGTCGATCTTCTACGAGAAGAAGCCGACCGAGCTGGTCGCCATCAACGCCGGCTATCAGCTCGTCACCATCCTCGTCATGGGCGTCATCCTGGCGGTCTGGCACTAGGCGTCGGCGATTTCGTCGGCCCACACGTGGAAGCCGACCAGATCGGTCATGCCGAAGGAATTGCTGATCGCCACGTCGGCGGCGTCGCGGCCCGTCGCCATCGTCACCCGCCCGATACGCGGCACGTTGTTGCGCGCGTCGAAGGTGCGCCACTGCCCGCCGAGCCATGCCTCGAACCACGCCGAGAAATCCATCGGCATCGGATCGGCGGGCACGCCGATATCGCCGAGGTAGCCGGTGACGTAACGCGCCGGGATGTTCATGCAGCGGCAGAAGGTGATGGCCAGATGCGCGAAATCGCGACACACGCCGGTGCGCTCCTGGAAGCTGTCGACGGCGGTGCGGGTCGCCGGCGCCTGCCCGTAGGTGAAGGCGATGTGGCCATGCACATAGTCGCAGATCGCCTGGACCCGCGCCCAGCCCTCCGGCGTTGCGCCGAAGAGCTGCCAGGCAATGTCGCTCAACCGGTCCGTCTCGCAATAGCGGCTGCCGAGGAGGTAGACGAGGCATTCGCTCGGCAGGTCGGGCACCGGATGCTGGGCGGCGTCCGGCACCACCGGGTCCGCCGCGCCCGAATCGCGGATGATCGCGTCCGAAGTCAGGACCGTGCGTCCGGGCGGCAGGACCAGGCGCGAACAGATATTGCCGAAGCCGTCGCGATAGTCGGTGATGGCGAGCGGCGGGTCTGTCGTGATCGTGTCGGGCTTGACCAGATCGGGCGCCCGCGACGGGTGGACGTGCAGCGACAACAGCATCGGCGTCGCCTGCGGGCAGCCATAGGCAATCTCGAAGCCGATCCTGATCTGCATCGCATCTCCCGTCGGCGGTCCGGTTGGGACCCGGTTGGTCTCCGCCAGCCTAGCAAGAACGGGGCCCGTTGGTGCCTCGTCAAGCGCGGCGGCGGGGGCTAGTCTCGCCGTCATGGCCTTCTCCGACGAGGAAATCGAGCGCTACGCCCGCCATCTGGTGCTGGCCGAGGTCGGCGGACCGGGGCAGCAGAAGCTCAAGGCAGCCCGCGTGCTGGTGATCGGCGCCGGCGGACTGGGCGCGCCGCTCATCCAGTATCTCGCCGCCGCCGGCGTCGGCACGATCGGCGTCGTCGACGACGACGTGGTCAGCCTCTCCAACCTGCAGCGCCAGGTGATCCACGACACCGCCGCCGTCGGCCGGCCGAAGGTGGAGAGCGCCAGGGATTTCGTCGCCCGCGTCAATCCGCACGTCGCCGTCGAGACGCACGCCGTCAGGCTGACCGAGGCGAACGTCGCCGGACTTGTCGCCGCCTACGACATCGTCGCCGACGGCTCCGACAATTTCGACACGCGCTACACCGTGTCCGATGCCTGTTTCCATGCCGGCAAGACGCTGGTCACCGCCGCGGTCGGCCGCTTCGACGGGTCGCTCACCACCCTCAAGCCCCACGAGCGCGACGCCGACGGCAATCCCAACCCGACCTGGCGCTGCCTGTTTCCCGAGCCGCCGCCGGCGGGCCTCGTGCCGACCTGCGCCGAGGCCGGCGTGCTCGGCGCGCTCACCGGCGTCATCGGCTCCATGCAGGCGCTGGAAGTCATTCGCGAGATCGTCGGGCTGGAGGGCGGCCTCGTCGGCAAGCTCCTGCTCTACGACGCGATGGGGCCGCGCTTCGACACCATCGCCTATGGCTGGGATCCGGCGAACCCGCTCAACGGCCGCGCCGCCGCCGAATAGGCATTGGGGCCGTCTGTGCGGCCGGCGCCTGAACCGCGCCGGCCGGATCTGTCTCCCGGTCCATGCCTAGAACGGGAAGCCGCCGCGCGGGCGGCCGGCCGCATCAAGGCGGTTATCGACCTCGTGGGCGATGTCCTCGCGCGCGATGTCGATATCCCTCAGCGCCCAGTCGGGCATGCGCTCCAGGTCGTGGCGATAGTGGTACGCGGCGATGGCGCGCCGGATGCGGTCCGACAGGCTGTGCAGGCGCCTTGCCAGCTCTTCCATGCTGGGGCTGGCGGTCTCGGCACTCGGGTTCTGCAAGGTCACAGTAGTCATTTCACCTCTCCTCTTTGTTTATGGATCGATCCAATATGAATTGGAACGATCCAATATGGCGCATCTACCTCAGGCAAGGATCGACGTCAAGCGAAAATTGATTCGATCCAATCCGGGGTCTATGCTGCCCTCATGACCCGCCCCGTCCGCCTCGTGGACATCGCCAGGGCCGCCGGCGTCTCGCGCGGCACGGCGTCCAACGTCTTCAACCATCCCGACCTCGTCCGCCCCGCGGTGCGCGAGCGGGTGGAGGCGGCGGCGCGCGAGCTCGGCTATGGCGGTCCCGACCCCAGGGGCCGGCTGCTGCGCGCCGGCAAGGTCAACGCCATCGGCCTGGTGCTCGCCGGAACGCTCGGCGACGCGCTCAAGGATCCCTTCGATCAGCTCTTCATGTCGGGCATCGGCGAAGTGTGCGACACGCACGGCGCCGGGCTTGCGCTCGTCTCCGCCCATGATGAATTCAACGAGGTCGCGGCGTGGAACATCCAGTCCGCGCTGGTCGACGGCTTCATCGTGCACTGCCTCGAGGGACGCACGCGGCTGCTCGATCTCGCGCGCCAGCGCGGCCTGCCCTTCGTCGCGGTCGATGTCGATGCCGGCTCGCACGACATGGCCGTGCTCATCGACGACCGTGGCGCCGCCCGCACGCAGGCAGAACATCTTCTGGCGCTCGGCCATCGCCGCATCGGCATCCTGTGCCTCGAACTGACGGGCGAGAGCCGTTTCGATTTCGTCGACGACAAGCGTCGCAGCGAACTGCGCTATTCCGTGACCCGGGAACGGCTTGCCGGATATGCCGACGCGTTTTCGTCCGTCGGCATTGACGTCCGCGACCTGCCGACGTTCGAACTGGTCCTGTCGCGCGACAAGGCCGTGGCGGCGACCGCCGCCATCATGGCGCGCGCGCCGGATACCACTGCCATCCTGGCGATGTCGGACGTGACGGCGCTGGGCGCGCTCGACTACGCCGCGGCGAATGGGGTCGATGTGCCGGGCGCGCTCTCGGTCATCGGTTTCGACGGCATCCCGCAAGCCGCGATGTCGCACCCGCCGCTCACCACCATGATCCAGCCGATCGTCGAGAAGGGACGCCGCGCGGCTGAGCTGGTGTTCCAGGGCGGCCCGCCCGGGGTCGTGAGGTTGCCGGTCGAACTGGCGGTGCGTGGTTCGACGGGACCGGCGCCGGCCGGCGCTTGACGCCGGCGCTGTCACTTTTGGTTAGCGTTAAGGGCTCCTTAACCGGCGCCGCGCCATAGTCCCGGTTCTCGGGAACGGTGTGGGGAGTGGTGTCATGCGCGTTGGCGCGGAGCGTTTCGGGCCGGGGTTCCTCCTCAAGGGGCTCTCCGGTCTCGCTGTCGTCCTGGCCCTGGCGGGGACGGCCCTCGTTGCGGTGCATGCGCAGCGCGCCTCGGCCTCCTCCTCGTCGTCGGCCGTGCCGGGCCCCGACACCGGCGCCACGGCCGGCAAGAGCGGCCTGCCGGTGCCGCGCTTCGTCAGCCTCAAGGCCGGCCGCGTCAATGTGCGCGTCGGTCCCGGCGAGGACTACAAGATCGCCTGGGTGTTCACCCGCACCGGCCTGCCCATCGAAGTGATCCAGGAATACGACACCTGGCGCCGCATCCGCGATTCCGACGGCGCCGTCGGCTGGATCTTCAACAGCCTGCTCTCCGGCAAGCGCACCGCCGTCGTCGCGCCGTGGGCGTCGAACGACCCGCGCCCGGTTCACGCCCGGGCAACGGCCGCCGCCGCGGTCACCGCCTATCTCGAGCCCGGCGTCATGGCCTCGGTCGATCGCTGCCGCGGTGGCTGGTGCCGCATCCGGGCAGCGGCTTCGACGGCTGGATCGAGCAGGAGCAGCTCTGGGGCGTCTATCCCAACGAGGAAGTCGACTGACCGAGCGGCCGCCGTTACGCCTCGGCGGCATGATCTACTGCATCGGCCTGACCGTCCGCTACGAAGCCGCGCTTGCCGCTCCGGCCGCGCCCGTCAAGCGGGGCGGCGACGCGGATTATGCCGGTGGCTGGGTGTGGGCGAGCCCGGCGGACGCCGAGCGCTTCATCGCGATGAACGGCCTGACCGCGACCCACTCTGTCTATGGCGTGCTCGCCGACTGGGCAGACGCGACACGGTCGCGGTCGCCGGCAAGCCCTATCATCGCCTGATGCGTGACGCCGTCGTGGTTCGACGTCCGGTTTCCGGATGAAGAGTAAGGCCCGGCGCGCCCCGGAGGGCGCGTCGGGTCCTTCATCCGAGCGCCACCGATCGCCGCCGTTTCGGCGACGAAACCGGTACAAGCGAATGCCGCAAAACGGCAGGGTCCGATAGGAGCCCCCAGCTCTCCCAACGAACCCTGCCGGGTTCCCGGTTGGTGGAACGCGTCGGATGGAGCACGGCCCGCGCGAGCACGCAAAAACGCGCGCCGCCAAGGCGGAGCCGGACAAACACTGTTGAATGAAGGAAGAAAGCAGGCAGGCCGCGCCAGGATGCACGGAATCCTCGCCCCGCCGTCAGGCGGGCGAAGGAGGAACGCAACAAAACGCTACAAAACGCGACGCAACAAAACATACCGGACCTGGAAAGCGGCCCGCCGCACCGCGAACTCCAGCCCGGATTGCTTCTGTTGTCAATGGCTTGGATGCCGCACGCGGGCGGCTCGGAGTTCAGCCGATGCGGCGCAGCCGCACGACCACATCCACCCGGCTGATCTCATAGCCCGGCGGCGGCTCCGGCAGCTGCCCGACGCCCATCTGGCCGGGAGGGATGTCCAGCACCGCCTCGTCGTCCTCGACGAAGAAATGGTGATGATCGGAGACGTTGGTGTCGAAATAGGTCTTCGACCCGTCGACCGCCACCTCGCGCAGCAACCCGGCGCCGGTGAACTGGTGCAGCGTGTTGTAGATCGTCGCCAGCGATACCGGCACTTTGTTGATGAGGGCCTCTTCGTGCAGGTTTTCCGCCGACAGGTGGCGGTTTCCCCCGGCGAAGAGCAGCTCGGCCAGAGCCAGGCGTTGCCGTGTCGGGCGCAGGCCCGCCTGGCGCAGCATGGCGCGTACACCCGGGCGGCGCTCCGCGCCGTCGTGACGAAGATGATCGCGACTGTTCATGGTCCCTTCCAGCAGTCCGCGGTTCAAGGCCGCGCGCTTTCGTGGCCGGAATATAGGGGGCAGGGGCGATTGGTGCAACGCGCCATCGCCGGGGGCGGCGGTCCTCGCGGCCGCCGGCATCCGCGGCAAGGCAGGGGGTCTTGTAGCGACCGGCGGGATGCTATGTTAAGAGGGCAAACCGTGCCGGCCGCATCAGGCCGATACGGACGATGCGGCCAATCAGACGGACGAATCCATGACGTCAGCCATGCCTGAAACCCGGGACGAACGCCCGTCGCGCTACGACTACGAGGAACTGCTCGCCTGCGGCCGGGGTGAACTCTTCGGCCCCGGCAACGCCCAGTTGCCGTTGCCGCCCATGCTCATGTTCGACCGCATCACCTCGATCAGCGAGGACGGCGGCGAGCACGGCAAGGGACAGGTGCGCGCCGAGCTCGACGTGAAGCCGGACCTGTGGTTCTTCGGCTGTCACTTCAAGGGCGATCCGGTCATGCCCGGCTGCCTCGGCCTCGACGCGCTGTGGCAGATGCTGGGCTTCTTCCTCGGCTGGCTCGGCCAGCCCGGTCGCGGCCGCGCCCTGTCGCTGGGCGAGCTCAAGTTCTCCGGAATGGTCCTGCCGACGGTCCGCATGGTCGAATACGGCATCGAGGTGAAACGCGTGCTGCGTTCCCGGCTGGTGCTCGGCGTTGCCGATGGCTGGCTGAAGGCGGATGGCACCACCATCTATCGCGCCAAGGATCTCAGGGTCGGCCTGTTCCAGGGCGACGCCCAGCCGGCGATCGGCTAGTCGCCGGCCGGACCGGCGCCGGCGGCGGGGCGGCCGTCGAGGGGCCTGACCGATCAGTTGAAGTGAGGAATGCCGAATATGAAGCGTGTCGTCGTCACCGGTATGGGCATCGTCTCGTCGATCGGAAACTCGACACAGGAAGTTGTCGCCAGCCTGCGCGAGGCGAAGTCCGGCATCTCGGCCGCCGAGGAATACGCCTCTCTCGGATTCCGCTGCCAGGTCCACGGCGCGCCCAACCTCGATCCCGCCGAGATGCTGGATCGCCGGGCGCTGCGCTTCCACGGCCGCGGCACCGCCTGGAACCACGTCGCCATGGACCAGGCGATTCAGGATTCCGGCCTCGAGCCGGGCGAGATTTCCAACGAGCGCACCGGCATGGTGATGGGCTCCGGCGGTCCGTCGACGCGCACCATCGTCGAGGCCGCCGACATCACCCGGACAAAAGGGCCGAAGCGGGTCGGACCGTTTGCCGTGCCCAAGGCGATGTCGTCGACCGCCTCGGCGACGCTCTCCACG
Source organism: uncultured Alphaproteobacteria bacterium (assembly GCA_963822975.1). GTDB lineage: Bacteria > Pseudomonadota > Alphaproteobacteria > Rhizobiales > Kaistiaceae > CAVSRC01. The sequence continues at coordinate 111,433 of CAWGJV010000036.1, forward strand.
TGGTTCAAGATCAAGGGCCTCAGCTACTCGATCTCGTCGGCCTGTTCGACCTCGTCGCACTGCATCGGCAATTCCGCCGAGCTTATCCAGATGGGCAAGCAGGACGTCATGTTCGCCGGCGGCTGCGAGGATCTCGACTGGACGCTCTCGGTCCTCTTCGACGGCATGGGCGCCATGTCGTCCCATTTCAACGACCGGCCGGCGGTCGCCTCGCGCGCCTATGACAAGGACCGCGACGGCTTCGTCATCGCCGGCGGCGCCGGCGTGGTCGTGCTGGAGGAACTCGAACACGCCAAGGCGCGCGGCGCGCGCATCTACGGCGAAGTCGTCGGCTATGGCGCCACCTCCGACGGCTACGACATGGTGCTGCCCTCCGGCGAGGGCGCCGAGCGTTGCATGAAGCTGGCGCTGTCCACCGTCGGCGAGAAGATCGACTACATCAATCCGCATGCCACCTCGACGCCGGCCGGCGACCTCCCCGAGATCGACGCGATCCGCCGCGTCTTCGGGTCGGGTGACAAGAGCCCGCCGATTTCGGCGACCAAGTCCCTCACCGGCCATTCTCTCGGCGCCACCGGCGTGCAGGAGGCGATCTATTCGCTGTTGATGATGAACAACGGCTTCATCTGCGAGAGCGCCAATATCGACGAGATCGACCCTGCATTCGCCGACATGCCCATCGTCCGCAAGCGCATGGACAATGTCGAGGTCAACACGGTGCTGTCCAATTCCTTCGGCTTCGGCGGCACCAACGCCACGCTGGTGCTCCAGCGCTACAACGGCTGACGGGCCGCAATCGGGCGAGGGGGTGGCGATGTCGACCGGGGTTATGAGCGGCAAGCGGGGCCTGGTGATGGGCGTCGCCAACGATCATTCGATTGCCTGGGGCATCGCCAAGCGGCTGGCCGAGCACGGCGCCGAGCTTGCCTTCACCTACCAGACGCCGGCGCTCGGCAAGCGCGTCCTGCCGCTGGCCAAATCCGTCGGTTCCGATTTCGTGCTGCCCTGCGACGTCGGCCTGAAGCCGGACGCGGCCGATCCCAATTCGCTCGATTCGATGTTCGCCATGCTGGCCGGGCGCTGGCCGACCATCGATTTTCTGGTCCACGCCATCGCCTTCTCCGACAAGTCCGAGCTGCGTGGCCGCTACGCCGACACCAGCCGCGACAATTTCGTCAACACCATGCTGGTCTCCTGCTTCTCGTTCACCGAGGTCGCCCGGCGCGCAGCGCGGCTGATGACCGAGGGCGGCGCCATGGTCACGCTGACGTTCGGCGGTTCCAGCCGCGTCATGCCCAACTACAATGTCATGGGCGTCGCCAAGGCGGCGCTGGAAGCCTCGGTGCGCTATCTCGCGGTCGATTTCGGATCCGAGGCCATCCGCGTCAACGCCATCTCGGCCGGGCCGGTGCGCACGCTCGCCGGCGCCGGCGTTTCCGACGCCCGCATCATGTTCAACCACCAGAAGCGCAACGCGCCGCTCCGCCGCAACGTCGGCATCGAGGAGATCGGCAACACCGCCGTCTACCTGCTGTCCGATCTCGCCTCCGGCGTCACCGGCGAGATCCATTTCGTCGATTCCGGCTACAACATCGTCGCCATGCCGCGCCTCGACGAGCTGAAAGCCGGCGATACCGGCGAAAACGGCGACGAGCCGGGCAAGCAGGCGGCGGAATAGGGCGCCTCCTCGTCGCGTTTCGAGCGTCTGCCCGGCCGGCTGATTGCCGGCTTCCGGCGCTCCCGCCGACCTGCTAAGAGCCGGCCCCATGACGAGCAGCCCGCAGACCAACATCCGCAATTTCGCGATCATCGCGCACATCGATCACGGCAAGTCGACGCTCGCCGACCGGCTCATCCAGATGACCGGCGGGCTGAGCCAGCGCGAGATGAAGGCGCAGGTGCTCGATTCGATGGACATCGAGCGCGAGCGCGGCATCACCATCAAGGCGCAGACCGTGCGCCTCAACTACCGCGCGAAGGACGGCAAGGACTACGTCCTCAACCTGATCGACACCCCCGGCCACGTCGACTTCGCCTACGAGGTCAACCGTTCGCTCGCCGCCTGCGAGGGCTCGCTGCTGGTCGTCGATGCAAGCCAGGGCGTCGAGGCGCAGACGCTCGCCAATGTCTATCAGGCGATCGACAACAACCACGAGATCGTCCCGGTCCTCAACAAGGTCGATCTGCCCGCCGCCGAGCCGGAGCGCGTCAAGCAGCAGATCGAGGACGTCATCGGCCTCGATGCGTCCGACGCGATCGAGATCTCGGCCAAGACCGGCCAGGGCGTCGACGAGGTGCTGGAGGCGATCGTCACGCGGCTCCCCGCCCCGACCGGCGACGCCGACGCGCCGCTGAAGGCGCTGCTCGTCGATAGCTGGTACGACGCCTATCTCGGCGTCGTCGTGCTCGTCCGCGTCGTCGACGGCCGGCTGAAGAAGGGCATGAAGATCCGCATGATGCGCACCGGCGCCGCGCACGAGGTCGACACCGTCGGCATCTTCACGCCGAAGCTGGTCGACTGGGGCGAGCTCGGGCCCGGCGAGCTCGGCTTCTTCACCGGCTCGATCAAGGAAGTCGCCGACACCGCCGTCGGCGACACCATCACCGAGGATCGCAAGCCGACCGACAAGCCGCTCCCCGGCTTCCGTCCGGCCGTGCCGGTGGTCTTCTGCGGCATCTTTCCGGTCGATGCCGCCGATTTCGAAAACCTGCGCGCGGCGATCGGCAAGCTGCGCCTCAACGACGCCGCCTTCACCTACGAGACCGAGACCTCCGCCGCGCTCGGCTTCGGCTTCCGCTGCGGCTTCCTCGGCCTGCTGCATCTGGAGATCGTGCAGGAGCGGCTGACCCGCGAATTCAACCTCGAGCTCATCGCCACCGCGCCCTCGGTCGTCTACCGGATCAAGCTCACCGACGGCACCGAGATCGAGATGCACAACCCGGCCGACATGCCCGACCCGGTCAGGATCGTCGAGATCGCCGAGCCGTGGCTGCGCGCCACCATCCTCACGCCCGACGAGTATCTCGGTTCGATCCTCAAGCTCTGCCAGGAGCGCCGCGGCGTGCAGGTCGACCTGTCCTACGTCGGCAACCGCGCCATGGTGCAATACGACCTGCCGCTCAACGAGGTGGTGTTCGATTTCTACGACCGGCTGAAGTCGGTCTCCAAGGGCTACGCCTCCTTCGATTACCACCTCACCGACTATCGCCCCGGCGACCTGGTCAAGATGTCGATCCTGGTCAACGCCGAGCCGGTCGACGCGCTCTCCGTCATGGTCCACCGCTCCAATGCCGAGCGTCGCGGCCGCGTCATGTGCGAGAAGCTGAAGGACCTCATCCCGCAGCACATGTTCCAGATTCCGATCCAGGCGGCGATCGGCGGCCGCATCATTGCCCGCGAGACCATCCGCGCGCTGAGGAAGGACGTGCTGGCCAAGTGCTACGGCGGCGACGTCACCCGCAAGCGCAAGCTTCTCGAGAAGCAGAAGGAGGGCAAGAAGAAGATGCGCCAGTTCGGCAAGGTCGACATCCCGCAGGAAGCCTTCATCGCCGCGCTGAAGATGGAGGAGTAGGGGCGGCGGCGCCGGTCAGTTCTGGGCGGCGAAATTGGAGATGTTGCCGAAGAAGCGGCGTGCGACCGGCGACTTGCAGCCGTGCCGATCGTAGAACAATTGCGCGTCGGCCTTCGCCGAGGCTTCACTGAGCATCATGCCGCCGAAGGTTCCGGCGCCGGCGTTGAACCCCTGACTGAAGGCGCCGTCGCGGCCGCCGCCCCGGTTGCGGTGGGCCTGCGCCAGCCCGCCGAAGATTTGCCCGAGCACGTCGGCCGATCCCGCCCCGGCGATCCGGTAGAGCGTCGCCTGGCTGACAACGCTGCGGCACTCGGGGACATCCTCGGCATTGGTGAACATCGACAGGAATGACGTCAGGTAGAGCCCGAACTGGGAAAGGCGCATGTTCTTCGTCCGCCCGTCGAAGATTGCCTTGAAGAATTCCGGACTGCTGTAGCCCGCGGTGGGGAAGACGAGATTCGCGATCGCGTTGCCACCGTCAGGCTTGGCGAGGCGCTCGAGGGTCGCCTTCGCCTCCTTCCTTCCCGCGGTCGCGGCCTTTTCCAGCCAGGACTTGCCGGCGCTTGCATCTGCGGCAATGCCGGTGCCGGTCAACAGGCGTTCGCCGATCTGCCACTGCGCAAACGAATTGCCGAGCTTGGCGGCCGCCAGGTATTCCTCGCTCGCGGTCTTCTGATTCGCCACGACACCGAACCCGTTGGCGTGCGCCCAGCCCATGTAGGCCTTGCCGAGGGGATCGCCGGAATCGGCCGCCTTCTTCAGCCAACCGACCGCCGCCTCCTTGTCCTCTTTTGCGCCGGAAGCCTTGGCGACATCGACGAGCGCTTCGCCAAGCTCGAGATAGGCCGGCGTGTACTCTCGCCCGGCCGCCTGCCGCAACAGGGCGACCCTGCGGTCGCGGCTCCGTTCGTCGTCCTTCCCGCTTGCGTCGGCCTTCAGCATTCTTGCCAGACTGAAAGCTGCGGACGGATCGCCGGCAGCGGCGGCCTCATCAAGCAGGCGGCGGCCTTTCGCGGCATCCTTCTCTTCGCCGATGCCGTTCAGCGCCAGATATGCGAGGACGCCTTTCGCCGGCTCGAGTCCGTCAGCGACCGCCTGGCGGGCCAGGGACCGCGCTTTGTCGAAGTCCTGCGTCACGAACCAGCCATTGGCGTACAGGCGTGCGAGCACATAGTTCGGCCACGGGCTGCCGCGGTCGCCAAGAGCGTGAAGGTAGGCAAGGAACGTTTCGTCGACGGCGGCGCCGGCAACGCCATCTTTCGCCAGCAGGCCGAGCCCGAGGAAAAACGTCGCCCGGGCCGACAGCCAGCTCGGCTTTGCTCACCGCGTCGGACGACGTCAGCACGGCGATCGCCTCCTCGGGTTTTGCCTCCGGAAGGCTGAGGAAGAAGTCGCGGAGCGAAGCATCCCGCCCGACGCGTGAGAGAAATCCTCCCTCGAGCCTGTAGCCAGCCGCCTTCGCCGCATCGGACAGTGCGTTCGCTTTCACCCTGAAGAATGGTGCGGCGACGAGAATCCGGTCGGCTTCCGGCCTCACTGTCAAATAGAAGAAATTCCCCCCGCCGAAGGTCTTCGGCTGCTCCGGACCGATCGGGTCCCACTCGGCGACAAAGCGGCTATCATCAAGGCGCATGAGCCGCATTGCGGCGGGAGCCATGTCTCCTGGCTCCCCATCCTTGATGACGATCTGCTCGGCGAAGAACAGGGTCCCTTCACCACCGACGAAGTTCGCATATACATGGCCCACCTGCTTCTCCCAGGCGGGGCCGCCCAGCGCATAGGTGCCACGGAAGACGCTGTTCGGCACATATTCGCCGTCGGTGATCAATCTCTCCTCCGACATGATGCAAGACGCCAGTATCGGGGAGGCGATCAGCAGGAGAGCAGCTTTGAAAAGGTACCCACGCCAAATCATTGCCTGAAAGCTCCAAAAGAGTTCTTGGCAAGACTTCACAGGAACGTCGCAACCCATCCTATAGACTTATGTGCACATGGGAACCCCGCTGTGGCTCGACGGGGCTTCCTTCTCACCTCGGCCTCATCCGATAATCACCCCATGACCGAACCCACCGCCCTGCCGACATCGCCCGACGGCTGGGCCTTCTTCCTCGACGTCGACGGCACGCTGATCGACCTTGCCGATACGCCGGATGCGGTGGTCGTGCCGCCCGGTCTGCCGGCCATGCTGGAGCGATCTTTCGGCGCGTGCCGGCGGCGCGCTGGCGCTGGTTTCCGGCCGCGCCATCGCCACCCTCGACCGCCTGTTCGCGCCGGCGCGGCTGCCGGCGGCCGGCGTCCACGGCGCCGAACTGCGCCGCGCCGACGGCCGCATCGAAAGCGCCGCCGGACCGAGCCTCGACCTCGTGCGGACGCGGCTCGGCAACTTGCCACCCGCCATCCCGCGCTGCTCGTCGAGGACAAGGGGCCGGCGATCGCCGTGCACTATCGCGCCGCGCCGGGCCTCGCCGCGGTGGTCGAGGCGCATTGCGCGAGATCGTCACCGTCGACAGCGGCCTCGAGATCCAGCCGGGCAAGATGGTCTTCGAGCTGCGCCCGGCCGGCGCCGACAAGGGCCACGCCCTGGAGGCCTTCATGGCCGCGCCGCCCTTCGCCGGCCGCCGGCCGCTTGCCGTCGGCGACGATCTGACCGACGAGGCCATGTTCGCCGTCGCCGTCCGATTGGGCGGCATGGCTGTTAGGGTTGGCGCGAAATCGGGCGGCCGCGCCGCCGCCAGTCTTGCCGATTCCGCAGCCGTGCGCGCCTGGCTTGCCGATCTTGCCGCGAATCGGCGCTGACGTGGCCGGATTCCGCCCGCCGCGCCGGTTCCAGCGCGGCATAATTCCTGCATAATTCGCTGCTATAAGCTTGTGCAACAGAGAGCCAATCCCCATCTCAGGGGTTGGTACGGAGGTCAGGGCAATCCCCATAAAAACAACGGAGGCGAGATGAGCCGCCTCGTCGTCATTTCCAATCGCGTGCCGCCTCCTGGCGACAAGGGCGCGGAGGCCGGCGGTCTGGCGGTTGCGCTCAAGGCGGCGTTGCGCGAGCGCGGCGGCCTGTGGCTCGGCTGGTCGGGCAAGACCGCCGAAGGCGAAGACGAGCCCGAACAGTTCAAGATCCACACGCGCGAGGACGGCAACATCGAATTCGCGCTGGTCGACCTCACCAAGCGCGATCTCGACGAATATTACAGCGGCTTCGCCAATCGCGCCCTCTGGCCGCTGCTGCACTACCGGCTCGACCTCGCCGATTTCGAACGGCAGGACCTGTCCGGCTATCTCCGCGTCAACGCTTTCTTCGCCAGGGTGCTGGCGGCGCGGCTGCAGCCCGACGACGTCATCTGGGTGCAGGACTATCACCTGATCCCGCTTGCCGCGGAGCTGCGTGCCCGCGGCATCAAGAACCGCATCGGCTTCTTCCTGCACATCCCGTGGCCGCCGCCGGACATCTGGTTCGCCATGCCGGCGCACTACCGGCTTGCTCGAGGCGTTCACCGCCTACGACCTGATCGGCTTCCAGACCGATTGGGACGTCGGAGAACTTCGCCAGCTGCCTGAAGCGCGAGGATCTCGCGACCGAGACCGTCGCCCGGACGTTTCCGCGCCGGCAGCCGCGAGTTCCGCATCGGCACGTTCCCGATCGGCATCGAGACCGCGGAGTTCGCCGAGGCCGGCGCGCGGCGCGGCCGACAACCCGCTGGTCAAGCGCATGGTCGCCAGCCTCGACGACGCGCCAGCTCATCATCGGCGTCGACCGGCTGGACTACTCCAAGGGCATCGACCACCGCATGCTCGCCTACGAGCGCTTCCTGCGGAACAATCCGGCCTACCACAACAAGGTCATCTATCTGCAGATCACGCCGAAGTCGCGCTCCGACGTTCCCGAATACGCCGAGATGCAGCGCCAGGTCGCCGAGACCGCCGGCCGCATCAACGGCGCCTACGGCCATCTCGACTGGACGCCGATCCGCTACATCAACCGCACGATCAAGCGCACGACGCTGGCCGGGCTCTACCGCATGAGCAACGTCGGGCTGGTGACGCCGCTGCGCGACGGCATGAACCTCGTCGCCAAGGAATTCGTCGCCGCGCAGGACGGCGACGATCCGGGCGTGCTGGTCCTGTCGCGCTTCGCCGGCGCCGCGCCGGAGCTTGGCGGCGCGCTGATGGTCAATCCCTACGATCTCGAGAACACCGGCAACGCCATCGCCCGCGCGCTCTCCATGCCGCGCGAGGATCGCGTCGCGCGCTGGCGCGGCATGTTCGACACGCTGCTCGAGAACGACGTGTCGAACTGGGCCGACCGCTTCCTCGACGACCTCGAGGAGGAAGCCGCGAGCCCGCCGCGCTCAAGGCGGCGAGCTGAGCGGACTGCCGCCGCGGCTCAGACCGGCCGAGCCAGCCGCCACGCCGTGGCGTGGCGATCTCGCCGGCGCGAACACGCGCACGCGCCGCCGGCATCAGCCCGTCCATGGCGAGCACGGCGCGGTTGTACGGGCCATCGTCGGCGACGAAGGCGATCTTCTCGAAATGCGGTGAAGTGGCGCGTGCCGAACACGGCGTCGTCGTAGAGGCCGCCGCGGTCGTAGCCGGCGAAATCCGGTCCGGCGACGTAGAGCAGCCGCACCCGCCCGCCGGCCTCGAGGCGCCCGTCGATCGTCGGCTCCAGCACCGACTGGCGATCGTCGGCGGTGATACGGCCGCTTGCGACGAAGCCGATGGCGCCCGCCGGCAGGTCTTCGATTCGCGTGAACATCGCTTGGCCTCCTCGGATCCGCGCCCGCAGCGATTCTATAGGCCGGCTTGCGATGGTTTGTTGACCGCTCTGTGATCTTTCTGTGGCCGGCCGTTCACGGCCGCCAGCCACGTCCTTGGCCTCGTCGAGATCGTCGACCGGGAAAGTGCGCACCTCCGCCGGCATCATCATGCCGAAGGCCTGGACCAGCGAGCGAAAGGTCGGGTCGTCGGAGACGAAGGCGATCTTCTCGAAATCGAAGAAGTGGCGGAAGCCGAAGGTGGTGTCGTCGACCATGGCGCCGATCTCGTAGCCCTCGAATTCCGGGCCGGCGACGATACAGGAAGCGCAGCTTGCCGCCTTCGGCGATCTTGGCCTCGATCTCCGGGATCAGCACCTTGTTGTAGTCGTCGGCGGTGATCTTGCCGACGGCGGAATAGCCGATCACGCCGGGCGGCAGGTCGAAGATCGGTCTGAACATCGAGGCACTCCTCCTCGTGTCGATGGTCAGGGAACGAGCACCGCGGCGCCGGTCAAGCCGGCCGTCGCGCAGTCAGTCAAGCGCCTCGTTGGCCTCTTCGAGCGGAAAGGTGGTGACTCTGGTCTCGATCGGCGCCTCGGCGGCGATCGCCATGAATTCCTCGCCGTCGGCGCGGGTCAGGTTGGCGACCGAGCGCACCACCCGCTCGCCCCACAGGATGTCGTAGGGGAAGGCCGGGATGTCGCTCATGTGGATGCCGGCGGCGACGACGATGCCGCCCTTGCGCACGGCCCTCAGCGCCGCCGGCACGAGCGGCCCGACCGGCGCGAAGATGATCGCGGCGTCGAGCGGCTCGGGCGGCGCCTCGTCGGAACCGCCGGCCCATTCCGCGCCGAGGCTGCGGGCGAAATCCTGCGCCGTGCGTGTCGCCGGGCCGCGTGAAGGCGTAGACGCGCTGGCCCTGATGGCGGGCGACCTGCGCGACGATGTGGGCGGCGGCGCCGAAGCCGTAGAGGCCGAGCCGCCTCGCCGTCGCCGGCCATGCGGTGGGCGCGGTGGCCGATCAGGCCGGCGCAGAGCAGCGGCGCGGCTTCGGCGTCGCCGTATTCGTCCGGCAGGCGGAAGCAGTAGCGCGCGTCGGCGACGACATACTCCGCATAGCCGCCGTCGATGTCGCAGCCGGTGAAATGCGGCGTGTCGCAGAGGTTCTCCATGTCCGACGAGGCAGAAGCGGCAATGGCCGCAGGTCCAGCCGAGCCAGGGCACGCCGATCCGCTCGCCGACGGCAAGGCCGGTCGACGCCCGTCGCCGAGCGCCGACGACCGCGGCCGACGATCTCGTGGCCGGGCACGATCGGGTAGCGCGCCTGCGGCAATTCGCCGTCGACCACGTGGAGGTCGGTGCGGCAGACGCCGCAGGCCGCCACCTCGACCAGGACCTGGCCGGGACCGGGCCGCGGCTGTGGCCGGTCCGCCAGTGTCAGCCTCTGTCCCGGACGTTCGAGCACCATGGCGCGCATGAGGCGGATTCCCGCACGCCCGTCCGCGCCGTTCAAGCCCGCTCTGGCGAGAAATGCCGGCCGCCTTCCGTTTGACAGCCTCCGGCCGGCAACGGACAATGATCGGATAACGAACAGGCGTTCGCATATCGAACAATGGATTCGAGATGTCTGACCCCCGAGCTGATCATGGCGGACGCTGAAATCGTCCGTCGCCGGTCCTGATGGCCGTCCGCACCCAGGTCGGCATCGTCGGAGCGGGCCCGGCGGGCCTGCTTCTGTCGCATCTGCTCGCCCGGCAGGGGATCGAATCGATCATCGTCGAGGATCGCAGCCGCGACTACGTCGAGAACCGCGTCCGCGCCGGCGTGCTCGAGCAGGGCAGCGTCGACATGCTCAACGAGGCCGGCCTCGGCGAGCGCATGCGGCGCGAGGGACAGGTCCACGCCGGCATCGAGATTCGCTTCGCCGGCCGCGGCCATCGCATCGATTTTCCGGCGCTCACCGGCGGCAAGCGGATCACCGTCTATGGCCAGCAGGAGGCGGTGAAGGACATCATCGCCGCGCGTCTGGCGGCCGGCGGCGTCATACATTTCGAGGTGGCCGACGTCAGCGTCCGCGATTTCGATGGCGAGCAGCCGCGGATCGCGTATCGGGGGCAGGGCGGCGCGGCCGAGATCCGCTGCGATTTCATCGCCGGCTGCGACGGCTTCCACGGCATCTGCCGCCCGGCAATTCCAGAAGGCGCCTTGAGCTTCTTCGACCGCCAGTATCCCTTTGCCTGGCTCGGCATATTGTCGGAATCGCCGCCGGCATCGGACGAACTGATCTACACCCACACCGATTCGGGCTTCGCGCTCCTGTCGACCCGCTCGCCGACGCTGCAGCGCTACTACCTCCAGGTCGATCCCGGCGAGGACATCGCCGGCTGGTCGGACGCCCGCATCTGGGAGGAGCTGCAGCGGCGCACCGCGCTCGCCGACGGCTCCTTCCGCATCCCGGAGGGGCCGATCCAGCAAAAGGGCATCACGCCCATGCGCAGCTTCGTCACCGAGCCGATGCAGTTCGGCCGGCTGTTCCTCGCCGGCAATTCGGCCCATATCGTTCCGCCGACCGGCGCCAAGGGCATGAACCTCGCCGTCGCCGACGTGCGCTATCTGAGCGAGGCGCTGGTCGCCTTCTATCGCGACGGCGACCGGACGCTGCTCGACGCCTACTCGGCGCGCTGCCTGCGCCGCGTCTGGAAAGCGCAGCGCTTTTCATGGTGGATGACGACCCTGCTGCATCTCAGCCCCGACGACGCGCCGTTCGACCGGCGCCGCCAGACGGCGGAACTCGACTATGTGACGAGTTCGGCCGCCGCCATGCAGTCGCTGGCGGAAAACTACGTCGGCCTGCCTTTCGACGATCCCGCCGCGCCCTAGCCCGATAGCGCTGGCGGGAACGCGTTCGCTGTCATGCGTACCAGCGAAAACCATGACAGAGGTGCGTCCTGGCGAGGACAATATCGGAGCCTCCGGCCTCCGGCCCACCGGGCCGCTTGCGGCGGGGTTCCGGCTTGCCAATGCACGGCCAAGGCGACAATCTTGGCCCGAAGAGCCGGTCATCTGGGGGATGTCGGATGAAACGAGTGATTGTATCGCTAGCGGCGACGGCGATTGTTGCCTTTGCGTCGCCGGCCGTGGCGAAATCGCCACGCCACACCAGCGAGACCACCGGCTTCGCGGGCTTCTCCTGGGTCGGACCGGTGCGCGCCTGGACATACCGGACGGTGACGCCGGACGAAGGGCCGGTGCTGGCGGGCAAGGAATCGGAGCGCTTCGAGATTAGGGCCGGCGACTGCGGCAAGACCGGCAGCTACAACGACTGTGCACACGATCGCGAGCACGTGGCGTGGAACGAGACGAGCAGCACGAAGATCGGCAGGCAGGTCGCCTATTCCTTCTCGTTCCTGATCCCGAAGGACAGCCCGACGCGCGTTCCCGATCTCAACATCATCCTTGCCGAGTTCCGGAACATCGGCGGCGGGCAGATCAACTTTTCAATCGAATTACAGCCGGACGGCCTGGTCGGGGTGGTGGGTGCCACCAAGGTTCAGCAGACGAACGACATGCACCCTCCGCCGATCGCCCTGTGGAGGGCGATCGACCGCAACGTCAAGACCGATCACTGGTACAACTTCGCACTGGAAGTGACCTGGTCTCCGGGCAAGGACGGCCGTTTGCGCCTCTATCTGGACGATGTCCTCGTCGTCAGTCTCGATGGCCCGAACACCGCCTACAAACTGCCGGTTCACATGCAGTATGGGCTGTACAGGCCGTTTGCATCAAAGGCGGCAGGCAAGCTGCCGATCCAGATCATCTACTTCGATCGCGTCGCGAAGGCGAAGAATAGAGAAGCCCTGCCGCCATCCGACTAGCGGGCTGAGGAAATAGTCGGATCTGCGAGGGCCACCGGCAGGGAGTGCGCACTCAGGCCGCCCGGCAGCCGCAAAAGCTGCCCCTGATCGCAACGACGCACGCCGTTGCGCGGCGTGGCAGCGAGGCCACAATCTTTCCCCCGCGGACCTGTATGATTGCGGCAGCGCCGCATCATTCGTCGGCCGAGCGAAGAAACGCGGGATCATGCGCGCCATTGCGATTTCGATAGCCCTGACGGCCGCCCTCTGCCTGACCACGGGGGCGGCCCTGTCCGCCAGCAAGACCCCCGCCAAGGTGCTGTTCAGCAAGGCGCTGGTGCCGTCGCCGGACAAGCCGCGGCCGATCGGCTCCTATGCCCGCGGCTGCATGGCCGGCGGCGAGGCATTGCCGATCGACGGGCCGCATTGGCAGGTCATGCGCCTGTCGCGCAACCGCAACTGGGGCCAGCCCGAACTCATCCGCTACCTCGAGACGCTGTCCGAGGACGCTGCGAAGGTCGGCTGGAACGGCCTGCTCGTCGGCGACATGTCCCAGCCGCGCGGCGGCCCGATGATCACCGGCCACGCCAGCCACCAGATCGGGCTCGACACGGACATCTGGCTGACGCAGATGCCCGACCACGTCATGACCCGCGAGGAGCGCGAGAAGAAGGCCGCCGGCTCGCTCCTGGTGAAGGGCAAGCGGCTGACGCTCGACACCGGCAAATGGTCGGACGTCGACCTGCGGTTCATCAGGCAGGCGGCGTCCTATCCTGAGGTGGCGCGCATCTTCGTCAGCGCGGCGATCAAGCGGAAACTCTGCGACACCGCCGGCAGCGATCGCGCCTGGCTGCGTGTCATCCGGCCGTGGTACGGCCACGACGACCACATCCACGTCCGCCTGAGCTGCCCGCCGGGCGTCTCCGGTTGCGTCGATCAGGCGGCCCCGCCGCCGGGCGACGGTTGCGGCGCCGAGCTTGCCTCATGGTTCAAGCCGCCGCCTCCGCCGCCCAAGCATCCGCCGAAGCCGAAACCGCCGCCGCCGGAAAAGACCCTTGCCGATCTGCCGGCGGCATGCACCGCGGTGCTCCGCGAGGACCCGGGCGGCGTGCCGGTCAATGCCGGCATACCCTTGCCGACACCGCGACCGCAGACCGACTGAGCCGCCCCGCCTCGAGCCGCGCGCTCATGGCTCTTCCGCGGCCCGGAGACCGTCGTCCAGTGCCCGCGCGTCGATGACGCCATCGCGCGTCCGCCTGGATTTCCACGGCACGTATCGGACACCGCGCCGGCCATGTACATTGTCCCTGTCGCCGGCGGCTCGCCCGGGGCGCATCGCCATGGGGTGAACGTCCGCTCGTCCGCGACCTGCCGCGTCATCGAAACAGAAGGATTGGTCCACCGGCCGTGGCTTCCCTGGGTTACCTCGCGCTGATCTGGGTGGCGGTGTTCGTCGCCAATGTGCTGGCGCACAGAACCAGGCTCACGCCCGTGCTCTGGTTCCTGGCGCTCGGATCGCTCATGGCGAATACCGGCCTGATCCCGTCCACCCACGACGGTTTCATCTCCGGCCTGGCGACGCTCGGCATCATCGTGATCATGTTCGCGCTGGGGTTCGACGAGAAGATCGATCATTTCGTCAGCAGCATCAAGAAAAGCTGGGGCGTCGCCTTCTTTGGCGCCGTGGCGCCGTTCCTTGCCGCCTACGCGGTGGCCGACTACTTCTGGAACGACGTCAATGTCGCGTTGATGTGCGGTCTGGCGATGACGGCGACCGCCGTGTCGCTGACCATGGTGTCGCTGCAGAGTCTGGGCTTGCACCGGTCGCCTGCCGCCACGCGCATCATGACCTCGGCCGTTCTCGACGACATTGCGTCGCTTGCCCTGGTCGCCATTCTCGTCCCGATCGCAAGCGGCCGCGGATCGATCGACATCGCCGAGATCGGCCTGATCGTCGGGCAGGCCATCGCCTTCTTCCTGGCGGTCTCGGTGTTGGGCGCCTGGCTGTTTCCGCACGAGCTGCGCGGATGGATGCGTCACATCCCGCTGGTGCGGACCTACGGCATGAAGCACCTGCTGGCGTTTGGACGGCACTCCACGCAGACGGTCCTGCTGTTGGCCCTTCTGGTCGGCCTGCTCGCCTACCTGTTCGGTTTCCATCCGGCCATCGGCGCCTACATGGCCGGGCTGATCCTCAAGGAGGAATACTTCAGCCGCGTCGATGAAAAGGGGTCCTACGCCGACACCAAACGCATTGTCGACAACGCGGCGTTCTCGTGGATCGGCCCGGTGTTCTTTGTCGAGCTTGGAACCAAGATCATATTCGACTGGTCGATTCTGGTCTCGGTCATTCCCCATATCGCGGTGATGGTGACCTGCGTGTTCATCGCGCAGTTCGTCTCCGCGTCCCTCGCCGCGCGCTTCACCGGCGGGATGGACTGGCCGGGCAGCGTCCTGATCGGCTTCGGAATGCTCGGCCGCGCCGAACTGGCGTTCGTGGTCATGGATATCGCCTACGTGCAGAATTCGATCCTTTCCACCGAAGCGTTCTACACCTTGATGGCGACCGCCTTCTTCCTGAACATTCTGGTCCCGGTCACGACCACGCTCTGGAGGCCATATTGCGTCAACGCGACATCGCCGCCCGGCGCGGAAAGCGGCGGGTCCGATGGCGGTCGCGGCAATGCGCCGGAAGGCTCCGGCCGGACCTGAAGATGCCACTTGCGTTGCCGGTCCCGCGGCCGCACACCGAGCGGGCGGGTGTCCTGTCGAAATCCCGCCCCGCCATCCGACGTTCATTCCCCGAAACGAGACTGCCGATGCCAATGCAATCCGATCGTGCGTTCGACGGCGCCAGGTTCGCCGTCGGCCAGCCCGTCCTGCGCAAGGAAGACCCGACGCTCGTTCGCGGCGAGGGGCGATACACCGACGACGTCTCGCTCGAGGGGCAGGTCTACATCGCGATGGTGCGCAGCCCCGTCGCCCACGGCATCGTCCGCTCGGTCGACGTCGAGGAGGCGCGCGCCGTCGCGGGCGTGCTCGGCGCATGGACCGGCGCCGACATCAAGGCGGCCGGCTACGGCCGCATGTCGAACGCGATCGCGTTCAAGAACCGCGACGGTTCGCCCAACCGCACGCCGGAGCGCTACGCCCTGGCGGTGGACAAGGTCCGCTTCGTCGGCGACCCGGTCGCCTTCGTCGCCGCGACCTCCGCGGCGATCGCCAAGAGCGCGGCCGAGACGGTGCTGGTCGACATCGATCCGCTCCCGGCGGTGGTCGACGCGCGCGAGGCGGTGAAGCCGGGCGCGCCGCTTCTCTACGACGACATCCCCGCGAACACGACGATCGACTACCACCACGGCGACACGGCCGCGACGGCGGCCGCCTTCGCCGGCGCCGCGCACGTGGCGCGGGTCTCGTTGGCCGACCCGCGCATCGTCATCAACCCGATGGAGCTGCGCTCCTGCCTCGCCGCCTATGACGCCGCGCGCGATCACTGGACCCTGCATGTCCCGACCCAGGGCGTGTTCGGATTCCGCAACCAGGTCGCCGGCGATGTCCTCGGCGTGCCGCCGGAGAAGGTGACCGTGCTCACCGGCCATGTCGGCGGGTCGTTCGGCATGCGCGGCCAGGTGTTCCCCGAATATGTCTGCGCCCTGCACGCCGCCCGCGCGCTCGGCCGGCCGGTCAAGTGGACCGAGGAGCGCACGCCGAGCTTCCTTTCCGATTCCCACGGCCGCTCCCAGCAATACGAGGCGGAACTGGCCCTCGACGAAGGCGGGCGCTTCCTCGCCGCGCGCGTCACCGGCTTCGGCGACATGGGCGCCTACCTGACGCGCTTCGGCATGATGCCGCCGACCCGCAATATCGTGATCAACGTTTGCAGCATGTACCGCCTGCCGCAGCTCGAGGTTTCGATGCGCTGCGTGCTCACCAACAAGTCTCCGGTCGGGGCGTATCGCGGCGCCGGCCGGCCGGAAGCCAACTACGTGATGGAGCGGCTGATCGACGCTGCGGCCGCCGTCTCCGGCATCGACCGCGTCGAGCTCCGTCGCATCAACCAGTTGACGCCGGCGGAGCTTCCCTACACGGCGCAGTCCGGCCTGGTGGTCGATTCCGGCGACTTCACCGCCATGATGGACCAGGCGCTCGAGGCCGCCGATGTCGCCGGCTTCGCCGAGCGCCGCGCCGGCTCGGCGAGGCAAGGCAAATTGCGCGGTCTCGGCATCGGCTGCTTCCTCGAGGCCACCGGCGGCGCCACCAGGGAGATGGCCGGGATTCGTTTCGAAAGCGACGGCACGGTCACTCTCGTCAGCGGCACGCTCGACTACGGACAGGGCCATGCCAGCAGCCTGGCGCAGATCCTCGGCGAGCGGCTCGGCATCCCGTTCGAGCGCATCAACCTGCTCCAGGGCGACAGCGACCAGCTCATCTTCGGCGGCGGCACCGGCGGGTCGAAATCGATGGTCGCGGCGGGCACGGCGATCGTGGCGGCGAGCGACAGGCTCGTCGAGCAGGGCAGGCCGCTAGCCGCCTGGGCGCTCAATGCTTCGCCGGATGACGTGCGCTTCCCAGGGTCGTTTCACCTCCCGGCACCGACCGCGCCACGACCCGCCCTCCCAACGCCCCAGGTGCCTCCTCCGAGAATTTCCAAGTCCCTCATGTCGAGCTATCCGGCCGCGATCACCTTCCCACGGCTGCCATGTCCTCAGTTGAAAACAGGCGACCGGCGTGACAAGGTTGTCCCCTAAACGATGGTCAAAGACATGCACCGTTATCACGCTTCTTCCAGGGACAACTCCCGCGGCGTGCTCCAGGGATCGGCCGGCCCCGCTCCAGCGCGTTCTTTACGACGCACGGCCACCTCCCTCCTTATAATTATGCCTTCCCCCGCCCCACCACCACCCCCCCCCCCCAGCCTCGCCCCGCCCCCACCCCCCCCCACCCACTCCCCTCCACGCAAGGGCCGCACCCCCCCGCCCTTCCCGCTCCTCCCCTCCCCCGCGACGCCCGAAAAGGTCTGGCGCGCGATCCGCGAAGCCCGCCAGCCACGGCCGGGCGCCTGAGGCGCGGTCACGGACCTGGATCAGTCGGCCGTCTCGCAAAGCCGGACGAAGTGCGCATGCTCTTTGGCGAGGTCCCGCCGGATCAGCGGAACGAGCAGCGGCAACAGGAATTTCATCAGCCCTTTGCCCCTGGCGTTGAACCGGCCGGTCATCGTCGTTGCGCCGTCGGCCTCGGTCAGCACGTGGTCGATATCGACGTCCATTCCGGCGTCGTGAACGACAAACGACAGGCCTTCGGGCCGGTTGTAGGCGGTGATCCTCGCCTCATGCTGTCCGCGCTTGTCCACGACCGCGAACTGTGTGCCTTCGCCGATCGGCTCGCCGGACTTCAGCTCGACCTTTGAGACCCCGCTGTTCCACCGGGTCTCGTTCCGGGCGTCCGCCATGGGATCGAAGGCTTTCGCCGCCGGGCATTTGATGTGCATGACTTCGGTTATCATGTCGCTCATGCTGCAACCTAGGAGCGGCGTAGTCGCTCGGTCAACGCGCAGAACCCAGAAGATGCCGTTCGGAACACGCCGGTCATCGACGCGCGGGACGCCACGCGGTTTGCAAGGAAGGATCGGCTGGATGGTCTTCCATTCGGCTTCGCTGAGTGCGTGTCGCATGACGAAAGCTCCTTTTCGGAGCTTAAATCACGAGGCAATCATCTACCGCAAGCCGACGGCCTGATGTCGCAAAGTCACCCAACGGCGGACTCCGGCACGTGTCGCAGCCATGTCGCAGTTTGACCCAAAGCCGAACTCCCGCTGCTGGCACATCCAGTGGAGAGTGACCTGCGAAGCCACTCTCCACCGGGTTGCCGATCTATACGTCTGCCGAAGTGGTTACTTTGCGGCCAGGGGCATGGCGTCACAGGAGACGTCGGGATTATCGTCGGCGAAGGTTCCAAGTGGATTCGTCTTCCAGGCCCAGACGTGCATTTCGTAGAATGGATCCAGGCCGTAGCTGTTTGGAGCGCCGTTGAAATTCATCAGGTGACCGTCGATCGACGCCGGTCCCTTGAAGGCGATGTATTCGACCGCGATCAGCTTCAGCGATCCGTCGGCCTGGGGCTCGTACATCACGGCTTCCGGGTGCGCGATGTCGAGCTTGCCGTCCTTCAGGTACGCGCCGTTGACGTAGTGGATTCCCATGCCACCTCCCCCTGGGGCGCTGTCGCAGGGTATCGGTCCATAGCCCTCCGACACCGCCACGGCGACATCCTTGAAGCGGTCATTGGCCGCGCGCACTGCATCGGCGAACGGATTAATAGCCGCGGCGCCTGCAAGTGCAGTACCCGCCAGCACCATCGATAGCGTGACAAGACCTCTAGCCAGGCAAGAGTATCTCATTGTGTTCCTCTCTGGTTAGGACGATACGGGTCGATGACGAGGCCGGGTGCCCGGGTGGCAGCATCCGGGATTTCTCCCAATTGAAGCCGGGGCCCACGCACGCCTCCGTCGGTCGAAGCAACCGAATTGAACCTTGCGAACGTGTGCGCAACCGTGTGACGGCGGAAGACAGGAATTTCCGATACCAACGGCCGCTCCCATGAATGCGCCTCAGGTTCTTTCAACAGCCCTTTGATGGAGGGGCCGCCATGGTCATATCGGCCTCAGCCACACCACCATCGGAGGCATCGATCATGCCGCCGCTATGCTTTCGTGCCCGGCCATAGGTCTCTTCCCAGGCATCTCGGGTCGCCGACCGCCTGAGACGGGAAAGGATCGCGCCAGCCCGCATCTGTTCTCGACAACCCAAGATCCCTGAGTCGATGAGCGGGCAGTGTCGGCAGGTGCAGCATAGTTCGGCGCTGTTCCCGACTGGCCGAGAACGAACCGGCGATCACCATGACAAGCCGCGGCAGGAATCCGCGCGATGGCAATGGCTGTGTCAACGAAGACGACATTTCAGCGATCTCCTCCGGTTGCGCCGGCGCTTTTCACACTGCGCAGCGGGCCGGAGGAGCGCATCGGGGACTTTCCCCATTTGTTGGTCGGTGAGTCCCCATATTTGCTCGCGGAACTCCGACGTTTTGCGCCGCGGGGGTTCTGGTTCACAATGCGCGACCGGCGCACGGCCCGTGTGCCTGCGCCGGTGCGATCCGGGTGCAACGAAGCGGTAGACGATGGTCCTCCTGGAACGGGAAACGCAGCTTGGACTGCTGGAGGACGCGCTTGCCGAAGCGGCAGGGGGACGCGGCCGCACCATCGCGATTTCGGGCGAGGCCGGCGCCGGCAAGACCATGCTCGTCCAGGCCTTTGCAGATCAGGCGGGCGAACGCGCCCGGATATTGCGCAGTGCGTGCGAGGACCTGTCAATTCCCGATCCGCTGGGACCGCTGCACGAACTCGGCCGCAATGCGGGATGGACGTTGTCCAAGAGGGGCGACGACCGGCAGAGCCTGCTGTCGCTGTTTTCCTCGGCACTCGAGGTGTTCACGGCCGGCCCGTTGCCGAGTCTGTTGGTCGTCGAAGATCTTCACTGGGCCGACGACGCCACGCTCGACTTCGTGCGTTTCTTGGGCCGACGGTTGCACGAGCGACGCATCCTGCTGCTGCTGACGACCCGCAACGACGAAAGCGAGGGACAGAGACGTTTGCGCCGGGCGCTGGCCGACATTCCCGCCGACGACATCGTGCGGATCGACGTCCCATTACTGACGCCGGACGCCGTCTTGTTGCTCAGCAAGGAGGCTGGCATGGACGGTCGCTCGGTTTATCGCGCCACCGCCGGCAATGCGTTCTTCGTCACCGAGCTGCTTCGCGCCGGCAGCGGCCAAGATCCGCCACCGAACGTACGCGACGCCGTGCTGGCACGCGCCGAGCGTCTGTCAGGAGGTGCGCGAGCCGTTCTGAACGCCGCTTCGATCTTTCCGCGGCGTGTCGAGACGGCGGTCCTGGAGGCACTTTGTGGCCAAGGGCACGCGGGGTTTCTGGCAGAGTGCCTGTCTACCGGCATGCTGATCGACCTCGACGATGGCTACGCCTTTCGGCACGAGATTGCTCGACGCGCCATCGAAGTAGCATTGCCGGCTTCAATGAGGCGCGATCTGAACGCCGCTGCTCTCGCGATTCTGCGTGCCGACAGTGACACACCATTGGCTCGCCTGGTCGGTCACGCGCTCGAAGCACACGACATGACCGCGGTGCGGGAACTTGCACCTCTTGCTGCGCGACAGGCGGCGCTGGCGGGCGCCCACCGAGAGGCATTGCAGCACTATCAGACTGCACTCGACCATGCAGAGGGTCTCGCAGGGGCCGATCACGCGGACCTCCTGGAGCGATACGCCTACGAGGCCTATCTGGTGGGCAACCTGAAGTCGGCCATCCCGGCCGAGCTTTCGGCGATCACGGCCGAGCTCTCGGCGCTGCAGCTGCACAGGAGTCTCGGCAATCACGTGAGGGAGGGCGACTGTCTGCGGTTGCTGTCGCGGATTAGCTACTTCGCCGGTGACCGCAAGTCCGCTGACGTCTACGGGAGCGAGGCCATGGCGATACTCGAAGCCATGCCTCCCGGACCCGAACTTGCCATGGCCTATTCGAACCAATCACAGCTCGACATGCTCGAAGCCAAAGTCGAACCGGTCTTGCGCTATGGCGAGAAGGCAATCGCCCTTGCCGAGAAAGAGGGTAGGCCGGATATCGTCTGCCATGCTCTCAACAACATTGGCACAGCCGAGGCTTGGGTCGACGCCGAGAGCGCACGCCGGCATCTTGAACAGAGTCTCGGTATGGCTCTCCGCCTCGACTTGGAGGAACACGCCGCGCGGGCCTATCTAAATCGCGGCTGGGTGGAAGTGAATTTGCTCTGCTTCCACGCTGCCGAATCGGTCCTTCTGTCCGGAATCGACTACTGCATTGCACGCGACATCGATCCGTCGCGCGATTACATGCGTGGTTGGCTGGCGGAGTTGCGCCTGCGCCAGGGTCGCTGGGACGAGGCACAGCAGGTTGCCGACCAGGTCCTGGACAACGTCAACACCACGTCCTTCAGCCGGCAGCCGGCGCTGGCAGTACGTGTGAAGCTGGCGCTTCGGCGAGGTGAGGCTGGCGTCGAGGATTCTCTCAAGGAAGCCTGGAAATTCCTTGAAAGGGGAATGGAGCCGCAGAGGCTGGCCCCGTTGGCAATGATAAGGGCCGAACGCGCATGGCTCGGGCTGGATGAAACGGATGAAGCGCTGCGCCTGCTCGATCATTGCATCAAGGGGACAGCGACCAGGGCAGTCTTCGGGGAGATGATCTACTGGAAACGAGCGTTGGCCCCGGGGGCAGACCTTGGCGATCTCCGTGGCTTGGCGAAGCCCTACCAACTCCTCTTTTCTGGCAGCTGGCAAGGAGCCGCAGAGGCGTGGGCCGAGATTGGCGCGCCCTATGATCGCGCCCTTGCGCTTCTGGAAGGAGATGAACCAGCGCAGCGCGAGGCCATCGCCATCTTCAATTCGCTGGGCGCGAAAGTCGTTGCCCAGCACGTGCGCGCCATTATGCGGCGCAAGGGCGTGCGGCACGTCGCCCGCGGACCGCGTCAATCCACGCGCGCCAACCAGGCCGGTCTGACCGCGCGCGAAATGGACGTGCTCCGCCTGGTTGGCCGCGGGCTGTCGAACAAGTCGATCGCGCGGCAGCTCTCGATCTCGCCGAAGACGGTCGACCACCATGTGACCGCTCTGCTGAGCAAGCTGGCCGCGTCCAGCCGAAGTCAGGCCACGGCGATTGCTCGCGACAGCGGACTGATCTGACCTTCCAAATGCGCCAAGCGTAGAAGCGTCAGCTACTGGCGCTTCTCCACGACGGGTCCTGGTCCTAGCGCAGCTTGAGGCTGCGTGCGAAAGCCTTGGTCGACTTGCCGTAGATTCGATCGCCGAGATCGAAGGCCTCGGCCTCGAGCTCGCGCCGCCTTTGGGCGATCAGCGAGAGCTGGCTCATCAGCGCCAGGTCGCCCGTCGGCGACAGGGCGAGCTTCTCGGCGAGCAGCGCGTGATCGTGATCGAGGCCAAGCAGGTCGCCGAGCCGCTCGAGCAGCGGCGCCATCTTCTGGCCGCTGTCGCTCAGCCGCGCGCGCGCCAACCGCAGGAGGTGCCAGAGGTCCTTCACCTTCTTGCGCCAGCGGTGCAGGTCCGGCGTCGCCAGGCTTGATCGTGCCCGGCGCAGGGACTCGCGGCCCTGGCGATAGGATGCGCTCGAGCGCGTCCTCGAGCAGCGCCGGACCGTCGAAGCACGCTTCGTCGAAGGAGGACACCTCACCGAGCAGCGCGCCCAGCCGGCGGTTCACGTCGCCGATCGGCGTCTTCTCGCGGTGGGCGTGGGCGGCCTCGCGGTCGAGAGCCTCGACGACCCGGTCGAGGCCGAGCTCTTCGGCCTGCGGCGTCGCCGCCGCCAGACCACGGGCGCTGGCGGCGACCACGTCGGCGTCGCGCGCGCCGGCAAGCATGCGGGCCACCGACGTCAGCATCAGCCTGCGTCGTCTCGGCATGCTCGCCGAGACCGGGCTCGAGCACGGTGAGCAACGTGCGGACCCGCTTCAGGCGCTGGCGGACGCGGTGAACCCGCTCCTCGCGGGGGCCGCCGTCGACAAGGTCCTTGCGCGCCGCCGCAAGATCCTCGCGCGCCAGCCGCAGGAGCGCCGCCCCGATCTCCTCACGCTTCCTGATGCGATGCGCCACGCGACCCTCACCCCTTTTTGCGGGGCGCATTATGCATGGCGCAGTCGGCCGGTCGAGCCGTTCGCGGCGGCGCTAGACGGCGGCCACGCCGACGCCGATCGGGCAGGAGACGCCGGTGCCGCCAAGGCCGCAATAGCCGCCCGGATTCTTGGCGAGATATTGCTGGTGGTAGTCCTCGGCGAAGTAGAAAACCGGCCTGTCGACGATCTCGGTGGTGATGGCGCCGTAGCCCTTGGCCTTGAGCGCCTTGCCATAGGCGTCGCGGGCCGCCTCGGCGGCCTTGCGCTGCCCGGCGTCGGCCACGTAGATGCCCGAACGGTATTGCGTGCCGACGTCGTTGCCCTGGCGCATGCCCTGCGTCGGGTCATGCGCCTCGAAGAAGGCCTTGAGCAGCGCCTCGTAGGTCACGACCTTCGGGTCGAAGACCACCAGCACCACTTCGTTCTGCCCGGTCCTGCCGGTGCAGACTTCCTCGATAGGTCGGGTTCGGCGTGTGGCCGCCGGCATAGCCGACCGCCGTCACCCAGACGCCGGGGATCTTCCAGAAGGCGCGCTCCGCGCCCCAGAAGCAGCCGAGGCCGAACAGCGCCGTCTCGCTGCCGTCCGGGTAGGGGCCCTTCAGCGGGCGGTGATTGACGAAATGGGTCTCGGCGGTCGGGATCGGCTGGTCGCGGCCGGGCAGCGGCGTCCGCCTTGTCGGGCATCGCGGTCTTGCGGCCAAGAAGGTCGAGGATGTTCATCGCTTTCCTCCTATCCGGCGCTTGCGGCCGGTGGTTGCGTGTGTCGTGTCGTCAGCCGTAGGCCGGCGTCGCCCGTCGGCTGCGGCTGCCGAGATAGGTCAGCAGGAATCCGAGCGCGCCCAGCACCGCCCAGGTCGGCAGGAGCAGGATCGCCTGGATCACCGGATCCCAGAGCCAGTGGCCGACATAGGCCTCGAGCTGCCGCTGGACGAACTGTTGCGCCGACATCAGTGAAACCTGGCTGACATTGGCCCAGGACTGGCCGAGCGGCGTGACCGCAAGGGACGAGGCTGCGATCGATTTGGTCGCGTCGATCACCAGCGCCACCAGGGCGCCGGCGGTCAGCCACAGACCCGACGAACCGCGAGAGGAATCCGATCATGCTTGCTGGCCGCACCAGGGAACGGCGTCTTGCCTGACGACGCTGCCGAAATAGGGATGGCGAGTGTTGGCTGCAATCGGGGCCGCGGTCAACTCTCGGCGAGGCCGGCGTGAGCGCGGCAGTTCGGCGGTGTGCGGGGCATTTCCGGCGTCCGCCCGGCGGTTCGGCGGCGGTCGGTTCGGCGCTTGCGCCCAAGGTCGCCGCGACTATAGTGCCGGCCCTGACCCGCGGATTTGCGCTGTTTTCCCGGGTCTTGCGGAGGGGTGGCCGAGTGGCTGAAGGCGCACGCTTGGAAAGCGTGTTTGCGGGCAACCGTAACGCGGGTTCGAAATCCCGCTCCCTCCGCCAAATCACATTGAAATCACTAGCGTTTTTTGTCTAGTCTCGGCCAAACCCCCGGGGAGGCCCCCGCCGGCGACCGAGCCGGTCCAAGGGGGGGACCGGCCTATACCCGCGAGGGAACCGTCTTTTCGCTAGGATACCGTTGGTGACGGACCGATGGTTCATGCGGCGAGGAATGACCTCGCCCGGGCGACATGAACAGCGAAAACTCGGCTTCGTCTAAAGCCCTACAAGAAGAAGTAAGGAACGCGAAAACCTGCGTGGGCTCGGGACTCGGCCATTCGACGGACTCGGGCCACAATAGAAGCCATCGCGCATTGTACTGCATGTGATTCGCCGGCCGGTGTGTAATCGCCGGAGACAAAATCCCTCAATGAAGCGGCCGGGCTGGTTCCGGTTTGCGCCGGAGCAAAAATCCGGCAGCGGATAGCTCTTTGCGGTTTTTTGCAGAGGGCGGGGGATGAAGGGTGTGGAGCTTTATGCGCGGGTCCGGCATGCGGTGCAGATCGAGGGATTGAGCCAACGCGAGGCGGCGCGGCGGTTCGGGATCGATCCGCGGACGGTGGCCAAGATGATGGTGTTCTC